>JAUYMU010000097.1 GCA_030698405.1 Bacteroidota bacterium
TCAATTTGAATTGAAATACAGAGAGTTATACGATTTAGCGAGACCTATCAACGAATTTTTGAAACAGGTCTCGATTTAGTCCCCTTTAGATTGACTTTAGATGACTAATTTGAAGGTTTGAACCACAAAAAAAGCGCTTAATTCATTGAATTTAAGCGCTTTTAGTGATATTTGATATCAAAGTTGTGACCCAGCTGGGATTCGAACCCAGGACCCCATCCTTAAAAGGGATGTGCTCTACCAACTGAGCTACTGAGTCATCCTTATTGAATTGCCTTATTTATTAAGGCGGTGCAAAGGTAAACGCTATTTTCTTTTTTGCAAACCATACCGACACTTTATCGCAAAATGACTGTTTTTTTTATAAACAATCATTTGTTAGTTTTCTTATCAAGCCTCCTTCAGAATTTAAACTATTTTTGCTTTCTTGAAAAATCAAACATCGAATTGTGAAAAACAAAGTAGTAGTGATAACTGGCGCTTCATCAGGAATTGGCCGGGCTTTGGCCAAAGAATTTGCATCAAAAGGTGCGAAATTGTCGCTGGGTGCACGGCGTACCGAATTGCTTGAAGATCTTAGAAATGAACTTCCGGGAACTGAAATATTCATTCAAAAAACCGATGTAAGCAATGAAAACGATTGCAGAATACTGGTTGAAGAAACCATTAAAAAGTACGGACAAATCGACGTATTAATCAACAATGCAGGCATTTCAATGCGCGCACTTTTCGAAGATGTTGATTTGAATGTGATTCGCAATTTGATGGACGTTAACTTCTATGGAACTGTTTATTGCTCAAAATTTGCATTGCCGCACCTGCTGAAAACCAAAGGGAGCCTGGTGGGTGTCATTTCCATTGCCGGATATGTTGGATTGCCCGGACGCACTGGTTATTCGGCTTCAAAATTTGCAATCCGCGGATTTCTGGATACTGTCAGGATTGAAAACCTAAAAAAAGGATTGCATGTACTGGTGGCTGCACCTGGGTTTACAGCTTCCGAAGTCAGAAAAGTTGCCCTTACCGAAGATGGATCGCAACAAGGTGAGACTCCGCGCGACGAGAGTAAAATGATGTCGGCAGAAGAATGCGCAGGACACATTGTTCGTGCCATTGAAAAACGAAAGCGATCGTTGATACTAACCTTTACCGAAGGAAAACTAACCGTATTTCTGGGTAAGTTTTTTCCGGCATTGCTAGATAAACTCACCTACAACCACATGGCCAAAGAGCCAAATTCTCCATTAAAATAATTCAAATACAATGATTGTTACCGAAACTAAAGTCAGGGTTTATTATCAGGATACTGACAAAATGGGCGTTGTTTACTACGGAAATTATGCCCGCTATTATGAAATTGGCCGAACTGAAATGATTCGCGACCTTGGATTTACCTACAAACAATTGGAAGAACTGGGCATCATGCTTCCGGCCAGAAGCCTAAATATCAACTACCACAAATCGGCGTATTACGATGATTTGCTAACCGTCAGGACAATTGTTGAAACGATGCCTCAGGTGAAATTTCCGATTAAAACCGAGATATACAACGAAAAAGGAGAACTCATCAATTCAGGAGAAACCGTTTTGGTGTTTTTTAGTTCGATTACCAACAAACCGGTAGCGACGCCCAAATTCTTTACCGACGAAATGTCCAGGATGTTCAAACAGCACTCAAACTTTTCTGCACCACAACAATAACAGTTACCAGTACAAAAAGTACAATCACAACACCTGCTGTTTTATTGATCCACCATAGAATCCGAAGGTTTATTTTATGCCTGAACAAGCTCACAATTCCAGATAACGAGAACCACCAAAGGAAAGCGCCGGTAAAAACTCCCAAAATCACAAAAAAGGAATGGTATGGCTGTTCAAGACTCACCGCGACTCCAGAACTGGTAAAAACGGCCAGAAAAACAAAAACGGTTAGCGGATTTGAGAAAGTAACCAGAAAACTGGAGATAATATCTTTAAAATGAGTGTTTCCACGAAGACGGTTTCGTTGTAAATCGGTAACCGGATCTTTGAAAAAGATATGAATTCCAAGTCCCAAAACAACCAGGGCACCGATTGTTTGAAACAATATTTCATGCTCGCGAATAAAGTCAACCAAAAAAGTCAGGCTAAAACCGGCAATTATAGCATAAACAGTATCAGACAAAGCTGCTCCCATTCCGGACAAGAGACCTGCCAAACGGTTCTTATTTACAGTTCGTTGTATAACCAACACCCCAATCGGACCCAATGGAATTGATACCAGCAGACCAATCAATATTCCTTTTGCAATTAACGTTAAAAACATTTCGCAAAAATATATGATTTTATCAGTAATAACTATCAACATAAAAAACTGACAATATTTTAACATTCTCAAAACCTTTTCAGCATTATTTCTTATTTTTAGAACCCTTTAAAAACCTGATAAAATGGAAGAATTAGCAGTTGGAACCCGTGTTGAACATCCGCGCTATGGCGAAGGAATCGTCAGTAAAAATAAGATTACTGCCTATGAAATATTTTTCGAACGGGGCGGAAAAATGGAAATTACCAAACGAAATGAAGATTTGGAAGTAATTGACACCCCTGCAGATAAACCTAAAAATTCGCTGACTTTGGCCGAAATCGAAAAAGTTCTGCGATTTGTGCTTGAAGAACAAAGCGCCCTTCAGGAAATAGTACCTTTGGGCGAAAAGTGGACTGGTGGAAACATGTTGCTGCAACCGGCCAATTTATCACTGAAACCAAAAGAAATTCCGATTGAAAGCTTTTTCCATAAAATCGTGATGCTTCGCGACCGGCTTCGGGTGCTGGAACAAAATATTAACAGCCATCCCGGCTTATCCGACGAAGAAAAAGTAAACATGCAGCAGTACATTACCCGCATTTACGGATCACTAACCACATTCAATATTCTTTTTGCCGACAAAGAACACTATTTCGTTGGCGCAAAATCTTAATCTTATGAAAACAACCTTAACAATTTTAACAGCGGTCATTATCAGTTTTTCAACCATGGCACAGGATTTCAAACTAAAAGTATGGCCAAATGGCGCGCCTGAAAACAATGTAGCTCCCGGTGCGGAAAGAACCTGGACAGAAGGTGGCATTGAACGCATTGAAAACATTACCGAAGCTGAAATATCCGTATTTCTGCCGAAGAAAGAAATAAACACAGGTGCGGCAGTTGTTATTTGTCCGGGAGGAGGCTACTGGATTGAAGCAATTGACCATGAAGGCTACCAAATCGCCAGATTTCTTCAGGAAAAGGGGATTACAGGAATAGTTCTGAAATACCGCCTTCCTTATGGGAACCATAAAATCCCGCTGATGGATACCCAACAGGCAATGCGTTTGGTTCGGAGCAAAGCTGCAGAATGGGGCATAAATCCTTCAAAAATAGGCATTGCAGGTTCATCTGCGGGTGGACATTTGGCCTCGACTGCCGGAACAAAATTCGACACCGGAAATCCGGCAGCAACTGATGCAGTGGGCAAATTAAGTTGCCGGCCTGATTTTATGCTGTTGCTCTATCCGGTGATTACGTTTAATGAAGAATTTGGTCACATGGGTTCGCGTACGAATCTGATAGGTGCCGGAAACAAATGGGAACTGGTTGAAAAATATTCGAATGAACTTCAGGTTACGGATCAAACGCCGCCTACATTCCTGATTTTGGCCGACGACGACGGGGCGGTTCCTCCGCGCAATTCCATCGAGTTTTACCTGGCCCTGAAAAAATTCAAGATTCCGGCAGAAATGCACATCTTCAAATCCGGCGGACATGGGTTCGGAATGAAAAAAACCGGATTGCCGGTTGAGCAATGGCCCGAATTGTTTATACAATGGATGAAGGCACAGGGAATTACCAAATGATAGCCTCCCCCAACCCCCTCCAAAAGAGGGGGCTAAAAAACACATCATGTACTCAAAAACACACCCGGTTAATGTTCTGAAGTTTTGCCCACGCTGCGGATCGGCTAATTTTCCAGCAACTGGCAGCCGCTCGTTTAAATGTGGCGACTGTTCTTTTAATTATTTCGCTAATACTTCGGCAGCAGTGGCCGTTTTGCTTTTCAACGAAAAGGGGGAACTGCTTTTCACACGGCGCGCCATTGAACCACATTTCGGGAAACTCGATTTGCCCGGAGGTTTTATCGATCCGATGGAAATCGCCGAACAGGCTGCCATTCGCGAAATTCAGGAAGAATTAGGCATCGAAATACATTCATTGAAATACTTCTGTTCTTATCCGAATGAATATATTTTCTCCGGTTTTTCTGTGTACACACTTGATCTGGCATTTCTGGCCAAAACCGAAAGCTTGCACCAAATGACTGCGATGGACGACATTTCATCTTTCGAATTTTATAAACCTCAGGATGTTAACATGGAAGAATTGCCGTCCGTTTCGATGAAAAACATCATCAAAGAATTGATTCAACGTGAAGGAAATTATTAGAAAAAGAATCAGCGACCTGCGTTCAAAAATGCAGGAACTCAGTCTGGATGCATACATTGTTTATGGAACCGATCCGCATTTAAGTGAATATTTACCTGCACATTGGCAAACCCGGCCATTTATTTCAGGATTTACAGGTTCTGCCGGAATGGTCATTATCAGCAACGAAAAAGCTGCGCTGTGGACGGATTCCCGATATTTCCTTCAGGCGGAAGAAGAACTTTCGGGAACCGGAATTGAACTCGTAAAAATGCGCACTCCGGGCTTTCCTGAACCTCCTGAATGGCTGAAAACAAACATGAAAGCCAGTGCGCAGGTTGGAACCGACGAATCATGTATTTCTGTCAGTCAGTTTCGTATCCTACAGAATAGTCTGAAACAATCCGGAATTAACCTGAAAAAATCTGGCGATTTGCTGAACGAAATTTGGACAGACCGCCCTCCCCTGCCCGATTCAGAAATTTACGAACATGAACTTCTGTTTGCCTGCACCGACCGCAAAACGAAAATTGAAACAATTTGTGCCGAACTGGAAAAATCGGGCGCCAATTTGCAAATTATTACCGCTCTTGACGATCTGGCATGGACTTTTAACCTGCGTGGAAACGATGTGGAATGCAATCCGGTTTTTATGGCGTATGCGGCCATTTCGATAGTTGAAACGGTTCTTTTTATTGAAAACATAAAACTCCCTTCTGAACTAAAAACAAAACTGGAAACAGAAGGAATCCATATAAAAGCATACAACGATTTACCAACTTACCTGAAGAAATTACCCGAAACGACCCGAATTTTACTTGATCCCGACCGCACCAACCATGCCATCCGGAAGAATATTCCCGCTTCTTGCGAGGTAATTGAAGGTTTGTCGGTTCCGTGCAAGTTAAAAGCAATTAAATCGGAAGATGAAATCAGGAACATTCGCAATGCAATGAAAAAAGACGGTGTTGCTATGCTCGAATTTCTATATTGGCTGAAAACCAATTTGGGTAAAATTCCGGTAACCGAATTTACCGTTGCCGAAAAACTGATTGAATTCCGCAGCAAACAACATGAATATAAAGGCATCAGCTTCTACCCTATTGTTGGATACAAGGAACACGGTGCAATTGTTCATTTTCATGTTACAGAAGAAAATGCCCTACCGGTTGAACAGAATGGATTCCTGCTTTTTGATTCCGGAGGACAGTACCTCGACGGAACAACAGACATTACCCGAACCATCGCATTATCGGAACTGACTGATCAGCAAAAAACCGACTTTACATTGGTACTGAAAGGAATGATTTCGCTGTCGATGGCAAAATTTCCGGTGAATACGCGCGGTTACCACCTTGATATTCTGGCGCGAAAAGATTTATGGAAACATGGTTTAAACTATGGACATGGAACCGGGCACGGAGTTGGCTATTTTCTGAATGTACACGAAGGACCGATGAGCATCCGGCAGGAATTTAACGACCGGACAATTGAAGCCGGCATGGTTTTATCGAATGAACCGGCATTTTACCGGCTTGGGGAATATGGTATCAGAACCGAAAATATGATTGTTTGCGTTAAAGCCGAAACCACCGAATTTGGCGATTTCCTGAAATTCGACACCCTCACCCTTTGCCCGATCGACACCACTGCCATTGATAAAAGTCTTTTAAATTTGGAAGAAATTAACTGGTTAAACGGATATCATGAAAGGGTTTTCGAAGAATTGGAACCGCTGGTAAATGAGGAATTAAAAGCATACCTGAAAGAACTTACAGCAGGCCATTTAAGGATACGACAATCCACTTAAAAACCATCAGATTATTCACCTGATTTCCCAAATTGAATCAGGTCTGCCAGATGTGTAAAATACTCTTTTGACCAGATATCCATCTCTCCCGGATTTTTAATAAATGGTCTGACATCAGCTTTTACCATTTCCATATTGGTTACTGAAATCTTGTCCTTGAGCAGCCTTTTAAAGTTTTCCCTTGTTAATTCTTCCTGTCCGAGTGACCCAAACTGGCTGGTTCTTTGTCTCAGGTGTTCAAAATTTAATGCCGTATTGTTTCGGACATGCCACTCAAAATCGTACCAGTCACGCCCTTTTACCCGGTTTTTCCAGCTTCTGAAAAGCAAGGCATGCATCTTGCCTGCATACAGGTCAGGCAATGTGTAACAACGGGCCATAAAGGATAATGGGAGCAATAAAAATTTGTGTTCTGTTGTAAATCCCATAGGCGGATTTATATCGACTTCAATCTTGATTTTAATATTCCGTTCCGTTATAAACTGCACGTTATAGATGGCCGTATCGTCTTTTAAAAACGCAGATTCAATATTCGTCTGGTTTTTCTTATCCTTCTTGCTGATCTCTACCACCCTGCCCAGCGCGTTAAATTCAATTTTTATTGGTTCAAAATAAGCTTCAAGTTTAAAATCCGCATCTGATTCCAGTAATGAGCGACTCGTACATGCGTACAATCCGCCGCAATGTGCACGTACTGACCGACTTTCTTTCATATGGCAAAGTCAGAAAAAGGATAATACAATACGATACCATGAGCTGCCTGGAGAAATAGGTGAAGTTGCTTTTGAATTCATAGCGTCCCAGGCAAAACTCCGTCGCAGCAAGCTTACCCTCAATGAGCATCAGCGTATACTGAGTTACTTTATTAATCACCTTACATTAAGATCAATAAACTATGTTTCAGATATTAGTGAAGACGATGTCCTCACGTTCATATCATCAGCCCAGAACTGCAAAGACAAGTATCTCAATACTGCCCGTTTGTTTTGCCGGTTCCTGTATGAACAGAAATACATCGACAGAAATGTGGAATACGTCATCGGAAGAAATAACTTTCCCAAACGTGAAAAACTGCCGTCAGTATATGATGCCGATGAGATAAAGCGTATTGAGGATGCAGTAGGCCAGTCAAGTGCGGTCGGCAAACGTGACTATGCAATGCTTCTTCTTGCCACACGGCTTGGTCTCCGATCTTCGGACATAGCTGGACTGAAGTTCGAAAATCTGGATTGGAACCGAAACATCATCTGCCTGACGCAGTCCAAGACAAAGAAGGTGATAGAACTGCCACTTCTGACCGATGTAGGTGAAGCCGTTATCAACTATCTGAAGTATGGAGCAGTGAGCAGAACGATAATAGCATCCGGTGTTGACATCACAGGCCGCAAGTTCGATTCCCACGCTATGCGCCATAAACTGGCAAGCCAGCTATTGCGTAATGGGACTTCGCTTCCGGTCATTTCCGAAACGCTCGGCCACTCCGATACGCAAGCTACCATGAATTATCTGCGTATAGACATAAACAACCTCATGCGGTGTTCGCTTGATGTACCTCTGGTATCGGCAAGTTTCTATCAGCAGAAAGGAGGTCTGTTTTATGAATAAACAGCTTGAATACAGGAGTGTGTTTGCACCTTATTTTGACAATATAGACTTCATACCATATGTTTTTACACATCGACAGATGGATATGATCTTCCGGGTTCCTGTTAACTGCTTTTGCAGCCATCAGGTATCTTAATTTACTGGCACTGGCTTCGTTCATTGGGTTCTTTGGCTGGATATTATTTCAGGTAATAACTGGTATTGGCGGTATTGTTGAAGCATTGATGCCGTTTATATTCATGGTAACATTTGGAACGATGTATTGGTCAGGCAAAAAACTTCAGGAAAAACTACCGAATGTGATTTTTGACAATCAGTTTGTGATCGTAAAAACCATTGCCATTCTCGTATTCTACATAGCTGGCAATTATTTTGTGGCGCGCGAATTAAGCATTTCGCTGATGGGACTTCAATTGTCGGCAAGTGAAGATATTCCGTTTGCTATTGTATTTTATCTTCTTACCGCGTTGGTTCCGATTGGATACATCTATTGGGGAATCAAACAAAAATCAATTTTATTTATCCGGATTGGATTGTTAGCACTGGCTTTGAGTGTTGTAACCTTTAAATATTACTTCAGTTTGGGGCATCCGATGCTTACCGTAACAATCTGTGGAGCAGTTCTAATTGTAATTGCCTTGGTGCTGTTCAATTACCTGAAGCAGATTCGCAATGGATTCACCAGGGAACAACTTCTGCACGACAAATGGAGCTCGTCGGATTTAACGGCCATTATCGCCTCACAAACTTTGGGCGGAAACAAAATGAATGGCCCGGAGGAGGATGTTATTTTCAAAGGCGGAAGTTTTGGCGATGCCGGAGCCGGTGGAAACTGGTGATAGAAAGAGGTTAATATGATTGTCCGTTTACTTAATTGGGTAATATCACGGACAATCATATTTAAACACAGCTTACGCCAGCAACGCTTCTGCCCTGTCGCCATTTTTATCAATCGTGACAACCACCACTTTATCGCCTGTTTTTAATGAAGTTTCAAAAACAAACGGATGACTTTTTAGGGTTTGTGGTTTGTGCTCAATTTCACCTGCCTTTTCGCCATTTACCAGAACTTCATATGATTTAACGGCTGCATCGCCTGCAAAAGCGGTGTCCCATAAAATTCTATTTTCTGATTTCCGCAGGTTTCCGGGAGCAGTTAAGCCCACTTTTTCAATCTGGAAATAGTTGGAGTTGGCTTTAACCAGCGTTGCCTGTTCTTCAATTCTGGTTCTTTCATTTTCAGGCATACCGTTGGGTTCAATTTGGGAGGCATAAAAATTCTGAACCAACTGGCATTTCATCGGATCTTCATCAATTTGACCGATACCAATAATGGCGGTGTGAATTCCGGGAGTAGTCAGCGAATATTCAACGAGCGGGCGGCTGGGTAATTCGGGAGTTCCAATTTTCCTGAATACATCTTCAGGTTTCTGCGACCAGCGTGGTTCCTTGTGGTACAAAGCCGCATCGGCAAACACTTTCATGGCAATGATTCCCATACCTTTGGCGGCTGCAACTGGTATCACGTTGTGCTGCATATTGTATTTGGTTTTATCGTTGGCATTGATCGAGACCAGCAAACCTTCCAGAATTCCGTATTCGTCGCGCTGAATCATTTCGATCATGGCCGGAGGATTTGCATGTCCTGAAAAGCCGATGTGACGGATCAGTTTTTCATTTTTAGGGTTCATTCCTGTCAGGTTGGTTCCATCGCGGAAATCACGAAGGGCGACCAAAGCGCCGAAATTTCCATTGGGATCGAGCGGAGTTTCAAGCCCTTCGTAGAGCACATCAATTTCAGCAGTATTGTGCAAAGTATGGATCAGAATCATGTCAAGGTAAGCGCCTTCAGGATAAGCGCCCTGGTTGTCGCCAAAAACCTGCGTGAGCGTACGTTTCAGATCGTCAACCGCACACTGCACTTCCGGCATCCCGTTCGACCAGTTGTTCACGTTTTCTCTTTCCGTCCAGCCCGGTTTTCCCCAACGCATGCAGGTTTTACTGGTCAGCCAGATTGATTCCCGAAGTTTTTCATCGTAATTTGCTTCTCCGGGAATAAGGTTTAGTGTTTTGAAAGCCTTGTTGTAATTCAACTGACTATCGGCGTATAAGTTGGAAGTGTCATAATAATTGATCCCCATCTTGAACGCTTTGAGGATAATCGGCACAGGATCGACATCAGCTGGCGTCCATTGCAGCGAAGCCTGGCCTCCAAGGGCAAGTGTGGTCACCTCAAAATCGAAGTTGCCAAATTTGCGTTTCATGGGCGAGGGCATTTTTTCCGTTGTACAACCGGCCATTGATAACATGGAAACCCCGGCAGTGGTGGCGGCGGAAACTTTTATAAAACTACGGCGCGATAAAGGATAGTTCTTCGGTGTGTTCATGGAGTCAGGTTTTTAAATTTGTTTAAAATTAAGAAAAAATCCGCTTATATTTGCTTGAACAACAGTTTAAGATAATCTAACCAAACTTACTAAACTTATCCAACATGAAAAAAATCATTTTAATACTTGCGCTGGTGATGGCTTCCGGATTCTATCAAACCAATCAGGCAAAATCGAAGCAGTCCGGTAAAGATTCCGGAGAGAAGATATTTATTAAACAGGCCGATCAAAGCCTGGCTCTGATCGAACAGGCGGCGCAAAAGATTTCCATTAAAGGAGTTGCGGTGATTGCTTTTATTCCGGGCGATGTTACCGTATCATGGAATTCGAAAATGAAAGTAGTGGGCAATTTAACGAGCGGCAAGTCAAACCTGCTCGGCATAGCCTACACCAAAGCCTCCGAAATGGCCGACACGCATCGCGATAGCGGAAGCAAAATCCGTGAAATTTATTCCGGAGAATTGGGATATCAGGGTGGACTGATCAGAAAAGTAAATTCAGGATATCTACTTGCTGTTTTTTCGGGCGGCAGCGGCGAACAGGATTTGGAAGTGGCTAAAATCGGTCTGGACTGGCTTGCGAAATTTTATGAGTAAAGAGAAATACAAAGTTGTCGTATTTCTCAAAAAGAATAGAACGCGGATTTAAACGGATTAAGCGGATTATCGCAGATAAACAATTTATTATGGATTTATAGCGGATTTTTATTCATGCAAGCATGAATGATGAAAGTGTAAATGTCTGAAAATCATTCTGACTTGTCGGAATTAAAATCCGTTTTAATCCGCCAGATCAGCGTTAATCCGCGTTCCATTCTTCTATTCTTTATACTAATAATTGTATTGTGTCTCTCTACCGGCAATCAAAATCAATCACCTCCTGAATTGACTTGCTGCAAACCGGACAAAACACATCAATGGTGTGCAGGTTGTTCATCAGACAATTGATCCACGGACGGTAAACGCCTTTTGTTACATATCCGCCACCTTCATACACTCCCAGTTTCTCCTTTTTCCACTGCTTTTCAGGAGTTGGAATTGGCGCTCCTTCATGCAGCATATTTTTCCATTTCTTGTCAAAGTTAACCAGCGTTGTCAGATTGGGTTCCCAAGGTTCAATATCGGTTTTATAAAAGTCAGAATACTCAACGCCGCCAACGTATTCATCTCCCAAACCGGCAAATAAATGACCGAATTCGTGGATGAAAATCTTTCCGGTTTCGTCGGCATGGTGGGCAGCGCTGATTCCGTAGAAATTGTAAATAGCGCCGCCACCGTATTTGTCGGTGTTTGCCAGAATGTAGATGTAATCGTACGGCGCATTTCCGGCGATATCCCGAACAACCGGAAAATCGTTCACCATCAGGTAGCGTTCGGAGTCGAATGTGTAATAGGAAGCTTTTATGCAGGTTTCATTCCAGATATTATCGCCGGGAATATCCGGACCTTCTTGTTTTGATGCTGCCCAAACACCACGAATATTGAATTTATCCTTGTTTTCGGAATACGGCGAATATCCAAAAAACTCATCGGTAAATTTCCGGCAATCTTCCATAAAAAGTTCTTTCTGATCTTCGGTGTAACCTTCAGGAAGAAAAACAATGTCAACTTTTTCAGCCGGATCGCCAGAATTGACGATGTCAAAAACCGGAAGTTCCCTGCGTTGCTTTTTGATGAAATAACTTTTCGGATCAACCGAATATTCAAACTTTGTCTCAAATACCCCTTCCCTATTCCGGCTGGTAATCGAAACCACCACTTTCTCCTGCGGAAAAGGCATCACCACCGATTCAGGATAACATTTTTGGGTTGTTTTCGCTTCGGGTGTAGTTTGCCATTCGCCAAAAAGCGTGCAATACCCGCGCGAATAAATCAGCTCTTTGGTTTCAGCAGTGCGCACTTCCACAAAATGATTTCCGTAGCCTTTGGTGTCGATCAGATTGGTTTTCGAACCGGCCCAGAAAGGTTCCTCAATCAGTTCGTCGAAGAAAAACTGCTCAGTTCCGCTATTTCCGCAATGGTAATAATCGAGTCGCAAGGTTTTATCGTTGAAGTTTTTACTGAATTGGGCGTCAGATTTTTGTGCAAATAACACAATCAGGAGAAGGAAGATCAAATATTTCATAGTCCGCAGTTTGAAATAGTTAGGTTAGCACTGAATCACCAAATATAACACAATCTCGTTACCAACAAAATGCGGTATAACAGGGTAATTTTGCGCTTTTTTTAGCATTCACAATTCTCACACGAAGTAAATTCATACTGAAAGGTAGCATGACTGATACCGAAACGACTGCTTAACAGTTGCTTCGCATTTTCGGTAATCAACTGCGTTTCCGCAATAGGAAAGTTACTGTTCAAAACCAGATGTGCTTCAAAATAAATCTGATGGTCAGACAATTGCCACAAATGGATGTGGTGAACACTGCAAATCTGGTCGATTTCCTGAAGTACAAGAACGACTTCCTGCTGGTCGATTTTTGCAGGAGCAAATTGCATCAGTATTCCGACACTTTCCTTCAGGATTGTATAAGTATGGACGAAGATGTAAATGCTGATCAGCACCGTAACCAGCGGATCAATCCAGTAAATTTCAAACAACCAGATAAATACGGCGCCAACCATTACTGCCACTGAAGTCAGGGCATCGCCAATCAGGTGAAGGTATGCAGCCCTGATGTTCAGGTTTTCTTCCTTGTTCTGATGAAGGATCAGTACCGAAAGTCCGTTTGCCACAAAACCCAGAAATCCCAAACTCAACATCCAGATATATTCAACCTCTTTTGGATTTAGAAACCTTTTTCCGGCTTCGATCAATAAATAAACCGATATGGCAATCAGCGTAATCGCGTTGATAAATGCTGCAAGAATTTCGGCTCTCTTGAAACCAAAAGTTGACTGAAGTGTTTGCGGTTTCATCCCGATGCGATGCGCCACATAAGCCAAAATCACTGAAACTACGTCGCTAAGGTTGTGCAAAGCATCCGAGATCAGGGCCAAACTTCCGGAAATAATCCCTCCGACAAACTGCGCGATGGTAATTATGCCATTCAGAATAACTGTAATGGCTAAATTTCTTGATGTATGATGATGATGTGACATGTGATTTTGTATTTTTATAATTCAAAAACAGTCAAAGTTTCACCAAAAATAGCTTTAAAGTTTCAAGAATGAATAAATGTCGCATTTCTAATTGTTCAAATGGTTTAACTCACCCTTCGCATCGTTCGACTGAGCTCACGCCGAAGTCTGCGATGTTCTCCCCCTCTCTTTTAAAAAAGAGAGGGGGGAAGGCCGCTTGCGGACTTCGGGGTGAGTTAAATATTAAATGCGACAATAAATTGTTCTACATACTTATGCCGCTAGTTTTACTTTTAATTTTACTTCTGTCTTTGCAAGTTATTGGTCAAAATTTGAAGGAATTCAGTTCAGAAACACTTTCGAAAATCCGACTGCAATCGAATCTTGCCGGAAGTTCTCCCGATGGTCAGTTTATCCCGTCAGTAATAATCAGAAACGATGGTACGGAAATCAACGATATTGCATTGAGATACAATGTTTCTGCCAATACCATGCAATTTAAAAGGAACGGAACCATATTGAACATCTATGAAACGAACAAAATCAAACGTATCATTTTAGGCGACAAGGTATTTGTGTATGCCCCTTACAACGATGCGAGAAGAATCAGGCTTTCCTATTTTCAGTTGCTGAACGAAGGTAAATACCAGCTTTTAAAAATGTACAAAGTAGTATCAGATGGAACTGCAGAAAAGCCGATGTCAAATGATTTCAGCAGTTACGAAAACGCAACTCCCTATTATTATCTGCGTTACGGCGATGGTATGGCTAACAGGATTGATTCGCAAAAAAAACTGATTAAGATTCTCCAGCCGGTTCCGCAGGAAGTAATCGACTATATCCTGAAGTATAACATCAAACCGACTGACGAAAAAGAACTGATTGAGCTCATGGAATATATTAACAAGTGACAATTGAATGGTTTTAATTGCATTAGATAACTTTACGAATATGCATTTTCTTTTATAAGAGTATACGGTTGTGTACCCAAGTTTTCAATTGCCGTCTGCTTCAGCTGACGGGTAGATGATGAGCGCGGCCAATGGCTTTAGCCACATCAATTTGGGCTAAAGCCCATGCTGGCTGCACATACAACCCGTTGCCTAAAGGCAAACGGCAAAGAATATTTTATCATTATTCATCGGTATAGGTTCATGACCGAATATGCATTTTCTCTTATTTGCATGGGATCGAAAATATTTTTCATTCACATGCAACATTCATAAAACGACCGTCGTCTTTCAAACAGTAAACAATCTCAGATAGGTGGAAACACAGTACCAAAACATACATCAGGACTTGGTTGAGCGGTGTCGGAAAGGCGATACCAAGGCACAATTTGAGCTGTATAAAATTTATTACAAACCGATGTACAACATTTGTCTGCGCATGGTTGGCTCTCAGGTTGAAGCGGAAGATGTGATGCAGGAAGCCTTTCTGAATGCGTTTACAAAAATTGACACCTATCAGGGAGTAGTAAGTTTTGGCGCATGGTTAAAGAAAATTGTGATTAACCGTTCATTGGACCATCTGAAAAAACGAAAAGTGAAATTTGAAGAGCTGAATGAAAAGATACCGGACGAAGAGCCTGTTTCAATAGAGATTTCAGAAATACAGATGGAGAAACTGAAAAATGCGATACAACAATTGCCCGACGGATACCGGGTTGTTTTAAGCCTCTATTTACTGGAAGGATATGATCATGAGGAAATTGCGCAAATACTTGGAATAACGAATGTGTCGTCGCGATCGCAATACATGCGGGCCAAACTCAAACTAAGGGAGATGTTACACAGAGAAGAATTGTTTGAATACCACTAAAAAACGACTGTCATGAAAGACGAACTTGAAAGATTAATTACGAATAACCGACATGCCATTCAAGACGATGAACCGCTGGAAGGGCACTTTGAACGATTTGAAGCACGGCTTCAGAAAGCTTCGAAACCAACCAGGACAATCAATTTCAGGCCAATATTGAAGATTGCAGCAATTGTAGTATTTGTGCTTTTAGCTGGCAATCAGGCCCGAATGTGGTTTCTTCCTGAAAAAGAAAAAGAAGAAGCACTCACACTGGGTTCAATTTCCGAAGAATACCGAGAAGTTGAATTCTATTACACAAATGCTATTGCGATGGGAATGAACCAGTGGGAAAAGCTTAGCAACGAAGGACTTGTTTCTGAACCGGAACAACAAATGATGCAAAAAGAGCAAAATGATTTTGACCTGATGTATCAAAAGCTTCAGGAAGAACTTAAGGCAAACCCAAATGATGAACGGGTGATCAATGCCATGCTCGAATATTATCAGGCAAGAATGAACATCATCACCCTTATTATTAACAAATTACAGGAAGTAAAACAACAAAAAAATAATAAAAGCAATGAAAACCTTGAAATTTAATTTCGCAATTGCCCTGCTGCTTGTTTCAACAATGATCGTTAGTGCGGCAGGAGCTGAATATTCAAAGACCCTAAGAAAAGCCTGGCCAAAAAGCGGCGTGACTGCCATGAAAGTAACCAACAAATTCGGCGAGGTAAAAATCAACGACATGGGAGGCGATTCTGTTACCATTAAAGTGGTGATTACAGTAGAAAATCCTACCGGAAACAAAGCAAGGGAGTTGATGAATATGATTCAGGTTGACTTTCAGAAATCAGGAGGATTGGTAATTGCTGAAACCCGGATGGACGATAATTTTAAAAGCAAACAATCGTTCAGAATTGATTACCTGATCAATATTCCAAAAGACCGGGATCTTGATATTACCAACCGCTACGGAAATGTGATTGTGAATGAACTGGAGGCAAAGGGCACTTTTAATGTCAGCTATGGAAATCTGACCGCAGGCAATATGAAAGCGCCGGCAGGGAGTCCGGTTAAAATTGTGGTTAACTACGGGAAAGCTGATATTGAAACAATTAACGATGCCAATATGGAATTTAAATATTCCAAGTTGTATGCCGGAGAGATTGCCCGGTTGGTTCTTGACACGAAATACACCACTGTAAACCTGCACAAAACCGGGAATCTGACACTTGATTCGAAATACGACGGAATCAATATTGATGAAATAGACAACCTTAAATCCGTTTCAAAATACACCAACTACAAAATCGGTTCACTAACCGGAAGTTTTGACCTCGACACCGGATACGGATCGGTTCGAATCAGCAAGGTTGGTGTAAAATTCGACAAAATCAGGATTGTTAACAGCTACGGTGGAGTCAATATCGGCTTAAATGAACTGAATTACAAACTAAAAGCCGAATGCAGCTATTGCGATGTCGTTTACCCTACCAATCGCTACAAAGGAGATAAAATCAGGGATGGCCAACGTGTTTCGCTTGATGGGAATGTTGGAACCGGAGGTGGATCGGTTACTATCAACAGTCGGTATGGCGGAGTAAAACTGACGGAATAGAAAAAGTAAACAGTGCTCAGTCTCAGTTTTCAGTAAAAGATTTAAGAAAACCACGGATCGATAATCGGTTCGTGGTTTTTTATTTTCTATATTTAGAATCAAATTAGAAATGATGGAAAAATCAATTCAACTGGTAGCCTTTAACATTCCGTACCCGCCCGATTACGGCGGTGTAATTGATATTTTTTACAAAGTAAAAGCGCTTTCGGAGTGTGGCGTTTCTGTTTACCTTCACTGTTTTGAATACGATCGCCTGCAGGCATCCGGGCTCGAAAAATACTGTGCGAATGTGTATTACTATCCAAGAAAAAAGGGAATCCGGTTCCAATTTTCAGCTAAACCATACATTGTAGTTACACGAATTAACGATCAGTTATTGATTAATTTATCTTCGAACGATTCACCAATTATTTTTGAAGGATTACATACCTGCTATTATCTTGATGATACATTACTTGACAGCCAACTTCGCCTGGTACGAACCCACAATGTTGAGCATGAATATTACCTGAATTTATACAAAGCTGAACGAAATATTTTCAGGAAATTATTTTTCAGGATGGAAGCCTGCAAACTAAAAAGGTATGAAACTATTCTAAAAAACGCATCGCATTTACTTTGCATTTCGCCCAACGACAACTATTATTTCGATCACAATTACGGCCATTCGCATTTTATTCCGGCCTTTCATCCCTTCAGCGAAATCAAATCTAAATTGGGCCGGGGCAAATACATCCTTTTTCATGGAAATCTATCGGTATCCGAAAACATTCAGGCCGTGGAATATCTGCTTGCAAATGTTTTCAGCAAAATTGATCTTCCGGTAATCATTGCAGGTAAAAATCCAGACACACGGCTGGCACAAAAAATCAGTCAGTACCCAAATATTCAATTGGTTGCAAATCCGGAAAATGACCAGATGGAAACTATAATTCGGGATGCGCACATAAGTTTGCTGCCCACGTTTCAGGATACCGGACTTAAATTAAAATTGCTTGCCTCGCTTTTCTCCGGAAGGTTTTGCATCGCCAACACGCCGATGATCCATAAAACCGGACTCGAACACCTTTGCCATCTGGCTGATACTCCGAAAGAAATGATTGACCTAATAAACGAATTGTTTCAGCAGGATTTTACTTCGGAAGAAATTGAAAAGCGAAAGTTAATTCTGGAAGATGCATTTTCAAACCATCAGAATGCAATGAAAATCATACGGGTACTGGAAGAATAGTCTATTTATTTTTCGCGGCCCTCTTTTTCATTACTCCACGGTTTACGGGCTTTGTTTTTCTTGGTTTGCGCTCACCGGGACCTCCAAGGTTTACCTTTCGGTTTTTTTCCTTTTTCTCGTGAAAAGCGCCTTGCGAATCGTTGATGGCATTTGGTTTTCCGAGATAATCCTTGTCAAACATGACCGGCCGCTCTTCATCCGTGAAAATGTTCGAAACTTTCAATCCCGACGGAAGTGGCTTTTCTTCCAAAGGCCGGCTCATGAACTTTTCTATTTCAGAAAGAAATTTAGTCTCAATTTCGTTCACAAAAGTAATGGCAATTCCTGCCTTTTCTGCTCGGCCGGTTCTTCCGGTACGATGGATATAATCTTCAGGATTTTCAGGCGTATCGAAATTGATAACGTGCGAAATATCAGCAATGTCCAAACCCCTCGAAGCTACATCGGTGGCAATCAACATGCGCGAAGTTCCACTTCTGAAGCGTTCCAAAGCGTTGATCCGGTAATTTTGTGATTTATTGGAGTGCAAAAC
>JAUYMU010000013.1 GCA_030698405.1 Bacteroidota bacterium
GTGATCAATAACATCAACGATACCAAAACTTCAAAAGTCAAAGATCTGCTACCGCAATTTATCGACAAAAATCGTATCCTCTAATTTGGACTTGCTGGGGTGGATACGGCCATGGCTTCGGCAAACGGCAGGCATGAAATAGCCGAAACGAAAATATGCCCCAAATAAACGGGGCTGGAATCGTATTGCCCAAACTGCCGGGAAATGACCAATTTTACACTGAAAACCTGGGAAACAGGCTGAAAAAAAGTCCGGATAAATAAAAAAAGCCATTCTGAAATAAAATGGCACAGCAGGGGAACTAAATCTCCAATCTGCAAAACACAAAATCCCAATTCAATTACTATAAGAGACGTGTTGTCGGAGGTAACGTTCAACTCCGTTCATAATCAAACTGCGTTCCTGGTTTGGATTATGATCTAATTGTTATGCGGTCGTTGTTCCTTTTTCATCTTTGTTCGTATTATTCAGTTGTGTCAAAACTTGAATTTAAAATGCTATTGTTAGAGAAGATTCAATTTCCATTTTTTTGAGAAGCAAAAAACATAGCTATTTCAGGTTTTTCTCTAAAAATGAAGAAAGATCATTTGTATTGATATGTTTTGCAATAATTACGCCTTTGTCATTGAGTAGGAAATTTGAGGGAAATACATAAATACTCAAATTCGAACACTCTTTGCCATTAAGATCCAGAAATTGTTCCCAAGGAAGTTGGTGCTTTTTTATTACATTTTCCCAGTCAGCTATTGTTTTTGAATTTTCATTTGAGATTCCAATTATAGAAAAGCCTTCGGTTTTATAGGTAGAGTATAATTTTTTCAAAGCTTCAAATTGTCCAATACAAGGGCCGCAGTGACTATACCAAAAATCGATTAGTGTGAATTTATTATGGCTATTTGAAACTGTGAGAACTTTCTGCTTTTTAGAATCTGAAAGATTTAAACTAGGAAAAACACTGCCAATTCTTGCAATCTTTGCTGCCTTCAGTTTCCTTGCCAATACTTCTCCGGTATATGTATTTTTTATTGTCGTTGAAAATTGAGCATATATTGAATCATATTCAGAACTGTTGAGTTCGAAAGTGTCATAGGTTCCTTTTAATTCTTTCATTGTCAAATTACTAAGAACTGGAACTTCTCGGCTTGAGTCAATATTACACAAAATTTTTTGACCACCAGGCTCAACCCAAAAAACATCTGAAATGTAAACCCATTCAGAATTAACCTTTAGTCCGATTTTAAAAGCATATGGGTACAAACACGGATTTGAAATTGAAAATTGATTTTTCATTACCTTGGTCTCATATACTTTCATTTGATCAGGATAATAAACATCTTCTCCAATTGGCAATAAAATTATCGTACCAGAGTCCGAATTAATCTCTCCATCGAGTTTGAATGTTTTTGATTTGATTTGACTCTCAACCACAACAGGAAAAGTAATTAACAAAATTAGCAGAGTACAAAATATTTTATACATGATATTGAATTTCAATATTATTAAACGAAATCTGTCTCCTTTGAAGATCATCACTTTTTTATTTTAAACTAAAAATATTTCTTAAAAAAAAGAATCGTATCCAATTGCAATGTCGCCCTAGAATGACCGCACCGGGTAGCTTACGCCCCCTAAGAACCGTACCCCGAAAAAACGGGGCAGGCTGTGCGACTTTCACCGCATACGGCTCAGGCACTTTTAAGGCCAACACGGTGAGGTGCGACCCGGCTGTTTTTACTATTTTTATTGGACATAAACATAGTAATTTGTTTGCACTCTTTTGCTAAATCTTGTCTCCTTTTTGTTCTATTGCAGAAGTAATCATCAAATTCGGGTAGAAAAGGGTTGGCTTCGGCTTTGACTTTCACGTGATACCTGATGGGAACATAACCAATGCGGTACAGTCGGTGATTTTCCGTACCTTTTTTGGTTATTCTCTGATCGGTAAAATGATTGTCTTTGAAGTACCGGTTTGCGATCCACCATCGGTTTTTATTTCCGTGCTGATATTTAGCCCACCGCCTGAGTTGCCACCAGATGAATGTTGACAACCGGTTGAAAATACGCTTTGAACAAATGCCCTTGTGATAGTTCGACCATCCCCTGATAACAGGGTTTAGTATCCGTATCAGGGCATGAGCTGGTATTCCACGGTTTTCGTCGATGATTTTTTTGATCTTGTCTTTGAACGATTGGACAGCTTCTTTTGATGGACGGATAATCAGCTTGCCCTTAAATTTACGGACATTCTGGGAAAGAAAGTTAAATCCATCGTTGATGTTTGTGATCTTTGATTTTTCGGGCGAGAGTTCTAAGCCTCTTTCTATCAGGAATTCTGCTACCAATAGGATAATCTCCTCGGTAATTACTTCTTTGCTGATGGCCGTAATCACAAAATCGTCGGCATAGCGTATGAAGTTCACTTTCTTATTCTTCCATCGTGGAAACTTTTTGTTGATTTGCGTTTCCAATCCGTCCAAGACTATATTCATGATCATCGGCGAAATGGTTCCACCCTGTGGCGTACCCTTTTCTGTTGCGAACAAACGCTTTTTCTCGATGTATCCGGCTTTTAACCATTCATTCAGGATGGTTTTGTTGACGGGGATATTCTTCAATATCCAGTCGTGCCTGATATTATCGAAACAAGCTTTAATGTCCGCTTCGAATATCCATTGCGGCGATATTTTACGGCAAAGTAACTGGAAACAAGCAGCCACCGCATCGTTGCACGATCGCCGTGGCCTGAACCCGTAAGAGTTCTTGTCGGCCAATGATTCGGCCAATGGGTCAAGGGCTATTTTATGCAGTGTTTGCATAGCCCTGTCGCCCATGACAGGAATACTTAACGGTCTCTTTTTCCCATTCTTTTTTAATATGTAAACCCGGCGTAATGGTTTTGATCGGTAACCTCTTGATTGGAGTTTCTGGGCTGCTTCGAGTTTTTCTTCCCCGCTTGTCCAAACGGTGTTGTCAACCCCCGGAGTGTTACCTCCTTTGTTGGTTGAAACCCGAAGTACAGCCAGTAATTTAGCATAGAATGATTTTGTAACAAGGTACATCAGTGCTTTTGCTTTTGCCCAATGACCTTCTTTTACAGCCTTGGCAATGCGGCGTTGCAGCCTGGTCACGTGTTGAATAACCTTCCGCCATAGAATGGTTTCCCAGTTAGTCAATTTGTGTGGTAGCGCACATCCCGAGTTCTCGGGATTCATTTGCATTCTTCCATTATCAGGTTCTGTAACACTTTATGCCATAAAGCACCAGATGAAGGTAGGCAGGCTTTCGCCCGTGGTGATGTTGTAAAAAGTACTCAACCACTATCCAACCCGTTACAGGAAGGCATTCGCTTTGTTCATCGTCTCTGTCCGGCGTTTCCCCCGAGTACTCGGGGTTACGGTTTTATCCCGGTTTTCACCGGGAGAGAGCGCCGGGCTTACACAGCCTGTCCCGATGTTGATCGGGATTCCGAATAAATAACTAACTGTGTGGGTTTAGGCTCATCCTGTCTGCCGGCTGATCAACATCCTTGTAAGCACTGCGTTAAACGTGCTTAACCTGTCAGCTTACCATTTTGGTACAGAGCGTATCATTCTCTTTTTTCGCTCCTAACTTGCCTGTCGGTAGTAACGGATTGTTCACTATATGTTAGCCATGCCCACTGATCCAAGCCCTTAATTGGCATTGAGACTCCAAAGACTGTCCACCTCACGGCTTGTCCCGTACACTATGTGTCGGGAGTTTCCAGCCTCGCCCTTGGCTTCACGAGCCCGGCGATTGGTACTGTTTTCCGGGGGCTTCACCCGATAATGGCTGCACCATACACCCGATGCCCCGGTAGGATACTGCTGAAGGAACAGCAGGTTTTATCAGTTAGAATTAAGTGTTAACTAACTGTAAAACAATTATTTAATACGACTTCGTGTCGCAATAACGTTTGCAAATACACGCAGGGCGGGATTTAACCGATGAACTTCCTACGAAGATTTGCTTTTCGAATACTGATTTCCAGTCAACGAAGCACCGAACCCCGACTTGCCGGGTATTTTGCTGTTATGGGGGCGGTTTTCGGTCAATTGAAACATTTATATTTTTCCTTTTTCTAAATCACTAATAATCTCTGTCTGTCAACGAATTCCGTGTCCAACTGCAAAATTTTGTCTGCCAAATTCTCCGCTGACGTGTCAACGAAGTTTATAAACTGTGTCCGAGAACTCGTCTCCGGTCGCAAGCTGTGTCAAGCTGTGAATGAACGATTTAGATACAAATTGTCTCTCAATAAAACGGGAACCTGTCAAACCCGAAACCCACAAAAACCAATTTTTAAAGGCCTGTCAAATGGCTTGGCTCTGTCAATTACGAAACTCTGTCAAACCGCTTGAACCTAAAAAATTAAAAACAACCTGTCAAATGGCGCGAACCTGTCAAACCGCTTAAAACCAACCTTTTAAACCCTGTCAAACGGCTTGGCTCTGTTCAAATAGAATCGCTGTTTGTCAACGAATTATGTGTCAAACTGCAAAATTTTGTCTGCCAAATTCTCCGCTGACGTGTCAACGAAGTTTAAAAACTGTGTCCGAAAACTCGTTTACAGTTTGTATAAAGCTGAAAATGAACGATTTAATTTCTAAGTTGATACCATAACTCTCAGGCTACTCGAACTGTCAATTTGATAACTTTGTCAAAAAAAGACCGTTTTAAGTCGCGATTAGCCCGCCCACAATGTGAAAATTTATCTGGGTTGGCGAAATTATATGAATTTTTGTTTAACGAAAGGCTAATGCGAGAACAAAACCTCGCATTAGCTCTAAAAACGCTGAGAAATATAAAATGGAAGAGCCTTCTTTTTGTTTTAAATCAACCCTTTTTCCTCCAACTCCTTTTTTAAAGAAGTGTAAGATTTTAACTTTCGTTCATTTTCAGATTCTCGATTCTTTTTTCGTACTTCAATTGGGGTTGAATTTGTAATTATATCCTTGACCTTTATGGTAAGTTCATCTCCAACCTTTAAATTAGATTTATACCAATCTATTGTTTCTTCGTTACCTTTTTCATATGTATTTAAACCGGTAAAATCTAAGTCAATTGAATCTATATATTCCTCGGATAACTGTGTTACGATTATCGAGACAACTCCTTTTTCCAATCCTGCGGATATTCTCTCACCATTGATATTTAATTCGAATCCTATCATAATATTGCTAATTACAATTCCAATCACCTTGAACGATACAATAATGAAGACAGTCACTACAATTATTATTGGAAGAATATAATACACAATCAACATACGCCGAAATGCAATCTGCTCTAGTTATTACATAGTAACTACCAACAATCCCAGTTAATACTAATGCTACTCCTTCACCTATTGGAGTTGGTTCAGCTATCGCAAGTGCCCAAACAGTAGCCAACGATTCAGGATCATTCCACCAACTCTCTTCGTCTGGGTCTTCTTCTGTAGTTGCTGACTTTAAGCGAACTAATGATGAAAGTGTGACTTCTGCTCCTTCGGAATTCCCTGGGAGAACACCATCTTTCACTAACTTATTTATTTCCTTTAATCCAAAATAAAGTGTAGAAGTAATATATAATAATCTATCCTGTTCATTTACAGGAACGGTTTCGTAAATTTCATCATTAATTTTTGCTAACTTTTTGGAGAAAGCAATGTATGATTTACTTTTATTTTTTGCTTTAACTATTTTCCCAAATATTTCTAATTGTTTTTTTGAAAATTTAGATAAATTTTTATTGAATTCATCAAAATTTGCATAATTAGCGCTTTCAAGAGAAAGAGTATTAACACTTTTAAGTAATTGGTTTTGTTTTGCCTCTACAGTTGCACAACTCAAGTTAGCAGCAAATAATTCTCCCCACTCTTTAATTTCATTAGGAAATTTGAGTTCAATAACGTCATTCTTCGGAGGTGGATCAATCTGTTCTTGTTGGCATTTTAAAAACAGAAAGGACACCATAATTGCAGTTAATAAAAAAATCTTGTTTTTCATTTTTTTTGATTAATTTGTGTTTGCCTACTTCTTAATGGTCATTTTTCGGCTTATTCTAACCACTGTGGATAATTCTACTCTGAAACATATTTTTGACCTTACTTATATTTCCGATTAAGATCGGTGGCTTTTGTCATTTACTGTTTCTTCGTCTTAAACTGCCCCATAACGGTTACGTATATGAAACGTTTGGCATTTCGAAGCACGTTCCTGTCAAGTTACCACTACTTTTGATACGAGCTGAAACGCTCGATAACCCACTGACCGCCAAATGTTTTATATACGATGTTAGCCAACGTACTTCTTTATCTATCAGTATTTTAGTCTCCTTTTTTTACTATGGCTTGCATACTCTTTGGGCATTTTTGGTCTGAGCGTTGACTGTGGGAATGCCCAATGTGTATGCAATTAAGGTTAGGCATTTTTCTTTTTTATTATTAAATCATATAAAATGTAGAATAATATAAGAACAACACAAAATGAAGTTGCAAAGCGCATTAGTCTTTCTGGCAGAAAAAATATTATCACAGAGAAAACAATGACACCTAAAAAATACCAAATTGATTTTTTATAATTCTTTTGTTTAACAAAATTATATAATCTCACAAAATTGATAAGAAGGAAAAGCATACTTGTAAGGACAACAAATCCTAATAAAGCTGTGTTCATTCCGTATTGATACCAAACTAATGCCATAGCTATCATTACAAGTACTATGTACTTTATATTATTTTTTGTTTTTATCATCTGTTATGGCATTTTTTGTTTGTTTTACTGTTTCAGATGCAACACCTGTACTAGCAACTGTAGTCGTTGTTGTCCTATTTGCAGTATGTTCTGCTTGGGCTTTTTTCGCTTGTGCAACATTTTGAGCTCTACTTGGTCTTGGGTTAGCTCCAGCAACTCTCTCTGCTCTATTAACCTGATTAGTTAACACTTTGCCAGTTGGACTTTGTTTAGCCGCATTTTCTACTGCTTCTCCTACTTTTTTGCCAACAACTTTTCCTACTGTTACGTCAATAGCTGTGTTTATCAAATCTACATTGCCGTCTTTTACAAGTTGATTTGTAACACTCGCTGTAGCATCAATAATAGTTTCACCTATTTCACTTGTTGCTAATTGAACCAATCTTGAACCAGTTTTAACTTTTGAGATAACGGAAAGACCTCCACTTAACCCACCTGCACCCGCAGAAACTAAAATTGACCCACCGTCAACATCCGTAATGGCATCAAGAGTAGATTTCCCTTCTGCAAAATTCACGGCAACTTGCAACCCATAATCTACAGCTGCGCCTACAATGGCTCCAAAACACCATGGACATCGACCGTCAGGGTCAGTCCAATAAATTGGATTGTTCCAAGCATACTGATAGGGTGATTTATCAATTTGGTTTGGGTGGTCTGCAAGTGGGTCGGGTGAAATCCAACGACTTACTACATCTGGTTGGATAGTTTCTTCTTGGCAGAAGCTTTCCGAATCAACAAAAGCAACTATTTCCCTTGATTTTGTGTTGTACAAAACCGAACCAATCTGAACAATCGTATCGTTGTCGAAAAACTCATTGAATTGTCCTTGACTTAATGTTGCAATTTTTGGCGTGTAGCCATACTCGGCAAAAGGATTTTGAGCTTTTGCACCAATAAAGCCGAATAAAACGGCTACGATTATTAACAGCTTTCTCATATTACGCTATTTATTTAAAGGTTTAAAATTAATAATTTCTTTGTTTTCATATTTGTTCCGTTCTTCTTTTAGTAGTAAAAGCCAATCCATATACGTATTTTCGGGCATAGCACGGTAGCCCAAATCGTGAATTTTACTATATTCTGCGGTCATTTCCGAAAATATTTGCTTTGCTTCGGGTATTGACAAAATATCTTGAGGATTTTTTGTGTTGTGCTTTGCCATTAATAGGTTAAACTTTTTCTTTTTGGTTTCGGCGTTTAAAAGCAACGCATTAATGTAATTCGGATAATATTTCAATGTTGCATCGCAACATTTCAGAATAAAATCAAGATTGGCAGTGTCTCCAAGTTTATGTTCGTAACCTTTTGCAAGGTCTGTTATGCATAAAGCAATGGTTTGTTTGTCGCTCAAACCTTCCATGTATAGTTTGTTTACAATGGCATCCAAATGAATGTAGCCCGAAGCCATAAGCCAAGCATCTATTGGAAAAACTCCACTTGTAAGTTCGGTATTATACCAACCGTTTGCCTTGTTTTGCAGTTTTATGTACATGTGGTTTGGTGCTAATGAAATATATGCTTTTGCTCCAATTTCATCGGCTATGATTTTATAAAGCAGTGGCAACGAATGACAATTGCCCTTCTTTGTGTCCAAAAGTTTTGAAACGAACATGTTTGACCATTCCTTATTTCCCCAAATGTCATTGAAATCATAAGTATAAGGCGGAATGTGAAATATGGTATTGGAGTCAATCAAAATGGGGATTGAATCTTTAAGAACGCTATATATTGCAGCATGTTTGCCGACTTCTTCCCTGTCGGGCAAATTATAAACAAGCTCACGGGAAGCGACTAATTGTCTTGCCAGTTCTGATGCGAATGTTATCCGTTTATCAAATTGAATCCTGTCCAGAGAGTTTGAAAAATAAGCGTTCTCGACAATAAAAACAGCTTCTTTCAAACTTGCGGAGCAAGTTTCATCGAGCATGCAATTTATTTTTTGAAATGCTTGTTCGTAAATCTTTTGTTCAGTCTGCGAAAACGAGTTTAAGCAAATAACTGTCAATATTATGGTAAAGTATTTCTTCATCGTTTAATTTCTACATTTTTTTTATTCAAATTCAAAAACATCTGTTGGCTTTCCTGTTTCTGTTTGGCTTCGCTCAATGCTCCGAGCCATTTTTCATATGCATCGGCGGGCATATTCTCGTAACCCAAATTGTCAATCATTCCATATTGCTTGTTCCTTGCAATAAATATTTCCCTTGCAACAGGATATTGGCTAAGCATTTGTCGGTAATTCTGTTCGGTAATTCCCAATTGGTTTTCAATGTACTTGAATCGTAAAGTCAGGTAATCGGCTTTTACCATTTGAGCGTTTATATTGTTCGGGTCTAATTCAAGGGCTTTATTTATTACTGTTTCCACAAATGAATCGTAGCAATACTTTACTGCGTAACCTTTTGCCAAACCGAACAAAAAATGCGAAAGCATTTGTTTGTCGGATAATGGTTGCATGAAAATTTTGTTTTGAAGTGCTTCGGCTTTAATATATCCCGATTGCAATACAAAAGCATCGGTTGTAAGCATTCCGTTTGTTAGTTCTACATTGTGCCATTTGCCATTATCGTCTTGGAATTTAATGTAAGAATGGTTTGGTGAATATGCTAATTGTGCTTTTGCACCAATTTCTTTTGCTAAAATCAGATAGAGCAATGGTAAGGAATGGCATTGACCTGAATTTGTCCGCAAAACCTTTTCTACAAACATGTTGCTCCAATCCTGATTTCCCATGTAATCGTTAAAATCGTATTTGAATGGCAAATGGCGGAGATTTTTAGATTTGATTTCCAATGTGTCTGCAAAAAATTGGTAAAGTATCAGGTTTTTAGAAAGGTTGCTGCTCTTGTCGTATTCCAATTCGTCCATTTTCCAATTCAGAAATTGGGTAATTTGTTGTATTACCTTTTCGAAGCTTTCATATTTACCTTGGTTTTCATAGTAGGCATTCTCAACAAAAAAGTTAGCTTCTTTAACGCTGAATGATTTTTCACCAGAAGACATTTTGGATAATTCAGTAAAAGCGGTTTGATATGCGGAAGCTCCAGAAACTGAAGAACACGACGGTAAATCGTATCGGACATTTATCATTCCACTACTTGGTTTATTAATCTCGGAATAAATTTCCTGCAATTGTTGCTGTCGGTTTTGTTGGGTTTGCTGTTCTTTTTTATGTTGGTCAATCCCAGTATTTGTCGGCGTTGTCTTGTTGAAATTTGGAATCAGGTTATTGTTCGGGTTTGGTGTCCATGGTTGTGGAACTTGTTGAAAATCCTGAAATGTCGGTGTCTGAACCGTAGGAACCTGTCCGAATGATTTTATTGTCAGTAATCCAGTCAATACGATGGTCAGTCCGAGCGTTGGCAAAAAAGCAAGTGTTTGGCAAGCGAAGTTATCGCCCGTGCGTTGGGGCTTGACAATCTCTTGCTTTGTGTGTCGGCATTTATTTCTGTCCGTTCGTTTCATTCTGTGTCGTCGTCTTTTTTAGTATGTTGGCTAACGTATTTAGGCTACCGGCACGGGCGGGATTTTACCCCACCATTTCCCCGACAACAGGAACATGGTAGAACCGATTTCCTGTCCGGTACAGATACTGCCCGACTTGCCAGGTAGCCGTAGTTGTAGCCTAGTTGTTCTTTTTTCCTTAATTTTTTCATTCTTTTTGTTCAGTGTCGGAGGCGCTTCGCCACTTCAGTCCCAGTTGAACGGTCAAGTCCGTCTGTCGAGGCACAAAAGTGTCGATTCGTAAATTCCTTATTTTCCCTTCTTTCTATCTTCGTCTATATTTTAAAAACCGATTCTGTGTCAAATTGCGAAAATGTGTCACCGCCCATAGTCTCAGCGTATTCTGAGTCAAACTGCAAAATTCTCTCAAAAAGCGCGAACCTGTCAAACCCCGAAAACCTAAAAACCACTCAAATAACTCGGCTCTGTCGAAAACCGATTCCGTGTCAAATGGTGAAAATGTGTCACCGCCCAAAGTCTCAGCGAATTCCGTTTCAAACTGCAAAACTCTCTCAAAAAGCGAAAATTTGTCAAACCCCGAAACCCTAAAAATCACTTTCAAAAATCTTTCAAATAGCTCGACTTTGTCGAAAACCGAAACAGTTTCAGACAACTCCAAATCACTTTTTTGTCAAACCTGCACAAAGTTTCAAAGAGCGATTACAATTGACCATAACGTAGGAAGCTACACGCAGGGGCGGATTGTCCCGATCTATCGGGATCAATCCCGGTAAACCGGGACCGAGCGGAAAGATACCCACCGAAAACCACCGCTGCCGCACTTGACGGGTAGCTGATGTTAGCGGTTCGGTTTTCTGTAACTTGAAACATTTTTTCATTTTTTAAATCAATAATAAATGCTGTCTGTCAATAAATTACGTGTC
>JAUYMU010000021.1 GCA_030698405.1 Bacteroidota bacterium
TAGCCGCTAAGGTCTTCGCCACAGCAAGTGCAGTAGTTTGGGCTGTGTCCCATAACTGAATCAGGGCTCTCGGACATCTTCAGGGTAGTGCCTTCGTGTCCGGGCTGGCCTCCAGGTTTTTTGCCAGATGGTTCGCGCAGGCTTTGTGTTTTTGGCAGTTTGGGAAAATCGCTTGATGGAGGTTTGCTACTGTTGCCACTGTTTTTGGGTGTCCGGTATTTTTCAAGTTCCTGCTTTAGAATCTGGTTTTCTTGGGTGAGCACCATATTCGCCTTCAATAGCCGGGCATTGGTGTTCTTCAGGTCTTCAATCTCATTGATTAGCCTGAAAACAACCGAATAAAGTTCTTTTATTTGTTGACCTTGATCCATCCCACTTTGCATTTGCACAAAGATGTATGAAACAAACATCATAAAGAAAAAATATAGTCCAGAGTTATTAACAGCCTGTTAGGCAAGTTCATACTATCAACGAAAAAATCAAACGAAAGTCAATGAGCGCTAACCGGGAAGATTAAATCCCAATTTTCGCCCCAAACCAGATTCCTGGCTTCAATTCTGTTTTTATCGGATAAGGTTTTCTCAATTGGCATTTCTATTTTTCGTTTTATAGCTTTGAATAGCTTCGCTTACCATTCTATCCGTTTCTTCGTCAGGCTTAGTTCGCGGTATCACTGTAAAATCAACCCCTTTTGGTTCTTTTATATATCCTGAAACTATAGCTACCTCAACCATGCCTCGTGATGCTTCGTATCTACGAATAATATCTTTTGCTTTTGCTTCTATTTTAGCTCGCTCCTTAGGATTCTCTAATTTTTGTTTTCTTAAAAATTCACTTATTAATCTATCAGTTTCTTCATCGGGTTTGGTTTGTGGTACAACAGTGAAATCAACCCCCTTCGGTTCTTTTATGTGTCCCATAACGTTATTTATTAAAGTATTTATCAATTAAGCCTAATGCAGAATTCGCATCAATAAACATTCGATTGCTTGTAATCATTTGTGCTCCCAAAGTTAGTTTATAATGCTCAATCAATTTTGTTTTGGCTTCAAAAACCACAATTCCACCATATCCTTTCTCAAAAGAAACCTTACAGGCAAAAGCTACTAAATTTCCGGCTACACCTTCATAGATTTTGTTTTTACCAAAGTTATGTGGAGCCGATTCAATCAAATTCATAAAGATATGATCCCCTTTATCGCTTATACTCACAAGTCCCTGAATAACTTCCGGAGAAGATTGAATTACCACTCCTATTTTGTTGATTACGAATATAAAAGTGCAAATAACAGATTTTTTACAAAATCAATTTCATATTGCCCCAATGCCAAAATTGCAAAGGGAATTCAGGATAGGTATTAGAAAATATCTTGTATTTTGAAATTTTTGCTTCTTTTTCCTGAAACTTTACTTCCACAGCAAAACCTTTTTGAAACGAGGTTTCGATTACAAAATCAACTTCGTTTCCATCAGCGGTACGCCAGAATTTGACTTGATCAGGTTCATTTTTTTCAAGCAATTTTCGAAACACATAGTTTTCAAGTAATGCTCCTTTATCGGCTCTTTGCTCGATAGGTGCAAAATAGTTAATCAATATATTCCTTAATCCTAAATCATTAAGATATACTTTAGGCATTTTAATCAACTCTTTACGAAGGTTATTATAGAATGGTCGTACCAGACTGATATGAAAACACTTTTGTAAAACATACAGGTAATTTTCTATCGTGATATTATTGATCCGTAAAGTATTCGATAGTTCGTTAACATTAAGCAGATTGCCTGATTGACTTGCCAGAACCATGAGCAATCGGTAGAGTTTCTCCTCATCGTTTACACCCGACTCCAGAATATCGCGTTTGATGTAAGAATCACGGATTTCCTTCAGAAGTTCCTTCTTTGCCGTATAATCATTTTCAAGAATAACTGCCGGATAACCTCCATAATTTAGGTATTCATCAAGCAATGCCAAAAAAACATTTTCATATATCGACTTCTGTTTTTCGCCCTTTCGCAAGTCAGTTAAATCGTTTATCAATTCCGCTTTACCCTTAAAATCAATAAACTCGTCGAAATCCAGAGTTGGCATCTGAAATATTCGTTTCCTTCCGGCCAGCGAGTCTTTAAAATCCCTGTCGATGTAAAATGCGCTACTACCGGTGGCCAAAATTTTCACCCGGTCGGCGTATTCGTCATACAACAGTTTTAGAAAACCGCTGGCATCTTTCAGGTATTGGATTTCATCAATCATTACAATAATTCTCTTCCCATCAGCAAGTGGACAAAATTTAAACAGGTTTTCGGGATCCAGATCAAGTTGCTGCAATACATTTTTGCGTTCGAGATTAATAAAATAGACGATTTCACCCTTCTTAATAAGTTCTTCCTCAATTTGTTTCAGCAATGTTGATTTCCCGACTTGCCTGGCTCCAATGAGAATTGTGAATTCCTTCCTGGGTAGGTGTGCTGTAATTTCACTGTATTTTTTTCGGATAGCCATGTCTCAAAAGTACAAATATTTTATGTGATTTTCATCATGAATACTGAAATTATCCGATATTTTACACACAGCACTATATAAAATATCGGATATTATATATAGACAGGTATTAATAATATCGGAAAAATGAGACGGCAGACTGATTTATTCAACCTTGTAATTCAACACACTTCCATCTTCGGTTCCAACCAGAAGATTAAAATACGAACTTGAATCGTTGAATTTCCCCAGCACAAACGCGGTGTTTCCGGCTTGCGGAAATCCACGGGTGACCGATCCGTTTGAATTGAGCAAATAGATTTTATTCTCACCTCCGGTTACTATACCTATTTTGAAGATGCCGGGGCCATAAGAGCAAACGAATGGGGTATCAGTGATCGCATCAGGAAAAGTCCGTTCGAATAGTTTTTTCTCATCGGCAGCAAACACAGTCAGTTTTCTTCCTTCAGCAAATAGGTATTCAACCGAACCGTTTCCGTCAATGTCTTCAGCAGCAAAACGATGAGCTGCGCCAAATTTGCCAACTTCCTTTATTTCAGTTTGACCATTAAAATCCTGAATGTGAATTTTTCCGGTTTGATCGGTAGCAATTAACTTTGGATTTTCACCGTTAATAAAAGTCATTTGGTTTCCTGAACGGTCGAATGGAGCGGGCTGGATTTCGCGGTTTTTCCCTTGCCAGTCGAGGAAATAGGTGTTTTGCTCATCTGAAAAAACGATTTGAGTTTTTCCATCGATAAAGTAATGACTGATCGGTTTGGTAACCAGACTTTCTGATCCTTCAAAATTCCATTTTGGGATGAGCTTCCCGTCACGATCATACACATATACTTTTTTGTCTTCGCCGGCCACGAAAAAACGGTATTCTCTGTTTTTTCCAAATTCAGACACAGAAACACCATTTGACGCCATTGATTTCAAATAAACTGGATATTTCCCCACCTTGCTTCCGGTGCGATCGACCACATACAATTGGGATTTGGTATTGAAAAGGTACTGAAACCTTTTTGTCTGGTAAATATCAATCAGATGAATGTCGGAGATAATCGGTTCGGGAAGATTCAGTTTCCAAAGAATGACACCGTCTTTGTTAATCAGGTAAATGTTGTTAAGTTTGTCGCTCACAATCATTTCGCGGTTGGCCAAATCTCTGTGGTTCAGCACTAAAGTTGGCTTATGTGCCAGCGGTGCATCAAGTTTAAGTTGCCAGATTGCTTCAGGTTCTTCTTTTACATTCGGATCGTATTTCAGGTTAATCTTGTTCTCAACCATGTTGCCTGAAACCGAAAATTGCCACGAAAACGTACTGAATTTGCGGAATACCTCTTCATTTGCAGTCAGTTTTGCACTGAGGTCGCTTTTCAGCAAAACATCTTTTAGCCGGAATACTTTGGAGATTTTGGCGTAAACATAAAAATTAGTTTTCGGCTGGTTATTTTTTGAATAAACCGTGTAAGTTGAGTCGTTTGCTAGGGTTTTTTCTGAAGCCAGACTTTGCAGATAAGCTTTCATTCCGGGCAGATTATCGCCCCAGATCAGGTATTTCCGGTACAAAGCGAAGTAATTGCCGGTGATTCCTGAAAATGCCCGTCCAAAAAGCGATTCGGCCATGTTGCTGATGGGCAGACGATAAATATCGAACGAATTTTTTTTGTCAATGCTGTATTTTGTGTGTAACTGACTAGCATCTTCTTTTGTGGTACGGTTAAATTCAGAAACCGCTTTGCCAATCTTTTCCTTAACATCCGCTTCGTCAATTATTTCAGCAACGAAAAAGCGGTTTTGTTCAGGATTGGATTTGTTTATGGTGGTATAAACACCTGCGAACTGAGTGCCGGCAACCTCTTTGAACAATCGGATTGCATCAGTTTTTGTTTTCTTCTGAAACTCCATCAGGCTCATTTCGCGTGGATAATAATTGCCGTTTGCCTTGATATAAGATTCGTGCTGATCCAGATAGCTGGACGTATTTTTCAGGCTAAGGGCAACAAAGTAGGTCGCATTTGCCGGAATGGCTTTTTCGATGGTCATTTTCTGTGCTGCCTGATCGCTGAAAATATTGAGGTAATGATCGCTCGAATCTTTGGTGAAACTGAACCCGGTCATTTCCAACTCTGATGGTTTCAGCGCCAGGTCAAGTTCCGACCAGCTTGAATAAGCTTCGAGCTGACCGATTGTTTTACGGATTTCAGGAGAAACAAAATTGGCAAGTAGCTGATGGATCGTAAGGTGATTGATGAATATGTTTGCAAATGCATTCTCTCCGATGGTTTTGTACAGTTCGGTAAATTCGTAATTGTTGAGCAGGTTTTGAGAATTTGTTTGCCTGATGGCCTGTTCAATCAGGATAAAGTCTTCGCTAACCATAAAAACATCGTTGGCACATGCGTAAAAGAAATTATGTTCGGACGAACGGGCATTAAACACGGTCGTGTTTTCGTATTTTTTTCGGGTAATGCTGTATTGTGTTTTCAAATCGGCAGTTACATTTTCTGTAGCCGAATTCGACTCGTTCCCGTCGTTCATCTGCACGAGATAAAGGTTTGTGAGTTGGTTCTTTCCTGTCAGATTGATTGAAATGATCACCGATTTACCCTTCAGTAAATCGCCAATTCCTGAATGATCGCCAACAAAATCATAAATGCGTCCGATTTTTGAAATCAGTCCGTCAATTTCCCTGATACCTTTCAATTCAGCAATAATTGGCTGATTACTTTTCAGTTCGTTGTAAAATCCTTCAGTATTTTTAACCTCGATAATCAAAGGACATTTCTGCGGAATTGCCTTGTAAGCAGGATTCTGCTTGGTCGAGAAAGTCTGTATGATAGGCTGATCGGATTCGGTAGGAAAATATTTAATGCCCAGTAAAACTGCGGCAATAACCAAAATAACTATTCCTGAAATGACAATAACTTTTCGCATAGAAGGTAATATTTTGCTCAAAAATAAGAAGTTTGGTTGTCTTTCGTGTTTATCTATTGCTGTTTTACTTCCGAGGCATCCACAATTTTATACAGCTTATCTGATTTCCTGATTTTCGCATCAACAGGAATAGAAATATACGAGCCTTTTGGCGCTTCCTCAACCGACTGTTTGTCAAGCTGAATTTCTGAAACGATGGTTTTTACCAATCCTGTTGTTGGTCCGGTAATATAGATTTCGTCGCCAACTTTTAACGGGCCTGTTTCGAGTTTGAATTCGGCCACTTTCAGTTTCGAAAAATAATTCATGCCTTTGCCCACATAAATTTTTCGCTGGCTGGCCATCGATCCGTAGTTTTTGCTCCATTCGCCCAATCGCTGACCGAGATAATAACCGTCCCAGAAACCGCGGTTGAAAACACTTTCAAGCCGGTTGTCCCAATCCGCAATTTTCTCATCGGTAAATTCATGATCGAAATAAGCATTAACAGCTTCGCGGTAACATTCAACAACGGTATAAACATATTCCGGAGACCGTGCCCGTCCTTCAATTTTCAGCACCGAAACACCTGCATCCAGCAATTTATCCAGAAAATGGATGGTTTTCAGATCCTTGGGCGACATGATGTATTCGTTGTCAACTTCCAGTTCGGCGCCGGTTTCCTTATCGGTAACAATGTAAGCGCGGCGGCACGATTGCATGCAACTACCACGGTTGGCCGACGAGTTCATTTCGTGCAGGCTGAGGTAACATTTGCCCGAAACGGCCATACAAAGCGCGCCATGCACAAACATTTCCAGTTTTACCAGTTCTCCTGAAGGTCCGGTAATGTTTTGTTCCCTGATTTGTCTCGAGATTTCCCCAACGCGGGCAACATTCATTTCGCGGGCAAGCACCACTACATCAGCAAATTGTGCATAAAATCTGACCGCTTCGATGTTGGTAATGTTCACCTGGGTGGAAATGTGGACTTCAATGCCCACCTGGCGGGCATACATAATGGCTGAGATATCGGAAGCGATAACTGCTGAAATTCCGGCCTCTTTGGCGGCATCAATAATCTGGTGAAGTTGGTCGAGTTCGGTATCGAAAACCACCACATTCACAGTCAGGTAGGTTTTTACTCCTTTTGAATGGGCGGTTTCGGTAATATTTTTTATATCATCAATCGTAAAATTGTTCGACGAGCGGGCACGCATATTTAACTGGTCCACACCAAAATAAACCGAACCTGCTCCTGCCTGAATGGCTGCCATCAGCGATTCGTACGAACCAACCGGAGCCATTATTTCAACATCTACCCTTCTCATACATTCCTGAATTATTGAACTGCAAATTTAGTTTTTATTTCGCAGGGAATCAGGAGGCGTTTTTTAGGGTTCGAATTTCGATCAATGCTTTGTTCATCTCGTAATTTTTCTGAAGGCGAATCCAGAATTCAGCAGGTATTTCAAAGACTTTCTCTAAAACCAAGGCAACAGAGCTTGTTATGTTCCGTTCCCCTTTCAGCAGGAGGCTGATAAATCCCTTGTTATAACCTGTTTGATTGATCAAATCAACCTGCCGCATTCCTCTGGCTTCCAATTCATCCTTAATTATTTCTGATGGATGAAAAACATCCCCAGGAATTATTTCATTTGCCAATGTTTTCATTGTTCGTAATGTTTTGAAATTTCATTGATTACTAAAATTTCGATTAACAGTTGATCGTCTTGCGCTTTGGAAAATATCAGACGATACTGCAAATTTAGTCTGATTGAATATTCTCCCTTTCGGTTTCCTTTAAGCGATTCAAATTGTAAACCTCTGAAAAATGTAAGTTCATCAAGCGATTCAATACTCATCAGAATTTGGATTTTCTTTTTAAACTGCTGCAAAATATCGCGAGATACAGGCAATTTCCCTTTTATTTCAGATAAGGGGGTTGTATAAAAATATTCCAGTTCTTCAGATTTGAATCTTATCTTCATGTACTTATCCTATGAACACAGTTTTTCACTGTGCAGTTATCAATCAAAAATAGCTAATAGTTTTCAAGTATGAAAACTATTTTTGCAATTAACACAAAAAAAATGCGGCTCCGTTAGAAGCCGCATTCACTTAATGAAAGGGAGATTGGTGAATTGATTATTCCACATTTAAGTTGTATGTATAACTGTTACTGTTTGTTGAAAGTACTACTGAATATGCACCTTTGTTCAGTTTTGAGAGGTTAAAGCCTTCGTTTACATTGAATTTGTCGCCGATTTTTTTAGAATAAACCAGTTCGTTCTTGTCATAGAAATTCAGGCTAAGGTTTTCTTCTGAAAAATTAAGGTAAGACATTTTCAGTACACCTTCTTTGTATGCAAAGTACGGTTCCATAATACTTTTTTCCTTACCTACTGCGATGTTCTTGTTTTCAATTTTGAACGAACGTTCAGTAGTGGATCCGTCAACTGATACAGCCAATTTGTAATCTCCTTTTTCGAGGTTCGAAAAATCGAATACCTTGCGGTAATCATTGCTTCCAGCTGCTGTTTCTTTGTAATAAACAGTTTCGCCTTTGTCGTTTGCGATGCTGATCTTAAAATTGGCAGCTGAAGAGTTTGAAATTGCTACAACTGCTTTTTCGGAAGTGAGCGGCAAGATGTTAACTTTTAAGTTTCCAGATGCCATTAATGTGTTTGCAAATGCTACAAATGCGAACAACATTGCTAATTTTGAAATTGTTTTCATGTTTTCTTTGTTTTAAAGTACAGTGCAAACATAGCTGTTGTGTAGAATATATGCTGTACAACATACGTTAATGATGCATTATCCTTTTGTTAACTGAAGCAAGGAACATTAAAACAATGTAAACAAAAATTTTTAGCAGTCAGTTGTAGAGCTGTTTACATGTTTTTATAGCGTACAATAAAATATTATTCATGGATATTGAAATACTTCAATTGCTCGAAGGAGCCAGAAGAGCACAAGGTTTGACAGTAATCATCGATGTTTTCAGGGCTTTTTCGACGGCTTGTTATGCAATTGGTAATGGAATTCAGCGCATTTATCCGGTTGGCGATCTTCAAATTGCCTATAAAATGAAAGAACAAAATCCTGAATTTATCCTGGTTGGCGAGCGAAACGAGCAAAAACCGGTAGGTTTCGACTTCGGAAATTCGCCTTCTCAACTACTGGAAGCCAATCTGATTGGTAAAACCATGGTGCATACAACCAGTTCAGGCACGCAGGGAATTGCCAATGCAACTGGTGCAAACGAAATATTAACCGGAAGTTTTGTGAACGCAGGAGCAATCGTTGATTACATCAGGAAGCAGAATCCAGCCAAAGTTTCACTGGTATGCATGGGTTACAGTTGCCGGTATCCAACCGATGAGGACACACTTTTGGCTGTTTACATTAAAAATGAACTGGAAGGAGTTGCAAACGATTTTCAGGCAATGGTTGAGCAATTGAGGAGTGGGGACGGGGCGCGGTTTTTTTCTCCGGAGAAACAGGAATGGGCGCCAGAAGCCGATTTCGATTTGTGCCTTTCGCTGAACCGTTTCGATTTTGTTCTGAAAGTTGAAAAAGATAATGGAATGAATTATTTGAAGAAAATTCATATAAACACATAGGCACATAGGGCACATAGGTTAAATTTTCTATATGAACTATGTGCCTATGTGGTTAATACAAAAAAGATGAAAACATACAACTTTGACGAGCTGATTGACCGCACCACTACCAACAGCATCAAATACGATGCACGAAAAATGTTCTTTGGAAATGAAGATGTATTGCCGCTTTGGGTGGCTGACATGGATTTTCGAACTCCTGATTTTATTGTTGATGCCATTAAAAAGCGGGCTGAACACGAAGTTTTTGGATATACTTTTCGTGGCGAAAGTTACAATCAGTCAATCGTCAACTGGTTGAAGCGCCGTCATAACTGGGAAATTAAACCCGAATGGATAACGTTCAGTCCCGGAGTTGTTGCCGGTTTGACAATGGCCATCGAAGCCTTTTCGAAACCGGGCGATGGGGTAATCGTTCAACCTCCTGTTTATTTTCCGTTTTTCGATTCGGTAAAAGGAACCGGTCGCGAAATGATTGAAAATCCGTTGCGTATAGAGAATGGCCGTTATTATTTCGATCTTGAAGATTTGAAAAATAAAATCACGCCAAAAACTAAACTGCTTTTGCTTTGTAATCCGCAGAATCCGGGAGGAATGGCATGGACCGAAAAAGAACTAACTGATTTGGCGCAAATTTGTCTCGAAAACAAAATACTGATTATTTCAGACGAAATTCACTCAGACCTGATTTTCGATGGTTACAAACACACTCCACTGGCTGGAATTTCGGAAGAATTTGCACAAAACTGCGTGATCTGCATGGCGCCCAGCAAAACATTCAACACCGCCGGGCTTACTACTTCGTTTCTGGTTATCCCGAATAAAAGGCACTTCGTAGCTTACGAACGGGTGATGCGGCTGCCGCATTTGCACATGGGAAATATATTCGGAACCGCAGCGCTCGAAGCAGCTTATACCCATGGAGAGGAATGGCTCGCCCAACTGTTGAAATACCTTCAGGAAAACTATTCTTTTCTGGAGCAGTTCTTTAACGAAAACCTTCCTGAAGTAAAAGTGATGCGCCCCGAAGCTACTTACCTGATTTGGCTTGACTTTTCAGCATTCGGGCTGACGGATGAAACAATCAATCAAAAACTGATTGATGGCGGAGTTGGTTTGAACCGCGGTGTTCAGTTCGGAAAGCAGGGCAGTGATTTTATGCGCATCAACATTGGTTGCCCGCGTTCAGTTTTGGAAGAAGCGCTGTTCAGGATACAAAAGGCTTTTCAGGAATAAAAAAACAAGGGGCAGATGATTGCTCTCTGCACCTTACCTTCGACCTGGATTATTCTGCTCGTTTCTGTTTTCACTGCTATTTCTTTGATTTTCAGTATTCCTATTGCTCCTCTCAGTAGTTCCGGTTGAATTTTGAATTCGCATTTGTCTGTCCACCTTCACTGGCTGACCAATGGGTACGCCATAATAGTTTGTGTCGTGAGTTCTTCTTGTCTCCGGAGTATTGGCAGGTTGCGGGCGGGAAGTATTATCAGTGCTATTAGTGGAATTTGCCCTGTTATTTTCGTTTTGTGTCTGCCTGTTTACCGAATTGTTAACTGGATTTTCTGTCCAATTTGTATTATTGGCAGGGTTGTTCCGGGAATTGTCGTTGCTATAACCGTCAGTGGATTGTCTGTTAATGATGGAATTATTCATATTCCTTTGTTGCAGACGGTCCTCTTTCGAGTATCTGAACTGTCGCCCGGCTCTCAGATTTTCATCATTCCAGCTCCGTGCCCTGTCTCTTTCATTCTCTGACCAGTAAATTGCGCTTCTACTGTTTTCGTTAAATCCTCTTACATAAGCGAAATTACTGCGATCGTAATAATCTCGATAGTAATATCTTGGAAAATGAGAAACATAATACTGGTGGTGCATCCAAGGTTGATACATATTCGAATTCACTACGACAATAAAAGAATTATTCAGATTAAAATCCGGGTATATAGTAGGGAGATAAGGTGAATAAATCCATTGTGCATGGTTCAGAAAAATGAATTCACGGGTGTAAATGTCGTAATAGCTTTCGATGTCGGGCAAATAGTAATAGCGCGTTCCGCCATAATAGGATGGAGCCCATTGCGGATTTTCATAACTGGTTTGCGATCCGGAAGTTCCCTGGCGGTATGTATTACATCCGTTAAACGAGGTCATGGAAAGAAGCACAACAGCTACTACCGCCCATTTTTTTAATGTTTTCATGTGTTTATAATTTGTTTTTTAGTTGCCACATGGAACTCCCAAATAATCATCCTCCTGTGTGAGAAAGATTTTCTCATGGTCGTTTCATGTGTTGAATTATTTAAGACAATTGCAGGTAAAAGTACGCTCAACATCACGCAAAATTTTTACATATTTCCTTAAAAAAATTACATAATTCACACATCAGTCAGTTCACAGTAGAGACAAGGCATGCCTTGTCTCTACTCGTACCGTAATGCCTCCACGGGGTTCTTCGTAGCAGCCCGCCAGCTTTGCCAACTCACGGTTGACAGCGCAATTCCTAATGCAAGTAAACCAGCCAGCGCAAAAATCCACCAGCTTAATTCGGTTTTGTAGGCAAAGTTTTCGAGCCATTTGTTCATAGCGTAGTACGCAATCGGCGTGGCAATTACAAAGGCGATGGCTACCCATTTTACAAAGTCTTTGTTCAGCATTGTCACTACTTCCGAAACCCGCGCTCCGTTTACTTTGCGGATGCCGATTTCCTTGGTGCGCTGTTGAATCGTAAAAAGGATCATTCCCAATATCCCAAGAACGGAAAGAAAAATAGAAATACCTGAAAGTCCGGTGATTATTTTGGCTGTGTTTATTTCTGATTTGTAATTGATACTGATTCTTTCGTCCATGAACTGGTAGCTAAACGGCCATTGCGGAGCAATTTCTTTCCAGATACTTTCAATCTGCTTTAGTGTTGCCAAATAATCGCCACTTACCAGTTTCATCGCAATTTCATACTTGCCCCAATCCTTGATATAGTACATTACTGGTTTCGAAGCTTCTCGCAGGGTGAAATATTGCATGTCTTCGATCACTCCAATCACCTCAAGTTCATTGTTGGGAGTATCGACATTGTTTTGAACGACAATTTTTTTCCCGATAGGATCGTTCAAATTGAGCGCTTTAACAGCCGATTGGTTAATAATCATCCCTGTAGCTTTATCGCTTGCAACATTGATGTCGAAGTTGCGGCCAGCTGCGAATTTTGCGCCTACCGTTTTCAGAAAATCATGATCGACGGTTATTTGGCCAATATCTGCTTTTTGATCATTCTGGTTAGGCAACCATGCGGGCGAAACATTATTGATGCTATTGCCAGGAGCATTTTGTGCAACACCGACACTTTGTATCATGGGCAAATTACTCAGTTTTTGCCTGAACAGATCATAGCGTTCGTTCATCCCTTCAGTATATGGGTTGTAAACAATCAGGGTATTTTCTTTATCGAAGCCGGTTTTCGCATTCATTACCAGTTGAAGCTGGTTGTTGATCACGATGGTTGAAGCAATCAACATGGTTGCAATGACCAGTTGAAAAGTCACCAACGCGCCCCTTAACCATTGCTGTTTTTGCTGACTCTTTACCTTGATGATACTGAGCTGGTTTTTAAGTGCTTCGGCAGGTTTTATGGAATTCAGGAAAACAATTGGATAGATGGACGATAAAATGATGGACGTGGCAAGTACTGCCAGGCCGGGCATCAACACCGACCAGTTAATCGACAACGATTTGCCGCTTAAGTTATTGACAACCGGCAACATCAGAGAAGTCAAGACCATCGACAACAGAAAGGCAGACAGAAGGAAAACCGACGTTTCAAGAACCTGATCGGCAATGATGGTGTATCCTGAAGCTCCATTTACCCGTTGAATGCTTGTTTCTTTTGCTTTTCGCCGGCAATCGGCTGTAAGCACATTGATGTAGTTGGCAATTGCTATTCCCAGAATGAGCAATGCAATCATACCCAACCCATAAACTACCTGGATGTCGCCTTTTAGTGCGTTATCCCAGCGTGTTCCAACCGACTTCAAATGAATGTCGGCCAATGGTTCCAGGTACATTTCAAACTCCATCTTGTTTTTGTCAATTCCATTTCCTTCAGCAAAAAGATTGGCCAGTTGGGTTTCTATTTCCTTCCTGTTTACTGCATCGGGTATGAGCAGATAGTAGTTAAAAGCTGACATGTACCATTTGGTGAGCATATCGTTGTTTGAGATCTGGTAACTTGCTACAGAAGCAAGAAAATTCATGGTAAAATGCGACTGTCCGGGCAGGTCCTTCACAACCGCTGAAACAGTAAAATCCTGATTGTCTTGCTTGATAATCTTTCCAATCGGATTTGCACTGCCAAAATATTTTTGAGCAGTCGATAGGTTGATTATAACATTCAATGGTTTTGCCAATGCTTCCCTGGGGTTACCCAACAGGAATTCAAATTGAAGGATATCAAGGATTTCAGGATCAGCAAACAAGAAACTGGTTGCTGTATAGGTTGTATTGTCAATCGAAATAAACCGTTCGCCCATATAGGTCTGAAACCTTGTATATTTTTCAATCCCCGGAATTTTAGTGAATTTTTCGGTGAAGACAGCCGGGAATAAACAATTCTTATAACTTTTGTCTTTCGACTGAAGATTAAGACGATAGGTGTGGGCGAAGTTTGTATTGTACTTGTCGAACGACAATTCGTCTGCAACAAAAAGGTACACTAAAATACAACAGCTAAAAGCCATTGTAAAACTGATCAGCACAAACAAAGTCGTCAATCTTCGGTTGATCAGATGCCTGAAAATGTTTCTTATTTTTTTCATGATTTCACTGTTTTAATTTATGGCTACCCATTTCATAAAGTCTTTTTCAGCATAACCTGACAAGTAAGTTTACTACTGTTTTTTTTGTATTTTTGGATAAAAAAGTATTGCCATGTTACTAAATGAAAGAATAACTTTGGAACCTGGGAAAAGAAGTGGTAAACCCTGCGTAAGGGGAATGCGGATAACCGTGGGCGATGTCTTAAACTACCTTGCTTCAGGAATGAGTTTTGAAGAAATTCTTGAAGACTTCCCATATCTGGAAAAAGAAGACATCCTTGCCTGTTTGAGCTATGCTGCAAACAAAGAGAAAATTGAACTTTGCGCCTGATGAAACTTCTGTTCGACCAAAACCTTTCTCCTAAACTTGCAGGTTTTTTTGCAAAAACATTTGCAGGTTCCAAACATTTACAAGACCTCAGCCTTGATGTAGCTAACATCAAAGACTTACTCAATTCCAATATTGAAAAGATTAAAGCTTTTATTTCGGATTCAACCAATGGCATTTTAACTTTTTATTAGATGAAGCCCCTCTAAATCTCCCCGAAGGGGAGACTTTTGGGCAATGCTTGATTCTTCATTCGTTCATTTTTCTTCTGTTTTTTAAGCCCTCCCTTTCGGGGAGGGTTTGGGTGGGGCTTCTTTTTTATTCGTACCGCAATGCCTCCACCGGGTTTCTCGTGGCAGCCCGCCAGCTTTGCCAGCTTACCGTCAACAATGCAATTCCCAATACCAGCAAGCCAGCCAGGGCAAAAATCCACCAGCTCAAATCGGTTTTGTAAGCATAGCTTTCGAGCCATTTGTTCATGACAACCCATGCAATGGGTGTTGCAATCAGAAAAGCAATGGCTACCCATTTTACGAAGTCTTTGTTCAGCATCGCAAGTACTTCTGAGATTGTGGCACCGTTTACTTTCCGAATACCTATTTCCTTGATCCGGCGCTGACTGGCAAAGAGCGACATGGCCAAAATTCCCATGCAGCAAATCACGATGGCGCAACCGGCAAACAACGAAAAAGTGCGGCGAAACTGAAGTTCCGATTGGTACATATTTTCAATGGCCTGATCGAAAAAGCTGATTTCAACCGGAAAAGAAGGGGAAAGGTCGGCGGCGGTGGCTTTGATATCCTGAATGGTTTTGTGAAGCGAATTGAAATCATTGGTTTGCAGTTTGACCAGACAATAAGATGCATTCGGCTCATTTTGGATGACCAATGCTGCGATGGGCTGGTTGACTGCTTTGTAATGAAAATCTTTTACAACACCGATTATTTCGGAAAGACCTGCATCCATACCAAAGCCCATAACGAATTTGGCGCCAATCGGATTCTCCATCTTATTTTCCCGCAGGAAGGTTTCATTCACAACCATTTTGTGTTGGTCGGTTGTCAGGTCTTCTGAGAAGAAGCGTCCCTGGGTAAGTTGCAATCCTATCATTGAGCAGAAGTTAGCATCGGCATTAAAGGTGTCAAAACTGAGTTCTTTTTTCACACCTTTTATTTCCTGATTTGTTCTCCAGTTCGAAAACTGGTGCCCCGGGTAATATTGAGTAAATGAAATTTTTTCAACAGTGGGCTTGTCCTGAAGCAACTTTTTGAACACCTCTTTTTTTTCGTTCAACTGCGGGGTTAAATTGATGGTGATCATGTTTTCCTGATTAAAACCCAGGTTGCTGCTTCCAAAGTTAACTTGCTTTTGCACCAACACGGTAAAGGCAATCAGCACAATGGCAATTACGAATTGGGTGGTCACGAGGAGACCCCGAAAAATGGAATTTGCAGAGCCCGGCACAACAGTTTTTTTCAGGTTGTCAACTGCTTTCGAGGAGGAGATTCGTAAGGCTGGAATAATACTGAAAACCATGCTCAAAATAAAAGTTCCGATAATAGAAACCATCAGGAAAGAAGGTTGGTAAAGCAACTGTGAATTGAAATGAATTCCGGTAAAGCTGCTGATGAAGGGAAATACTGTGCGAACGATTAGGATGGCCAAAAAGAGCGCCATCAAAAACAGGATAAAGGCTTCAGCCAGTGCATTTTTTAGGATGTTCGCATTGCCTGCGCCAATTACCTTTAGAACACCTGTTTGCCTGATTTTTTCCAACCATTGTGAAGAAGAAATATTGATAAAATTGACCAATGCAATCATCAGTACCAGCGCTGCCACCATCAACAGGATCATCACTTTTCGCTTGTCGCCGCAATGCAGATAATTGGTTCCGCCAAGTGCAAATTTTGAAAAGTAGATTTTTTCAAATGGATTCAGTTTCAATTTAGAGTAGTTTTCCTGATCGTTCTTCGGGAAAAGGGCAATGATCTTTTTCGCTGTTTCATCAGGTTTTGTTCCTTCTTTTAAAAGTATGAATGTCTGGAAATTACACCATCCCCATTCGGTAAACTCGCCACCATTTGGCAGGACAATTTTACGGGTAGCAATTGAGGCTAACGCGCTGAAAGATAGACTTGAGTTGGCTTCAGGCTCGTTAATGACTGCTGAAACGGTCAGTTCCTTATCGTTGTTTAGCTTCACCGTTTTGCCCAAAGCAGGTTCATTTCCAAAAAGCTTTTTGGCCAAAGTTTGGGTAAGAACAATGGTCATGGGGTCTTTCAACGAGGTTTCGAGGTTGCCTTCAACCGGTTGGTAGGTGAAAAGCTTAAAAAAATCCTCGTCAGCAAAAACCATGTCCGAAGAAATCGGCTCGCGGTCTCCGGTCCGGAAAACCGGAGTTTCCCAGACGCTGGCCATCCTTACTGTTGATTCTACCTCTGGTACATTCAGATCAATTTGGTCTTTCAGTATTCCGGGCATGTGCATTTTTATGCCCATTTCGGCAAACAGATATACCCGGTCGCCATTTTTATGGTAATTGTCGGTGGTTAATTCACTATAAGAATAAACCGACAATACAATAACCAAGGCTAAACTCACTGCCAGCCCAATCAGATTAATCAGGTTGGTTGCCGGTTTGCGAACGAAATTCCGGTAAGTTGATTTGAAAATGTTTTGCATAGGATTAAATTTTTACTGCTCATTGTTGTAAGTTCGTTATTCATATTATCCGGGTATTATACAGTAATAACCACATTCCCTTTTTTGTGCCCTTTGTCAACATACCTGTGAGCCTCTACTATTTGTTCCATAGTATAGCGTTTGTCAATTACTGATTTTAGCTTTCCAGCCTCGCAGAGTTCTTTGAGATAGATCAGGTCTTTTACCTTTAGCTTTATATTACCTGACAAATCATGAGCGCTTAGATAGATTCCTGACTTTTTCAAGGCTTTCTTACGTTTTGAAGATGCAATCTTGGCTACAGCATCAAAAATGACGTCATAAGTCTCACAACTTTGTGTAAAATCTTCCTGAGTGTAATCAATAACCTTATCGGCTCCCAGAGATTTCACCATTTGCAAATTCGCAGTACTGCTTACTCCTGTCACCTCTGCTCCAAAGTGCCTGGCAATCTGCACTGCATAAGTACCAACACTTCCGGAAGCTCCATAGATCAATACCTTTTGACCCTTCTGAATATTTGCTTTTCTAAGACTAATCAAGGCGGTTAATCCACCATTGGATACAGGTGCAGCTTCCTCGTAAGTCATATTGGTTGGTTTTATTGCAAGAATCCCATTTTCAGGAATACAGCAATACTGGACATACGCTCCCATTCTAAATTCGGTGGATGCAAATACGGGATCTCCTGCCTTAAACAGCATGACGTCCTTGCCCACAGCTTCAACGTCTCCGGCCAGTTCCATCCCCAATATTTTATTTCTTGGTCCCTTGAAACCCAACATGATTCGCATCATGGGCTTGAAAAAGACATCTGCGACCGGCCCTAAACCCGGCTCTAAACGTCGAATCTTGGTATCACCGATGTGTACTGTTGTAGCAATTACCTTTATCAGTACTTCATTGTCTTTTGGAGTAGGTTTTTCTACTTCCCTGATTTTAAGGACTTCAGGCGGTCCGTATTTAGTACATACAATTGCTTTCATTTTATTCTGACTTTGTTAATTGTTATTAAAAATATAACTTGTACATTAAATTTGGGAAAAAGCCAAATTCTGTCAGGTAACCGATTTTGTTGGGTTTGCTCTCATCGTAATATTCCGACATACGGCTCTTGTTGTCGGTAAGGTTCATCAAATCAAGGAAAATCTCGTGCGTGGCTTTTGGCCTGTTAAACTTATAGCTTACCGATAAATTTAACTGGTAAATATTATCAAGTTGATTGTCGTAGGCTTTTTTATAATCCCAATATCTGTCGTTGGCCGGATCAACAGCTACATTTCCCTGAGCATCTCTTAGCAATGGAATGTATCTTTGGCCTCCTTCGAAAAATGCTTTGGCATTTATGGCAAGCGTTTGGGTATGCTTTTTCCCAAGGTTCTTAAATTCTTTACCACATAAAATATTGACCAAATAGTTATTGTTATAACGCGTATTTCTCCATACACTTTCCAACGATTTATATTTTGATTCGAACAACGAACCATTAATTAAGAAATAGTAATTTTTATCAAAAAACCGTTCAAGGGTAATTTCTGCTCCGTAGTTTTTTCCGGTTCCTTTGTTTACCAATGCAACATATCTGTAATCAATACCTTCGTTTATGGTTGAGTAGTAGCTTGTATCATTGTTTTCAACAGGTAAATCGTATAGGTTTTGATAGTAGACCTCAACCTTTGTCCTTAACTTTTCGGTGAAGCGTTTTTCATACCCCAGTACAAAATGGTCTGCTTTCAGCAAGTCAAGGTTTTTATTGGGTTCAATCACACTTCCATCAGGTTGCAAAACTTTCGTATAATAATTGTGCAGCCCTTCCATGGTGCTGTGTTTTCCATACCCGACATGAACCGAACTTGTATTGTTAAGCTTCCTGTTTATTGCTATTCTCGGTTCAATCGTACTTTTGTTGTTTAGCAGGATATTCGTATTGTGCAATCCGGCAACAAATGCAAAATCCTCATTAAAACTGTGTTTCCAGCTAATGAAATTATTTATGGCACCTGCATTTTTATTGAAATCAGTAACTTCCAATAAATCTGACGATTGATCGCTGAACATGCTTTGATTATATTTATTTCTATACAGAGTATATTTTGTACCAATTTGAATTTTGTTTTTAGCGTTGATTTTATTGCTGTAAGTTATCGCTGCCCTATAGCTCGATTTGGTTATCCTGTTTTTAAAAGTTTGGATTTTACTGGTAACAGAATCTCTTAAAAATGCACCTTCACTATCGTATAATCTTATTGTGTCCGACTCAAAAATATCATCTTTAATGCCACCTCCCGAATAGGAAAGAGACGTCTTAAGATAGCTGTTGGTATTAATTGACCAGGTGTGGTTCATACCAAGGTTTGAAAGGTGATTATCCTTTTTGAAATCTCTGCTAATCAGAGCACTTTTGATAGGGCTGCCAGGAGTGGATAAATTAGTCGGTGCCATATTCTCCATTGAAACACCACTTAAACCTCCCAAACCGAAGAAAGAAAACGTACCTGCTTTTTTTGTAGGCAAGACTATTTTAAAGGTTGCATCCTGATAATCTACAACTCCTTCCACATCAACCAATCCAAGTTTTTTAATTAGAGAAATTGCTGAATATCTGTAATTTACAAGGTACGAACCCGCATATCCTTTTTTGAAAGGTCCTTCCAGGGTAAGGTCGATACCCATAATACCAACCCCCAATGCCGCTTCAAATTTTTCGTTATTTCCAGTTCTCAGCTTAACATCAAAAACACCCGACAAAACATCCCCATATTCGGGCGAAAATGCCCCGGTATAAAAATCGGAAGTGGCCAGTAAATTATTGTTTAGGGCGGTAAGTGCCCCAAATGATGCGTTTTGGTCATCCATGTGATATGGGCTTGAAATTTCCACACCATCGAGACGCCATTGCATGTATTTGGGCGAATTGCCCCGCACAATGATATCGCTGCTTCCATCGGGAGTGGTAGCTACCCCGGCAAAACTGGAAACTACACGGGCCGGGTCGTCCATGCCACCGGTGTAACGTTTTGTTTCTTCAAGAGATATAGAATGCGCACTAAGCAATGACATGTCGTTAATTGCCTCTCCTTTTTTGTGCGCCTTCACTACCAATTCATCCAATTTTATTACAGATTCCTGCATGGTAATATCCAGGACTACTTCTTTGCCGGAGTTTACTACAATATCTGTAATTGTTTTGCTTTCATAACCAATGTACGATGTTTGCAGCGCAATTCGACCAATGGGTATGTTTTCGAATTTAAAATTGCCGTTTGCATTGGTTGCCGCACCAATTACAGGATTTGAACCAACTATTGTAACTGTTGCAAAAACCAATGGCAATCTGCTGTCCGCATCAAGTATGGTACCCCTTACCGTTTGTGTCAGTTTTTGACTGAAAGCAAGTGTTGTGAACATTGCTATTATCAGTAATGCTAAAAGATATTTTCTGATTGTTCCCCGGGTTTCTGTTTTCTGATAATTGTGTGCCGTTTTCATGATTTTGAGCGTTTGAAATTAATCTATTTTGTTTCCTAAACCTGTTTTGTTGTTTCCGCTTTGTCTGGTAGTATTTTAGGATACTATATTTATACCAAAATTTTAATTGTCTCAATATCTGTAAATTGCGAAGCTATTAAGGTCGGGCTGTGTCAAATAAATTGACAATTATCCGTTAATATTTTTCACATGGACAAAGAAAGAATTGGGTAGCAGAAGGTGCGTGAAAAGAAAAAAGACCGTCATAAAATGACAGTCTTTCATTAATTCGAGGTTAGATTTTATTCCGGAATCAGGTTGAGCCTTTCGCGCCAAACCATGCGAATTCATGGTTAATCGGTTGATTATTCGTACCTCAGCGCCTCCACGGGATTCCTAGTTGCTGCCCTCCAGCTTTGCCAGCTTACGTAAAAAAGGGCTATTCCGAGAGCCAACGCTCCGGCCAAAGCAAAAATCCACCAGCTTAGTGAGGTTTTGTATGCAAATTCATTTAGCAATTAATCTTTTACAGATGCAAATTCAGTTTTGTTCATCTTATCGCCCCTAATAATCCCATCTTCCAGCCTGATAATTCTTTTCCCGTATTCGGCAAATTTTTCGTTGTGGGTTACCTGGATGATGGTCATACCTTCGTCGTTCAGGGCTTTCAGCGTTTCCATGATCATTTCGCCTTGTGTTGACTGAAGGTTTCCGGTGGGTTCGTCGGCCAGCAAAAGCTTTGGCTTGCCGATGATAGCGCGGGCGATTCCTACCAATTGCTGTTGTCCACCCGAAAGCTGTTGAGGAAACAGGTCTTTTTTTGCCACCATGTTGAAACGGTCGAGCAAGTCGGCTACCATCGCCTGACGGTCTTTACTTTTCACTCCTTTGTAAATCAGTGGAGTTTCTATGTTTTCGTACACGGTCATTTCCTCAATCAGGTGGTATGCCTGAAATATGAACCCCATGAAATTGCGGTGATAATCCACTTTTGCCTTTTCTTTCAAGTCGAGAACCGATTTTTCGTACAACGAATATTCACCCGCAGAAGGTGCATCCAACAAGCCGATGATATTCAGTAAAGTAGATTTTCCGGAGCCACTCGGGCCCATGATGCTCACGAATTCACCTTCTTTTACTTCCAGGTTAACGGCTTTCAGTACAAAAGTCCGTTGGAACTTTGAGTCGTAATACTTGTCAATGTTTTTTAAGTAAATCATATTTTGTGTTTTAAGTTGCTTCTTGTTTTTGTTTGTCAGTCCGGGTTTCACTTTTATTCATACCTCAGCGCTTTCACCGGGTTGCTTACTGCAATTTTCAACACGTGATAGCTGATTGTTAGCTGAGCAATTACCGCAATAAGTACGATTCCAATAATGAAAACCATGATTGAAAGTGGTTCCTTGTAGGTTCCGGGCATTGTTTTGTATATGAAAACTGCGGCAGGACAGGCAACGAGGATGGCGCCTCCCAACAGTGCAAATATCTCCAGCGAAAGCTGACTATAAATTGTGGTAACCGAACTGCCCAAGACTTTGCGGATGCCGATTTCTTTGGTCCGCCGTTTTATGGTGAAAAGCATCAACCCAAACAGCCCGATAGACGAGACAATGAGCGAAACGATTGCAAAAATCAGGAATAATTTCTCAAATGCTTTCCATAACTGAAATGCATTTTCGGTATAAAAAATAACACTGAAATCTTTCACCTCAAAAGGCTCGTTGGGCATTATCGATTCCAGCTCGCTGGCAACGAGTTGTTTTGCTTTCTGGCCGTTTCCGGGAGTAAATCTTGCAGTTATCATTTGACTGCCAATCAGTTCATTGTTGTTCAGGAACAAGATGTAATTCGGGATAGGATTGTGAACCGAAAAGGCATGAAAATCGTTGATCACTCCGATGATTGGATAAGCTTTTCCATAAAGAAACAACTGTTTGCCAATCGGATCGGTATAGCCAAATGCTTTCATCGCCGTTTCGTTGATGATGCAGTTCTGATTATCGGACGGATATTCGGCTGAGAAATTGCGCCCATAAGCCATTTTCAGGTCGTAGGTCGGGATAAAATCGTAGTTCACGTAATTGCGCGAAATCATTTCTTTCTGGTCGGGCATGGCGCCTTCCCAGGTCACGTAACCGCCAATGTTTCCGTTGAATGGCATAGTCGACGACATCGAAACATCCACAATTTCATGATGTTGAACCAAGCGGTTTTTAACTGTTTCGAACGAAACCGGATCCTTCACATTCATTTCAGCAAAAAGGATGTTCTTATTGTCGAATCCCAAGTCTTTATTCAGGATAAATTGCACATGGTTGTTCATGATCAGGCTAACGATGAGCATGAAAAGCGAAATGGCAAACTGGGTGGTTATTAAAAGTTTTTTTGTGCTGAAGGTTTTTCCCCGGTCGTTGAACAGTTTGCCTTTAAGCACACGGACCGGGTTGTACGACGAAAGAATCAGCGCCGGATAAATACCTGAAAGAATCCCGGATACCAAACTGGCAAGTACCACGATGAGCAGCAAATGACCCTGAAAAAAGACTGAAAAATCCATGTTTTTATCCAGAATATCGTTGAGTACCGGGAATGCCAGCACGGCAGCCACAATGCCCAAAACCATCGCCACAAAAGTAAACAGCATGGTTTCGCCCAGAAACTGGACTGCAATGGCCTTCTTTGAGAAGCCAACTACCTTTTTTATCCCTATTTCACTGGCTCGCTGGGTTGAATTGGCCAGCGATAGGTTCACGTAGTTTACGCACGACAATACCAGCATCAATACGGCTGCCAGCGAAAGCATCGACAGGATGATGTAATAATCGGGTTGGCTGTTTGGCGACAAGTGCATCTTCGAAAGCGGGTGCAGGTAAGGGGTCGATTTTTCAAAATTCTTTACATTCTTGAATGCATCCTTAATTTTTGCATCCACCAGCTTGGAGTCGGCGCCTTTTTTCAGGAGGATAAAGTTGTCGTTGCTGATGGCAGTCCAGTTGTCGCGGAATCCTTTTACCCCGGAAAGGGTTTCGAAGGTGCTCATCGAAATCAGGTACGAAGGCTCCAACTCCGAATTGGCCGGAAAGTCGGCAATAACGGCGGTAACCGTAAGCGGATATCGTTTTCCCATTATCACCTGTTTTCCCACGGCTCCACCTTCCGGGAAAAGCTTTTTCTCCAGCTTTTCTGTTATCACAATCGTGTTGGGTTCGGTAAGTGCGTTGGCTGTGGTTCCTTCTTTTACCTTGAGGGTGAAGATGTCGAAAATGGAGTTTTCGCTCCAGTAGCCCAATTTTTCGTACAGTTGACTTCCATCGGGCAATGTGAAAAACTGGCCAGAGCCCTGGTTCCCGGAAATTTCGCGCATCAGCAACACTTTTTCCACTTCAGGTAAATCGGCCAGCAAATGGTAACGTAAAGCTGATGGGCTATAAGTACAGAAATTGGTTGGGTACGAATCTTCCTGTTTGGTCTGAACCCGGTAGATGTTGTCAAAATTCGTGTTAAACGTGTCGTAATTAAACTCGTAGCTCACCAGGCTGGCAAAGAGGATGAACGTGCCAAATCCAATAACCAGGTTGGTCAGGTTTAAAAAACTTGACATTTTGTTTTTCAGGATATTCCTGTAAATACTTCGCAGAAAATGTTCAATCATGGCTTTGAGTTTTCAAATGGTTTTCTTGTTTGTTTCTTGAATTTCCAGAAATCATACCCCAACATTAAACAGTTGATATTCAGTGTTGCAAATTGTTTTCAACTCCTTTTACTGTCAAAATATTTGACAGAATTTGTATATTTATTTGTCATTGCATCATTATCCCTGAATAGCGTAGAGACAAGGCATGCCTTGTCTCTACGCTATTCGTACCTCAGCGCTTCCACCGGGTTTATCCGCGAAGCTTTCCATGAATGGAAGAACACAGTTGCACCCACAACCGCAATGGCAACAATAAAAGCAACTGCAAAAAACCATAAACTGATAGGTATTTTGTAGGAAAAATTGCTCAGCCATTTATTCATAAAATACCAGGTTATAGGCACAGAAAGCGCTGAAGCAATAAAAACCGGAATAAAATTTTCTTTCAGGAAAGAGTAAATAATGGTGCTGCCGGAACTGCCCAAAACTTTTTTCACGCCAATTTCTTTCGTCCGGCTTGTGGTAATAAACAGTGTTAACCCAAATAACCCTAACGAAGCAATCAGTAACGAAAACAGGGTAAAAATTGAAATTATCACGCTCAGATTTTTCTCAGCGGTATAAATTTCTTTATTATACTCTTCGACGGTCTTAAAATTAAAGGGTTGGTCCGGAGCGATTTTTTTCCATTCGGCTTCTATTAATGGCAGAAGATTTTTCAGGGTGCCTGGTTTGTGGTGAATAGCAACCTGCAGAACAAATGCATCTGATACAACAAACATTAATGGTGGTATATTGCTGTGGAGGGAGTGTACATTAAAATCTTTCACTACCCCGATAATTTTTCCATTGTCTATTGGTTTTCCGATTGGTTCGGTTATTCCAAGCGCTTTTACTGCGGCTTCGTTTATTATAAACGAATGTTCCGGGTCGCTGCTAAACTCACGCGAAAAACTCCTTCCCTCAAGCAAATGTATTCCCATGGTTTCAATAAAATCGTAGTCAACCCCTAGAATCTCAACACTCACTTTTTTCGATTTGTCCTGAAAATGTTCGTAGTTATATGGTAACGAGCCAAGCCTAGGCAAAGCTTCTACCGCACCACCAGCCGAAATAACATTCGGATACGACTTAATGCTATTTATAAATGCTTTGGAATCCGGAGAACTCTTTCCCATATCGATAAATAAGATATCCTTATTGCGATAACCAGGGTCTTTTTCGAGGGCATATTGGTATTGCGAACGAATGATTAAAGTACTCGATATGAAAGAGCAAAAAATCACCAACTGCACCACAATCAGGGCAAAACGAACCCGCGATTTGCGTTTCCCGGTTTGTGCTGAATTCTTTAAAATGCTGATTACTTTTAACTTTGATAAAATTGAAGAAGTGTAAAGTCCCGATGCCAAACCGATCAACAAGGTGAGCGACATATATACTACTGCATAAATGGCAATATTCGAATTGATTATCAGCAGTTTGGTTTGAAATAAATCTTCGGCATAAGGTTTACCCTGCCAAGCTAAAAGTAAGGCAATTGGCAAAGCCAGCATTGCAAGTACAACTGACTCGTTTAGTAATTGTTCCCGAATGGATTGGATGCTGGCGCCATTTGTCTTCCGAATCCCGATTTCTTTTGCCCTGCCAGTCGATACGGCCGTTGAAAGAATGATATAATTAAATGCTGCCACAATAATTATAAGAAGGGCAATAGCTGAAAAGATACGGATGTTTTTCATGCTTCCCTGTGAAGCGCTGCTATTAATTTCTTGCGAGTTCAGGTACACCTCGGTTAAATTTTGAACGGAAAAATCATATCTGTCTTTTTCTCCATATACTTTTTTCTCCAATTCCCTTAACTGTTTATCAAGCGAAGCTACATCTGCATTTTTATTAAGCAACAACCAGGTTATCCAATAATTGGATCGCCAGTTTGTTTCTACATTTTCGTCTTTGAATTTCTTGTTAAGTCGCTCCAGAGGCAACGTTGAATTGATAAAACAATCAGCCTGCAAAGTTGAGTTAACCCGAATATCATCAAAAACTCCCTTAACAAGAAACACTTCTTCTTTATCGTTAACCAAAGCAACGATTTCTTTTCCAACAGGATTTTCGTCGGGGAAAAACTTTTGGGCTTGCTTTCGCGAAAGGACAATCGAATTTGGATTATCATGAATATTATCCTGATCCCCGTCAACGGGAATGTCGAAGATTTTAAATATTTGAGAATCGGAACCAACCGCATCACGAATTGGTATAAACTCATCCTTCAGTTTTATTTGAAATCCTTTCATATTCCTAACCCTGGCGACATATTTTACCTGTGAAAATTCGTCCTTGATACTTTTTGATAGTGCATAAGGCGCTTCGTCATCAGTTCCCGCTTCGGTTCCACTATAATCGACATAATTTACTAAAACCCGATAAATTTGCTTCCTGTTTTTATAGCCATTGTTGTAACTCAACTCGTTGATAACAAACAACAAAATAATAAACGTGGCTGCCAGGGCAAGCGAAAGCCCAAGAATGTTGATCCCGGCAAAAAGCTTGTTTCGCTTGAGAAACCGTAATGCTGATTTTAGATAGTTTCTGAACATGGGTTGAATTTTTTGGTTGTTGTTATCACGGGGTTTATAATAATATGAACAGAAATGAGTATTTTTGAATAAAACTTTGGAAAATGAAAACTATTAGTTTAAAGGTAAGCGACAAAACCGCGGCCGCTATTGAAGGTATGAGCGAAAAGGAACTAAAAAAACTAAAGGAGAAAGTGGAATTGTATGTTTCAAATCCGGTTGACGAACTTTTTGCAGTAATGGATGATGCCGCTGAATATGCCAGACAAAAAGGGCTAACTCCGGAGAAATTAGCCGATATTTTAGAAATTGATATGGCCGAAATGAATCGTACATTAGGTCGTAAGGAATAACCAATGCGATTAATCCTTGATACAAATATTTTAGTAAGTGCTTTTATTTTTAAAAGCGAAACAGCAAACAATGTTGTTCGGATTTCAGCAAATAAACACACATTACTTTTTTCAGAATCAACGTTCAAAGAACTTAAATCTACATTATTAAAACAAAAGTTTGCCGGGGTTGCAGAACTATCAACCATCAGTAACTTTTTATTCAATTTGGTAAGAATAGGAGAATTTATTGAGCCTAAAATAGAAATCACCGAATGCCGCGACCCCAAAGACAACAAATTTCTTGAATTGGCTGTAGCCGGAAATGCAGCTTGCATCGTTACAGGCGATAACGATTTGCTTGTACTTGATCCGTTTCGTAATATTCGTATCATAACTCCCAAAGAATTTCTTGATCAGTTTTAAGTCTATTCATACCTCAACGCCTCCACCGGATTCCTTGTTGCCGCCCGCCAGCTTTGCCAGCTCACTGTCAACAATGCAATCCCCAATGCCAGCAGTCCTGCTAAAGCAAAAATCCACCAGCTCAATTCGGTTTTGTAGGCAAAATTTTCGAGCCATTTGCGCATGGCGAAGTATGCAATGGGTGTGGCAATTACAAAAGCAATTGCTACCCACTTTACAAAACCTTTATTCAGCAACGTCATTATTTCAGAAATTTTAGCGCCGTTCACTTTTCGCACCCCGATTTCTTTTGTACGCTTCAGGCTAATCAGAAAAATTTGTCCCAGGATTCCCATACAGGTAAGTACAATGGCAATAATGGAAAAGAAAGTGATTGATTTGGCCAGCTTATCTTCTTTCGAATACATGGCCTGAAACTGGTTGTCATAGAAAGTAAATTCCATGGGATCGTCGGGCAGAAGGCTTTTCCAAAGGTTCCGCAGCTCGCTTATTTGTTGGCCGACACTGCCGGGCATCAGGCGCAGCGAAAGTGTGTTAAACTCTCGGTTGGGTTCGTAAAGCAGCGCTACAGGAGTGAGGTCCGAATGCAACGACTGTACATTAAAATTGTTGACTACTCCCACAACATTGTACCCACCTTCCCGTCCGTTTTTATATTTTTTACCTTCAATTGTGTCCCAGCCGAAGCGATTTATTGCTGCTTCGTTCATCAGGCAAGCCTGGCCTTTATCGCCTGACAAAAAACTACGGCCATCTGTTAAACTAATTCCAAAGGTTTCAAGAAAATCTTCGGAGATATAAATGCAATGGACAAGAAACTCATCGCCTTCAACACCGCTACCCATCGACATATTAATGTGTCCGGGATAACCGTTACTTAATGCGCTGCCGGATACAAATGGAAGTTTGGATACTTCATTTTTCAAAGCTTCCTGGTTTTTGAATAAATAAGGAAGTTCCATGCGAACAAGGTGTTCTTCGTTAAACCCAAGGTCGTAATGTTTTACATACTGAAGCTGTTTGAAAATGAGCATCACAACCGCAATCAGAGCAATAGAAACTGTAAGCTGAAAAGTGAGCATGGCTTGTTTTCCTAATTGTTTTCCGGTTCTTTTTCGGCCTCCTGAAAGGAAATCGGAAATATTGAACTTCGATAAAATGTAAATAGGCGCCAAGCTGTTCAGCAAAATAATTCCCCCAATAACCGCTGCAAAAACAGGCAGCAGTTGTTGAAAATTAACATCGCCAAGCTGAATTTCCTTACCAAATAAAATTCCGGTTGATGGCAAAAGCAGCGTGACCAGTATAACCGATAAAAACAGGGCGATGAAAATTCCGAGCGTCACTTCGATCAGCGAATCAGCCAGCAAATGAATTTTCTCGGCGCCATTGGTTTTGTTGATGCCAATTTCCTTCATTTTGGAGTACTGAATTGATATGGTGTAGTTGAGATAATTAATGCTGGATAGCAGGATAATCAAAATGCCGATGGCCAGAAAAATCATCAGCATTTTTGAGTTGCCTTTGAAATGGCTGTCGGACCATCCCAAATCCATAGTCGAAAGATAAATGTCGGATAAATTCTGCAAAGCCAGGCTGTCGGTTGTTGTGTTGAATTTTCCAATGGAAGAGTTGAGGTTTTTTGCCAATTCATCGGGTTTAACGCCGTTTTTCAATAAAAGAACATGCTCGGTAGGATATACGCAAACGCCATTATCGCACTCCTGCGACATCTGGAAATCTTTGTTTTCGCTGTTGAGGAGCAATTCAGCCTTGAAACTTGAGTTTCCGGGAAGGTCTTTCATGACGGCAGTAACCGTGGCTGAAAAGAATTCCTGGTTGATTGTTCTCCCGAGGGGATTTTTATCGCCGAAAAGTTTTTTGGCGACCGACTCGGTTATCACCGCCGAGTTTTGTTGACTGAAAGGCTGTTTTTCAAGAATTGACAGCATTTCTATTGAAAACACATCGAAAAAACTGTCGTTTGTCGAAATAACATGCTCGATGCGTACATAGTTCTTTGTTTCGGGGTCTTTAAGTGTGATAGGATAATACGAGAACCCAACCGGACACGCATTTTTTATGTCAGGGTAATTTTCTGAAAGCACCGTATTTAATTTGTAATCGAGTCCCGACTTGCTCTTTTTGGCATCGTATAACCGATAGATATTTTTATACTCTGAGAAATGCCTGTCAACGTTTGACTCGGCGCTGTAAAACAAGCCAATAAGGATAGATGCAGTAAAGCCAATGGCAAAACCGCCAATGATTAAAAACGAATACAGTTTGTTTTTCAGCAAGTTTCTGACTGCGAGTTTTATTTTAAAACGGATCATTTTCAATAAATTGATAGTTTATTATTATTACTATTATTATTCATACCTCAACGCTTCCACCGGATTTCTCGTCGCCGCTTTCCAACTTTGCCAACTCAAAATTAATCACCGGAAAGCTCTGAAAAATGCATTTCCCTTTCTGCCATTTCCCTTTTCCCTTCTCCACGCCCCAGTCCCTACATTGCCATTTCTCCCATCCTATTCTTCACTTCTTCAGTAATCACCTGTCCATCAAACAAATTGATAACGCGGTGGGCAAATTCGGAATCGTGCATGGAGTGTGTTACCATCACGATGGTGGTGCCTTCACGGTTGAGTTCGGTCAACAGGTTCATCACTTCCAAACCGTTTTTCGAGTCGAGGTTACCGGTTGGCTCATCGGCCAGGATCAGCTTGGGGTTGGCAACTACCGCACGCGCAATGGCCACACGCTGCTGCTGTCCTCCGGATAATTGCTGCGGAAAATGTTTTTTTCGGTGACTGATTTTCATCCGTTCAAGCACTTTTTCAACCATTTCCTTGCGCTCCCTTGCGCTCAACTTCAGGTAAATCAATGGGAGCTCCACGTTTTCATAGACGTTGAGTTCGTCGATCAGGTTAAAACTCTGGAACACAAAGCCGATATTGCCTTTGCGGAGCAAAGTGCGGTTGCGTTCCTTGAAACCGCCAACTTCCTGATTGTCGAAATAATACTCGCCGGATGACGGATTGTCAAGCAGGCCGATAATATTCAGCAATGTTGACTTACCACAGCCCGAAGGCCCCATAATGGCTACAAACTCGCCCTTCTGAATGTGAAGGTTCACTTCGCTCAACGCACTGGTTTCGATCTCTTCCGTGCGGAATACTTTGTTTAGGTTTACTGTTCGTATCATAAAGAAATCCTCCTGAAAGCCCCCTCTAACTCCCCGAAGGGGGAGGACAAGAGCGCATTTGATAAATTGTTATTGTTTAAAATTATTCATTCCCATTTTAATTATCATCATAAATGTCTCTGGATTCTTAAACTCCAGCATTGATAACCTGCGTTGATATAAACGACATATGTAAATAAGGTAATAAGGTTGTTGTCTGGGGTGAATGAATTACTACTAAGGTTCAAAAGTGCATGATAAGGTTTTAAAACCTTATTTTTAGAACCAAACCTTAGTAGAAATTATATACACAAGTCCACATAACCTTATTAACTTACTGCTTTTCAATTTTATATAGAACTCAGGCCTCCCTTCTTGTCCCTCCCCTTCGGGGAGGTTAGGAGGGGCTTCTAAAACACAATCTTATCATTCGTTCCAAACATCTCGTATCCTGAAGTAATAACCTTTTCACCGGCATTCAAACCTTCCAGCACTTCGTAATACTGCGGATTCTGTTTACCGATTTTGATCGGACGTTTAACCGCTTCTGTTCCGGCCTCGTTCAACACAAATACCCATTGACCGCCAGTGCTTTGGAAAAAACCTCCGCGTGGAATCATCAACGCTTTTTGCGACTCGCCCAGTTCAAGTTTAACGTGATAGGTCTGGCCAGTACGAATATTTTCAGGTGTTTGTCCTTCAAAAACCAGGTCGATCTTGAATTGCCCATCACGAACTTCAGGATATACTTTTTTCACGGAGAGGTTAAAATTAGTCCCGTTGCGGTCGAGTGAGGCCGTTAGTCCACGGACAATCCTGTCAATATAGTGTTCGTCGATTTTAGCGTTGACCTTAAAATTATCGAGGATATTAATTTGCCCAATCCGTTGCCCTTTGTTGATTGATTCACCAATTTCGGCATTGAGTAAACCGAGCTGCCCGTCAACAGGCGCTTTTACGTTCAGGTCTTCGCGTCGCTGTTGTACTACTTTCAGGTTAAGGTGCATGTTGCCAAGGCTTTGATCCATTTGTATTTTCTGGTTTTCGCGAAAGATGGAATCCTGAACCAGTTTCATATATATAAGGTCTCGGTTTTTCTTCGTTTTGAAATAGTCTTCTTCAACTTTCATGTAGTCTTCTTTGGCGATTAACCCTTCTACAAACAATGATTTCTGTTGTTCGTAGTTTCGCGCCAGCCTTACAATTTCATAATCAATCTGAAGCAACTGTTGTTTATTCACTATTTTCTGCTGCTCCATTTGTATCTGGGTGTTGCGCAACTCGTTGGTTTGGTATGCCATGCTCGATTCGCTGTTCATGATGCTCAGATTGAGGTCGTTATTCCTTAGTTTCAGGATGATATCACCCTTTTTTACCATCTCGCCTTCTTCAATCAGTTTTTCTTCAACTTTTCCACCTTCTTCGGCATCGAGAAAAATTGTTAAAATTGGTTCCACCTGCCCAATAACTGTGATGTAGTCGTTAAAGATTCCATCTTCTACGCTACTTACTGTAAGTTTATCCTTCTCGGCCCTGAAAACCGATGAATGGTCGCCAAAGACAACTTTCACGATTAGAAAACCAACGATCAATATACCGAGGCTCCAGAAAATATGTTTCTTCTGAATTCCCTTTTTCTTTTCTATTACTTTATCCATTCCCATGACGGTAGAGTTTCAAGTTTCAAGTTCAAAGTTTCAAGTTCTGCCTTGATGACGGTTATTTCAATACAATATCATCGTCAAATCTGGCATCGTTTTTTGTTTCTTATTTCTTATTTTTTGTTCGATATTCGATATTGGTTATTGAACTTTGGATATTGCATCCTCCGTTTTCCCTTATCCCGGTTTCCTTTTTCCTCCGGTTCTACTCCCAAAACCTCTCTCCTTTGTAAAAATCAAGAATCCGTTTCTTCATTTCGTAGGTCAGTTTCGAACGCAAAACCTGACTGGTGGTATTTGCCAGCCTGTTTTTGATCGTGTAAAGTTCGACCGTGTTGATCATTCCCTGTTCGAACTTTTTTTGTGCTGCCTGAAAAGCCAGCGTATCGGCTTCCAGTTGTTTGCCGGCTTGCCGAAACTCTTTCCACGAAGCAGTCAGTTGGTTGTAGTTTTCCTCCATTTCGTACTGAACTGTCTGTTTCGCCAGATCAAGTTTCGTTTTCGATTGTTCCGAAGCAAGCCGGGCGCGCTTTACATCAAACCTAACTGAGTTTTTGCTGAATATCGGGATGTTGAGCGAAGCTCCAACAAACTGACTACGGTTATTTTTGATCTGGCTGTTAAAGGCAATTGTCTGTTCATCTGCGTCTTTGTTTGTTTCGTAAAATCCGGTGTTATAAGCTGCCTGCAGTTTAATCGAAGGGAAAAATCCGGCTTTGCTCATATTCATACTTTTTTGACTGGCCTGAAATTCACTCTCGAACGATCGAATATAGGGCGACCAACTGATATGTTGCCCGTAAAGTTCCGGCATATTGGTAACAACCTCAGCAACAACTGGTTCTTCATTCGGTACATCCAGCGTAATCTGCTGATCAGGAGGCAGGTTCATTGCTTTTTTAAGGCTGATCCACGATGATGCAATATTGTTGGAGGTCTGAATGCAAAACAGTTCTTCCTTTTCAAAATTTGCATTTACCTCCAGCAAATCAGTCTGTGCTTTCAATCCGGTTGTAACCAAAATTTCCGTCTTTCTCACGTTCAGTTCCGAAAGCGCTTTCTGCTCATTGGCAATTTTCAGCAATTCTTCGTAATACACAACATTATAAAAGGCATTCATCACAGCAAAAGCCAAATCATCCGTAGCATTCAACCGGTTGTTTTCAGCAGATTCTTTCCTGAATTTCTGGTACCGGATCTGGTTCTGAAGCATAAACCCACGAAACAAATCAACCGAAGTTCCCAGATAATAAGAGTTATTAAAGAAGGAAGTATTCACAATACCGTTCGTATTTGGATCAACCGAACGTCCATAGTTTAAACCGGCATCACTTCCGGCGCCAACTCCGGGCAACAGGTTCCATTTTGATTGACGGTAACTTAATCCGGCAATCTTTTCACTCAATTCAGCATCCTGTAATTGCAGGTTATTTTTTATCGCATAACCAATACATTCATTTAAAGTCCACTTTTCCTGAGCAGTTATTTGTAAACTCATCAAAAATACGATCAGGAATAAAAAATTTCTGGTACAACTTTTTGCCCGAACATAGTTGAGTAGAAAAAATGAAAATGTATTCGTTCCCCTTGATCCCAGATGCAGAATATACAAACTGAAAACATCGCCCCTATTGCTTTTTGGACGGTCACACTGAAGTTCATTTCTATAACACTTTGGTTTCATTTTTTTGCATTTTGAAAAAGACTATGCCAAATTAATGCCAGAAATGCAAATATTCTATTAGTCAATTACTTATCATGATTAAGATAATTCATGAGTTAAAATAATTGACAATAGTTTGTCAAAATATTAGACACTCTATTGGTATTGGAAAGAAAGGCTTGTAACTTTGATAAAAAAAATGGCCAAAGGGAACATTCTGATTGTCGACGACAACAAGAGCATTTTAAGTGCATTGGAGATTTTTCTTACTCCTGAATTTCAAACCGTCACCACGCTATCCGATCCCAACCAGATTCCAACTGAACTTCGGAAGAAAGACTACAATTTGGTAATTCTTGATATGAATTTTAATGCCGGAATAAACACCGGCAACGAAGGCATATACTGGCTCGGACGAATCAAGGAATCTCATCCTGAAACATCGGTGGTAATGATTACAGCTTATGGCGATGTTGAATTGACCGTAAAGGCATTAAAGATGGGAGCCACCGATTTTTTCCTGAAACCCTGGGACAACAACAAATTGCTGGCGACCCTAAAATCAGCACTCCAGCTCAACTGGTCGAAAAAGGAAGTGAACCAGCTTAAGGAAAAGGAAAAGGGCTTGAAAACGGAAATCAACCGCGAGCAAAAATTCATCGTTGGCTCGTCGCCTCAACTGATGCAAATGCTGAACATGGTTCGAAAAGTAGCGAAAACAGATGCCAATGTGCTGATTACCGGAGAAAACGGAACCGGAAAAGAACTGATTGCGCACGAAATTCACCGCCTGTCGGAACGCTCACAAGAAGTGATGGTGAGTGTCGATATGGGTGCAATCACCGAAACTTTGTTCGAAAGTGAATTGTTCGGCCACGTGAAAGGAGCATTTACCGATGCCCGCGAAAACCGACCCGGCAAATTCGAAGTAGCTGATAAAGGCAGTCTTTTTCTGGATGAAATCGGGAATCTCTCGTTTCACCTTCAGGCTAAACTACTGGCAGCCATACAAAACCGGCAGATTTCGCGTATCGGTTCCAATCAAACCGTCCCGGTTGACATACGGCTGATTTGCGCCACCAATAAAAAACTGGAAAGTATGGTACACGAAGGATTGTTTCGCGAAGACCTGCTGTACCGAATCAATACCATCCAGATTGAGGTTCCGCCACTTCGCGACCGAGGAAACGACGTCCTGGTGCTGGCCGATTTTTTCATGAAGAAATATACCTCAAAATACAACAAGCCCAGTCTGAAAATCAATCAGCCGGCACAGGACAAGCTGCTCAAATACGCATGGCCCGGGAATATCCGTGAATTGCAGCATACCATCGAAAAAGCGGTTATCCTGAGCGAAGGCAACGTTTTGAAACCTGAGGATTTTTTCATGCGGCCAATTCTTTCAGGAAAAACAAGTGAGACAGAACTTACACTCGAAGAAATGGAAAAACGAATGATCAACCTTGCCATCGAAAAGAACAACGGAAACCTAAGCGCTGCAGCCGAGCAGCTTGGAATCACCCGGCAGACACTCTATAACAAAATTAAAAAGAACGGATAATGGTCAGTCGAAACCTTTATTTTCAAATAATTTTTAGGGTTGTTTTGATTGTGATTCCTGCTCTGGTAGCAGGCTGGCTGATCGCTTCAGACCATTCGCTATTGCTGATTTTGTTGTGCTTTTGTCTCGTTTTGGCGGTGGTTATTAACCTTGTCAACTATCTGAATTCGACCAACAGGAAAATAAGCTATTTTCTCGAATCGGTTCAAAATGAAGATTCTACACTTTCGTTTCCGACCAATATTTCCGACCAGCCAATTCGCGAAATCTGTCAGGGACTGAACAAAGTCAACAAGCAAATACAACAGTTAAAAATCGAAAACCAGCAACGGGAACAATATTTTCAAACCTTGCTCGAACATGTAGCCACCGGAATCGTGACTTTTAATCCGAAAGGGTTTGTGCTTCATGCCAACTCGGCTGCAAAAAAAATGTTGGGAGTCGATGTACTCACACATATCAACCAACTGGAAAGAGTTAACCGAAATTTGTTTCAGGCAATCAAAAACATCCAGGCATTTGAGCAAAAACTGGTATCAGTCATCACCGAACGCGGCACCATTCAGCTTTCGCTCAAATCAACTTCGTTTAAAGCAAAAAATAATGAACTGATGTTGTTATCGGTACAGGATATTCGTAATGAACTGGACGAAAAAGAGCTGGATTCATGGATGAAACTGATCAGGGTACTGATGCACGAAATTATGAATTCGATCGCACCAATCACTTCACTTTCAGAAAGTTTGTGCAAGTTTTTCACCATCGACGGGCGTCCGGCACTTCCTGAAGAATTGAATGAAGCGACCATTGGGACTACACTTCGGGGACTGAATGTAATTAAAGAACAGGGAAATGGATTGATGTTGTTTGTTGAATCGTACCGGAAATTGACACGTTTACCAAAACCTGATAAAATAGTATTCAAAGTTGAAGACCTTGTCAACCGGATAAAAGTGCTCTACGCTTCGCTCGAAAACAGCGAAAAGGTGAAGCTTATTGTTACGGTAAACCCTCCGGGAATGGAGCTTTTGGCAGATGAAAACCAGATTTCGCAGGTTTTGATCAACCTGGCAAAGAATGCCCTGCAGGCCAATGAGAAAAATCCTGAAGGTAAAATTCATATTACTGCCGGATTCAATACCGAACATCGTGCTGAAATATGTGTAACCGACAATGGTCCGGGAATTCCGGATGAGATTCTGGAACAGATTTTTGTGCCTTTTTTTACGACCCGCGAAAACGGATCAGGAATTGGGCTGAGCCTCTCGCGGCAGATCATGCGCCTGCATGGCGGAAGCCTTCAGGTACGATCGGTTCCAAATAAGGAGACGGTGTTTTGTCTGAGGTTTTAAAAAAGTTGATGGGGAATCGGACTTTCCGAAGTCCGAGATTTTTAGACTTAGGAAGGTGGTTTTCTTCGACTTGGGAAAGTCGAAATCCCCAGGAGTCGGACTTTCCGAAGTCCGATATTCCCTAGACTTAGGAAGGTGGTTTTCTTCGACTTGGGAAAGTCGAAATCCCCAGGAATCGGACTTTCCGAAGTCCGATATTCCCTAGAATTCGGAAGGTCGTTTTCTTCGACTTGGGAAAGTCGAAGTCCTGCGCTAAAATTCTCTTTTTACCCACTCGATAATTCGATCTTCCGGCAAATCGTTCATGCAGCGGAAATGTTTTTTCGGGCATTTATGATAGCCAAGTTTGGAGCATGGGCGGCAAGGTAACCCTTTCACTTCGAGTATTTCAGAACCTTCTCCCGGCATGTAGGGCGACATTCCCAATTCGGGGGCAGTATTTCCCCAAACCGACAGTATTTTTTTGTGGTACGCAGCAGCTATGTGCATTAATCCGGTATCGTTAGAGATTACCAGTCGTGCATTTTTAACCAGCGACGCCGATTGGTTGATTCGTAATTTTCCGGTAAAATTAACCACGTTCCCGGTATTCCATTCCAAAACCTGATCGGCAAGCTGACGTTCACTTTTCCCTCCCAGCAGTACAAACGAAAACTTGGTATTCGAAATTAATGACCTGTATTTTTCTACCGGCATTCGTTTGGTTGCATAAGTTCCGGCCAGCACTATTGCTACATAGCCATTCCTGAAATTTTCAGGCAATTCGTTGATTGAAAATTCATCTTCGATAGAAATAAAATGGTCAAGTCCGTTCCGGTCATCTGATACTCCGAAGGTGCTTAGTGTTGCCAGGTTTCGATCGACAATGTGGCATTTAGGCAGGATGTCGATCTTGAACATGGTAAGTAAAAGTTTGCGGATATTCAGTTTGTTAAAGCTGAATGATTTGACTTTTAATCCGAGTTTTACCCGCAGACTGCGCAAATTGTTGTGCAAATCAATGATGTAATCGTAATTTTCAGCTTTCAGTTCGCCAATTGTTTTCGAAAGCGAATCTTCCAAAAACTGAATTTTATCGATGTATGGATTTGCTTGCAGGAGATCCGCGTTGCGTTTCTTGGTAAGGTAGTGTATTTCAGCTTCCGGAAATTGATTTTTCAGGCAACGAACAACCGGCGATGTTAAAACAATGTCGCCAATTGAACTGAAACGTATAATCAGAAATTTAGTCTTCACAATAAAAAGCCCTGAAACTGTTGTATTTTCAGGGCTTAAATATAAACAGATTATCGCATCAACCGGCTATACCGACTCTGCAAGTACTATAATTTTGTTGTCTTTGTTTTCAATCACTCCCCCTTCAATTTCAAAAAAAAAGATTTTGCCTGATTCTTCCACCACTTTTATCTTTCCCTTTTCGAGTGTCGAAATAATTGGCGCATGGTGATTTAGAATCGCAAAAGACCCTTTTGTTCCGGGAACCTGAACCGATTTTACTTCGCCTGAATAAATGTTTTTTCCGGGTGTAATTATTTCGAGCTTCATGTTTTTTTTATATTAGTGTTCAGTCACTACTAGGCGCCGGCAATTAATTTTTCACCTTTTTCAATCGCCTGTTCAATGGTGCCGACAAGGTTAAATGCTGCTTCTGGATACTGATCCACTTCCCCGTCCATAATCATGTTGAATCCCCTGATTGTATCTTCAATCGCAACCAACTGTCCTTTAAGGCCTGTAAATTGTTGGGCCACAAAGAATGGCTGCGAAAGGAACCGCTGAACCCGTCGGGCACGGTGTACGATCAGCTTATCTTCTTCTGAAAGTTCGTCCATTCCCAGAATCGCAATGATGTCCTGCAATTCTTTGTAGCGTTGCAGAATCATGATCACACGCTGAGCGCAATCGTAATGGTCGTCGCCAACGATATCGCGTGAAAGTATTCGGGAAGTCGAATCAAGAGGGTCAACAGCAGGATAAATTCCCAATTCCGATATTTTGCGGCTCAAAACCGTGGTTGCATCAAGGTGGGCAAAAGTGGTTGCCGGAGCTGGGTCGGTCAAGTCATCAGCCGGAACATAAACCGCCTGTACCGAAGTAATCGAACCATTTTTTGTTGAGGTTATGCGTTCCTGCAGAATTCCCATTTCGCTGGCCAGTGTTGGCTGGTAGCCTACTGCCGATGGCATACGTCCGAGCAAGGCCGACACTTCGGAACCTGCTTGTGTAAAACGGAAAACGTTATCGACAAAAAACAAGATGTCGCGACCTTTTCCGGTTGTTCCGTCGCCATCGCGTAAACTTTCAGCAATGGTTAATCCTGACAAAGCAACACGTGCACGGGCACCCGGAGGTTCGTTCATCTGACCAAAAACCAGTGCGAGTTTCGATTTTTTTAGCGCTTCCGGATCTACTTTCGAAAGATCCCAGTTGCCTTCTTCCATCGATTGTTTGAATTCTTCGCCATAGTCAACAATATTGGCTTCAATCATTTCGCGCAGCAAATCGTTTCCCTCACGGGTACGTTCGCCAACTCCGGCAAATACCGACAATCCGCTATGACCAAGAGCGATATTGTTTATTAATTCCTGAATTAAAACTGTTTTTCCGACACCGGCGCCACCGAATAAACCGATTTTTCCTCCTTTTGCATAGGGTTCAATCAAATCAATTACTTTAATACCGGTGAAAAGAACTTCTGTCTCTGTGGTTAAGTCCTCATAAAGAGGCGGTTCGTTGTGGATGCTGTACCCGTTTTTCGGTAGCATTTCCATTCCGTCAACCGGATCTCCGGTCACATTGAGCAAGCGGCCCAGGGCAATTTCGCCTTTCGGCATGGTAATGGGTTTGCCGGTGGCAATCACTTCCATTCCTCGACGAAATCCATCTGTCGAATCCATTGCAATGGCACGAACAGTGTTTTCGCCAATGTGCTGTTCACATTCAAGCACAAGGGTATCCTCTCCTTCGCGCACAACTTCCAGAACATCATATATTTGAGGAAGACCATCTTCCATATCAAAACTGATGTCGATAACAGGTCCGATTACCTGTACTATTTTGCCAATACTTTGAGCCATATTTATTATTTTATGCTGAAAAGCTGAAAAGTTACTAATTTGAACGATTATTCTGAATGTTGTGATCAGGAAAACGACTTTGTTTGAAGGCTCTCATTAATGATCCCTGCTCATGATCATTTTTGCAAGTGCAACCATTTCTTCTTTGGTTTCTTTGGCTACATCTATTTCATTCAGAACATCCAGTGCCGACTGGTAAAAATCTTCGATATTATTTTCGGTGATCTCTTTTATTTTCAACTTGGTATAAATATTTTTTACTGCCATTATTTTTTCCTGATGATCGAATTCGTATTTTTCAATCCATCCCAGAAGCTCCTTTTTTGTCGGGTCATCTGATAATTCCAGTGCTTTTAACAGGAGAAAGGTCTTTTTGTTCGATATGATATCGCCGCCTATTTTCTTCCCGAATTTTTCCTGATCGGCAAAAACATCCAGCAAATCGTCCTGAAGCTGAAATGCAATTCCCAGATCAAGTCCAAAAACATACAATAAATCGGCGATTCTTTCAGGAGCGTTGGCTGCCAATGCGCCCATTTTCAGGCTGCATGCCAGTAATACGGCCGTTTTCAGGCGGATCATATTCAAATATTCAGGAATTGAAACGTTCATTCTGGTTTCAAAATCCATGTCGTATTGCTGGCCTTCGCATACTTCAAGCGCTGTGTCCGAAAAAAGGCGGATCATTTTGCCAAGGTTTTCAGTTTCGCTTTTTTGTAAATAATTGTATGCCATGATCGACATCGCGTCTCCCGAAAGAATGGCAATATTCGGGTTGTATTTTTTATGCACAGCCAGTGAATTTCGGCGCATATCGGCCTGATCCATAATATCGTCGTGCAGCAAAGTGAAATTGTGAAACACCTCGATTGCAAGAGCGGCAGGAAGGGCTTTTTCAATTTTGTCGGTGAAGAGGTTGCAGGCCATAAGGACCATTACCGGACGAAGTCGTTTTCCGCCCATTGCAAGCGTGTAGCCAATTGGTTCGTAAAGATTTGTGGGTTCAGTCTTGTTTAACCGAATTATTTCCCGGTTTATTTCTTCCGAAATAAGTATTTTTAACTCTTTGATTGTTTGCATAAATATTGTCAATCAGTGAATTATATTCGGTTGTACAATAGTCTGTTCAGGAGTTCTTCCTTGAATTTGGGTGATACCGGCAATTGCATTTTATCGATCATCTCAACCACGCCACCATCGGTTTTAAGGTAACGGTTTACATTCCGGAGGCTAATAAGATGTGAGCGGTGTATCCTGAAAAAGCCGTGAGAAACCAACATGTTATCGAATTCGAGTAAGGTGCGGCTTATTAGTACCGATCTGCCATCAACAAAGAAAATACGCGAATAGTTTCGTTCTCCTTCGCATCTTACAATATCTTTTACCTTTACAATTGTGAATCCGTTAATTTCAGGAAGGGCAATGGTAGCATCGTCCTCATTTCCCGGTTTTAAGTTCGTTTTTAGTACTTCAACACGCTGTTTTTCGCGCAACACCGGAATTTCATTGATCCGGTTGATTGTTAACCTGACATTTTCAATTAAAACCGGTTTTACAATATAATCGAAGGCAGAATACTTGAATGCAGTGATGGCATAATCACTGTATGATGTGGTAAATACTACTTTAAAATCTACTTCAGAGAGTTGTTCCAAAAGGCGGAATCCAGTTCCATCGGGCATTTCAATATCTAAAAAAACAAGATCCGGATCAACCAGGTCAATCAATTTTATTCCCGAAGCGACAGAATCTGCTTCGCCAAGAATTTTTATTTCGGGAAAATTCTGTTCTAAAATTCGTTTTAAACCTCTCCGGGCCAATTGATCATCATCAATAATAACGGTATGATACATCTGGATTTTGGTTCTGATAATTTTTTTAAAAATACTACAAATGATCGGACTTGTGCAAATAGTTCAATAAAAATTTATTTTGTGCTGAAACAACTCTTTTATTTTCTTCTGCACAAAACTGCCGGCGTTTTGTTTATATGAATATTTTTGTCGGATTAATAAATTGAAAATGGCCGTTATCCTTATAATTGAAACCTCTACTGAAGTATGCAGCGTTGCACTTACTGCTGATGGAGTACTGATTGATCTTAAAGAATCAAAAGAAGGGCAAAATCATGCCCGGCTGGTAACTGTTTTTGCAGAAGAACTGTTAAGCCGGAACAATATAAAACCTGATGAATTATCGGCGGTGGCTGTTAGTAAAGGTCCCGGTTCATATACTGGTTTACGGATCGGGGTTTCAACTGCAAAGGGGATTTGTTTCGCCCGCAGGATTCCGCTTATTGCTATTGGCACGCTTGAAGCCATGACACAACATGTTATATTTAACCGGAAATATTACAATATTCCGGAGGGTAAGCCAACGTTGTTTTGCCCGATGATTGACGCCCGCAGAATGGAGGTTTTTTCGATGTTGTACAATGAAGATGGTTCGGTATTGAAGCCGATCAGTGCCGAAATTATCGATGATACGTTCCTTTCCGAAGAACTGGAAGAGAAGCAGGTTGTATTTTTCGGCAATGGAGCGGAGAAGTGCAGACAATCATTGCAAGCGCCCAATGCCCTCTTTATTAATGAAATAGAAGCATCGGCTAAATACATGTGCCAGTTGGCCTGGGAATTGTACAACAAAAACAAATTTGAAGACGTTGCTTATTTTGAACCTTTTTATTTGAAGGATTTTGTAGCTACAGTTTCCAAGAAAAACCTACCGGGATGAGAATTACAATGATTGTGAGTTTGTTGCTGGTGTTTGTCCTGAGGACAATCGCCCAGCCAATTGAAGAAATGGAATACATTCTCCGGTTTGGATTTATACATGGAGGGAAGGCGACCGTTACTGCGCAGAACGTAAAATTAAACAAGAAGCCTGCCATTCATTACCATTTGAGGGGGAGAACAATCGGACTTGTGGATAAAATTTACGAAGTGAACGATGTGTACGAAAGCTGGGTCAATCCTCAGAATTACCTGCCTGTGAAATCGATACGTAATGTCAGGGAACAAAAATACCGGTTTTATGATGAGGTGACCTACGATCATGAAAATGATTCGCTTTTCAGTTTAAAATCTGGTCGAAAAAAGGTTCCGAATAATGTAAACGACATGGTCAGTGTTTTCTTTTATATCAGGCAAAACCATTTTTTTGATAATTTGCTGGCGGGTAAAAACGTTGAAATACCTGTATATCATGGCGATGATTTGTTTAAAATGCATTTGGAGTATTTGGGAATTGAAACCATTGATACAAAAATCGGTAAAAAGGTATGTTATGTCGTTTCGCCAAAGGTGCCAAAGGGTAAACTCTTTAAAAGTTCCGACGACCTGAAGATTTATATTACGAAAGATGAAAGCCGGTTGCCGATCTATGCTGAATTTAATTTATTGGTTGGGTCACTCAAATGCGAATTGATTTCGTATAAAATAAATGGGATGGATCAATTGGCCAAACAATAATATGTTGATAGTGAAATCTTTAAAAAAATAGAAGGAAAAATTCTGATTCAGCAATATTTCTTTATTTTTGCACCCGATTTGAAATTACTTAAAAATTTTCTATGGCTATTACAACAGCGGATATTAAGAACGGAATGACAATAGAATACAACGAACAGTTGTTTCAGATAGTCTCTTTCCAACACGTTAAACCAGGTAAAGGACCGGCTTTCGTGAGAACTAAACTCAAAAACCTTAAAACAGGCAGAACGATTGAAAACACATTCAATTCAGGAGTTAGAATTGACCAGGTAAGGATCGAACGTCGCCCTTATCAATATTTATATCAGGATGAAGCCGGTTATAATTTCATGAATACTGAATCATTCGAACAGATTTCTATTGGTTCAGAGTTGATTGAAAATGCTGATCTGATGAAAGAAGGACAAATTGTGGAAATGAACATTCATGCAGATACCGAAACTCCGCTGACTGTTGAATTACCTCCTTTTGTAGAATTACAGGTTACATCAACCATGGCAGGCGAAAAGGGAAATACAGCCAGTTCGAATGCACTTAAACCGGCAACCATCGAAACCGGCGCTGAAATTATGGTTCCGATGTTTATCAATGACGACGATATTATTAAAATCGATACCCGCGACCGCACTTATTATGAGCGCGTAAAGAAATAATTGGAATTTATTCAAACTTGGAAATGGCCTGCATGTCGGGTCATTTTTTTTATGCTTTATTTTCAGGAAGGGTTTCGGCCTGAGCTGCTTTGCGGGTGTATATATCAACAGCAACAATAATGGCAGTAAATCCCCAAAATGGTACCGAGAGTTTATCGGTATCCAGAAAATTGTTCAGTATTCCGTGAATGTAGTAAGTTATTAATCCAAGCAGAGCGCTCATCACAATTGTTTTCAATCGTTTATCCGTTGCCCTTGTGTAGGCGTGAATTCCGGTATAAATAACCACTCCAATCAATATCAGAAACGAAAATAGTCCCATAAATCCCGATTCGGCCATTGAACCAAGGTACTCGCTGTGTGCATTTCCTCCATCAGCCGAGTTGGTGCTGATAATTGTCCGGTTGGCTGTGATTTGGAAAGGTGCATAATTAAACATATAGGTTCCCGGACCCCATCCAAATATTGGTTTTTCTTTATACATACTGATGGCACAACTCCACCGGTTGAGGCGTTCCAGATTTGAAGCATCGGATGAAATGTTTGAAATGGAAGAAACATGTTCGGTGAGATTTGCCGAAGATTCTGTATCATTTCGTTCCAGATACATTAGTATTGGTTTCTGAAAAACCAGAACTACTGAAAGTACAACAAGAAAGATTATAAAAATGGGTTTAAACCTTATTTTCAGGCGCAAAACAGCCCAGACACCAAAAGCAGCAATCATGCTTAACCAGGCAGCACGGGCATACGAAAGGATAAGTCCCATTAAAAGTATGCCCAGTACAATATGGACAAAAATTTTGACCCGTGGCGAATAAATCTTCGTGAATGAAAAGCCAAATAGGAATGGCAAATACATGGCAACGGCTGCACCATAAGAAGTGTGGTCGTTGTACAACGGATTAACAACAAAATTAGCCGCCTGTTTATTCCAGAGGCCATAACCGAGGTGTCGGTAAGTTGCATAGAAAATCACAATCAGCAGGGGTATTGTATATAACCAAACATACTTTTCAATATTTTTCCCCGATTCGAAGAGTTTGGCAGTAAGTAAGTAAAAACCAACTATGAACCAGACTCTTGTCAGAAAAGCTTTAAAGGATACTATTGGCATGGTGCTGGTAAAGGTTGTAAGCAACATCCAGAATAAGCTGAAATAAATGGCCAGTGTAACCGGATGCCACATAATATCGCGGTCGAATTTTCCGGTGGCAAAAAGCTTCAGGATAAAAATGAGCAGTATTCCAAAGAGCAGAGGCTCCGTAGGTAAAAACATGTTAAATGACAGCCCCGGCATTATTTCGGACAAGGGTAGTGAGAGCGGGGTGAAAAATACAATCAGGTACAAAAGTTTGTCGAAGGTGTAAATTGCCAGCAATATAATTCCTAAAACAAGGGGCATTGCATTGATAATCATTGAATGCTTCTGTACCAGAAAATATGCATTCAGCAAAATAAACAATGCCGAAACAATGTAAAAAAGGGCAACTTTTATCCTGGCCTGGTACACAGTTTAGGTGGTTTTTTTATTTTCTATCAGTAAAACAACCAATAGTGCAACGAAAAGTGCAGAGAAAGTAGAAATGAACAGGATGATTGAGCGAACCGGATAAGATTTTTTATCAGCCGGAATAGGGTTTTGAACGCGCTGCCCATAAATAATTTTTCTGTTCGCACTACTGACTGATTGATCATAGACTTTCATAATAGAATCTTTCTGGCTGACCAATCTTCTTTGCTGCAAATCAAGAATTTCATATTCTCCGCCTTTTTCCGATAGGTTTTTTAGCCATTGACTAAGCTCTTTTCCTCCGGCGGAATTCTTTTGTTGATTCGCCAAAACCTTTACCATTCCTTTTGTAATTTCCTCAGCCTGTGTTCGGTAATCCAGAATTTGATATTCAGTACGGAAAAAATTTAACTTTTCTTCCAGGGAATCAACTTTGTTGCTGATGAATGCATAATCCTTTTTGGCGATGGCTGCAACTTCGTCATGTTTAATTTTGTGCATCAGTCCAACTTTTTCATCGAGGAATCGAATGATGGAGTCGCACATGTTGCAAGCCCGTTCCGGGTCAGTATCCAGTACTGAAATTTCAAGGGTTTCGTATTGCGTTTTCTTAAATTTTACATTGTCGTTGAATTCTGCCAGCATATAAGTCAAATACTGCGGCTCCTCTTTGCTAATTTTATAAGCTTCGTCCAAATTGAACGCATCAATCATCCGCAGTTTAATGTCAAGCGAATTAATGATCTCAAGCAATTGTTCACTTTGCGATTCGTCGCTGAATACATAAATATTATTGCTGGGGTATATCAGCGCGGTGGATTTAAACTTGGGTTTAATAAAAGTTGAAGAAGAGAAAATTGCTGAAACAACAATTGCCAGTATGCCGACTATTATAAAATGCATCCTCCACTTCCATATTATTTCAACAAGATTCTGATTATTAAAAAAGTTTGTCATAAAAGTCTTTTGGTTGAATTTTTAACGGAACAACGGTGTATTTATTACTGAAAATTGAAATATATAATGAATTTATTCAACAACCAGCAGAAAGTAATTCTTCTTGCCTTTTTGAATCAGGATATATTTGCCATCAATCAGGAAATCTGAATTTATGACCAATTCAGAATCAGTAACTTTGTCTTTGTTGATACTTAGACCGTTTCCCTGAATCGTCCGGCGTAGTTCTCCTTTTGATGGGAATACCATTGTTTTTTCAGCCAAAAGTTCAACCACTTTTATTCCAGCACCCAGTTCTTTTCCTGAAATTTTGAATTGTGGAACTCCTTCAAAAACTGCCAGAAATGTTTCCTTGTCGAGTTTTCGGAGCAATTCGGCAGTTCCCTGTCCGAAAAGGATTTGCGAGGCCTCAACTGCCATCTCATAATCTTCGCGCGAATGCACCATTACAGTCACTTCTTCGGCCAATCGTTTTTGCAGCAATCGCAAATGAGGGGCTTCTGAATGTTGCCCAATCAGTTCGGCGATTTCGGTTTTTTGCAGAAGAGTAAATATTTTGATGTATTTTTCAGCATCTTCATCAGAAGTATTCAACCAGAACTGAAGAAATTTGTAGGGTGAAGTTAGTTTTGGGTCGAGCCAGACGTTTCCTGATTCGGTTTTTCCAAACTTGGTGCCATCGGCTTTTTTAATCAGTGGACAAGTAAGTGCAAATGCTTCGCCACCGGTTTTTCTGCGGATGAGTTCGGTACCGGTTGTAATATTCCCCCACTGGTCGGAACCACCCATTTGCAGCTTTACATTTTGTGCCTGATACAAATGTAGAAAATCGGTTCCCTGAACCAGCTGATAGGTAAATTCGGTAAACGACATTCCGGTACTGCTTTCAGAATCCAGCCGTTTTTTAACCGAATCTTTCGACATCATGTAATTGACTGTGATGTGTTTACCAATGTCGCGGATGAAATCCAGAAAGGTAAATTCCTTCATCCAGTCGTAATTGTTGACCATTTCGGCTGCATTCGGAGCCTCCGATTCGAAATCCAAAAATTTTGCAAGCTGCTTTTTAATGCATTCCTGATTGTGGCGCAGGGTTGGTTCGTCCAGTAAATTTCGTTCCTGCGATTTTCCTGAAGGATCGCCGATCATCCCGGTTGCTCCGCCAATAAGTGCAATGGGCTTGTGGCCTGAAAGCTGAAAATGTTTAAGCAGCATAACACCAACCAAATGGCCAATATGAAGTGAATCGGCAGTTGGGTCAATGCCAAGATATGCGGCTGTTAATTCTTTATCGAGTTGTTCTTTGGTTCCTGGCATGATATCGTGAATCATACCTCTCCACTTAAGTTCGTCAACAAAATTCATGGTTATCTTTCTTTTTGAACATTATAAATATTGCCGGAGATTATTAAATCCGGCAGACCGGAAAGGCTGAAACCCCCTTCCGAAAAATTTGGCCAAAGATATAAAATGAATGGTTCACCATCGAAATATCGCCATGCAAAATGATCAGGTGATTTTTACCGGAGGTTTAGCTTCTTCATTTTTATTCTCATCATTTGCATTCCAGAGCCTGATGAATGGGAATAAAGTAGGAACCAATTGTTTCATGGGCTCGTAAATTTTCGAGTCCTCTTTTTGTTTGGATGGTAAAATATGTACATTTTCATCAATGCTGTCAAACAGCAACAGAATAATACTCAAAATAACTGCTGTTTTAAGCACACCGAAAATGATTCCGGCCAGCCGGTTTAAAAAGCCCAGAAAAACAGCTTTCACAATCGTATCGAGCATCTTACCCATAATATGAATCAGAATTACGATAAGAATAAAAGTCACCACAAATGCAATGGTGCTGAGGTATTCTGAATGGTAGCCTGTGTGTTTTGTTATAAATGCGGCAGTATAATCAGAAAATTTGATTCCTCCCCAAATTCCAAGAATCAAAGCAGCCAGCGAAGCAATTTCAATAATAAAACCATTGCGAAAACCCTGTACGGCAGCTAATATCAGTATAATACCAAATACCAAATCAATATAATTCATAAATTAAGTGTTGAATGAAGATTCAAATTTCAGTAAAAGTAGGAAAATTATATTTCAGGAAACATTTATCGCTTTTATTCGTGGGCGAAATTCAGATTAGAAATTGTATGATTATAAAGCCCAATCGAAGTCAGTTTTTTTAATAATTTTGTGACCAGACTGAAAATAAATTTCCATGCCAGTAATCAATTCTATTATTAATTGGGCCAATTTTAAGCGTATTTACGAAATTGAGCTATTTAAAAAGCATCCCCACGAAGTTCAGCGCGAGGTACTTTTCGAACTTTTGGAGGAAGCTTCCAATACCGAAATTGGATTAAAGTATAATTTCAGAAACATTCGTTCCGAAAAAGAATTTCGTGAAAATGTTCCTGTTCAGGCTTACGATGATATAAAAGAAACTGTTGAACGGATGATGCAGGGAGAAAAAAACCTGATTTGGCCGGGCGAAACCAAATGGTTTGCAAAATCGTCGGGCACCACCCACGATAAAAGTAAGTTTATTCCTGTTAGCAAAGATTCACTAGAAGGTGTTCACATGCGCGGTGGGCGCGATGTGCTGGCGCTTTATCTGAAAAACAATCCTGAATCGGGCATTTTGTCGGGCAAGTCGCTTACCCTTGGTGGAAGCCACCGGGTAAGTAACTTTAACAACAACAGTTATTACGGTGATCTTTCGGCTATTATCATTGAAAATATTCCATTCTGGACCGAATTTTACAGAACTCCTTCTACCGAAATATCGCTTCTTGAAGAATTCGAAGAAAAAATTGAAAAGATCATTGAACATTCGCTTGGCGAAAATGTGACTTCCTTTGCCGGAGTTCCTTCGTGGTACCTGGTTTTATTCAAGCGAGTTCTGGAGGTTACCGGAAAAAACAATATTCTGGAAGTTTGGCCCAATCTGGAAGTTTTTACGCACGGAGGTGTGAAATTTGAACCCTATCGGGAACAATACGAAAAGCTAATGCCTGGAAACCAGATGCATTATATGGAAACTTACAATGCTTCGGAAGGATTTTTTGGAATTCAGGATGAGCCGGATAAAAAGGATATGTTGCTGATGCTCGATTACGGAATTTATTACGAATTTATTCCGATGGATAAATTTCGTAGCGACACGCCGATGGTCATTTCTCTTCAGGATGTTGAAATCGGGAAAAACTATGCCATGGTAATTACCACAAATGGCGGATTGTGGCGTTATGTGATTGGTGATACCATCAAATTTACTTCACGAAGTCCGTATAAATTTTTGATTACAGGTAGAACCAAACATTTTATAAATGCTTTTGGAGAAGAACTGATTATCGACAATGCCGAAAAAGCATTTCAGATTGCCTGCGAGCGAACCGGAGCTATTATTTCGGAATATACCGGTGGACCGATCTATATGAACGATAACCAAAAAGGGGCTCATGAGTGGGTCATCGAGTTTGAAAAGTTGCCAAGCGATTTGGAACATTTCATTTCACTGTTCGATGGGGTCTTGAAGACCATTAATTCGGATTATGAAGCCAAACGGCACAAAAACCTCAGCCTTGAAATGCCACATGTTATTGTTGCAAAAAAAGGTCTTTTTTATGAGTGGATGAAAAAAAGAGGGAAAGTAGGAGGGCAGAATAAAATACCACGCCTGTCAAACAACCGGCAATACCTCGATCAGTTAATCGAATTGAATAATTCTTTGTAAACTTTTCGGAATAATCAAAAGTTCGGTGTATTATTCCGTATTTTGGATCAAATTTTAAAAACTATCAAAATGCATATTGCTTTAGCCGGAAATATTGGAGCGGGAAAGACCACTTTGACCGAATTACTCTCGAAACATTATAAATGGGTTGCCCATTATGAAGATGTGGATGAAAATCCTTATTTGAATGATTTTTATGAAGACATGCAACGTTGGTCGTTCAACCTGCAGATTTATTTTCTGAACAGCCGGTTCAAACAAGTGGTCGATATACGGAATTCATCAAAAACGGTGATTCAGGATCGCACGATATACGAAGATGCGGAGATTTTTGCACCCAACCTGCACGCCATGGGACTGATGTCAACACGTGATTTTAACAACTACCATTCTCTTTTTCAGATGATGACGAAGTTCGTTCAGGCTCCTGATTTGCTCATTTATCTGCGTGCTACGGTTCCTACTCTGGTTCATCAAATTCAGAAACGCGGGCGCGACTACGAAAATTCCATCAGGATTGATTACCTGAAACAACTGAACGAACGTTACGAAGCCTGGGTGAACCGCTACAAAGCAGGCAAATTGCTGATCATTGATGTTGATCGTATTAACTTTCAGAACAATCCTGAAGATTTAAGTAATGTGATTGACCGGATTGATGCCCAGATTCATGGATTATTTTAATGGTTATGAAACTTGTATTTGCAACAAACAATCTGCATAAACTTCAGGAAATCAAACAAATGCTCAATGGATCGTTCGAATTGTTGTGCCTGAACGATATCGGCTGTGAGGATGATATTCCTGAAAATCAAGCTACTCTTGAGGGCAATGCTGCCGAAAAATCTTTTTTCATATATAATAAATATGGTTTAAATTGTTTTGCCGACGATACAGGGCTTGAGATTGAAGCCTTAAATGGCGAACCAGGCGTTTATTCGGCTCGTTATGCCGGAGAGGAGCGCAGTGCTGGAAATAATATGGATTTGGTTTTGGCGAGACTTGATAAAATAAATAACCGAAAGGCACGTTTTAGAACAGTTATTTCGTTGGTGATTGACGGGAACGAAACTCAATTCGAAGGCATCGTTGACGGGCAGATACTGGAAGAAAAGCGGGGGGAAACAGGATTTGGATATGATCCGATTTTCAAGCCCGACGAATCCGACCGGTCGTTTGCAGAGATGCCAATGGATGAAAAGAACAAAATCAGTCACAGGGGTAGGGCAGTTCAGAAATTAGTTGAATATTTAATCCAGCATAAAGGAAAATAATGGCGTACAAATACCTGTTATTCACAGCATTTATCTTTCTGACAATCTTTAATGTCAATTCGCAGCCATCTATTGGTGAATGGACCGATTATCAATCGTATGCACATGCAAAAAATGTGGTTGATACTGGCGAAAAAATTTATTGTGTTACCGAAGGTGGCTTGTTTTCGTACAATAAAAGCGATAACAGTATTCAAAAAATGTCGGGGATTAATGGTCTTTCTGATGCCGGTGTTGAGCGACTGGCATATAGCAAAGAGAATAAATTGCTGTTGGTTGCCTATGAGAATGCAAATGTAGATTTAATATTTGACACCAAAATATTTAACCTTTCCGATATCAAAAGGAAACAAATACCTGCTGATAAAAAAATCAATAATGTATTGTTTGTTGGTAATCTGGCATATCTCTCCTGCGGTTTCGGAATTGTGGTCATCAACCTCGAACGCAAGGAAATAAAGGACAGTTATTTCATCGGACAGGATGGCGCTTATGTCAATGTTTTGGATATGACTACCGATGGCACTTTTCTTTATGCCGCAACGGCCAATGGCATTTACAAAGCATTGGCCTCGGAACCTAACCTTCAGAATTACAACAATTGGAGCCGTATTACAAACATTCCCAATGCCAGCAAGAAGTTCAGCAAAATAAAATATTTTAAAGGGAAAATCTTTGCCAATTATACTCCCGACGAATGGGCACAGGACGAAATGTACGAACTGACGGAGAATGGCTGGGTGCGTTTTCTGCCACGCGTTAACTATGTTTCGGATGTGACAATAAGTGGGAATTACCTCGTTTTTTCAAGCAGGGAAGAGATTTTCATATACGATGATAAACTTGAATTGGTAAAATATGTTTATCAATATTCGTTTTCAGGAAAAGACGAAAAACCTATTAGTACGATGTGTGCAGTTTTAGACGAAAAGAATGTACTTTGGATTGCCGATCGCAAATATGGATTGATAAAAGTTGGTTCTCAAACCGAAAAGATAATTCCAGACGGGCCAATTGACAACAAAATATTTTCGCTTAAAATGAATGGGAATGACCTTTGGATTACTCCAGGTGGCAAGAGCAACCCATGGGGAAATTTATACAATCAGCCTCAATTTCAACTCAACCGCGAAGGGAAATGGTCGGTTTTTGACCGAAATGTTTTTCCCATTTTAAACGATTTACGCGACATGGTTTGTGTTGTTGCCAATCCGAAAGATCCGGATCATGTTTTTGCCGGGTCATGGGGCGGGGGCGTGCTGGAGTTCAGAAACGGTAAATTTGTGAAGCAATATAACAACCTTAACAGCAGTTTACAAACCCAACTTCCAGGCCAGCCGAATGAACCTTATGTCCGTGTTGGGGGAATGGATTTCGATTCGAAAGGAAACCTTTGGGTAACCAATTCCGGAGTAGCCAACGTAATTTCTGTTTTTCAGACCGATGGACAATGGAAATCGTATGAATTAAGTGGAATTGCCAATAATACTTTCATCGGAAAAGTGCTGGTTACCAAAGACGATGATAAATGGGTGATCCTTGGACGGGGTCAGTACATGTATGCGCTTAACAGCGCAAATAACAAATCGAAAATGCAAAAGGTGACTGCTTATTTCACCAATGCCAAGGAAGAACTTTATACTGACATGAGCGATGTAAATGCCATTGCTGAAGATCAAAACGGTGAATTGTGGCTGGGCACATCAAGCGGAGTGGCAGTATTTACCAATCCCCAAAAAATATGGGAAGATGCCACAATGTTTGCGACACGCCCCGGATTAGACCTGAACGACGGAAAATTTCATCCATTGCTCGAAAAAGAATCAATTACCGCCATTGCTATCGACGGCGCAAACCGGAAGTGGATTGGAACCAAAACTTCAGGCATATTTTTAATTTCTGAAAACGGCGATACTGAGCTTGAACATTTTAATAAGGAGAACAGCCCGCTGCCAACAGATGAAATTACCGACATCGCAATTAACCAAAAATCCGGCGAAGTTTTTATCGGAACCTCAGTCGGGTTGATTTCATACATGGGAGAGGCGACTGCCGGTAACGAAGAATTTGCTGATGTTTATGTCTATCCCAACCCGGTGCGCGAAACTTATGACGGTCCGATCGTTGTGAAAGGACTTGTTGAAGATACCGATTTGCGAATTACCGATATCAGCGGGAACCTGGTGCATAAAACTACTTCACTGGGCGGCCAGGCAATCTGGGATGGCAGAAATTTAAACGGAAACCGCTGCAAAACTGGTGTCTATTTGGTTTTTATGAGCGATGCATCAGGAAATAAAACGATGGTAACCAAACTTTTATTTATCCATTAAAACTGACAACCAGTGCTCGAAAAAACTCGGGGCATCTTTTTACATTCAGTAAAATATTCCGAAACCAGCATTATTGCTGTAATTTATACTGAATCTTTTGGCCGTCAGTCGTTCATGATTAACGGTGCAAGAAGTAAAAAATCGACTGTTAAATCGGTTGCTTTTCAGCCACTTTATCTTCTCGACCTTGAGATTTATTACAAAGCCGGCCGCGAAATCCATCGGTTGAAAGATGTCAGGATTGCAAATCCTTTTTCGACCATTCCGTTTGATATCCGGAAAAGGTCGCAGGTAATTTTTTTGGCCGAAATTCTTTACAAATGTTTAAAGGAAGAAGAGCCCAATCCGGGCTTGTTTGATTTTATATACAATTCATTGAGTTTTCTTGACTTGTCTGAGCAAGGGGTTAGTAATTTCCATGTCTGGTTCCTGTTTAAACTTACGCAGTTTTTAGGAATCTATCCAAGTCGTGAGCATGCACTGATCAGTAATTTTTTCGACTTGCAAAAAGCAAGGTTTGTGAGCCATGAACCAACGCATAATCAGTTTACTGATAGGCATATAACCAGATTGTTGGCAATGCTTTTTGATGTTGATTATTCGTCGCTTGGGAAACTGGAATATAGCCAAAATGACCGGCGGCAGCTGCTTGAGAAGTTGCTGGAATATTACAGAATTCATTTTGACAACATGGGAGAGATAAAATCATTGGATATTCTGAGAGAAGTTTTACGCTGATTTTATGTGTTGAATAAATCATTATATTTGAAAGTGAATGCCATTTGAAATGCAACCAAACAGCATATTTTTTTAACTTTGCCGGTCAATATTTACAAAATGTCTCAAACGAAATTACTCGTCACCAAAGGAAGTATATTTTCCGCCATTAATAAACTGGTTATCGAAACCGGTGCTATTGATCTTTCTTTAGGGAAAACTGATTTTCCGTGCCCTGAAAAACTGGCGGAACTGGCCGCAACATATATTCGGTCGGGATACAATAATTATGCACCGCACGAAGGAGTAATCGAATTACGTGAAGTTATTTCCACAAGGGTAAAAGGCCTGTACAAGCGTTCATATAATCCTGAAACAGAAATTACAATCACCGCCGGCCCTGTTCAGGCAATAATGACTGCAATAAGTTCGGTGGTAAAAGATGAAGACGAAGTAATCGTTTTTGAGCCCGCCTACGAATCGTATGCTCCGGCAATTGTTCATGCTGGTGCCCGCCCTGTATATGTTGCTCTTAAATTACCTGATTTTCATATCGACTGGGAAGAAGTCCGGAAAATGGTTTCTTCCAAAACACGGATGATTATCCTCAATTCGCCGCACAATCCTACCGGCTCTGTTTTATCAGAATCAGATCTGATTCAGTTGCAAAAACTAATAAACGGAACCAACATAGTTGTTCTGAGCGATGAGGTTTTCGAATCAATCGTGTTTGATAACAGCACCCATCAAAGTGTAGCCAAATTTGACAAGCTGGCGGAGCGGAGTTTTGTGGTTTCTTCATTTGGCCCGGTTTTCAATATCAATGGCTGGGGTCTGGCTTACATTCTGGCTCCTGAAAAATTAATGACCGAATTCCGGAGGATACAGCAATTTCAAATCTACAATGTGAATACTCCGCTTCAGTATGCTCTTTCAGAATATTTACTGACGGAAGATTCGAAGAAGGATATTTCAGAAATGTATCAGGGCAAACGAAACTATTTTAACCGGTTGTTGGGTGGAAGTTTGTTTAAAATTATTCCTTCTCAGGGAAGTTATTTCGAAATACTCGATTATTCTGCCATTTCTGATGAACCGGATACCGACTTCACTTACCGTCTGGCAACAGAATACGGAGTGGGAGTTGTTCCTGTTTCCGCTTTTATTCACGAAAAAAACAAGCAGAAAATGGTACGTATTTGTTTTGCAAAAAACAATGAAACCCTAGAACTTGCTGCTGAACGCCTACGATTGGTTACTTCCTTAAAATAGAATACCGGCTAAGTTTTCAAATGAGATTTATGTTTCTTCTGTTTTTTTCCAGATGTGTTATTCAACCATCTGCTTGTATCGAACGAAGTATGAGTTTTTCCGTATAAAAATATTATTTAAGGAATTGTTCATTTATTATATACAAACGGTTCATTCCTGAAACGTCGTTTGGGATCAGTTCTTCCCTTTTTTATGGTTATGGTATAATTCAATTATTCACTGATAAATTCCATCTACTATGAAGACCAAAATTTTATTTTATTTATTACTGGCAGGTTTAGTACTTGTCGGTTGTTCATCCGGAAAGCCAAAGATTGGTTTGCTGGTTCACAGTTTTGATACGCCACGCTGGCACAGTGATGAAAAATATTTTATCGAGGCCGTTGATCAGCTTGGGGGTGTTTCTGTTGTAAAAATGGCCGATAATGATGCACAGAAACAAATTGAGCAGGCCAAAGAAATGATCAATGCCGGAATATCCGTTTTGGTGGTAATTCCGGTTGACCAATTTTCTGCCGGACAGATTGTTGAGATGGCGCATAAAAGTAATATCAAAGTAATTGCTTACGACAGATTGATTAATAATTGCTGGCTCGATTATTACGTTTCTTCTGATAATGTGCGGATTGGTGAAATTCAGGCAGAATACCTTGTAAACACTACCCCAACAGGTAGTTATGCTCTTATCGGCGGACCTACATACGACAATAACAGCCGGATGATTTTTCTCGGTCAGATGAATATCTTGCAACCTTATATTGAAAAAGGAGAGATTAAACTGGTTTACAATGTTTTTTCCGATTATTGGACCGAAGACGAAGGTTACAGACATGCGATACAACTGATACAATCCGCCAAAGGTGCTGTGGATGCTATTCTTGCCGGAAACGATGCCATTGCTTTGGGTGTGCTACGGGCTTTAAAGGAGAATGGGATGGCAGGGAAAGTAAAGCTTGCCGGACAAGATGCCGACTTGTCAAATATTCAGGAAATTATGAGGGGCAATCAAACCATGACAGTATATAAACCAATTAAAACCATGGCTTATACAGTTGCTGAACTGGCCATTCATTTGGCAAATGAAAGTCCTGTTCCGCTAGCAACTTCAACCATCAGCAACGGCAACAGGTTAGTTCCTTCCTATTTGGTGAATCCGATGGCCATCAACGAGAGCAATATTCAAATGACTGTTGTGGCGGAAGGCTATCAGGAAGCAGAAAATCTTAAAGTAAACGCACAAAAACGATGAATAAAAAAAGGGACACCCTGCGGTATCCCTTTTTTACTTTATTCTGAAAGCTTTATTTCTTGATCAGTAACCAGCTATCGGCATATTTCGGATAATCATTTCGGATTTTCTGAACACGGCTACGGGCAGCAGCTTCATCATTAAAAGAATCGACACAAACTCTGTAATAGCCAGTTTCGCTGTGCAGAATAATTGGCTTAAAGCCCAGTTGAGCCATTTCCTGTTTGAAACGTCCGGCATTTTCGTTGCTGCTGAAACTTCCAACAATCACGAAGAAGCTTTTGCTTCCGTAAGCTGCCTGATCTTCAGCTGAAAATGTAAAATTTTCGCTTCTTACCGATACGGGTTTTCCTGAAACCGATTTATCGGCAGTTTCGTACATGGTATCCGAAGTTGGATTTTCGCGTACTGCAGGCACTGAAAACACTTTGGTTTCTGCGGTTGTTTCTGTTTTTGGAGCTGCCTGACTCTTTTTAGACTTGAATACTTTACATCCGCTTGTAAGCAATGCCAATGTAAAAGCAACTAAGATAATTTTCTTCATGGTAAAAACGTATTAAAATTGGTTTCAAATTTACAAAAGATCAACTACCGATTTGTTAAAATAAAGGTGTGTCAATCAATTATTTATTAACAATGCATTCTCTGTGAATATTTCTGAATGTTGATTTGTTTGTAAAAATCGAAACAACCACTTTCAGCGGTGTCAGAAATTAAGCTTGTTCCGCATAAAACGCTGTCCTTTAACCGATCTGTAAAAACTTACCTGCCGAATGGCTTTTAGCCGCGTATCATGCCTTTCCGAATACATCAGAACCCATGGACCCCGATCCTTTGTAGGAGTTATCTGGTTTGTGTTGTGCATTTCGAGCACTTTTTCAAGATCCTCAAAATAACCGTAATAAAAGGCTCCGGCATCAGGAGAATAGATCGCATAAGAATGAAAACTCATTTTAGAAATGTTTATTGCGGCAGGAAACCAGTATAAATACATTTTTTCAATACTGAAAATAACTTTTCCTCCCCGATTGAGCTTGCAAAAATACTAAAAATGCCCGGTTTTAATCAGCTCAATGTGCAGAAACAAAATTCATCCAATTGCTGTCCTCCTGATAATCCTCAACCACCAAGGTTTGGTTACTGAAATTGAAATGATGAAACAATGAATTAATTTCCTGCTTCAGGAATACCAATCCATTATTGATCAAATCGCTTCTGTATCCTTTTTCACCCAGGTTGATCACCATTTCGAAGGAAACAATACGACCAAGGATTTGACCTAATTCAACCATTTTTCGTTGCGGAAGTTCCAGGTTCAATTCAAAATCAAGCATTTCTTTCATCGAAGGCGCTGATTTTGAGGTAAGGTTGAAGTCTTTCAGGAATTGGTAAAGGTTGCTTTCTTTGGTTTTCTTCATCATTTTAACCAGATTCTCGGAAATTTGTGCATACAAAATATCGTTCGAACCTTCGAAAATCTGGAACGGACGGCTATCGGTAATACTTCTTCCGGCGATATGACTTAGCTTGTATGCCTGAGCGCCAACCAACTGTGTCGCAGATTGTGCGGCTTCCTGCATCAAATCGGTAACCACACTTTTAACTGAATTGGCTTCAAATCCGTGCTGAAAAAGATCATTTTCGATGCCGGCTTTTTCGCTGCTATTGGCACACATGGCCGATGTAATGGTATATAATGCCTGTAATCTGCCCAACCGCTGTTGAACCTGATCGTAAGTGAACAATGATTTTCCTCCCACCAGACGACGGTTGGCGTGCGCAATTGATTCATCCAGCAAGCGCTGTATGAAACCCATTGCCATGCCGGGAAATTGCATCCGGCTGCGGTGCAGCAAGTCGAGCATCATTTTCACTCCGGTGGATTTTGGAACTAACCTTTGCAGTTTTGGAATCTGAACATCCAGTCGGTTTCTTCCATATGGAATCTGGAATAATCCGAGGTTTTCGTAGAACTCTTCAACTACAATGTTTTGGCCGGGACTGTTCACATCGCAAATAAAGAAGTCGATGTCGCGTTTCAGGTCACCCGACTGGCTTTTTTCGCGTGCAGTCAACAACCAAAATTCGGCCCAACCTGTTAGTCCGGCCCAATGCTTGGTTCCCTGAAGATGGTATTTTCCATTATTTTCTGAAAAGGAAGTCTGCATATTTAATGCATCACTTCCAAAGTCTGGTTCGGTAATCATCAGTCCGCCCATGTTTTGATGTTTCAGGAAACGATCAAAAACGGGAGCTTTGGCTTCTTCCTGTGCATATTTTGCAACTGGCTGAAGAAATAAAGCTGAATTGATCCCCATAGTGAGTGATAAAGCCAGTGATTCATAAGAAGTTGCAGCCAGCAGCGCAATGGCCTCCTCCATTTTACAACCCCTTCCTCCGTATTCCGTTGGGATTCCGACTGCCAATGGATTTAAGTCCATGATTTCGCGCATTACGAAAGGCGGCATTCCCCGTTTAACAGCCATTTGATCAATATCTGCACGGTCGTGATAAACGAGTTTCATCCGTGCTTTTAAATTGTTCAGAAACTCGCCGAATGCGATATTTTGCGCATTCAGTTCAGAAATTGGGTTTTCAACTTTAAGATTTGCCTGATTCATTGATCTCTATGTATTTTGTTCAGAAATATTTCCTTGTGGTTTGATTTGAAACCCAAAGAATTTTAAATTGTTAAAACACGATAACATACAAGCCTGCTGAATGTTTTTGTATTTAATTTCAATCGGCTGAAATATTGGGTTCTTTTTCATTTTCATGTGTAATTTTTAAAAGTTTGCCCAGACAGATAAGTCAAAATTCAAAAGAAATGAAGAAGAAGTCAAATAAATTTTTGCCATACATTATTGCTTTGGCAGTTATACTGATAGTTGTTTTGGTTGTTGGTAAAAAACAGGGCTGGTTTGGTAAAGACTTTGAAATTAACGTGGCTACTAAAGTTGTTGAAAGCAAAACCATTACCGAGTTGATAACAGCCAATGGCAAGGTTCAGCCCAAAACCGAGGTGAAAATAAGTCCGGATGTTTCAGGAGAGATTATTGATTTGCTAATTGCAGAAGGAGCTGAGGTTAAAAAAGGCCAGCTTCTGATGGTGATTAAACCCGATATGTATGTTCAGGCGTACAACAGGGCGCTGGCTAGTTTTAGTTCGTCGCAGGCCCGACTGGCGCAAACCGAAGCTCGTTTAATCGAAAGCGAACTGGCATTCAAACGCGCCAATACACTTTTTAAACAGGATGCTATTCCGGTATCGGATTTTGAAACAGTACAAGCTTCATTTAAAGTTGCACAATCGGAAGTAAAAGCGGCGCAGTTTGCGGTTAAATCTGCCGAAGCATCGGTTGCTGAAGCCCAGGAACAGCTCGTTAAAACCAAGATTTATGCCCCGATGGACGGTACTGTTTCGCGTTTAAATGTTGAAAAAGGCGAACGGGTGGTTGGAACCAATATGTATGCAGGTACTGAGACGATGGTTATTGCCAATCTCAACCTGATGGAAGTTAAAGTTGATGTGAACGAGAATGATATTGTGCGTGTTAACCTGAACGACACTGCTTTGGTAGAAGTGGATGCCTATTTGGGGCGTAAGTTTAAAGGTATTGTTACTGAAATTGCCAATTCGGCTAATGTGGTAGGTGGTTCAACCGATCAGGTGACCAACTTCAGTGTGAAGATTTTATTGCTTGCCGAATCATATAATGACCTTACAGATAGCGTGTCCGGAAGAAAATATCCTTTCCGTCCCGGTATGTCGGCAACTGTTGACATACAGACAGAAACAAGAACGAATGTAATTACAGTTCCGATTCAGGCAGTTACTACACGTGCATTGAAAGGAAATGGCAAGCCGGAACCCAAAGCGGAAGAAGCTGAGAAAGAAGGCGAAACCGGTACCGAACAAGTGGCCAAAGCCGATCAGGAAGAAAAAGTAGAGGTAGTATTTATTTATCTTGATGGGAAAGTTTACAAGAAACCGGTTAAAACCGGAATTCAGGATAGTCAGAATATTGAAATTCTGGAAGGTGTAAGCGCTGGCGATGAGGTTGTTTTTGCCCCGTTCAACGCCATCAATAAATTACTGAACGATAGTTCGAAGGTAAAAAAGGTGGACGAGAAAGAATTGTTTAAGGTGAAGAAGTAGAAAAGCCTCATCCCCAGCCCTTCTCCAAAGGAGAAGGGAGTAGGCAGATCATGGTTGGAGCGGTTTCTCAATTATTATTGACGTCCAACGAGAATATAAATTTCAAGTAATAACTATCGAGTTGTGGTTCTTTCACCCCTCCTTTGGAGGGGTTGGGGGAGGCTTCTATTTTGTAACTATCCCGAAAAACAGAATATTGAGCATTTCATCCACTGATTTCTGAATTTCTTCGTCTGAAAGGTTTTTAATTATCAACGGAACTTCAAATCCCTGAAGGATAGTAACGATGGTTTTGGCAGTAAGTTGGGGGTTTGCGATTGAAAATTCACCCTTTTCAATGCCTTCAAGCAGCAATTTATTTATCTGCATGATTTCATCTTCGAAATGCTCAATTCGAAAATTATTTACAAAATACAAATTGTCGAGCAGATCGTTTTTGATGGCTTCGTAATAGTTGACAACCATTTTCAGAGTCTGCATCCGCGCATAAATGTATATTTTTAGCTTTTGTCTCGAATCACTGATCCGGCTAATTTGCTCGTTAATGGCTTGCTTTCTTATTTCCGCTTCGGCATCAATCACTGCCTTAAAAATTTCATCTTTACTTTTAAAGTAATAATAGATGGTGCTTTTCCCTTTTCGTGATTCTCTGGCAATATCGTCCAAAGCCGTTTTCTTGAAGCCGAATCGTGCAAAAACCAATCGTGCTGCCCGAACAACTTGCTCCCGGACCTCGTCATTACCGATATTTTGTGTGTTGTTTTCCATCATTTTGTTCCTTAGTGCTATTGCAGCACCAATATAGCGGTAGTTTTTGGAATATTCAAACGGATGGCTTTTGTTGAGTGAAGGTACAATTGAAGTAGAATTTCTACTTCAGACTCATGCCTGAACAAAAATTGATTGCTACATTTGTTTCTTCTGAAATAATGTTACCTATGGACCCAAAACTTCTCACATTTGCTGCAACCGCCCTCATAGGTGTTTCAAGCCTTACAGCACAGCAAAAACCCAATATTGTTTATATCCTGGCCGATGATTTGGGCTACGGCGACCTGAGTTGTTACGGTCAGAAGCGGTTTCAGACACCCAATATCGACAAACTTGCCAGTTATGGAATGTTGTTCACGCAGCACTATGCCGGATGCACTGTTTGCGCACCTTCGCGATCATCGCTTATGACCGGCCAAACTTCCGGACATACACCCATTCGTGGAAACAAGTCATGGGAGCCCGAAGGTCAATACCCGATTGCTGCCGGAACTTATACAATGGCCGAAATGCTGAAAGAAGCTGATTATGCAACCGGCGCTTTCGGAAAATGGGGACTTGGTTCTCCCGGCTCCACAGGCGACCCGAATAATCAGGGATTCGACGAATTTTACGGATACAATTGCCAATCACTGGCGCACAACTATTACCCAGGTCATTTGTGGGACAATCAAGCGAAGGTTATCCTGGAGGGCAATTCAGGAGATAAATTTGGAGAATATGCTCCTGAACTGATTCACCAACGGGCGCTTCAGTTTATCGAAAAAAATAAAGACAAGCCGTTTTTCCTGTTTTATCCGAACACAGTCCCCCACGCGGAATTGCTTCTTCCCGAAGAAAACATGAAAGAATTCAGGGGAAAACTTTTGCCTGAAAAGGTTTTTAAAGGCGCTGAGCCGGGTAGTAACAACTTCAGGAATGGTTCTTATGGTACACAACCTGAATCTCATGCAGCTTTTGCCGCAATGGTTACTTTGCTCGATCAGCAGGTGGGCGAAGTGGTGGCTAAACTGAAAGAACTCGGACTCGAAAAGAATACGATTGTCATTTTTACTTCCGACAATGGTCCGCATCTGGAAGGTGGCGCCGATCCTGATTATTTCGATAGCAATGGCCCGCTGAAAGGCTACAAACGAGATTTGTACGAAGGAGGAATCCGAGTTCCAATGATTGCCTGTTGGCCGAAAAAAATTGCTGCCGGATCGAAAAACGATCATGTTTCAGCCTTCTGGGATGTGATGCCAACAGTGGCCGAACTTGCCGGAGTTAAGTCTCCGCAGAAAATTGATGGAGTCTCTTTCCTTCCAACACTTTTGGACAAATCAGGACAAAAAATACATAAAAGCTTGTACTGGGAATTTCATGAAAATAATGGCCGTCAGGCAGTCCGCATGGGTGACTGGAAACTTATTCGTTACAATGTTTCAATTCCTGAAAAAGTTACGACCGAATTATACAACCTGAAGATCGACATTGGCGAAGAAAACAATGTTGCTGTAAAAAATCCAAAAATGGTGAAAAAAATGCTCGAAATCATGAAAAACTCGCGAACTCCTTCGGAGATTTTCACTTTCGGATTGGAGAGCAAAAAATAACTATTCCCCCTCAATCGCCACCTCATTTTTCAACTTCTTCTTTTCACGTTTTTCTTCTACCCAGTAGTAAATAATCGGTAGAACCAGCAATGTAAGGAAGGTTGAGGTAATTAATCCGCCAATTACGACAGTTGCCAGTGGTCGCTGAACTTCGGAACCAGGTCCGGAGTTAAAAGCCATTGGGATGAAACCCAAACTGGCAACTAAAGCAGTCATCAATACCGGGCGCAAACGATCAGCCGATCCGTCGATGATTGTTTTTCGAAGCGGTCCGCCTTCTTTCCGGAGTTCGTTGATGTGGTCGAGCAACACAATACCGTTGAGAACTGCCACCCCAAACAAGGCTACAAAGCCAATACTTGCCGACACCGAAAGGTACATTCCACGCATCCACAGCAGAAAAATACCGCCTGAAAATGCAAATGGCAAGTTCATTAAAATGATGATCGCATATCGCATCTTCCCGAAGTTGAGGTACATAAGACCGATAATAATGAACAGCGATAACGGAACTACCAGTAATAGATGATTCATGGCACGTTTCTGATTTTCGAAGGTTCCGCCGTATTCAAGAAAATAACCTGCCGGAACATTCGCTTTCTTATCAATGGCTTCCTGTAATTGGGTAACGTAAGTTCCCATATCGATATTCTTAATGTTGATGCCGACAATAAGCCTGCGCCAGCCGTTTTCGCGCTGTATTTCTCGAGGTCCTTCCTGAGCAACAATATGGCTCACCCGTTTGATCGGGATAAATTCGCCGTTGGGAAGTGGCACCGGTATTTCCTGAATTTTCTGCAATTCGGAACGAAATTCTGCCGGATACCGCACCTGAATATCGAAACGGCGCTGGCCTTCGTACAACTGACCGGCAACCTGTCCGCCAATTCCGGCTTCAATCACCGCCTGCACATCATTCACATTCAGACCAAAAGTAGCCAGCGCCTCACGATCAATTTCAATCGTCAGGTACGGCTGTCCGATGGGTTGCTCCACAAAAAAGTTGGCTGTCCCTGCCATTTCAGAAACAAGGGTGGAAATATTCTGTCCAATTTCGTTTAACTTGTCAAGATCTTCGCCGTAAATTTTTACTGCCAGATCGGACTTTACACCGCTGGTCAGTTCGTCAACGCGCATAGCTATTGGCTGTGTAAAATTGTACGCCAATCCGGGCTCAGTCTTCAGGAATGGTTCAATCTGAGCCACAATATCTTCTTTCGAAATTCCATCGCGCCATTCATCGGTTGGTTTAAGCACCACCCAAACATCAGTCTGGTGCACACCCATCCAGTCGTTGGCCAGATCGGAGCGGCCGGTTTTCGGAACCACTGTTTTTATCTCCGGAATATTCTCCATCAACTTTCCGGCCAGCCAGTTGGCATTGTCCATCGACTCTTTCAGGGTGACCGATGGCATACGAACTTGTTCAACCAGAATCGAACCTTCATCAAGTTCAGGAAGAAATTCGGTTCCAAGCCGGCTCATCACAATCATTGACAAACCGAAAACGATTGCCGCCGAAATAGTTACAAACCAGCGGCGATCCAGATGTTTCTCCAGTCCGCTGTAATAGCGCGGTTTGATCCAATCGATCAGGTAATTCCGGCGAACTTTTACACCTTTCCTGAAAATAATGGACGAAATGGCTGGTACAAAAATCAGGGCAAGTAGCAGCGAACCCAGAACGGCGGCTGCAACGGTAATAGCCATGGGTCGGTACAAAATTCCTTCCATTCCGCTGAAAGTCATAATCGGAACATACACCATCAGGATAATCAATACTCCGAAGAAAATGGGACGAACCACCTGTTTGGAGGCTGAAATAACCACATCATCCACGTTTTCGCCTTTATTTTTTTGCAGCCGGTGAACGATATTTTCGATCATCACCACCGAACCATCCACCACCATCCCAAAGTCGATGGCGCCTAAACTCATCAGGTTAGCCGCCAAGCCGAATTCGCGCATCCCGATGAACGCGAACAGCATCGAAAACGGGATAACCGCAGCCACAATCAATGCACCGGAAATTTCACCAAGCAGGAGTAACAGCACTACGATAACCAGAAAACCTCCTTCAAGCAGGTTGGTCGAAATGGTTGAAGTTGTACGGTCGATCAAATCCGACTGATCGTAAAATTTTTCAATCTGCACGCCATCCGGAAGCGATTTGTTGATGACTTCAATTTTGTCTTCGATTTCCGCAATCACCTGTCGCCCGTTTCCACCACGAAGCATCATGACAATACCGCTCACAATTTCGCCTTTTCCGTCCTGAGTAACCCCGCCCTGACGGATTTGTGTGCTCACCACCACATCGGCAATGTCTTTGATATACACCGGTTTGTTGTTGATGCTCCGGATAATAATGTTGCGGATATCTTCAGGCTTATTGATTTGACCATACCCGCGAATGATGTATTGCTCGCGGTTGTGTTCCAGAAAATTCCCGCCGGAAACGCTGTTATTGTTGGCAATGGCGTCGGTAATTTCCTTAATCCCGATGCCATAAGTGCGAATTTTTTCAGGAGAAATAACGACTTCGTATTGCTTGACAAAACCTCCGAACGAATTGATCTCAGTCACGCCTTTCACCACTTTCAATTGCGGTGCAATGATCCAGTCCTGAATTTCGCGCAGTTCGGTGAGCGATTTGTTTTCGCCCCGAACAGCATACTGGTAAATCTCGCCCAATGCCGTTGAAATAGGCCCCAGTTGCGGTGCAGAGACGTCCGGCGGTAAATCAGAGGAAATGGATTGCAGCCGCTGGCTGACCATTTGCCGGGCAAAATAAATATCGGTACCTTCTTCAAATTCGATGGTTACGGCCGAAAGAGCAAATTGCGAAGTGGAGCGAACCTGCTTTACTTTGGGCAAACCGTTCATGGCCGTTTCAATCGGGTAACTAACTAGTTTTTCGACGTCGAAAGGTGAAAATCGGCCTGCCTTGGTGATGACCAAAACCTGAACGGGCGTAACATCGGGCAGGGAGTTAATCGGCAGTTGAATGAGCGAGAAATAACCCGCAACTGCCATCAGGATAACCAGCGAAAGTGCCACGAATTTTTGCCTGACACTGAAAGTAATAATTTGATTGAGCATATTTTAGGTTTGATTTTTATGTTTACACAAATTAAAAAGTACTAATCTACTTGTCTTAAAACCTTATTTTAAATGGCAACCTCAGTAGAAAAACAGCATACAAAACACAAAACCTTATTACCTTATTTGGGCTTTATAGTCTTCTGATAGAACTTAATAAATGTATCATATTCTTCCATGTAACTAATCTTGCGATGATGTTCTGGCTGGTTGTAGATGTAGTTGCATACTTTTTCGACATCCCCTTTTGATACCGAAAAAGCGGAACCCCGAGTACTCGGGGCCATTTAAATTTGCCCTGACAAAATTTGTTTTCATTTATAAACCGTTCCGAGCTATTTGCCACGATGGTTGCGATCGTTTCTTCTGAAACGTTTGGTGCGCGGGAAATAAGAAAGTGAACATGTTCAGGATTAGCATAAATGGCATAGAGGTGACTTTCATTGTTTTTTACTATGCCGGTGATGTATTTTTCAATACGCTCCCTATGCTGATCAACAATCAAAGGTAGCCGGTGTAATGTGGTGAACACAAAATGTGTATATAGGTTGTTGTATTCGACTTTCATAATGAGGTAATAAGGTTGGGGTTTGGTTTCTACTTGTTTTCTACTGAGGTAGCCTTAAAAAATCAGGTTTTAAAATATTGCAATTGTGCGTTTATCTAATGTTTTTATCCTGTTTTGTAAAACTCATTATTCTTCAGCAATTTTATCGAAACGGGAAAGAGCTTTCAGACTGAAAATCTGAGTAGATGCCAGCCGTTCATTTTTATCGAGCCCGCTTCGTACAATAGCATATTTATCCCGAAATTCCTGAACGTCCACCTTGCGTTTTTCGTAAGTTGACTCATTGATCTGTACAAAAACAATCGGATCGTTTCCTTCATAAGTCAGGGCTTCAACCGGAACAGAAATGACTTCAATTTTTGAAGTAGTTTCAATCGAAAGGTGAAGATTTTCGCCAGGTTTTGGCCAGTTTTTGTTTGTTGCCAGTAAAACATTCACAATTACAGAGCGGTTATTTTCGTCCAGTCCGGGATTGATTGATGTTACCACTGCCTGCATCTCGAAAGAGTCGTTTTGACGCCGCGAAATTTTTACTGAATCGCCGGCACTTATGAAACGTGCATCTTCAGGCGATACATAGCCGCGAACCAGCACATGGCTGATATCGAGCACCCGGCCAAGCATTTGCAGGGCATTTACCGATTGGCCTAATTCGACAGAACGCTGATCCATAATTCCGCCAATGGGAGAATGAATTTTTAATGTTGGGTCAATGCTTTCGGCAGTTTTAAATGCATTGATTTCTTTCTCCGGAACGCCAATGGCCTTCAGTTTCGAAACTGCCGCGATAACTGTTGTTTTGGCTCGCTGAAAGTCGGAACGTGCACGGTCGAGTTCACTTTTCGAACTGATGGTTTGTTCTACAAGTTGCTCCAGCCGTTGAAACCGTGATGTTTGAAAAGTTTCTTCGGAAACAGCCTGAAGGTATTCGGAAACCATATTGCCAAATTCAAGGCTTTCGATGCTGAACATTTCCTGCCCTTGCCGAATGGCTTGTCCTTCCTGTGCCGAGATCCGGCTGATCCGGCCATCAATAGGAGTGCTGATGATGCTAATGTGGTTGGGCGCCGGGAAAACTACTCCCGGAACCACAATGCTATAATTGATTGCACTGCTGCCGACTTCGATGGTTTGAATTTTTAGTTCACCCAATTCTTTTGCAGAAAGTTTCACCAGGGTTTCAGGTTTCACTCCTGAAACCGAAGGCGGCGAATCGGCAGATGTTTGTTCTTTTACCTTGGTTTCGGTTTTACTTCCGCACGAAGAACCCAGAATGAGTAAGCTTAAAAGACTTATAGTGGCAATTTGATAGCGATATTGTTTCATGTGACTATTGTTTTTATTTGGTATGGGTACTATCTTCTGTTTTGTTTTCTGTTAATCATCATTTTGATTTAAAGACAATTAATAAACAAGCTCCAAATCGAGAAATCTTTCGAGTTCAACAAGTTGGATGTAAAAATCGCGCAAGGCCGATAAATAGCGTTGCTGACTGTTGAGGTAAATCTGTTGCGCAAGGATCAGGTTCAGCAAATCCACTTCACCCAATCTGTATGCACTCAGTGTGAGCGTTTGTAATTTTTCGGCCTTGCTTCGGATCGTTTCGTCGTATCGTTTAATGGTTGAGCGGCTTACTTCGTATCTGTGCCAGGCATGTTCAATTTGTTCTTTCACACCCGATCTGATTTGTTTTTGCTTCCACTGAATTTCTTCCTGGCGGGCCAGGTTCATCTTAATTCTTCCCTTTTGCTCCAAAGGATACCAGATCGGAAAACTCAAGCCAAGTTCAAATCCGTTGAAATTGTATCCCGTTCCGTAATCCTGTTTGTAAAGATTAAACCGGATGTCGGGCAGGATGTTGCTTTTGGCTTCCTTCAGGAAATAGCCGGATGCTTCCAATTCTCTTTCCGATGATTTGTATGCTGGTTGTTCTGTAAGAACTGACAATGCCGTAATCTGCGAAATTCCAACATCTTTGCTTTGAAGTGTATCCATAAACTCAATGGTGTATTTTTGATTTTCAGGCGATAATCCCATCAGCATAAAAAGTGAATACCGGGCCTGATGAAGCTGACTTCGTGCCGCATCAATATCGTTGTTGGATTCGGCTACCTGAAGTTCGGCCTTGGTCAGATCCATGCCATTGCCCATGCCGGTTTCGAATTGGGTATAAACAGCATTGTACAACTCGGTAGCTAATTTTAGTTGTTGATCGCGTAGTTTCTGAAGGTGAAGCGCATAAATAACTTCAACATAACGCGACTTTACACCTACCTTAACTTTCCGTTCTTCCTCCTGAATATTGAATTCCATCGCTTTTCCCTCCTCTTTCAAGGCTTTCAAACGGTAAGAAGTCGTAAGTGGGAAATCAACCGATTGCGAAACCGTGAGGCGTTGTTCCTGAAAAGGATCAGCAGCTTTGTTATTGATACCCTCTTTCATGTAACTGATTTCAGGAGATGAAATGCCGGTTTGCGTCCGCCATTCTTCCTTTTTCCGATCAAACTGCGAACGCATCTGGTTGATCTGTGCATTGTTCTGTATTGCCTGATCAACCGCATCTTTAATGGTAAGTAGTTGTGCTTTGGCCGGAATAAAACTACTTAACACAATTGATAGAAATAAAAATTTCAGGATATAATACATGATTGTTTGGCTTTTATTTGGAAGGCAAAAGGTACTAAAAATTTGATTTAAAATCAATTTGAAAAACCAACAACATTTGAAAAACGAAAAAGATTATATCATTGCCAATCCGGTAATCGATTTAAGCTAATTTTAAGAAACCACAGAAGAGATTATTTTCATACACAAAAATATTTCATTCAAAATTTAATATTCAGAATGTGCGTGTATTTTCCCTATTGTTTATCTTCGGCCAATATTCGAAATTGAAAATTCAACAATTATATGGAAGTAAATAGCTCCGACTTATTGAAATCATACCATTCCCTGCCCGAGTTACACAAGAATGTTCTCAATGTATTTGTGATCAAGTTTTCGGGTGTGGCAAAGTACGATGCTCTCAAATATCTTCAGGATAAAACCGGGAATAAAGCAACCCAAAAGGAATATCAAAGTGTGTTGAATACCTTGGTTAATAAGCAATTGGTAACGTTGTCGGTGACCAGTTTTGATATTCCTTTTAGTCTGAAAGTTGAGCTATTTCCTCAATTGATTAAAAGCACGAAAAACATCGATCTGCTGGAAAAAATTCAGAAGGAGCACAATCCATTTGGGCACATTCCGGTGACTGAATACATCCGCGATTTTCTTTTTGGGTATTATAACGGTGAAAGCAGATTCAGCAATGATGCCACGAACCGCTTAATATCTAAAGCCATAGAAGCCGCTCCCCTGATTTCGGAAATGTTGCTGTACCCTGAATATGATCAGGCTTTCCTGCGATCACCTGTGCTACTGTATGAATTGTTGGATGCTATTCAAATAATGAATGTATTGCACTTTCAGGATTTTGCGCCTGTTACCAGATTCTTTGATCGAAATGCAACCTTCAAAGGATTGTTCGATCAGGTTACTATTCAAAAAGCGGAGATGCTCTTTCAGCTTGGGAAGATTGACGAGGCTGACAAACTGATTAAAAATCTGCACAATACAAATTCACTGCTTCTTATATCTCAGATTGAATTATTCAGGGGAAATTTTAAATTGTCGGCAGACTGTTACGAAAAAGCACAAATTACCGACAGGGACGGAATGAAAATGCCGAAATTGGAGTTTAACCTCTACTATGAGTTTCTTTACTGGCTAAATTTTGCATTAAATCCTAAAAGTGTAAACGAAAAGAAACTCGAAGTTGCGATCAATAAAAAATTGAGAAGCAAATTCAGCGACGATCATTTTTTTCTTCCGCTACTATATTTTCTGAAAAATGATTTGGGACAGGCCGAATCAAAATTCAAACAGATAAACACAACAAGCTGTTTTTCAACGACCGGGTTTAGATCTGTTTTTTACCTGATTTTAAGCTACATCATTCATGGTGAGTTAAGTTCAAGCCTGCAAATGCTGGCACAAAATACAGCGTATAAAATAAGCCTCACCCAACGCTGGTTATTTCTGCGCGAGATCAACTTTATCATCGAAAAATCTGAATTTAGCATTGACACTTTTCCTGTGCCAAAGGAACTTGAAACTAAAAATTCACCCTGCCTGATGAGCCGGTTAATTATTCCGGAGAAATGGGAACAATTGCTCGAAGGACTGTTAACCCTGACCAAAGGCACTGGCGGAACGCAAAAAAAAGATCAGGGAACTGCCCGTGTTTGTTATCTGGTTGATCTGGAAAGAGGTTATATACAACCTACTTTGCAAACGATAAATGCCAAAGGGATCTGGAGCATGGGGCGAAATATTGCACTTAAAAAGTTTAAAGATCAGCAAGTTGACGGGTTGTCTGAACAGGATCGAAGAATCGCAACGGCTGTTACCTACCATAACGGTTATTACGGAGCTACCGAATACAATCTGGACTTTAGCAAGGCGATCAATGAGTTGTGTGGCCACCCATTCATGTTTCTTTCTTCAAATCCTTTGGTTTCGGTCGAGCTGATCAAAGCGCAGCCTGAAATTAGTACCGAAATTGGCAAGTATGGAATTAAGCTGAAAACAAATATTACGAACACCGATCAACGTTCTGTTTTGGTGAAAGAAACCCAGACACGTTTCAAACTAATCACACTCAGCCCACAGCAACATTCAATTATCCGGATGATTAACCAGGGAATTACGATCCCTGTAAAAGGAAAAGCCAAACTCATAGAAGCGGTTTCGAGCCTGAGTGGTTTGATGACCGTTCATTCGGATTTTGATGATGGAAGCGCTGAAATGAAATCAATTGAAGCCGATTCGCGCATCAGGATTCAGATCGTACCGATGGGTGATGGTTTAAAAGTGCAGATGTTTGCCAAACCATTGGGCACTGAACCTCCTTACATAAAACCTGGTATGGGCGGTAAAGTTGTTTATGGAATGGTTGACGGCGAAAGATGTCAGGCATTGAGGAACATGAAAGCTGAAAATGCCAATGCCATGAAGTTGACAAACGCTGTTTCTGCCTTTATCGATGCTGATTTAATTGAAGAAGCTGAACTTTTTTCTGACCCTTACGACTGCCTCGGATTACTTGAAATCCTGAATGAAAACACTGATATTGCGGTGGTTGAATGGCCTGAAGGTGAATATTTCAGGATGAAAAAAACGGCTTCATTTGCAAACCTGAGCCTCCGGATAAAAGGAAAAGGACAATGGTTTGAATTGGATGGTGAATTAAACATTGATGAAGCGACGGTTTTGAGCCTGAAAGAATTGCTTAGCCTGAACCGCAAAAGCAAAGGCAGATTTATTGAACTGAAAAAAGATGAATTTCTGGCTTTGACAGAGGAACTTAAAAAGCATCTCGACGAGCTGGAATCGTATTCCAACATCGATAAAAATGGGGTAACTGTCAACCGGTTTGCTTCGCATGCTCTGGAAGAAATTACCGGGCGTGCAGCTTCATTCAAAACCGATAAATCGTGGAAAGAATTTCAGAAGCAGATTAAAAATATTTCATTGGTTGATGTTCCGGTTCCGGCAACACTCGATGCAGAATTACGCCCTTATCAGGAGGAAGGTTTCCGCTGGATGACGCGCCTGAAAACCTGGAATGCCGGAGCTTGTCTGGCCGATGACATGGGTTTGGGAAAAACGGTTCAGGCAATTGCCATGATGTTGCATTTGGCTGAAAATGGACCGATTATGGTTGTTTGCCCGGCATCGGTGGTTCCAAACTGGGGCAGCGAACTGCAAAAATTTGCGCCTACCCTAAACATTGTAAACCTGAAACCTGGCAAGCGGGAAAATGCTTTTACTTCGCTGTCAGCTTTTGATGTGCTGGTAATTACTTACGGTTTGCTGCAATCGGAAGACAAGCAGATTTCGAAAATCAACTGGGCGATGGCTGTTTTAGACGAAGCACATGCCATCAAAAATACCCAGACGAAATCATCGAAAGCGGCCATGAATATTCAGTCTGACTTTAAACTGGCACTCACCGGTACGCCCATTCAAAATCATTTGGGCGAATTGTGGAACCTGTTTAATTTCTGCAATCCCGGGTTGTTGGGTACTTTGCCGCAATTTACCGACCGGTATGTGAAAACCGAAATTCAGGCACAGAAAAACCACCTGAAAAAGCTGATTACACCGTTTATTTTGCGTCGGACAAAAAACAAAGTCCTCGACGAATTGCCGCCCAAAACCGAAATTACACATACAGTTACTTTAAGCGAAAAGGAACTGGCATTTTACGAAGCATTGCGGCGCGAGGCGATCGATACGATCGAAAACAATGGTGGCGGCAACGGTCAGCAACATCTGCAGGCATTGGCTGAAATTACCAAACTTCGGCTTGCCTGTTGCAATACTGCATTGGTAAACAAAGACATAAAATTGCCCTCTGCAAAACTCGAAGCTTTTTTCGAAATTGTTGAGGAATTGCGAGCCAATAAACATCGCGCATTGGTGTTCAGCCAATTTGTGATGCATTTGGCGATTGTCAGAAAAGAACTGGACAAGCAAGGCATCAGCTATCAGTATCTGGATGGTTCAACTTCTATTCCCGATCGTCAGGCGGCGGTGAAAGCTTTTCAGGCTGGCAAAGGCGAACTGTTCCTGATCAGCCTGAAAGCGGGCGGATTGGGATTGAACCTCACTGCCGCCGATTATGTGCTGCACCTCGATCCGTGGTGGAATCCAGCCATTGAAGATCAGGCCAGTGACCGCGCCCACCGTATCGGACAATTGCGTCCGGTGACCATTTACCGATTGGTTGCAAAAAATACAATTGAAGAGAAAATCCTGAAATTGCATTCCACCAAACGCGATTTGGCCGACAGCCTTTTGGATGGAACCGACCAAAGCGCCCGTTTGTCAACTGTCGATTTGCTGAATTTGTTGAAGGAAGTTTAGAAGAGTTATGCTTTAAAAAGTGCATCCATCTTAATATCGTTCTGCACCAATCCGGTTAAATAACTGTTGGGTTGAAGGCCGAAAGTCGAAATCATGGTAATCTCTGATTAATACAATTTCTGAAAGGTTTTCAGATACTCAATACGTTCAGCAATTGCTCTCATTGGGGTTATATTTGGCTTAAAGTGACCACATTTGCAAGTTTAAGCCAAATATAATATCAGTAATTGGTTATTTTCGGTCTGCTTATAAGAGTATATGAAACCACGAAGTGGTTAAATGTGAATAGCCCCGAATGAAATTCGGGGTTGAGATAGTACCCAAGATTCGAACCCTGCAAGGGTTCAATGGATGTTAAAACATTATCATTGAACCCTTTTAGGGTTCTGACTCATCTCGTATTCACATCCACCGGTTTCGCCGATGGTTATTCATATTAAATCCTTTCAGGATTTTTTGCCGCAACTATGTTGAAGATAATGATCAAGATTAGAAAGTTTGATCAGATTATCCGTACCATTCTCTGCTCCGGTTCGTGGTTTTCAAACAGTCGATGGCAATATTCACATTATTGACGACTTGAAAATCAAACATTCCCACACAAATAAAGTCGGCGCCATTGTCGTACGCCCATTGAAATCCATCCTTTGGTTCGATGGCTCCGGCGGCCAGCACTTTAAAGCCCATTACAGGCACAGTGGTTTTGCTCACAAAATCAATCACCTTTTCAGGAAAAAGGCAGAACATGTTGTTGTGGAACCGGTTGTGGTCGAGGTGATTTTTCCCATCAACTTCGAATGTGACACGGTTTTCGCGTGGGTGTGCCGACCAATACTGATCGTGGTGCATGGTTTTCATGTAATAATCAGGAATAATTCCCTGATCGGCACAGGCAATAAGCGATTCCACTGAATGTGCGCCTAACCCGGCTGTGTATCCTTGCTGACGAATATGGTTGATCATTTCGTCAATCACCTCAATTTTATTGTCGCGCACCAGCCAGTCGCACCAGTTTCCCTGTACCTGAATGATGTCAACTCCGAAATCGATTGCTTTGTCAATGTTATCAAAAAAGAGTTTTTTGTCCGTGTGAGGTCCTACTTTGTCAAGTCCTTTCCAGTCCAGATTGGGAGCCACTTGCGTAATTACTTTCATCTTGCTACCGGTCATTTTTTTGTATTTGGCCAGAAGCGGATTCGATGGAAATCCAATGTTAATGGTGTTGATTCCTGCTTTTTCAGCCAGTATAAGAGTTTCATAAACTTTTTGTTCGGTATTGTATGCCTTGAAAAGGGTATCGGTATAAATAAGGTCACGGCCATGCGACCATCCACCAATCAGGTTTCCACCTGCAATCATCCGGCTGATTTCATGTTTCCCGATTTTTCCTTTTGGAAGTTCGCCTTTTAACTCACTCAATGCGGTCTGATTTACTTGAATGGTCGCACCCGACATTACATCAACACCATAGGTTTTAAAGTTGCTTACAGCTCCCCAGCCCATTGCGCCCAAAACCGGTAAAGTTGCAAGGTTTTTCAATGCTTCACGCCGGGAAGAACTGTTTTCAGGTTCAGGAGCAATTGTTTTTTTTCGGTTTCGGTACATCGAAATAAAGGTATCGATGCTGTAACCCTTTTCGTGATAGAAGAAGAGAAACAGGAGAGCGGCTGCTTCGATAAACAGCTTGTCCACGATGAAAAGATGGCCGTCTGAAGCGCTCATCAGCGGATTGCCAAAAGGCGGATAGGCAAAATAGTATAAAGTGAGTAGCAACGCTCCGGAAAGTGCGGCAACGCGACTGAAAAGTCCAATGAAAAGTGCGAGCCCGATAAACAGCAGTGCATACATATTGAGGAAATCGCTGATATTTAAAAGTGCCGGTGAATTTGCAATCCAGTGGTAAAATCCGGAGAAAAATCCTGAAGTGTTCAGTAAAAATCCTGAAGCTGTCCAGTTACCCTGAAGAATTTTGGCAGTTCCTTCATACAAAAAGTGCCAGCCAATAGCAACGCGAAGGATGGTAATAAGTAAACGGTTGTAAAATGTTCTTTGCTGAAGTTTCATGTTAGTTTGGTTAGTTGGTTTGATGATCGGTTTAGTTCAAAATCGGACGGTTAATTTCAGAAACTTTTTCGAAAAAACAGCAATAGGAATGAATTTTTACCGGTTTGCCTCCAGATATTTGATCACAAACCGAATTTAGGAATAAGTGTAGCTTTCACCGATTGCCGATCGGATTTCGTTTATGCAGCTTATCCGTTACTTTTCCAGGTATTCCAGAATAACTTTCGCCTTTATTTTTATTACATTTGCCTTATGACAAAAAATGAAATCATATCACACATTAACCTTTCATTCAGTAATTTAAATGTAATCAAGGTGATTCTATTTGGTTCATACGCGAAAGGTACACAAACAGCAGACAGCGATATTGATTTGCTGGTTGTTACCAATGATGATTTTGTTTTCGAATCGTTTGCAGAAAAGATGGAAGTGAAAACAAAGATTGCCAATGCGCTTAACCCATTGCGAAAATATGTTGATATTGACCTAATTGTGCATACAAAACCAATGTATGACAGGTTTATTGAATTGGACAGTGGTTTTAAAAGAGAAATACTAAGTTCAGGATCAGTTATTTATGAAGCAAACAACTAAAGATTGGTTCATTGCTGCTGAAGATGATCTTCTGGCAGCCAAAAAACTTGTTGATGAAGATCGACTAACTAACGTAGTGGCTTTTCATTGTCAACAATGCCTTGAGAAATGCTTTAAAGCGATTATTGAAGAACAGGGTTTGCCTTCCATTAAATCGCACGATCTGCTCAGGCTTCAGCAAAATGCAAAGATTCGGCTTTCTGAGTCCGAAATAATTCTTCTTACAATTATCAATGAGGTATATATCGATGCCCGTTACCCCGGAGATCTTGGGCTTTTGCCTCATGGAAAACCAACAAAAGAAGAAGTAAAAACCTTCATTGAATTTTGTGATGCACTATTTCTAAAGGGAAGGGTGCAAATCGGATATTAAAGTTTAATGAGTATCCGGTTGCATACCATACAGTTGAATAATGTAATAATATCCTTTGCCGTTCGCCTTTAGGCAACGGGTTGTATTGAACAGAGAGTATGGGCTTTAGCCCAAAATATTGTGGCTAAAGCCATTGGCCGCGATCATCAATTTATCCGTCCCGATGGATCGGGACGGCAATTGATTTCTTGGGTACACAACCGGATATTCATATAAAGCTTTTATCGTCTCGCCTCCAAATATTTAATCACAAACCGGATTTCAGAGTAACTGTAGCCTTCGCCGATAGCAGATCGAATTTCGTTTATGTGTGTCGTCCGGTTTTTTTCGACATAAGCTGCAATTACTTTAACCTTTGCAGATTCAACAAATCTGGATATTTCCAACTCGCCAAGCCCGACATAATGAGCCAGATGTCCTTCGATTGTCGAAGCCGCGAAATTTCTTTCCCGGGCAATTTCCGGAATTGACTTTCCGCTTTTATACAATTCGTAACTGATTTGCTTGGTGTCCATCGCAGCTTTTTCTGCTTCTTTTTCTGCGCCAATTGGCAAATCCATTCCTTTTTGTTTGCGGTAGGCAATCACCATTTCAATTATTTCCTTTCCAAATTGCTGCAATCGCGCTCCGCCCATTCCTTTCACCGCCTTCAGTCCGGCTCTTGAAGCGGGCAAAACCTGAGTAATTTCGAGGAGTGTTTTCTGCGGAAGTATCCGCGCGATTTCAACATTCAGGATATGAGATTTTTGATCGCGCCACTTCTTCAGTTTGCTGTAAAATTCAGGATGCATCGTGAATGACGAAGAACTGGCTGTTGGCTGACTTTTATGGCTTGATTCAGGAATTTCGATAGCAGCCTTTGATTTGGTTTCGAGGTAGGTTTTAATGCTGAACCCGTTTTTGCACAAATTGAGGCACACTTTTTTTGTGTGTATTTCCTTCCGGAGTTTATCGGCAGCATCGTTGAAACTTTTGCGGATGGCTTTGTTGTCGGTGTCAAATGTGGCTTCCGAAAAGGGCTGTTCAACAATGGTTAAAAGTTTTCCGGAGAAATAGTCGGAAGCTTTTTTTACCCGCTCCTGAAGTTGTGGATTTTCCTCGGCATTGGGTGCAGTGGCAATCAGTTGCCTCATTTGATTTTCGAATTTTACCGCCACATTAATAAGTTCGGTTTGTAGTGGAATAGTCATACTTTGCAGATTGGTTTTCAGGTTACCAAGTAATTGAGCCGCATGTTCTTCCCAAAGTTTTAGCAAGTATTCAATCTGGCGTTGCATCGACTTAAAATCAAACAGATCGCTTAGCAATTGCTGTACATATTCTTTGCGCGATTTTTCGAGTTCGGCAGGTCCCGGCTGGTTGCGTTCCACATCATCGGTAAACTGAATAACCGTAGTGTCGTTTTTTACGCTGTAATCAGCAATTGGCGAACTCAAAACCAATCCTTCGAGCGTTTTGCAACGGCTCAGCGCAACATAAACCTGACCATGTGCAAACGATGCACGGGCATCAATAATGGCTTTTTCGAAGGTGAGCCCCTGGCTTTTGTGTATGGTGATGGCCCAAGCGAGCTTCAGCGGGTACTGGATAAACCTGCCAATCACATCCTCTTCAATTTCCTGAGTTGTTTCATTCAGGGCGTATTTAGCATTTTGCCATTCCACTTTCTTCACCTCAATTGATTCAGTGTCACCGGGGCAAAGTACCTCGATTTCATCGTCAACAATGTTAATTATTTTTCCGATTTTTCCATTGTAGAAACGCTTTTCGGGCGACAAATCATTTTTGACAAACATTACCTGCGAACCAACTTTTAATTCCAGCTCCGGATCAGTCGGGTATGAGTACTCCGGAAATTCACCCTGTATTTCGGCTGTAAATTTATACGATTTGGTTTTTAGCTTTCCAAGTTTCAAGTCGTTGATTTGCTGCGACTGGTAGTTGTGAGTGGTAAGTGTAATGTAACCTTCCTTTTCTTCAGGATTAAAGCCCGGAATGTATCGTTTGTTTAATTCCTGAAGGGTTGCCTCGTCCATTCGGTTTTCGCGTACTTTATTCAGCAAGTCAATAAACCGCTGGTCGCTTTGGCGGAAAATATGATTCAGCTCGATTCCGGTGAATTTAGAACGCTGCAAAGCATGGCTGCTAAAGAAAAAACCTGTTTCGTAATAGGGTTTCAGAATGTTCCAGTCGTCGTCTTTTATCACCGGCGCCAATTGTTGTAAGTCGCCAATCATGAGTAATTGCACGCCGCCAAAAGGTTTGTAGCGGTTTTTATAGCGGCGCAAAACCTCATCAATTCCATCAAGAATATCGGCGCGCACCATCGAAATTTCGTCGATTACCAGCAAATCGAGACTCCGCATGATGTTGATTTTCTCGCGGCTAAAACGTTTTATTCCGGCGGCTACGTTTCCATCGGCAGGAACAGTTACAGGTCGCAGCTGTTCTGGATTTTGTGGTATTTGTGGCCCGAACGACATCTGGAAAAACGAATGAATGGTAACTCCACCTGCATTAATCGCCGCCACGCCAGTCGGTGCAACCACCACCATTCGTTTGGGCGACAGCTTTTTCAGGTTACGCAGAAAAGTGGTTTTCCCGGTTCCGGCCTTCCCGGTCAGGAAAATATTCTGGTTAGTATATTGCAGAAAATCAAAAGCAAGCTCGAGTTGTGGGTTGGATTGGTATTGCATGGTGAGGATGGGTTTGTTGCTAAGTTTTTATTCAACGAGTGAGGTTAATGCAAGACGAACTTTTTCTTTTTGTTCAGACCCGATTTGACCCATTTTTAATTCAATCAGTTCTTTTTCAAGCGTTGCAATTTTATGAACCCGAATGACAGATGGAAGCTTTTGTTCCATTGCTAATAATTGTCATAGATTGAATCGGAATCGGCATATCCATTGAGGAATTGCGCTGAAGTTAATTGCTTTAATTCGAGATCGGTACTTGCATCAGAATCGTCAAAAAGTATGATTACCTGAACATTCTTCTCAACTGTACTCCGAAGTTCTTCCTGAATTTTTCGAGGAATCAGAATATGGTTTTTGCTTAGTTTTGATTTAAATTCTATTGCTTTCATGATTTTTCAATTTCAACAAATATAAAGAATTCCAGACATATAAATTGTTTGCTTCGATTTGCAATTATTTTATTTATTTCTATTTCTGCCTTTTCACAGGTAAAAGTCAATTCAAGTGGTAGAGTTGGAATTGGGATTGACCCCACTTCGGCTTACACTTTTCAAGTTTTAGGTACTTCAAATATGAATGGAATAACTTCGAGCGCCCCTTCCAAAACCGCTGGCAATACAACATATGGGTTGTTTAGCACTGTTACCAATAGTACTGGTGGTTCGATCAATCGTGGGGTTTATGGCTCTGTTTACAGTACTACTGCCGCCGATGCCGGACAGGCAATTGGCGTTACGGGGATAGCCGGAAATTGTACGAATGGTTATAATTATGGTGTTTTTGGTAATCTATTAGGAACAAAAAGCGGCGCGGCTGTTTTCGGTACAGTTGGTACTTTTTCAGGTCCGCCGGCTGAACTTACCAATGCGAATGTG
>JAUYMU010000026.1 GCA_030698405.1 Bacteroidota bacterium
GATGCCAATCCGGCTCTCGATATCTTTAACCAACAGCAAACCACCATCTGAAGAAATCTCAGATGCAGTAAAACTGACCTCAACACGTTTATTTTCAATTGGTTGTAAATCGAAGAGTTTTCCCTGGCAAATTGCAACGTCTGTTTGCTTGTCCAGAGTTTTTTCGGTAATTTTATTTTCTGAAAAGCTCATAGGAATACGGTTGTAAGACGCTGTAAGATAGTAATTTATCTTTAATTTCCGTGAGCTTTTCTTTATTTTTGTGAATTATTCAGGCTAAATGAGGATTTTTAAGTGACAAATAATTTCACCACCTCCTTTGTCCATTTCTTCTTCTATTTATCAATTGCTTTTTCTTCCTGAAGTTATTTTTATCAGAATAGTTTGGTATTAACCGAAGTAAATCAACCAGCATCCTCGAATTTCCAGAACGATTCTTTACATTATTGTCTGATTTATCTATAACATAACCGTTTGAAGGCTCAATTCTTTCAGCCTTCTCTTTTGACAAATAGAATCTTGGCCTTTCATCAAAATCAGACATTTTTATTGGATGCCTAATCGGGTTTCTGCTCGCATCAGTAACAAATACAACATGTCCGTTCTGAACCTGCCTGATTTCAATGTGAAACAACTTCAACGCATCATTATACATCTGTTTGTTGTTGATAAAATCCATTCGATTAAGTTCCGTGAATAGGTTTTCGAGGTTTTGTTTCAGGTTCTTGCTATATGCTGTAAATTTCAGATTGATTTTTTCCTTTGGTTCATCATTTTTTAACTTGTAGGTTTGTTCCAACTCCTTGATGAACTTCTGGACTTTCTCCTTTTCAAAATTTACCATTAAAGTATGTCAGAGATCGCTAATGAATTTCACTATAAAGAGAAAAAATAGCAGCCTTTATATTTTGAGAACGATCGTAATTTTCCTTCAAAGTTATTTAAGGCATAAAATTCCTCCAAACATCCTTTATCAATTGAGGTTGTGGTACGAACACGAATTTTTCAGGATTTTCTTCAAACTGTGCATAAATTGATTTTTCCGATTCAATTCCAAGTTGGGTATATATTTCAGGACTTTTCACAATCAACTTACATTCCGCATAATTCGGGTTTTTCTGCCATTCAATTTCTCCTGAAGGGGCAATCACCGGAAACCACGCCAACCCTCTGTGGGCGCGCACGCCATCGTATTCAAAACCATATTCGCGGTCGCACCAGGCGCCAAAAGTAAGTGGCTGCCCGGCATCGGCGCTAATGGTGGCATGTGCCCAATACGGCGGAACAATCACCACTTCGCCCGGACCGGCTACCACAGCAAAACAGCGCCCCGGTTGGTCATCTGCCGTTTCCTGCATATAAATAATGGCCTTTCCGCTCCATATTTCATACACTTCGGGAGTTGACCAGCCCGAAAGCGGCGAAACTTTATGGATATGCCCCTGACTGCGAACGGGTTCATCACCCAAACGACCGGCGGCGTAAGTCACCGCACCATACAATAAGTGATGTTGCTTTAGTTGGTGGAGGTGATCGATTTTACCAACATCCATCGCAATGGAATAAACCGGATCAGGCCCAACACAATCGGGATTGCGTAAACTTTTCCGAATAGAATCGAGCGTACGGTTTTCTACTTCAGGCCCAAAAACATTTGGCCCGTATTCAAAACCCATTGGTTGGGTGGTGGGTTGGATATCAAATCCGGGATTAAATTTCATTTTCTTCGTTTTAGCCGCCCGATCGGGCGGCTCTACAATTGTTAAAACCTTACATATCCTTTCATCGTGCCGCATTTCTGGACTTCGCCTGTTCCATATGGGCGAATGGTGTATGCACCAACCTTGGCCGGCACGATAAAAACTTCGGCATAATGCACTACGAATGGCTCAAATGCATTCGTTGGACTTTCAACGATCACTTCATCGCCTTCTACCAGGCAAATCACATCAACTCCGCCATTGGTATGGTGCTCCACCTTTTTGGTAAACCAATGGCGGCGGGTCTCAATGAATTCGCGTTCGTGTAAACCGGTGCTTTCCTCGACCCAACCATCACCTTCAGCAACCACCTGAATGTTATTGACCAGATTTTGACGTGTCCATTCAGTGGTGCGATCCCATTGAATGTTCTTTTTGCCGTGCTCAATATTGATCGGACGTGGTTTCCCGTCCATTCCCAAACGACCCCAATCCCATAATTTGAAAGTAAAAATATAAGGTGTTGCACTGATTTCGAGTACCATGCTGCTTTTTCCTGAACAGTGAATGGTTCCGGCCGGAATCAACACATGGTCGTGCTTTTTCATTGGCCAGGTTTGCACGTGTTTTTCGGCATCGAATGGTTTTCCTCCTGCCTGAGCTTCTTCCAAATCAGCCAGCATTTCTTCAGGATTCACTCCTTCGCGCAAACCGAGGTAAACGATGGCATCATCTTCAGTTTCCATCATGTAATAGCTTTCGTCCTGCGTATAATGCAAGCCAAATTTCTCCAGAATGTATTCCGTCAACGGATGAACCTGCAAACTCAAATGGCCACCTTCCATCGTATCCAGATAATCGAAACGAATGGGAAATTCATCGCCAAAACGCCCATGAACCGGATCGCCCAACAATTCGCGCGGATGCCGAAAGACCAGATTGATCGATGGAATTTCAATCACATCGTCACCAAACTTCAGCAAAAGACTGTTCTCTTCAGGAACACAATTGAAACACCATGCATAATTTGGAGCCGATTCATCCAAATTGCAGACTTCTTTCATCCACTGTCCGCCCCACGGCCCGGGATCGAAAAACGGAACCACGCTAAACGGACGGCTGGAGGCCAATTCAAGTCCTTCCAAAATAGCTTTCCCTTCAACCAGTTTGGGTTGCCCGATTTTGTTGGTATCAAGCAGGAAATCCCATTTGTCAAACAATGTTTTTTTCAGGCGGTCGCAAACGCGCCAATCCACAAAAAAACCTTGTTTGTAGAGCAGCATCCAGTCGGCAGTATCGCGGTTTTTTACACCCAGATTATCGACCAAATGTTGGCGCATCCGGAGTTGAATTTCCCAGCGGGCCATATCGGCGTAGATTAAAGCCTCCCCCCAACCCTCCCGATTATTCGGGACAAGCTCTCCCAAGGAGGGGACTTTTGGGCGCAGCAAACTTGAACCGCATCCATAAATTACAACAGTACCTTTTTCCAGTTTTTCTATTTCAGATTGAATGGTTTTTACTTTTTCAGGATCGAAGAAGGTATCCATTGTCAGGCGGGTCAGGAAACCGAAAATACGGTCGTTGGTCACATCTGGGAAAACAAGTTTTTTAATTTCGTCTTCAGGCAACATATATTCTGAAGCCAGAATAAAACGATCACATTTCAGTCCGGATCTCAGGTTCGAAATCAGTTCTTCGTGGATCACTCCCTGGTAAGTTTCAATCACAACAAGTTTTTTGGGATTGTCGATTGCAGATATTTCTTTGTTTAAGCGGGAGCAAATAGCTGCCCAGCCGTTTTCAACTTTGTAAGAATCGTTCTTTACCTCCACAACCGGAAGGTTATTGAATTTCGAGGGTTTGTTTAAATATTTCTTCATTTGTTTATTCTTTTTCTAACCACATAGACACATAGGTCACAATAGAAATATTCCTATGTGTTCTATATGCCTATGTGGTTATCTTTTTACTATTCATTGCTGTTCTCACCAAATAATCAGCTCCATACAAGGCCGCCGAGTCGGGAAATTTGGCCTCAACGAGTTTTACCTTTCCCCATGGAGTCCAGGCCAGTTGGTTAACTTTTTCCTGAAGGGCAGGCAAAATGACCTCAGAACTTTTCATGATTCCGCCACTCAGGATAATCATTTCAGGATCGAAGGCATGGATCATGGTGATGATTCCGGCAGCCCAGGCTGAAAGGCAATAATCCAACACATCTTTGGCCACCCGATCGTTGTTTCCGGCATGGTGAAATAATGCTTTGAAATCCAGGACTTCCTCATTTTTAATCGAACTTTGATCAAATTCCGGATGCTCTTTCAGCAACGATGGCAAGCGCCAGGTGGAGGCTTCGGCTTCCACACAACCAATATTTCCGCAGGTGCAAACCGTGCCGTGGTGATTCACCACAAAGTGTCCACCCAGGTTTCCGGCCTGAAAATGTTTTCCTATCAGCAACTCTCCACCAATCAAAACTGCCGAACCAATGCCGGTTCCCAGGGTAACCATTACCAGATCGGCACACCTCTGCCCTGACCCATGTTGCCATTCGCCCAACAAAGCCATTCGCGCATCGTTCATCGCAAAAAGTGGCCAGTTCCACTTTTCAAGAGCCCAGCCAACCAGATCGGTATCCGGGCCGTCGTCGTACTTTTGGTTGGTCGAAAGTATCCGGTTTTCAACGGAATCAACCAGCCCGGCAAATGAAAAACCAATGCCCAAAATTGATTCTTTCTGAACCTGATTTGATGCCAGAAGCTGATCAACCACCCTTTCCAGCTCGGGAAGTTGTGATTTTAGTCCAAAGGTAGATTGGGCAACAATTTCTTTCCGATCGACGAGGTCGCCATTAATGAGCAACCCGATTTTGATGATGGTTCCACCTAAATCAATTGCGATGGTATGGTTCATGACTTATAGTTAAAAGTTAAATTTAAAGGATGGGTAGCTTTGAATCGGCAGGCAACTTGAAACTTGAAACCTGGAACTTGAAACTCTTTTCATTTCGCAAACTGTTTTTCCAGTTCTTCCAAAGTTTTGCCTTTCGTTTCAGGAACATATTTCAGCACGTACAGCAAATTGGCCAGACAAATCAATGCAAAAATCAGGAAAGTAATTCCTCCGCTAAGTTTTTCGAGCATAACAGGGAAAACGATGGTTACAACGGTGCAGGCAATCCAAAGCGACACAATGGCAATCGACATTCCTTTGCTGCGCAGACGGTTGGGAAACAATTCGGCTGCAACCACCCACAGAGCAGGTCCTAACGATGCCGCAAAAAAGGCGATGTATCCGAGAATAAATACCAGCACCAATACTCCGGAGGTTTGATTGGTGAAATACAGAGCTGATAATCCGGCCAACATCAGCATCATGCCGGTTGAACCGATGATAATTAAGAGTTTACGTCCAAGACGGTCGATCAATACCATAGCGACCAATGTGAAAATCAGATTGGTGCCGCCAATTAAAATAGTTTGAAACAGCGCCGAATCGTTCGACTGCCCTACATTCGCAAATATTTTTGGCGCATAATACATAATGGTGTTGATTCCGGTTATCTGCTGAAATACGGCCAAAATTATTCCGATAAACAAAAGCGGTTTTATTTTGGGCGCCAGCAAATCGCTGAATGTTGATTCTTCCTGATTTTTCAGGGTTTCCTCGATTTCTTTTAATTCGGCGGCGGCAAATTCTTTTCCAGAAGTTTTGACCAGCACATTGAGTGCATCATCATTTCGGCCACGGGCAACCAGCCAGCGCGGACTTTCAGGAACCAAAAACAGGCTAAAGAATAACAATACAGCAGGAGCCGCCATTACCAACAGCATCCATCGCCAATTGTTTACGCCGGTGTCAACAAGCAAATAATTACTGAAAAAAGCCACCAAAATACCAATCACAATGGCCAATTGATTGAGTGAAACCAGTGTTCCGCGGTATTTGGCAGGCGCCAATTCTGCAATGTACATCGGCGACAGAATAGACGCCACTCCTACTGCAAGTCCGCCCAGAATGCGGGCAACAAGAAAGAATACCAGCGAATGAGCCGATGCGCTTCCGACAGCCGAAATAAAAAACAGCAGCGCCGCAACCATCAGCACTTTTTTGCGGCCATAGTGGTCGCCAGCCTTTCCGGCCAGAAAAACTCCGGCGATGCAACCAAACAGTAAACTGCTGACTGTCCAGCCCAGTCCGGCTTCTGACAAACCGAAATACGGCTGAATAAAATTGATGGTTCCGGAAATAACAGCGGTGTCGAAACCAAATAAAAGCCCGCCCAATGCGGCTACTACTGATATGAGAATGACGTATCCTTTCATGGATTAGTGTTATTTTGTTGATTAAAATAGTTCCAGGTTTCAAGTTCAAAGTTCCAAGTTTCTTTCGCGATCATAGAGGCTTTGGTAATTAGTTCCTGGCTTTTGTTAAGTTTCATCCGCCAGCTGGCGGACAAGTTCCAGTTTCCAGTTTGTTTTTAACTTTAAACATTGAACGTTAAACTTTAAACTAACTTTGGTTTTCCATCCACTTCCACCAATCGCGCAGAGAACCCGTTTACTGCAATTTCATCGTAATCGTGCCCGGCATCCGATGGCCAGCAGGCGCCAACGATGAGATTTTCGTTACCGGTATTCGCCAACCGGTGCGCAATTTCTCCGCCGATGTAGTGCAGGCTTCCGGGGAAAACTTCTTCTGCCCAGGTATTCCGGTTGCGATCCATTAAAATCAGCATTCCTTTTCCCTGAACGCCCCAGTAAAACTCGGCGCGATCCGACTGCGAATGAAAATGGCCTTTGGTCATGAAATATTCGTTGCCCACTTTCCCCGGATAAATGGTTGACGCACCAAAAAAAAGTCCACCCGGAGTTCCATCAGCAACCGGTAGCCACGATTGAACGGTGTAAGCCAGTTGTTCCTGATCCATTTCAGAGTAAGCTTTTTCATCCTGAAATATTCCTGGAATATCTTTCAGTTTCCGGGTTTGATTGATGATGGGTTCTCCTGTCATTTGGTAATTTTTGAGGTTCAACTCAACAGGAGATTTGCAGATTTCTAAATGCTTCATTTTGTAAACAATTAAGCCCCCTCCAAACCTCCCCCGAGAGGGGAGGCTTAAAAAAGATCAAGTTTTGAACTTTATTCTAATAATCGTCCTTCATGTGTCAAAATTGATTTGACATGAAAGTTTTATTTCGTTTCAAGATTAAAGTAAGAGTATTCATTCAGTTTTCCAACCTTCAGGAATCTCCGACTAATTACTGGTCGTCCATTTTCAGGAGTAAATTCGGCAACCAGTATATAACCACCCGCTTCGGAAGGCAAAACCATCGAAACCGGGATGTCTGTCCGAAGAAATGATGCCAGTTTTACCTGAAAATTTTGTTCCGAAACCGTTTGTCCTTTGGCGTTGAGCAGTTTCACTTTTACCGGGCCATTTGCCACTTTATTCAGATTATTGATACCCGCCAGATTAAACAAAAGTGTTGAACCGGGTTGATGGGGTTTCGAAAGGCGAACATATCGCTCATCGGTGAGGTTGATAAACGTTCCGGCCGGAGCAAAGGCATGTTGAAACCAATCAAGTGTTGGCGTGGGTTTCAGGTCTTTGATGTTTCCGGCAAACCAGTCGCCGGTATAGCCGTAATTGTTGGCCAGATAACAGAAAGCCAGCACTCCGGCGATGTTCGGATTGCTGCGCAGCCATTCGGTTTCGAGCTGCATCCAGTAAGCCTGAAATTCCCAATTTTGTTTCGGAGTTGAGTTTTTACCCAGATAATGCTCAAAAACTTCCACCGTTAGTTTACTTGGCGAACCATTTCTCCAGAGCCAGATCCAGCCGTATTCGTTCACCAATTGCGGAACCCCGGCATTGTTTATTTCCTGAATTATTTTGGGGTTAAAATCGAGATTTCCCAGAGGATAAATATCCCGGTTGGCCCCGGGCTGAATCCAGTTCACCACTCCCTGATAAGGATGCGGTTCATCCATTTCATCCTGAACCATATGATCGCCAGTCATATATCCGGCATCCCAGATTCGGGTCGGATCAAGCTTTTTCAAATCAGGGATCAATACGTTTCCAATGTAATCGTCCCAGTTTTCGTTAATGGCATCCCAAATGGCAATACTCGGATGGTTGCCATCCGTCCAAACCCAGTCGGTATATTCTTTACGAATCTGTTCATCCCAACCATGATTCTGCCAGTACAACCATTCATTCTGAAACAGCAAACCGTATTCGTCGGCGATATCGTACCAAAAATCGGGAGCAATGCCTACACAAATCCGCATCATGTTCCAGTTCAGTTGCTTTGGAAAATCGACCAGCAGTTTCTTTACCCATTCTTTGTCCCAAACAAGGTTGCTGCAATCGGGGTCTTCAAAAAACCGTTGAAGCGTAACGTTGGTTCCGCGCATGATGATCTTTTCGCCATTCAGGTAAAAGAACTTTCCTTTGCGGGTAAAATCGCGCATTCCAAAATGTTTAGTTATTTCGTCGGAAGTCTCTTTGTCGGTTTTCAGGGTTGCTTTTGCCACATACAGAAAAGGTTGATCGGGTGTCCAGTTGGTGAATTTCGATAGTGGAATTTCAAGTACAACTTCGGTATTGTTATCGCGTTTGGCAGCGAATCGTCCGCTTTTGGTCGCTATAATCTTTCCTGAAATCTTTTCGGCAATCGAAATATCCAATGTTACCGAATCGCTCATGGCATCTCCGTAGAAAATCTGCGCTGGCTTGAAGTTGCGGATTTGCGCTTTCACCGTCACGTTTTTTCCTGAAACCGAAGGCAAAACCAGCAACCGATTTACCCGAACACTGCCAGTAAACGAAAGCAACACGTCGTCCCAAATTCCGGGGAGATAATGTTCTTTCTCTTTATCGGTGCCACCTGCCGCTTCCGAAGGCAGCCAAACACGGTCGCCTACTTTTATCAGGATTTCATTTTCAGCGCCAAATTTCAGCGCTTTGGAAATCGGAAATTCAACGGGTGTATAACAGGCCATCGAGGTTCCCATGTCGATGCCATTCACATAAACCTGGGTAACGTACTGGCTCTTTTTGATCGTGATCATGGCCTCTTTGCCCTCCAATTCTTTAGCTACAAAAACCGATTTCCGGTACCAGCTGTAGCGCGGCGTATAATCGATATTGTAAAGGTTATGCTGTTCTTTGGCTTCAACCTGATCGACCCGCTTGAAGAATTTGTCGTAATCGTCAATTTTCGGAGTTGCCAAATGCACCAGTCCGGGAACGGGAATAGTTCGGGTAAATTTAGCCGGAGGAAAAGCTGTGGTTGTTTGGTCAAATTGCCATGTTCCGTTTAGATTGATTACGGTACGCTCTCCATCAGCGGCAGCATTCGCCAGAAATGGAATACACAGAAGCAAGTAAATAATTATTCGTTTCATGTTTATCAGGTTTAAAAGGTTTTTGTTGTCATTCGATGGGCTTTTGATTGTCATTCAGTTGTCATTCGATGGTCATTCAAGCAACAATTAATGACTATTCAATGACTACTTAATGACTACTTTATTTTCACAGTACGATTCAGAAGAGGCCTAATCCAGCAGCTTGAATTTCCGGAGAAAATCATCTGTGAGTTTTAGTATTTCATCGTCGTAATAGCGCGAATAGTTGGGATTTCCATCGCCCAGGTAGTGTTTTCTTCCGGGGTACATGTGAAGCTCAAAATAATTTCCTCTCTTTTTCATTTCACTTTCGAAAAACTGGGCAGTCCATTTCGGCACCTGCTCATCATCCACTCCATGAAAATGAATCATTGGAGGTAATCCTTGCTTCAGATTGTGAGTGGGTGAAATGCTCCATATTTTGTCCCTGCGATCGCCCAACAAATAGTCGCACCAGGATTCAACCGTATTTAAACACGACGAAAACGACAATACCGCATTGGGGCAACAGCTAATTTCCAGGTTGTCAGTGCTTTCATTGTATTCGTCAATCATAGCAGTAGCAAGTGCGAGCTGACCTCCGGCAGATTGACCCGCTGCGACGATTTTATTTTTGTCAATGTGAAACTTACCGGCATTTTCGCGTACCCAGCGCATGACTGATTTGGCGTCCATTACGGCTTCAATCGGACTTATCGATTTATGTGGAGTCACCCCATTTTCAATCGACAAACGGTACTCCACCGAGAATGTGACAATCCCCATTTTTGCATAGCGTTCGCAGGTGGTGAAAAATTCGCTCGGAGTGCCGTATGCCCAGCCACCTCCATGAAAGAATACGATGGCTGTATTATTTTCTTTTTCAAACGATCGTTTGGTATAGAAAACATCAACCTTTAATTCTTGATTATCAATCGTTTTGTAAACTTCCTGAACATGGGTAACCTGATCACCGGGATTGGCAGCCTGGGATAATATTGAAAACAGGAGAAATAGAAAGGAAAGAAGATGTTTCATGGTGGTAGGTTTTAATTGTTGTAATTGTTGTAATTGTTGTAATTGTTGTCTTGGTTATTGGTTATTCAATATTGATTATTGGATATTTATTTTTTTATTTTAAAATGAGTTTCGTTTATTCATCAGAAACGGATTGTCCAGCTTTAGTTTCTGATGATTAAGTATCATTTCGGCCATTGTTTTTCCCATTTGTGCAAAATCGGTGGAAATGGTTGTAATTCCTGAGGCCACAATGCCTTTCAGCGGTGTTTCATTGTAAGAAACGATTCCCAAGTCAGCGCCCAATTCCAATTGCTTTTCGATGGAATAGCGAACCAAAAATTCCAGGTCACGATCGTCAACCACCACAAAAGCATCGCCCGGTTTGATTTCAAATGTTTTCAGATCAGCGACGATTTCTGATGGAATTGGATGCTGTTTGCAAAAATCACGAAAGCCGGTAATAATATCCCGGAAATGTGACTTCTGATGACGAATCACTAAAACCATCCGCCTGTATTTACTTACAAGCTCCGAATTCTGTTTCAATACGCGATAAATATCCCGCTCAAAATCCTGACAAACATGCGGGTACAAATCTTTGTATTGTTTTCGCCCCTGATCGAGAATAAACACTTTGCCGGCTGGAAGTTTCCCAATGGTAGTCATGGCATCAGGATGATTGATGGGCATAATTACATATTCGGAGTAGTCGCCAATGGAACCATCGATAATGGTCTGGAACATCTTCAGGTTATTGTGGTGAAAGAATATTTGCTCACTGCCGTCCTTTTGCAAAGCTACTTTAAACGAGTCGTAAAGTTCTTCTTTGTAGGCGGTCAGGCGGTCGAAAACCAGCAAAACCTTGTGTTGGAAACCTGTATTTTCATTCTGAATAAAATACCCTTTTCCGACCTGCGAAGTAATAATTCCCTTTGATTTCAATTCATTGTAAGCCATCAAAACTGTGTCCTGCGACAAACCATATTCCTTGCAAAACATGTTCAGCGAAGGTATTTTATCTCCCTTTTTCAGGTCACCAGACTTTATTTTTTGCTGAATGGCATCAATGATCTGCCGGTATTTCGGGATCGGCAAATTGTCTTCAAACTGAATATCAATGTGTTTTCGCATAGCCAAACCTCTTGGTAGTACTATGCAATAATAGCAAATATTTAAACACTACAAATCAATTGATTAAATTTTATTAAAAGATTTAAGATATCCCTGTTTATGCGAACAGCTCTTTCTCTATTATAAATATCACTTCAAACTGGGCAATAAACCGCAAACTTGAAAATAACGGTACGGGGAAGAATTACGGCATTGACCTAACTGTAGAGCGATTCCTTAAAGATGGCTATTATTATTTATTCACTGCATCTTTATTCGACTCGAAGTATGTTGGTGGCGACGGAAAAGAATTCAACACCGCCTTTAACAGACAACACGTTGTGAACCTGCTTGCAGGCAAAGAATGGATGATAAAAAACAAGCATATTCTTGGGGTAAGCGCCAAAGTTACCTATATGGGCGGATTGAGATATACACCGGCCTTGTACGAAGAATCAATAGCTGCCCGGATGTATAAGCCTGATGACTCGCAGTCATTCACCAGTCAATTCCCTTCGTCAACAGGGGTAGATTTGTCGATTACCTATCGGGTTAACAAGAAGAGATATACTGGGATGTGGTATTTTATGATAAAAAATGCCCTGCTGCAACCCGATTATGGCGATCATTTCTACGATTTCATTTCAAAAGATGTAATTATCGATGAAATGAAAATGCCTTTTCCATCTTTAGGGTATAAGATTGAGTTTTAAAAATCGATTGGATTAGTATGAAAAAGGGAGGGCGTATTATGCTTATTATTCTTTCAGTTTTATTAACATGCATACTCATTGCAGTTGGTACTGATTTGGCTAAACAAGTTCCTGAACTTAAAATTCCAGTCTATTTTTTTCATGGCATTTATGATTACACGGTTTCGTACAATTTGGCCAGGGATTATTTCGAGCAGTTAAAGGCACCCATAAAAGGTTTTTACACCTTCACCCGATCGGCTCACAGCCCGATGTTTGAAGAACCTGAAAAGATGCAGCAGATTTTACGTTCAGATGTGCTTGCAGGAAAGAACAATCCTGCAGATATCGAATGATACACTCTCAACCCTTAATATTTCTTAAATCATTATGTCTTTATCTGCTCTCGATTTGATAAGATGAAACGAACATGCCGCTGGAAATATTTTAAAGGAGGCAGCACAAAAATAGAATGAATTGGAACGAAGTGGAAATCCGCGAAGCGAAAATAAATGTTCAAAGTGGATGCTTTCTGGCGTGTGAGTTCTCACCAAACGGCATGAATCCGCAATTCATATTGATTACAAGGATAAATAAACCTGCAAACCAAAACTTTTCTCCCTTCAGATTTCAGATCGGCTACTTCGAATATAAAGCTTACAAGAGTTGTTACGTACTTCAACCGTAACAACTTGAATTACAATAGTTAAATCCGCTTCTTTCTATTGTTTAAATCTTATTTGTAAAATACAATTTGTAAGTAAGCTTTATTTAGTTAGTTGTTGTAAATTGCAAGGCAATTTGTACTGTCGATTATTAAAAAAACAATTGAATGAAGAAATTAAACATCGACACTATTCGTTAAATTGAATAAAACGCTTTATTTACTTTTCTAATATCATAAACTTTAATGAACCTGACCCAAATAGAAGCCAACCTTCAGCAAATCATCAGCAATTTTAATAAAGACACTTTCGTTTACGACATGCTTTTGGCGTATGGTCAGCCCAAAGCAACCATTACACGGCTGCAACAGGGCGGATTAAATCTTTCGAAATTGGAAGGTGAAATTGCATGGAAAAAGAAACTGTTTTTTTAAGGCAGTTGAAAATGAAGATTTACACGAACTGATTGATACGATTAAAACAAATGGGAAATCGTTAAAACACGATCCTCGTTTTATTGTGGTTACCGATTTTGAAACCTTGTTGGCTATCGACTGCAAAACTTCCGACACCTTGGATATTCCAATTCTTGAAATTGCCAGGCATTTCGATTTCTTTTTGCCTTTGGCCGGAATGGAAAAAGCCCAACAGCAATTCGAGAATCCGGCAGACGTGAAAGCTGCCGAACGAATGGCAAAGTTGTACGATGAAATCAAAAAAGACAATCCGACCGACACCCCCGAAAAAGTACACAATCTGAATGTATTCCTTTCGCGCCTGTTGTTTTGTTTTTTTGCTGAAGATACCGGCATCTTTGAAAAGAGCCAGTTTACCCATGCCATTAGCAGCCACACGCAGCAAGACGGAAGCGATTTACAGGAATATCTGGATAAATTGTTTGAGGTGCTGAATACAGATCGCCGTGCCCGTGGTAGAGACAAGGCATGCCTTGTCTCTACTGCTGCAACGCATCTGGAAAATCAAATTGTTCGACCCGGCTTGCGGAAGCGGAAATTTCCTGATTATTGCCTACAAAGAATTGCGCCGTTTGGAAATGAAGATTTTCAAGGAAATCGACATCGCCAATAAATTTCATTCCAACCAGTTTTCGGGTATTTCGTTGGGCAATTTTTATGGCATTGAAATAGACGACTTTGCCCACGAAGTAGCCACCCTCTCGCTTTGGCTGGCCGAACACCAAATGAACCAGGAGTTTTTTGCTTCTTTTGGTCGCACCAAACCTGCACTACCACTAAAAGAAACCGGAAATATTGTACATGGCAACGCTTGTCGTTTGGATTGGGAACAGGTTTGTCCAAAACGTGAAGGTGACGAGATTTATATTATGGGAAATCCGCCGTACAAAGGAAGTAGTGGCCAAAATTCTGAACAAAAGGAAGATATGGCTATTGTATTCAAAGATATTGAAGGATACAAAAACTTAGATTTTATAGCAGCATGGTTCTATAAAGGAGCTAGTTATATTCAAAATATAAATGCTCAATATTCTTTTGTATGTACCAACTCTATTTGTCAGGGTGAACAGGTAGCATTGTTATGGCCATTAATATTCAATTTGAATTTAGAAATTGATTATGCCTACACTTCATTCAAATGGAAGAATAATGCGAAGGACAATGCAGGTGTTACCGTAATTATTGTTTGTGTTCGAAATAGTAATCAACATAAGGTAAAGTATTTATTTTATGACAACCGTAAGCATTTGGTTAGAAATATTAATCCTTATTTAACCGAAGGTGATAATTTGATAATTTATAAGAGAAATAAAAATCTATCGAATCTTCAACAAATGGATTATGGAACAAAAACTGTAGATGGTGGAAATCTTACACTAACAAGAGTTGAAAAAGAAGATTTGATAAGAAGAAATAATACTGCTGAAAAATACATTAAACTGTTCATTGGTACCGATGAATTTCTATACGGCGAAGAACGATTTTGTATTTGGATCGAAAACCATGAAGTGAAGGATGCAAAACTTATTTCAGAGATAAATGACCGTATAAATGAGGTGAAGAAAATGAGGCTTAAAAGTCCAAAAGAAGCAACTAAAAAACTTGCCTTGACTCCACACTTATTTGGAGAAATTCGTTACAAATCTGCACCGTCTATTATTATTCCTTTGACAACTTCGGAACTAAGAGAATATTTACCAATAGGTTTTTTATCTGAAAAATATGTGGTTAGCAATTCAGCAAGTGTAATATGTAATGCAGAGCCTTATACATATAGCATTATTTCATCTAAGATGCACATAACTTGGATTAAAGCAGTTTGCGGTAGCTTGGAATCAAGGATTAGATATTCTTCTTCTCTTGGATATAATACGTTTCCATTTCCAAAAATAAATGAAAATCAAAAGCAGGAACTTGAAACCCATGTTTACCGCATTTTGGAAGAGCGGGAAAAACACAGCGAAAAAACCTTGGCACAACTTTACGACCCCGATAAAATGCCGGAAGGTTTGCGCGAAGCCCACCGCCAAAACGATTTGGCCGCTGAGCGTTGCTACCGCAGCCGCCCCTTCGAAAGCGACGAAGAACGACTGGAATACCTGTTTAAACTCTATGAACAAATGATTGAGGAAGAAAAAAACAGGGGAACATTATTTGCCGGAGAAACCAAAACCAAAAAGAAAAGAAAATGAGTATGCAAATTGAAGATAACAATACCGAATATAAAAGCCTCCGAAAAGCAATTGGCAAGCAGGCCGATTTAAAATCGCTTGCCGAGGTTTGTGTTGCTTTTGCCAATGCTCAGGGAGGTTCACTTATTATTGGGGTTGAAGATAAAGAAAGCGACCCGCCAGGAAATCAGATGATTGATATAGCAGCAATGAACGAAGTCGTAAAGAAATTACGTGCATTAACCGATGGTGTTGGTTTAGTTAATCCCGAGGTTATAAAACATTCCAATGGCAGTGAGTACTTTATAATACGTGTTTTACCTTCAACCCGAACAATTGCGACTACCTCTTCAGGCAGGGTTTTGATCCGCGTTTCGGATAATTGCTTTCCTATTGGCAGTGATGAAATAACCAAGTTGGCATCTGAAAAGTCAGCTTTTCAATGGGAAATTATAATAGCCAAAAAAATCACATTGGATCAGGCCGACCAGGTTAAAGTGAATGAATTTTTAGCTGATATTCGGAAATCAGATAAAGTATCCGATTTTATTAAGTCAAAAGAAGATAGTGAGGTACTCGTTTTTTACCAATTACTCGGCGAAGATTATTTAACCAATCTGGGGGTTTTGTGGCTGGGAACACCGGCACAACGTGCTCGTTTAAGCTATCCAATTACAGTACAGTATATCGTTTACAACGAGCGTGAAGAAAAAATCAGAAAAAAAGAATGGCATTATCACATTCACAATCCGAAAGAATTAGTGCTGGATATTGAGAAAGAAGCCGTTGAACTAACTTATAGTGTTGAACTACCAGATGGTTTGTTCCGTAAGAATATCAGGCAATACTCCAAAGAGGTTGTTCGCGAATTGCTTATCAATGCCATTGCCCATAAGAAATACACCATTTCTGGCGATATTTTTATTGAGGTTTACCACGATCGTATGACGATTACAAATCCTGGGAGCCTACCATTGGGCATAACAAAAGACAATATTTTACACGAACGGCATCGCCGAAATCCACATCTAATCCAAACTTTAAGCGATCTGAAGTTAATGGAAGGAGAAGGTTCAGGTTACGATTTGGTCTTTGAAAAATTGGCCAGAGATGCAAAACCCTTACCATTGATTGAAAGCGATTTCACAAAAGTTTCGGTGACCATTTATTCAGGAATTATTGATACAGACACAATATCTATTCTCGACTACATTGACAAACATTTCCAGTTGACTCAGAAAGAATACATTACATTAGGAATGGTGGCGACTGAAAAGAAGATACCTTCAACCCAATTAGCGGGTAAACTACAATTATCTCAGGAGGATAAAATGAGGACCTGGATTGGTTCATTGATTGATAAGGGAATTTTAATCACACACGGCATCAAAAAGGGAACAGACTATTTATTAAATCCTGATTTGTTTGCTCAAGCAAAACTCAACATCAAACCGACATTAAAAACCATCGAATCATACAAACTCGAAGCCTTAATCGTTGAAGATTTAAAGTACAACGGGAAAAGCAAAATAACTGATATTCACAGTAGATTAGTTGAAATTCCTGAAAGTGAAATTAGGAAAACCGTTTATGGAATGGTAAAAAAAGGTGATCTAACTACCGATGGAGGTAAAAAGAATCGGAGTTACAACTTGTTCAAAAAAAAATAAATCAAAGACAGAATCAAAAATAAAATACAATAAATAACTCATTATGTGTTTGTTGTGTTATTTTCAGGGTTTAAAAACAAATAAATAAACAAATAAATAAACCAAGGATAAAATGCCCGATTTAGTACACGTAACCTACGCCCAAACCGGGCAAAGCTCAAAAAACAATTCGTTGGGAATGCGCGAAATGCAGCAGAAAGTCTATCAGGCACGCGATGCGCAATACCTCCTATTGAAAGCTCCGCCAGCTTCAGGAAAATCAAGGGCTTTAATGTTTATTGCATTAGATAAATTGGTGCATCAGGGTTTGAAAAAAGTAATTGTAGCCGTTCCCGAAAAATCAATCGGTGGTTCATTTGCCAAAACCAATTTAAAAGACTTCGGTTTTTTTGCTGATTGGATGCCGAACGATCAATACAACCTTTGCACTCCGGGCATGGATGGAAGCAAAAGCAAAGTTCAGGCATTTAAAAATTTTCTTTCCAATGGCGAATCAATTTTAATTTGCACCCACGCTACGCTACGCTTTGCATATGAAGAACTGGAGGATTCCAGTTTCAACAATATACTTTTGGCCATCGACGAATTTCACCATGTTTCAGCCGATGGCGACAGCCGTTTGGGTGAGTTGTTACGTTCAATTATGGCAAAGTCAAACGCCCATATCGCTGCAATGACAGGTTCGTATTTTCGTGGCGACAGCGTTCCAGTACTTTTGCCCGATGACGAAGCCCGTTTCACCAAAGTAACTTACAACTACTATGAACAGTTAAACGGTTACACCTACTTAAAATCATTGGGAATCGGCTATCATTTTTATCAGGGCAGATACACTTCGGCCATTCTCGAAATATTAGACACCGATAAAAAAACAATACTTCACATTCCCAATGTAAATTCAGGAGAATCAACCAAAGACAAACATCAGGAGGTCGATACAATTTTGGATGCCATTGGTGATGTTACAAGTGTCGATTCTGAAACCGGGGTAATTTATATCAAGCGGCATTCTGATGGTAAATTGTTAAAAGTTGCCGATTTAGTGAATGACAATCAGAAAGACCGGGATAAAATTCAAAACTATTTGCGTGTAATGAAGTCGGTTGATGATATGGACCTGATTATTGCTTTAGGTATGGCAAAAGAAGGTTTCGACTGGCCATTTTGCGAACATGCCTTAACGGTTGGTTACCGGGGCTCGTTAACCGAAATCATTCAAATAATCGGCCGTGCTACCCGCGACAGCAGTAACAAAACACATGCGCAGTTTACCAACCTGATTGCCCAGCCCGACGCTGCCGATGATTTGGTAAAACTATCGGTAAATAACATGCTGAAAGCCATAACAGCATCATTATTGATGGAACAAGTATTGGCTCCAAACTTTAAGTTTAAAACAAAATTATCAGACGATGATAAAGCCGAACCGGGCGAAATAAAGATCAGGGGATTTAAAATGCCATCGTCAAAACGTGTTAAAGACATTATTGAATCCGACCTGAACGATTTAAAAGCTACCATTCTTCAGGATGATACCATGCTGAAAGCAATGCCCGGAAATGTCGATCCTGAAGTAATCAACAAAATACTAATCCCAAAAATCATTCAAATTAAATATCCTGATTTGTCGGATAGCGAAGTGGAAGAAATCCGCCAGCATGTTGTTCTGGATTCGGTTGTAAAATACGGAGAAATTAAGGAGGTTGGGGATAAACGTTTTATCCGGATGGCCGGTCAGTTTGTTAACATTGACGATTTGCACATTGATTTGATCGACCGGATAAATCCATTCCAGAAAGCATTCGAAATTTTATCGAAGTCGGTAACTACCAAAGTTTTAAAGGTTATTCAGGATGTTATTGAGGCGACCAGAATACAAATGACTTTGGAAGAAGCTTTGTTGCTTTGGCCGAAAATAAACGACTTTGTAAAAACATTCAGGAAAGAACCGGGCCTGCATTCAAACGACCCGCTGGAAAGACGAATGGCAGAAGGTATTATCTTTTTGAAGGAACAAAAACGGAAAGCACAAAATGGACACGGATAAAAAGCTTCAGGAAATATTCGGAAACGACCCGTTGGGATTGCTGAATATTAAACCCTCTAATTCTCCGGCGCGAAATGAAGATGAAAGGCTTGTTGCTACCTTTATGGAGATAAACGATTTCTTTGAAAAAAACAACCGCGAACCCGAACAGGGTGGAGGCATACAGGAACATCAATTGTATTCAAGGCTAAACTCCATTAGAGTGAATCCGGTTAAGATCGAAATGCTTTTGAAATACGATACTTATGGCTTATTAAACTATCAGCAAAAAGAAATCAATTCATTGGATGACATTTTGAATGATGATATTTTGGGTTTGTTGAGTGATGATTCGGAAGGACTTTTTGATCTGAAACACATCACAAAACAAGATGACAGAGCCAGTGCCGATTTTGTGGCCAGACGCAAACCCTGCAAAGACTTCGACAAATACGAATCACTTTTCAAAGATGTTCAAAAAGACCTTTCAGCCGGAAAAAGAAAGCTGATTGAATTTAAATTGGGTAATTTAAGGGAAGGCGCTTTTTATGTCCACAATGGTATTTTATTCATCATTGAAAAGATAGAGCTTACGCAAAAGGAACACTATAAAGAAGATGGCACCCGGGTAAGAGAAGACGGACGGACACGATGTGTTTTTGAAAATGGCACCGAATCAAACATGCTGAAACGGTCAGTTGAAAAAATACTTTATGCAAATGGCCAGGTAGTTTCAGAGAATGCAGACAAGGTAAACGAAAGCTTCCTTGAAAAATTCGGCAACATTACCGATGAAGATCAGGAAGCCGGATTTATCTACATTCTAAAATCGAAAAGTGAGAAGAAGGAAATCAGGGAAATTCATCATCTTTATAAAATCGGGTACTCCAAAACAACAGTTGAAGATCGGATTAAATTTCACACAAAATATGGAACAATCCAAGTTGGAATTTTGTATATTTATTAGCATTTCAAACAAACTATCAACACTGAAACCAAATGTCATTTTCGCTGTTTAATTATTGCAATAATTGATAAAATAAAGGACTGATCATGTACCTGAAACTAATTTTAAAAATCAGAAATACAGCTTTATTCCAAGCAATCGAAAAGTTTGCAGGCATATTTTTGTTATTGATTTTTGGAATGGTAAGCATAAATGGATTCTCAGTAAACCTTCAAAATAATTCCGGATTCTTTCAGTTAGCCTATAATGGCAATGGGGTCGATCACATGAATATCAATCTTGTAAACATTGTCTCAGGAGGATTATTAATTGGTGATGAAATTGGAATTTTTGACGGTGAAATTTGTGCCGGAGCTGCCGTAATTCTGGAGAAACACATAAATGACAATAGTATAGGAATTCCGGCATCGGCCAATGATGGAACAGAAAACAATCAGAATGGATACATTCCGGGGCATAAAATTATAATGAAATTATACCGTGACAATACTGTTTACAAGCTATATTTTCAAGCAGTTAATAACACCAATGATGTTTTCGAAAAATGGGAATCAATGTTCGCTTTGGTTGATTTTTCGAAGTCAACCGGTCAATCACCACTTGAATTTGAAGCAGGAATTAAAATTTACCCGAATCCATTCACCGAATCTGCAAGAATTGAAATTAACTTAAATCAGGAACAACATTTAACTGTTGAGATTTTCAATATGAGCGGGCAACTTATCAAAACCCTTTACAAAGGTGATGCTGAAAGACAAACAACGCTCATCTGGGACGGAAAAGACAGCGCCGGCAACAAAGTCGTTTCCGGAATTTATCTGTGCCGTTCGAATCAAACAATGGTGAAAATTACTTTCCAAGCATATTGACCATATCCCAAAACTTCAGTAGCGTTTTTTTAATAACTTGCAGCAGTAAAAATGGAACTGGTATGAAAACGTCTCCGGAAAACGATTTCACATAGATGAATGATGTAAAAAGGTGTTGAATTACCAACAACTTTATCATTTTCAACGTTTAATGGTATATTACAAATTTGAAACTCTATGAAAACATATATTTATTTAATAACTCTTTTACTGTTTGCAGGAAATAGTTTTGCTCAGGGACATTTTATACCGGCATTTACCGGCAATGGGCAGGATCACATGAATCTCAACGTGGTAACGGCAACCATTGGTGGTGTGGCACTAAAAGCCGGAGATGAAATCGCTGCATTTGATGGTGCAATTTGTTGTGGCAAAGTTACCCTGACTCAACAAATAATTATGACAAACCCCGTAACTTTTGCAATTATTGCTGCTTCCCGCAAAGATGACGGATTATCAAATGGTTATACAGTTGGTAATGCCATCACCTATAAATTTTGGGATGCCAGTTGGAATAACGGTACAGGACGTGAATTATCAGGAATATCCACTGAATATTTTGATAATACAGGTGCAACCATTGCTGCCCCAACATATACAATTAATGGAACTGCCTTTGTTCGGCTGACTTTTGCTCAATCAATAAATCAAGCACCAACCGCCAATGCCGGTTCGGATCAATCTGTAAACGAAGGGGTAATTGTTACTTTGGATGGAACAACTTCCAATGATCCCGACAGCGACCCGTTAACCTATTTATGGACTCCTCCAACAGGAATCACTTTGAGTTCTACGACCTCATCGAAACCAACTCTTACTGCTCCTGAAGTAAATGCTGATACACAATATACATTTTCACTGGTGGTAAATGATGGAACAGTCAACTCAACAGCAGACCAGGTTGTTATCACTGTAAAACACGTGAACAAAGCACCGGTTGCCAATGCAGGTCCGGATCAATCGGCAAATGAGAATGTTCTTTATACGCTCGATGGTTCAGCATCCACTGATCCTGACGGTGATCCATTAACGTACAAATGGACTGCCCCGACTGGCATAACATTAAGCTCTTTATCAGCAGCAAAGCCAACCTTTACAGCACCTGCTGTAACCGTGAACACAAATTATGTCTTTACTTTGGTGGTGAACGATGGGAAAGTGGATTCGCCAGCCGATCAGGTCACAATCACAGTCAAGCGCGGGAATCA
>JAUYMU010000028.1 GCA_030698405.1 Bacteroidota bacterium
ATATTTCGACATAAGTCACTATATTTGAAGTGATTATAAACAAAAGTCGTAAAATATGAGAAATATGCAACACAACAAAAGTATAACTAATTTTTCAGAGATAGGAGTATTTGCAAAGGATTCTGAAACGCTTGCCAGTAGCTTGTCGGAAGTCATAGGTAAATTCAAGTTAAAAAGTCATCTTGCCACTTTCGATGCATTAAAAAGCAAGGGATTGGCAATTTCAAGCATCGTAAGTATTTTAACATTGTTGCCCTTTTATGGTGTGTCAAGCGTTTATGCGTTTGTTAAAAATGGAATTAAGGAGTCTGATATTAGAGGTAAGAAGGACGTATATTACGATGTGAAGAATAATGAGTTCATCGATTGGCGAACGCTGCTGTTGTTACACGCTAAACGTTTTCGGTACTTGATGTTACAAAATAAGAGTACTATAATAAATCACACACTTACCATCAAGTTACATTCACTCTCAACACCCAGGGCAAATCAGGCAGTGATAGATTTATGTGCCTTGTTAAACCAAACAGAAACCCATTTCCCACTCACAAATTTAAAACTGATTTACGAAACAGTCGCGATTTAATCTGCGATAGTATTGGATGTCTGAGGTTAGTATTTATAGTTATTTCAACCTTTCTAACAGACCTTTTCTTTTCACTATGTTTTTATAATCCCACTGAATTTTTCTTGATTTTTTCAGCCAGCGTTCATTTTTTCATCCTCCTTTGTATTCCAGAATGTCACCCGGCTGACAGTCCAATGCACTACAAATAGCTTCCAGGGTGGTAAACCTGATCGCTTTTGCTTTTCCGGTTTTTAAAATAGAAAGATTAGACAAAGTTAATTCCACTTTTTCTGACAGCTCATTAAGCGACATCTTTCGCTTTGCCATCATTACATCTAAATTTACAATGATTGGCATGGTTAAACAGTTAAATCGTTTTCGTTTTGGATTTCAACTCCTCTTGAAAAAATAGTTGCAATGACATAGATAACAGCCGCCATTAAAATCCATGCCTGACTGTCGGCCCAAAACTGGTTTAGGGCGTCGATTTCAAATCCATAATGCGGTAAATTTTTGGTAGTTTGTTGAGCCATGTAACTGATGAGTCCTATGGAAAGCGTGTAGTAACTAATATTTTTAATCCGATAGGCAACATCGTTGTTGAATGGTTTTAATAAATTAAGTTTGCTAATTAGCAGGATGACAATATAAAATAGGTGTGCTTTCAAAATCGCGATGACCAGAATAAAACCATACACACCGAAAAACACCCATTTATTAAGATTATACATTTGACTTAAGTCCAACTTTTGATATAGGTTTTGGACAAATTCAGGTTTGAAGAGACTGAAAATAAAATTGACGATTAAGCCTCCGGCTTCAATGCACAAGCCAACGAAGATAACCCAGGCAACAATATGCAGGGCTTTAAATACGAAATTGTTTCTTTTTTCCATGACTGTTAAAGTTAAAATTACATCTCAAAAATAGCAAATTTTTATTGAATATCAATAAATATGCATTTATATTCAAAAAATATTTGTCGCTCGATGAAACGGAGCAAAAGGATTTATAGGGTAATAAGGTTTAAATTCACATTTGCGAACCATTTCTACTAAGGTTGCTTTGACAAATAAGGTTTCAATGTCGTTTAGTTAGTGATTATTCATAATCGTTTGTAATTCATAGAGTAAGATTTCTTTGGTTTTTTATTCCTTGGATTACTCCGCCCTGATATTGAAGTCACTTTGCATTACTTCTTTGTAAAAGCGATCCAACTCGCGTTGTATTGAACTCTTGAACTTAAGCACTAGCAAGATTAAAGTTTTGATCGGCAATTTTCGGCTACGGGTGAATACCCCATCACTGCCGTCTTTTGAACGGCTGATAAATTGTTTATTTCCAATTTCATAGTCGATATTTTCCGTTAATTTTTCCCGATAATCTGGTTTTGTGTTGACACTTGGGTTACCCCCCTATATACCCCTACAAGAGAATCACCTTTGAGCAAATTACAAATTTTTCGAAGAACTATTTTCTATAAAATACCAATAAAATCAAGCCTTTCAGGAGATTTCTTAACTAAACGACATTGGGTTGTAATGTATAAAAAAGTTACCCCGGATTTGATCCTGTTGGAACAAATCCGGGGTTTTTATTTAAATGATTTTCAATCTGATTCTGAAATAATTTTAAAATCTGACTGAGAAATTTACCTTAAACGGTGAAGGAACAATTACATATCCTCTTGGTGAATAGCTGAAATACAAATCTCCGTTTCTGTAATATGGCTGTCCGTGTGCATAAACTCTTTCACTCCTGAAGGGCAACTCCCTGAAATAAACCTGACGTGGAGGTTCAACAACGTAGTAACCAACTCCTTTACGATAGCTGTAAAAATTATTTCCTGAATAATAGTAATTTCCGCGTGAATGCCTAAAAACTACCGGATTATGATCGAACCTTTGGTACACCTTTCCATACTTCGGATGGTTTATATAGTTTTTATGAAAGTAATTCTTCTTTTTCGAATTGTGATCACTATACACATATGTTCCGTTCTTTTTTCCTGAATGGTATCTTGCGTAATCTTTCCCATCTCCGTATCGTGAATCATTTCCAGATTTTTTATCATATTTTTGTACTGAACGGTCTGTGTTACGGTACTCCTTGCGGTCGCTGTTTTTATCTGATTTCTTGTAATTACCTTTATTTTGAGCTGTTACTTCAACCGAAGCAGCCATCAAGGTTAATGCAAAAAATACAACCGGAAGAATTTGCCTTATAGCGTTTAGAGTTTTCATGGCGTTTGTTTTTAAAGGTTGAAAAAATATTTTTTGAACTTTACCGGTAATTTGATTGGGTTAAAACAAAGCATGTGCCAAAGTTTTCCTTTTCAAAATAATGCTATTTTTGCAACAAAATTTAAAATTGTGGGGCGAATATTAGCTATTGATTACGGAAAGAAACGTGTTGGAATTGCAGTAACCGATCCGCTTCAGATTATTGCGAACCGGCTGACAACTGTTCCCACTCACGAAATATGGGTGTTTTTGAAAGAGTATTTTTCAAAGGAAAATGTCGAAAAAGTGATTGTCGGGTATCCGATGCAAATGAACAATCAACCCTCCGAAGCCGTTAAATACATTAATCCGTTTTTACGAAAGTTTCAAAAAGATTATCCCGACATGCCTCTGGAACAGGTAGATGAGCGATTTACTTCGAAAATGGCATTTCAGACAATGATTGATGCCGGGTTGAAAAAGAAAGACCGGCAAAACAAAGAAACCATTGATGCAGTGAGTGCAACAATTATTTTACAAAGTTATTTAGAACGACAAAATTATATCAGATGATTTACCCGGTGACCGTATTTGGCGACCCTGTATTAAGAAAGAAAGCAGTACCAATTACTGAAGATTTTAAGGATTTAAAAGGCTTCATAGAGAACATGTTCGAGACAATGTACACTTCTGATGGAGTTGGTTTGGCTGCCCCGCAGGTAGGGCAATCGGTACGAATTTTTGTTCTCGATACAACAACAGATGAAGAGGACGAACCTGCGGGAATAAAAAGGGCATTTATTAATCCTGAAATAGTTGAAAAATACGGAGATGAATGGTCAATGAACGAAGGATGCCTTAGCGTGCCTGAAATCAGGGAAGATGTTCTCCGTCCGGAATCGGTTGTATTAAAGTACCATGACGAAAATTTGGTTGAACACGAGGAAACTTTCAATGGTTTTACCGCAAGGGTTATTCAACATGAGTACGATCACCTCGAAGGAATTATGTTTGTTGATTATTTGAACCCATTGAAAAAGCGGATTCTGAAAAGTAAATTATTAGCCATATCAAAGGGCAAAGTTATACCCAAATACAGGATTAAAATTCCGGGAAAATAAAACAATCGTTTCATGTGTGAAATACATGGTTTCAAGCCGTAAAAACGACCATTCGACACAATTGTTCCTGAAAATCATAACCAAACATAAGAGCTTGACGTAACCGGTGAAAACAACTATAAATGCCGGTTACAAGAAGTTTTTTCCAGAGAATTCCATTCATCCGGATTGCCAGTCTTTTTTTGATTGGTATCCTGATCGCTCATTACCTCCAGATTGAATTGCAATGGATGGGAATTGTTGTGACCATCCTACTTTCAATACTGATTTTCCTTTGGCATAACTCCAACTTTTCAGCTGTAAAAACACAAAATTACCTATTATCACTGTGTATCCTCCTTTCCGGAGTATTCTACCCGAAAAAAGTCTTAGAAAAACATTCGTCAGGCTTTGATCAGAAGGACTATTATTTGGCTGAAATTTGTCAAAAACCGGCTGAAAAAGCGAAAACATACCAATCAATTTTGCTGATACAAAGCAGATCGTTGCCAAAACCTGAAAAAGTAATCGCCTATTTCAGCAAAGAAAGTTTTGATACCACTCTTATTACGGGCGATCAGATTATTTTGCTTGCCAGGCCGCAGGAAATAAAGAACATGGGCAATCCTTTTGAGTTCGATTACCGTGCAATGATGCACAACAAAGGCATCTATTATTCATTGTATTTACAGCCCGGAACCTACTACAAAACAGGTAAGAAAATAAGTCGTTTCAGTTACATGGCCGAACAGGTGCGCGATAAGCTGGTCGCACTTTTAGCTGCTACAAAATTAGAAAAGGAAGAACGTTCGGTTGTTTCAGCCTTAACACTTGGCTACCGGACTGAACTTGAGCCCGAAACACGCGATTATTTTGCTTCTACCGGATCTATGCACGTGCTTGCAGTTTCAGGACTCCATGTTGGATTAATTTACCTAATTATAAGCTCTTTACTATCAGGAATTAACAGGGGTAAAATTGGCTCTGTAGTTTATCCGGCCACTTTAATTATTTTTCTTTGGTCCTATGCATTTATTACAGGTTTCTCGCCTTCGGTTCAACGTGCTACCGTGATGTTTTCTTTTGTAATCGTTGGAAATATCCTTCGGCGTCCGGTAAATATTTACAATTCGCTTTCGGCGTCGGCATTGGTTTTAATGCTGTATAATCCGGATGTGATTTTTGAAGTTGGGTTTCAGCTTTCCTATCTCGCTGTTTTCGGAATTGTTCTTCTGCAACCTCCAATGGCAAATATGCTACAATTAAAAAACAAGATGCTCAAATGGGGTTGGTCATTATTTACAGTTTCTGTTGCTGCTCAATTGGCAACTTTTCCTCTTGGACTATTTTATTTCAATCAATTTCCCAACTTTTTCTGGCTGAGTAATTTTTTCGTTATTCCCGGTGCAACCATTATTATCTGGCTTGCATTTGGTTTCTTTGTTTTAAGTCCGTTTCCTGTAATTCCCGGCATTCTGGCACAAACAATTCAATTCGTAACAAGCCTGATGCTGGATATGTTAAAATGGATCAGCGGGTTGCCCCATGCTGTCAGCGAGGGGATTATTTACAGTCATTCCCAGACCTGGATCATCTATGGTTTGATTGCCGCTTTGGTTGTGTACTTTTTCTCAAAAAACAAAACATGGCTGTTTGCCGGACTGATGCTGTTGATCACTTTTCAAATCAGCGCTTTATGGACAAAATCTGGTTTAGTCAATCAAAAAATCGTGTATGTATATAATTCAAATAATACGCTGATTCATTTTATCAACGGACGCAGAAATTACGTTTTGCCGGCAGGGAAATTTCCTGTTACTGAACAGGAAATGAATATGATTCAAAATACATGTAATCATTTAAAGATTGAAAATCCAACGTTTTTTGATCGGAAAAGCATGAAGGATTTTATATCATCTGATTTGAAAATAAACGATCAATCAATCCGGTTTTTGAATTGCAATATTAAAATTGAAAATCAACTGAAATTTAATATTCAAACATCTGATTTGTCGCAATTTAAAAACAGCAACCCCAATCTGGTAAAAAATGATACAATTTTAAACCTTCCGGCTAATAATTTATACTCAAACGAGAATCAAGTTTTTTCTATTGATTTTACGTCCAAATTTAAAGAGTCTGTATTTTTGAGCTTGAATTAAATCAATGATAAATGATTTATCGGCTTTTAAGTTAATTGCATATAAAACAGATTTATTTAGTGTAATTTTGCCAGCTCAAACTTTTGAATGTATTTCAGGAAATGAAAATTGTAATTGCAGGAGCAGGAGAAGTTGGAACCCACCTTGCCAGGATGTTAAGCAAGGTAAACCACGATATTGTTTTGATTGATGAAGATCCGGAAAAGCTTCAACGTATTTCAAGTCAGGTTGATTTAATGCCCCTGACCGGTTTCCCAAATTCTTTCAGAGACTTACAGGATGCAGGTGTTTCAAAGGCAGATTTATTTATTGCAGTTACACCGTTTGAAGACCGGAACGTTTTTGCATGTATTATTGCAAAAGACCTTGGTGCAAAACGAACTGTGGCAAGGGTTAACAATGGTGAATTCCTGTCTGATAGAAATCGGGAACGAATTTTACGTTTTGGTATTGATGAAGTAATTTATCCTGAAAATCTGGCTGCAAAAGAAATTGTGAATTCGATCAAGCAAGTTGGAACCCGCGAAATGATTGAATTTTCAGGAGGCAAACTTATTTTAATGGGCATTAAGATACGAAAGAATGCACCTATTGTAAATAAATCGCTTGAAGACATTTCCCACATTAACAAAGATATACTTGCCGTGGCGATCAATCGGGGACCAAATGTTATTATTCCACACGGAAAAGATATCATTCAAAGTGAGGACATTGTTTTTTTCATAACCACGAAAACCAATCAGAATCTGATACTTGAAATTTCAGGAAAGGAAATTTTTGAAGTTAAGAATATCATGATCATAGGAGGTAGCCGGATAGCACAAAAGGCAGCCGAAAAACTTGGAGATCAATACAATATTAAAATCATTGAAGCTGATCGTGAACGCTGTATAAAAGTTGCCGGAAAACTTGGGAATGCGCTCATCATTAACGGCGATGGTCGGAATCTTGAATTACTGAAAGAGGAATCGCTGGAAAAGATGGATGCATTTGTTGCTGTTACCGGAAATTCTGAAACAAATATTCTTTCGTGTCACCTTGCAAAATCATACGGTGTTCGGCGAACAGTGGCTGAAATCGAAAATACCGACTTTTTAACCATGGCTGAAGGAATGGGGATTGGCAGCATTATTAATAAAAAATTACTGGCAGCAAGTTATATTTACAAATACACTGTTGGCACATCGGTTTCTCATGTAAAATGCCTTACAGCTTCTGATGCTGAAGTTTTTGAGTTTAAAATTAAATCTGAATCTAAAATCACACAAAAACCTATCAGCGAACTCGACTTTCCTGAAGATATAATTATTGGCGGAATTGTTCGCGGCAATTCCGGATTTGTTGCAAATGGTGATACGCAAATTAAAGTTGGTGATCTGGTTATTGTATTAACCAAAACATCCTCTATCAATAAGTTGGAAAAGTTTTTCAAGTAAAATTCAAGTTATATTTAAATGTTAAATGTTAAATTTATTATCCGAATACTTGGATTCCTATTGGTTGTGGAAGGTTTGGCCATGCTGATTGCTGCTTTGGTGGCAACCATTTATACCGGACCTGACATGAAGGCTTTATTTCTTTCTACACTAATCACTTCTGCTACCGGATTACTGATTTTGGCTTTTACCCGAAAAGCCCGAAAAGAAATAGGAAAACGGGAAGGGTTTGTCATTGTCACTTTGGTTTGGGTATTGTTCTCTTTTTTTGGAAGTTTACCTTTTATTTTAAGCAATACTATTCCTGACCTGACCAATGCTTTTTTCGAAACCATGTCAGGTTTTACCACCACCGGATCATCAATTTTAAACGACATTGAATCGATGCCTCATGGTATTCTTTTCTGGAGAAGCATGACCCAATGGCTTGGAGGAATGGGAATTATTGTGCTTAGCCTTGCCATTTTGCCAATATTTGGAATCGGCGGAATGCAGCTTTTTGCAGCAGAAGTTCCCGGGCCGGTTAATGATAAGCTCAGCCCAAGAATTAATTCAACCGCAAAGAGCTTGTGGGCAATTTATTTATTATTCACTCTTCTGGAAACTGTTTTATTGTGGATTGGCGGAATGACTTTTTTTGATGCAATCAATCATTCATTTACGACAATGGCAACAGGTGGGTATTCAACAAAACAGGCAAGTGTCGCATACTGGACTTCTCCTTTTATCCAATATGTGATCACCTTCTTTATGATTCTTGCCGGTACAAATTTTACTATTTCCTATTTACTGTTTACAGGCAGGTTCCGAAAAGCCATTGAAAACGAAGAACTTCGATATTATCTATTTTTCATCGCAGGTTTCACCGTCATTATTGCCGGCGGACTTTTAGTTTCAACACAATTTGGTGTTGAGCAGGCTTTTCGCGACAGTATTTTTCAGGTTGCATCAATCATAACCACAACAGGGTATGCAACAGTTGATTATCTGCACTGGACTCCATTTCTTACAATGGTTTTGTTTGCCGGATTCTTCTTTGGGGGAAGTGCCGGTTCAACAGGTGGAGGTTTAAAAATTATGCGGATCGTCTTGCTGCTCAAAAATAGTTATTATGAGCTGAGACGCATTATTCATCCAAATGCCATTATTCCGGTGCGCTTTAATGATAAGCCCGTTTCGGAGCAGATAATTAATAACGTACTGGCATTTTTCATGTTTTATTTTGTGATATTTTTTGTCAGTACAATCCTACTGATGTTGGTCGTTCCTGATTTGCCTTCAGCAATGGGAGCTGTAGCCACTTCATTGGGAAATATTGGACCGGGGCTGGGAATATTTGGCCCGGCTGAAAACTTCAGCACCCTTCACCCGGCAGGCAAATGGTTCCTGAGTTTTTTAATGTTAATTGGTCGTCTTGAATTATTTACGGTATTGGTTTTGTTTTCTCCCGCTTTCTGGAAAAAATAAGCTAATCTTCAAAAACACCTTTTCCCTGCCTTACAACTACCGGAACCTCATCAGTACAATCAACAATAGTTGAAGGGATATTTTGACCATATCCGCCATCAATAACCAAATCGGCTATATCTTTAAATTTCTCGTGAATCAATTCAGGATCGGTCGAATATTCCAGAATATCATCCTCGTCATGTATAGAAGTTGACATGATGGGATTTCCGAGTACACGTACAATTTCCAAAATAATCGGACTGTCGGGTATTCTGACGCCAACTGTTCGTTTTTTGCCCTTGAAATATTTAGGAACATTGCTGTTTGCATTTAATATAAATGTAAATGGTCCGGGCAGGTATTTTTTTAGTAATTTAAATACCTGATTGGATATCGGTTTCGAAAAATCGGCCAATTGACTTAAATCGACACAGATAAAAGAAAAATTTGATTTTTCAACTTTCACATTCTTGAATCGTGCTACTTTCTCAACGGCCTTTGCATTTGTAATGTCACAGCCAAGTCCGTAAACCGTATCAGTCGGATATATAATTAATCCCCCATTTTTTAAAACATCAACCACCAGGCTAATTTCCTTTGGGTTGGGGTTTTCCGGATAGATCTTTATTAACATTTAAACCTCCAATTTTACTTAAGGCGGTAAATTTAACTATTTTCGCGTTCTTTTAATTATTCATTTTTTTATGGAACTAACATTTCGGAGGAAAAATTTCTTGATCCACATGGGTTTATAGAGTGACAAAATTCGATTACCTACCTCTAAGATTGACATATATATCTGTAATACAATTGTTTATAATGATCTTTCTTTTTTTAGTGGATTACGCT
>JAUYMU010000030.1 GCA_030698405.1 Bacteroidota bacterium
AAAAGACGAGCTAAAGACAATCCCGGATGAGGGGATTGCAAAAACAGGCAAAGCAGATGTTTTTCTTGAAAATGGGTATCTGGCATTTAAAAACATGAATGCTGTTGATAGTGTGATAAATGTATTGAATAGCATGAACCGGCAGGGAAAAGATGCCTGGGAACAGCAAATGGGGTTAAAGAGTGCCCGTGCAGAGTTTGACATACTTTTTGATGAGTACGAAAAACTGACCACAAAAGAGGAGTTCCTGAAGTTTAAGGTAAAGTATGCTGACAAGTTAAAGTTTAACGAAAAGGATGAAACTGATTGCTCAATTGGATTCCCATTTAAAACGATTTATTTTTTACCTGTTTTAAATTCACATGGTATTTATAAGGTTGGGAATAGTCTTATTAAATTCACCAAAGAAGATCAAATCATTATATTAGACGGTGATTTATCTAAGCTCAATAATTTAGAAGCTTATGTTGGGAATGAGAACGTATTCATTGTGCCAAAATTAAAGAGTGGCAATACGGATATTGAATATGACAATTTCGAATGGGACAATCCAAATGTTGCAGCAAGACCAAACTATTGGTTTACTACCCCTAATGGTAATGATCGAAGATACAGGAACTCACTTAGAAGGGAAAACTATTGGTATAACTTAGGCATTCCTTCTTCAGGGTGGAAGGTTTATGTATATCAAACAGGACAGAAAAAAGGTACATTTGGATGGCGAGATTACAAAACAGTTTTAGGCTTACAAAATATTTCAATTAAAGTCGATAATTTTCCAACGTATCAGTATGCAGGAGGACTGACTTCAAATGAAGTATATAGTTCCACCACGGTGATTGCACAGGATTTTGTATCAGGAAGTACATGGATGTTCAATTATAATCCAGGTGTTATATTTTCCGCCCAAACAAAATCCAGAGGATATGATGTATGGGTTGATATAAATCATTGAAGATTATATTAAATAAATGGAAGTTGGCACACTTGTCAACTTCCATTTTAAACAACTGTAAATGAAAGAAATAATAAAATTACCGGCATGGTTCCTTTTTGTTTTGTTCCCCTTAATCAGTTTATTTTTAAGCTGTCGCAATGACGTGGAGTTATCGTTCACTCATGAGCCCAAATTATGTCTTAACTGTATCCTAAACCCTGATTCGATTATAAAAGCAGACTTGTCATTGTCACAGGCAATAGGAGATGCAGAAAATTTCATCCCAGTTGTTGGAGCAAAGATTGAGTTGTACGAAAACAATATATTTTATGGGGCTTTAAGCGATAATGAAACTGGAAATTATTCAATAAAATATCATCCACAATACGGTGTCGAATATAAAATCAGGGTTGAAAAAGATGGTCATCCGACATTTGAGGCAACAACCAAAGTTCCAAACAAAACGAGAATAGAATCAACGATAGAAATAACCGACCCCAAAGAAGAGCTTTTTAAAAGAACAGTAGATATTTTCGACCCCAAAGGCAAGAACCAGTACTGGCTTTACTCATACAGCATTAATGGCACCCAAAAGAACATAAGCACATTATATGCCAATTTATATGAACCTTTTTTTGACGATTTCAATAAAAAACAAGAAACGGAATCGAAATATGGGTTTCAATATCATTATATGATCCGTATCAATGATGACAAATTTGATGGTAATATACTGCAAATAAACAATCCAGTACAAAGAAAATCTACTATTTATACGGATGTTCATATATACATGGAAGTTGATATTCATTATGACAAGCACCTAAAAACAAGCATTCAGGCACTAATGCTTAAAGAAGAGGAAATTCCAATGAGCGAACCGGTACAAATATATTCGAATATAAATAATGGTTATGGAATATTTGGTTCGTGTGTGATGTTCACGATAATCAATTACCCAACGAAGTAAACACAAATAAGTCCCTTCATCTTATTAATCAGTAATTTATCAAAACGAACTCCGTGAAAATCAAAATACTTTTATTATTTCTCTATTTCCCGATTCTTTTATTTTCCCAATCAAAAAAAACCATATCCGGTTTTGTCACTGATGCACATACCGGAGAAAGTTTGATAGGTGCATCGGTATTCGATCTCAGCCTGACCAAAGGTATAACAACTAATGAATATGGCTTTTACAGCATTACAATTGAAACTGGCAACCGTATCCTGCAAAGTAGTTATGTGGGATATAATTCTGAATCGAGAAAGTTAATATTACAAAACGACACAGTCATTAATTTCAGTTTGGGTTCAAGTCTTCTACTGAAAGAGGTTGATATAGTACGACATAGGAGTGAAGTTTCCAATCCGGAGTTATCGGGACTAACAAAGCAACAACTTAATCTGCCGTTTTTAAACAGTATGCCGGTAATTTTGGGCGAACGCGATCTGTTAAAAACCATTCAATATCTCCCTGGAATTAAATCGGGGAAAGAAAATACAACCAATTTTAATGTGCGGGGAGGTGATGGCGACCAGAATTTGATTCTTCTAGATGGGGTTCCCGTTTATAACGTCAGCCATTTAATGGGGTTCTTCTCCATATTCAACAACGACGCAATAAAACATGCTTCTCTATACAAAGGTGGTATTCCTGCCCGATATGGTGGGCGTTTGTCCTCGGTTCTTGATGTGGCTATGAAAGAAGGAAATTTGAAACGCGACGGGGGAGTTTTTTCCATTAGCCCTATATCTGCAAGGATATCATTTGAATCACCGATAAAAATTGATACCAGCGCTTTCATCGTTTCGTACCGAAGATCGTTTATTGACCTGCCGATGCGGCTTATTCAGGCAATGAACGGCGAAGATTTTAAATACGGATATTTCTTTCATGATTTTAATGGGAAAGCTAACTGGAAACTGAATGAAAATAATAGAATATACCTTAGCTTTTATTTTGGGAAAGACAAAAGTTATTCCAGAAGGGATGATAAACTGGGGGAAAATAAATGGGAATACTATTGGGGAAATCTCACCTCTGTTTTTCGCTGGAACAAAATATTCACAAACAACTTATTTGCCAACTTCTCTGCATATTACAGTCAATTCAACCATACTCAGAAATCGGAATATAAAACAAATGGGATTGATTCGCGATACAATACGAATTCAAATCTGAAGGATTTAAGTTTAAGTTCCGATTTCGACTACTTTCCTTTCTCCAATTATTCAATTAAATTCGGTGCAAAAATTTCTTTATTTGAATTTTCACCAAATATTTCTCAAGTCAGAAATTCAAATATTGAAATATTACCAGAGGTTTCCATAGACAGGCAATCAATCAACTCCGCTATATATATAGAAAATATTTTCCAAACAGGAAAGTTTGATTTTAACATAGGGTCCAGGTTCTCGTGTTACAATGTCAACAAAAAAACCTATTTGTCGCTGCAACCAAGAGCTTCCTTAAAATATAATGCTGAAAAATTCAGTACAAGTGCAACTTATACTGAAATGGATCAGTTCATGCATCTGTTGTCCAATTCAGGAATGGGTATGCCAACCGATTTATGGGTGGCCTCTACCGAGAAGATTGGCCCTCAAAAGGCTAGACAGATTTCTCTGGGAATATCATCAATGAAATATAAAAAACTATCATTTGACCTGGAAGGATATTATAAATGGATGTTTGATGTCATACAGCTTAAAGAAGGAACAATGTTTACCAATACAAATAACTATACATGGGACGACTATGTAGTTACAGGAAGAGGAAGAGCATACGGTCTTGAATTCATGACTCAAAAAACAGAAGGAAAGTACACCGGCATTTTTTCTTATACTCTATCCTGGTCAGAAAGAAAGTTTGCAGAAATAAACGCCAGCCGATGGTTCCCATTTAAGTATGACCGAAGGCATGACTTTTCATTTCTGGCCGAATACCATTTCCCTGAAAAGTATCTTCGGAAGAAATCAATTTCAATCGCTTTCACCTTACAATCGGGCAATAACCTAAGCATTCCAGACACTAAACATAAAGGATTTGTTCCTGAAGGCCTGGAAGGTGGTTCTTCTGTTGAAAAATGGAAGGAAAGGCAAACCTTTAATGAACCCAATAATTTTAAAATGCCCACTTTCCATCATCTTGACATTGGTTATAATATTGAACAGAAGAGATATAAACGAAATAGCATAACCTGGTCTTTTTCTATATACAATGTTTATAATCGAATGAATCCCTGGTATTATTACGATGAAGGTGAGAAAGTTAAACAATTCTCGATGTTTCCGTTTATTCCATCTGTGTCATTCACATATAGATGGTAGTCACAATTAATCAATTTACTATAATTTCACATGAAAACAATCACAACAATTCTATTGGTACTTTCCATCCTATTCCTAAATGCACAGGAGAAATTTTCACTCGGTGTTCAGGTGGAAGGAATTTATTCGACACCTCAGAATCAAGGTTTATTCCCTGCGCAAATCGACAAAGACTTCGGAGGTGGTGTCGGAATGTATTACTCTCATCAGATCTGGAAATCATTCTCTGCAAATACCGGGCTAAACTACCGATATGTTCAGTACAATAAATTCGACAAAAACGTAGGTTACCCTATTGGTTATCCGACGCTTGATGGTTTCAAGTACAATCAAAACTATTTGGTTTTACCAGTCAATCTCCGGAAAAGCTTTTTGAACGAAAAGCTATTTATTGAAACAGGAATGGAATTAGCCCGGATTTTAGGAAGAGATAAAAAAGACCCCCAAACTGAATTGCTTTGGAAAATTGGTGCAGGAAGTAAAATCGGAAAATTAAGCTATTCGTTAAACTACACCTGGGGAAGTAAGGAACAGTTTGATGTTCTGAGATTAGAGCCGGATTTTAGAGTGGTAATCTATAAAAGCCGGATATTGCAATTCAAGGTTTCGTACCCGCTGTGGCAAAAATAATTATAAGGATATCAACTAAAAATAATCACCGCTCCAGCCAAAACTCCGTCCCAGCTTTTGATTTTCAGTGGCAAATTTCATCTCACACCTCTATGCACCTAAAAACCAGACTATTAAACGTTTTTTTTTGCAAATCATAATTCATAATCATTCCAAATTGTGACTTTAATTGAAATTTAATATAATTATAGGGTTACCTTTTGTATATTTATGGAATTAAAGAATAGAGAACCCGGCCTCCCGATTTACATCGAAAAAGCCGGGCCGTAGTTGTAATTATTTATTAACCCGGAAAGGATAGTTCGCGCTGCCCTTCCAATTAACACTTCAAAAGTATGAAAAAATTAATGTTTATGGCAGTAATTGCTATGGTTTTAACAGTATTTAATGCTTGTACAAAAGACGAGCTAAAGACAATCCCGGATGAGGGGATTGCAAAAACAGGCAAAGCAGATGTTTATCTTGAAAATGATTACCTCGTTGTAAAAGACTTCGAAACTGTTGTTAGCTTACAAAAGGTGTTACAGAACAAATCGCTTGAAGAACAATCGAGTTGGGAGGATCAATTGGGATTAAAATCTGCAAAAATGTTCAGGTCTCAATCATCTGATAAATTGGCTGGATTTCAGAATCAGCCTGATGCTGAAAACTTCATTAAGGAATTGATTAAAGAAGGTTACTTTAGCATGAATGATTCCTCAATGTGCTACCCATTTTACAATTTCTCCTGGGATTGTGTATTGAATAAAAATGGGGTTATAAAAATTGGTGACGTTTTATACTGCTTTCAAAAAGATGCTCAGATTGCCATAGTTGATGGTAAATTGAAAACATTAGATCAATTTCTGATTAATCCCGAAAGTTATGACACCGCTCTTGTTAAGGTATATTCTTTCCAAAAGTTAAAATCAACAACGCCGACTAATTACGGATTGGTAAAAAATGTTGCACAAAGTGGATCGAATTACAGATTTACACTTGGATTGTTCTGGTCTATGTCTAAAACAAAGGTTTTTAATGGGGCTCAATGGGTTGACGTTCAAAACGGTGTTAAATATGAACTCTATTTCCACAATGAAACGAAGACTGCGTGGTGGTGGAATGATAATCGAACTTATTTCTATCATCAACACATCAGTTATGATATCGGAGGAAATTACGATTCGAAAATGAAAAAATATTTTGACCGTTTATCAAATTCTACAGCAGGAAGTTGGTATAAGGTTAATCCTTCTCAGCTTGCAAATGTTTATGTAGATGTAGCAACATGGTATTTTGGAACATGGTACGATATAGGTACTTTTCCAACCTACCCTGGTGCCACGATTTATAATTGCATCAATAAGGGCGCTTGTGATTCTTTTGGTGGGCAAAACAATCCGATCACATTAACAGTAAATTAATCACTTATGTCTGATCATGCAAATTAATTTGTATGATCAGACAACTATAAAACTCAACATGAAAAGACTATCTTTATTTCTCACAATTCTCTTTTTTACTTTATTCGGTTATTCCCAATCCAAGACCGAGTTTGGGGTAACCACTGAAGGTTCATGGTTTTTGCCACACCAAACAACTGGTCGCGATTGGGCTACCAAAGCAGGATTTGGAACCGGGATTGGTGTTTATGCCTCACAAAACTTTTTCTGGCGATTTTCTGCCGACATAGGGCTAGCGTATCGGTACAAGCAGATGCAACAGCATTATGTAATTTATAAAGGTGGTGGGGGTTATACTGAAAATAGTGGTGGTTATGATCCCAATGTATATGAATCAGATAATATTGAAGGTTGGGACAAGTTTCCTTTGCATTATATTGTTGTGCCTGTTCATCTCCAGATGCTTTTAAGCAAAAGCCTTTTTGTCATGGGAGGTATTGAATCGACCTGGCTGACGAATTACGAAGCTGTGAATGAAAAGCCTGAATTTAACTGGACGATTGGATTTGGCAGCCAAAAACATAAATTGAACTGGTCGGTTAATTACATAAAAGGATTTAAGGATCAGGGCTTTGGCGATATTGAAATTAAAGCAGATGGCCATTACAGAGGGTCAATAAACCGTAACAACATGCTCCAACTCAACCTCTCATACCCCATCTGGCAAAAACAATAACATGCGTTTTATAACAATCCTGGTTTTATTTCTTCTCTCCTTTTCAACAATTGCCCAGCAAAAGCGAACCATTTCCGGTTACGTTAGCGATGCTCAAACCGGTGAGCGGCTATATGCAGCTTCAGTTTACGAACAGAATTCGGGTATTGGAACCATCAGCAACCGCTTTGGCTTTTTTAGTTTGACACTTAAGGATGGGCTGGCTAATTTGAAAATTTCGTTTGTAGGTTACCAACCACAAACAAAAATCATCAGTTTGTCTGCCGACACTTTACTAATGTTTTCACTGAAATCGGACAACAAACTGGAGGAGGTGGTTGTAAAAGGCAACACAAACAACAAACTGGCCGACAATAGCAAGCTGGGGCACGTTAAACTTTCGGCAAAAGAACTTGCCAAACTACCTTCTCTGATGGGAGAAAAAGACGTAATGAAAAGCCTGATGATCCTACCCGGTGTGCAGCAGGGCAGCGAAGGAAGTTCCGGGATTTTTGTACGAGGCGGAAGCCCTGATCAGAATCTAATTCTTCTGGATGATGTTCCTTTATACAATGTTTCGCATCTGTTTGGTTTTGTGTCTGTTTTTACTCCTGAAGCGATCAACAGCATCGATTTTTACAAAGGTGGATTCCCGGCACGTTATGGTGGCAGGCTCTCATCGGTAATCGACCTAAGGATGAAAGACGGGAATAAATTCAAACGTGAAACCAGTATCAATTTGGGACTCATTTCAAGCCAATTCACGACCGAAGGCCCCATTAAAAAAGGCGAATCGTCGTATTTCTTTTCTGTTCGCCGAACCTTGCTCGATCTTCTTTTCAAAGGTGTTGCCAAAGTTGCCCAGTATAACATGGAGGAACAGTCCATTCCATCCTACGGGTTTCACGACATCAACGGGAAAATAAATTTCAAGCTGAACGAGAAAAATCACCTCTACTGGAGCTTTTATTCAGGCAAAGACAAATTGTCTTTTGAATACAGCGATCACATGAAAGATATGCAGCGGGAAGAAACCCAAGAAATATTCGGGTCAATGCATTGGGGAAATGTGATGACCGCGCTGAAACTAAACTCCCAATTAAGTTCCAAACTGTTTGTAAATACTACGTTGAGCGGAAGTATTTTCAATTACGGCAATTTATTTAAAGGAAGTACCGAAACCATTGTTGGCAGCGAGGTTTCGAAAAGTGATTTCAGGCTCGAATATCAATCACGAATCAGGTCGCTTGGCCTGAAAACCGACCTCGATATTTACGGCAATTCCAACCTGCCGTTTCAGATCGGGCTGTTTGTCAGTGCAAACAATTATTTGCCCGGCAAACAACAGGTTGCCCGAAACGAAGGAAAAGATGAAAATTCGAGCGGAGAAATATCGAGCCTCGATTACGGAGTTTATCTGGATAAAAAATTCAACCTGGGGGAGAAGCTAAGTTTTACGGTGGGTTTGCGTAACGCGTTTTATTCCATCCACAACAAAAAAACCTATTTCGCCCTTGAACCTCGTTTCAGTTCAACATTCAGGCCTAACGAAAACACAAGCTACCATGCTTCCTACGCGGTAATGACCCAGGCCATCCACCTTTTATCGAACGGCAATGTTGGCCTGCCTACCGATATATGGGTTCCATCAACCAAACTGATACAGCCTGAAACTTCTGACATCTTTTCCGTTGGAATAAAAAAATCAGTCCCTTCCGGACTAAAACTTTCGATGGAGGCTTATTACAAAAGGTTAAACCATGTGATTTCGTTTACCGAAGGCGATGGAATTCTGGATGTTGATAAAAATTGGGAACAAAAAATTACAGTTGGTAACGGGCGCGCCTGGGGACTGGAAACTGAAGCCAGGTACAGCAATACGAGGCTGGAAAGCTGGATTGGTTACACGCTGGCATGGAACGAACGAAAATTTGACGACATCAACAAGGGCCGCTGGTTTCCTTATCAGTACGACCGACGGCACAAACTCGACCTGGGAATCATCATGCAATTAGGAAACAACTGGTCGTGTTCTTCCACCTGGACCTATCAATCGGGGGCTCCGGCAACCTACACGGGAGTCGATTATCTGGCATATCCCGAAAATTCGGACTACGAAGCTTTCGATTTCTTCACCGGCCGCGCTGTTGATCATAGTCGGATTCAATACTACAACAGTATTAACGGCGTGCGTTTACCAGCTTACCACCGTTTGGACATTGGTTTTACCAAAGAATGGGAAAAGTATGGAAAGAAAAAAGCCCTGTCGATAAGCGTTTACAATGTTTATTCGAGACAAAACCCTTTCCTGATTTATGCAAAAACAAAACCCGATGGTTCAACCGGACTGAAACAATTCTCTCTATTCCCGATCATTCCTTCAGTAAGTTACCGCATTAGTTTTTAAGCCAAACCACATGAAAAACAACCACATAGACACATAGAACACATAGAAAGAACACATAGAATAATTTTTAACTATGTGTTTTGACTATGTGACCTATGTACCTATGTGTTACAAACTATAAACAAATGAAAAAGTACTCCATCATTGTAATTCTTCTGACCTTGATTTCATGCACAAAAGACCTTAACTTGCCTTTTGAAAAATCCGATCAAACAATGGTGGTCAACTGCCTCTTTTCAGAAGATGAGACCTGGAAAGTAATCTTAACAAGGGTCAAATCGTTTAGCGACCAATCTGATTCGTTTGTGGAGGATGCCCGCGTTTCTATCGTTCCTGAAAGCAAAGATACCATCCATCTGACATATAGTAAAAATGGAATTTATCTGTCAGAAGAAAAGCCTGCAAGTGGTATTCAATATCAACTGGTAATCAACAATGGCACCCCTGGTAAAATAACAGCAACAAGCTCTATCCCGGTAAAACCAATCATTTCTGAAATAAAGCCATCAACCCAGAACACGATCTACTATTCAAACGCCAAGCTAAGCGATTACTTTGTTTTGCCTTTAGATTTTAAGATTTCGGCTAACGACGAGCCCAACTTCGTTCGCTTCAGGTTATCTACCTTCAATACTAAATGGGGATATACAAGGTATTTGGTGACAAAAGATACCATCGCGGAACTTCGTAAAATGGAATTTCCCGAGGATTTTCTAAGCGAACTTGAAAAATTGATCGGTGTAAGTATGAACTGGTCCCAACAATGGAAGATAATCCGTGAAATCGGCGAGAAATATGGACTTCCATTTAATGGCGGTATTGGTATAGTTATTTCAAAATTAAAAGAAATAAAAGTAAAAACCCGTTATGAAGATTCCTTTCAATCGGGCACAATATTCTCGAACAGCATTGGGTTAAACAATGTTTCAAAAGATATATTCAATGTTTTGGGCGAATATCGTGGAATGAAAGACGCAAGCCTCTTTGTTACCTACATTCCGGTGCTGAACAAAAATCACCAGACTGACTACAAAGAAGAATACTGGCTTGAAGTAACCGGAATGAGCGAGGATTATTACAAGTACCAGAAAACATATATCAAACAGGTGGAAAACAAAAACAATCCGTTCGCCTCGGTTATTGAGGTGCATTCAAACATCACGAATGGAGTGGGTATTTTTGCTGGCTACAACCGGCAAAAGATTCATTTTTACGACTATTAAAGTCCTGTTATTTGTCAGGAATTGGAAATCACCCTTCAAGCCAAAACTTAGTTTCTGCTTTTGTTTCGCCATTCACTACAATTTCCAATCGGTGTTCGCCGGCAAAATGAGTGCGGGTAGTGAAATCGGTGAAAGCCTGTTTCCTGGTGATTGAGTGTTCGCCCGGAGGAAAATTCCCTTCGGTGATCTGGAAGATTTTTGCAGAGGTTTTTCCTCCTGATTTTATGTAATGAATCCTGTATTCGAGCCTGATTTTCCGCGGTTTTCCGGAGTGATTGGAAAGAGTGAAAGAAAACCTCAGATGATCGCCAATGCGGAGGCTTTGTTTGTCAGTGGCAAGTCCGGCAATAGTCAGCAATTCAGGATTGGCGAACCCAAACAGCAACAATGCCCGCGTGTCGCCACTTTTCAGCAAGGTGCGGCAGGCATGTTTGATGATGCGGTCGATTTCCGGTGATTCACCTTTCCAGCGTTCACACAAATCCAAAACCAAGGCAGGATGATCTTTCGAAATATCGTTCAGGTTGTTGGCCACGCTGCGTCGGACAAATTCTTCAGTATCGTTTTTCAGTTTCTCCAGAATCGGCAAAACCAGTTTCGGATCTTTTTTAAACTTCAGAAGGCCCATTCCCCATGGCAGGCGGGGGCGACAACCTTCGCTGGCCAACCGGCGAATCGAAGGATTTTCATCTTCCGCCCATCGGTAAAAGTACGGAATGGCCCGTTCCGGATCTTTGTCCAAAAACGGTCGCACGGCAAATTCCGAAGTACAAGAACTTGTAAATTTTGCCAACGCATTCATCGAAATATCCCAGTCATCCAAGCCGTAACATTCGGCAAAATCGGAAAATGAAAGGGCAACAAAGCCTTTAAACTGAGGGGCGATTTGCTCCAGAATACTGATGGATTGCGGATAATCGGCAGGAAGCATTTGATGCAGACAGTCAGTAATGTGCCGCATTTTTTGTTTCAGTTCCCGGTCGGCCCATTGCGAATCGAGCACCAGTGCAGTGAATTTTCGAACATCGAATTCAGGCCAAATACCATTGATTGTTTCAGCCAGTTTTAAAACCTGATCTGCAGGAATCAGAATGTCTTTGAGTTTTTCAGGCATAAATTTCAGGATTAAACTTTTGAAAAAATAAAACAGAACTTAATTAGCTCATCCACAAATGTTCGATCAAAATTTTCAAACCTAATACAACTAAAATCAAACCTCCTAACATTTCGGCATACTGGTTAAACCTCGGGCCGGTCTTTTTTCCCAGCAGTATTCCGAGCATGGAGGCGATAAAAGTAACTGCACCGATAATAAAAACTGCGATTAAAATTTCATCCAGAAAAGCGGCAAAACTAAACCCAACAGCCAGCGCGTCAATACTTGTGGCAAGCGAGAGCGTGAGTATGACTTTGATATGCAAGGGATTTTTGATCTCACGAACTTCGGAACTGATAAAACTTTCGATGATCATTTTGCCACCGATGAGGCTGAGCAATCCAAAAGCGATCCAGTGATCAACAGGTTCTATCATCGATTTCATGCCGTTGCCTATCAACCAACCGATCAATGGCATCACTGCCTGAAAAAAAGCCAGAAAGATGGCAATTTTGGTAGCCTGCACAAAACGGATTTGTGGTAAGTTCAGACCGCTGCATACCGACACTGCAAACGAATCGAACGACAGCCCGATAGCGAGCAAAATAATTGTGATAATTTCCATCCATCCAGAATTGAGCGACAAAACTATAAAAAATGTGGATAAACGGAAATTACATTTCATCCAACGACAACACAGAACTGGATTTGAATCAAAAAGTGTTTTCTTTCTTAAAAAAAATAGAACGCGGATTGCAACGGATTAAGCGGATAGGCGCAGATTAGAAATATAATATGGATTGTAACCGGATTTTTATTCATGCAAGCATGAATGATAAGAACGTAAATGTCAAAAAATCATTCCGACTTGTCGGAATTAATATCCGTTTTAATTCGCCAAATCCGCGTTAATCCGCGTTCCATTCAAAAAAGAATAATGCGACTTTATATTGTGTCTATTATACTAAAAAATTAGTTTTGGCATGCAACAAAAAAATCGCTAAACTTGTAAGTGTATTATTTACGTTTATAACCTGACAACTTCAACAACATGAAACTGAAACTTCTCCTTCCACTATTCCTGTTTGCCGGGCTGATTGCCTGTAAAAACCAACCGGAACAAGCCAATTACAAAATTCAGGGCGTTCCGTTCAACGAGGTAAAAATCAGCGATCAGTTTTGGCTGCCGAAAATCGAAACCAACCGGACAGTCACCATCCCCGCCTCATTTGAAAAATGCGAGGAGAACGGAAGGATGGATAATTTCCTGATTGCCGGGGGTAAAATGGAAGGCCCGGTCATCGGAAAAATGCCTTTCGACGACAGCGATGTTTACAAGATCATCGAAGGGGCAGCCTATTCGCTCACCACCATTCCTGATCCGAAATTGGACGCATACATTGATTCAGTGATCGCCATCATCAAAATTGGTCAGGAGGAAGACGGATATCTCACCACTTACAAAACCATCGATTCAACTTACTCTCCAGCTTCATGGAATCCTGCCGGGGGAAGGTGGAAACACCTGGCTTCGAGCCACGAGTTATACAACAGCGGACACATGTTCGAGGCAGCTGCCGCACACTACCGCGCAACGGGAAAAACCAATTTTCTGGATATCGCCACTAAAAATGCCGATTTGCTGGTAAAGGTCTTTGGCGAAGGTAAAAATCCTGATGTTCCCGGTCACCAGATTGTTGAAACCGGACTGATAAAACTATACCTGGTCACAAATAAAAAGGAATATATGGAACTCGCCCGTCATTTTCTGGATCAGCGGGGCGACAGCACAAAAAGAAAAATATGGGGTCAGTACAATCAGGACCACAAACCGGTAACAGCGCAAGACGAAGCCGTGGGACATGCTGTGCGGGCTTTGTACATGTATGCAGGAATGACCGATATTGCCGCCATGTACAACGACCCTGCCTACACCAAGGCGGTGGATAAACTCTGGGAAAATATGGTTTACAACAAGATGTACCTCATTGGGGGAATCGGCGCACGGCACGATGGCGAAGCGTTTGGCGAAAATTATGAACTTCCGAATCTCACCGCGTACAACGAAACCTGCGCCGCCATTGCCAATGTTTACTGGAACTACCGAATGTTCCTGCTCCATGGCGACTCGAAATACATTGATGTGCTGGAACGCAGTTTATACAACGGTGTCATTTCAGGAGTCGGGCTCGATGGAAAAACCTTCTTTTACCCCAATCCATTGGAATGTGACATGCATTACCATTTCAACTCCGGAGGTTCGCTCGATCGCCAGCCGTGGTTCGATTGTTCGTGCTGCCCAACCAACCTGTGCAGGTTTCTGCCATCGGTTCCGGGATACATTTATGCACACAACAACACCGATTTGTATGTCAACCTGTTTGTACAAAGTTCATCAACAATCAATCTGAATAAAAAATTACCGGTTACAATTACCCAGGAAACACAATATCCGTGGGATGGTCAGGTGAAAATTTTGGTTTCTCCTGAAAAGGCAGGCAAATTCGCACTGCACCTCCGCATTCCGGGTTGGGCGCAAAACCAGCCTTTACCGGGCGATTTGTATTCGTACATTGTTCCTGAAACTGATTCAGTAATGGTAAAAGTAAACGGTGAGGCGATTACCTATAAATCTGAAAAAGGCTATGCCGTTATCGACCGTGAATGGAAGGCGGGAGATGTGGTGAACTACTCGCTCCCAATGAGCATTCACCGGGTTGAGACCAACAAAAATGTAGCTGAAAATGCTGGCAAAGTCGCCATCGAGCGCGGCCCGATTGTGTATTGTATCGAAGGCGCCGACAATGGAACGCAACTTTCGAAACTGGCTTTGCCCGACAATTCAGTTTTAACAGCAAATTTTTCGCCTGAAACACTGAGCGGAGTGGTTACAATTTCAGGAGAAATGACAGTAACAGGAGGCAAAACTGCCCAAACGCAAAAAATTAGGGCCATACCATATTTTGTATGGAACAACCGCGGAGCAAACGAAATGAGAGTTTGGATTCCAAGGAACTGAACAACACCTAAAAAATGAGAAAACGTCTGCGTCTCTCTGCATTCATAATTTTAATCATTGGGTTTGGTTCAATTTGCCATTCAATCAATCCCACCAATCTACGGTTTCAGTACCTGACAACAGCCGATGGTCTGCCTCAAAATACCATCGACTGTATCTTTACCGACAGCCAGCAGTTTATGTGGTTTGGGACATGGAATGGGCTATGCCGCTACGATGGATATTCATTTAAAATATTTCAGAAAAGTGACGTGCAAAAAATCTTGCCCGACAATTTTGTACATGCCATTTGCGAAGACAAGTCGAAAAACCTTTGGATTGGAACTGCCAACGGCATCACCATCTACAATCTGAATACAGAACAATTTTATTTACCCGGGAACTTACAGGCAAAACTGGGAAAATTAGCGGTTACCAGCCTGGCCTGCGATAAAGATGGAGGAATCTGGATCGCGGCTGCAAAGGCAAAACTTTTTTATGTAACCCAAAAACCAGGACATTCACCCGATTTTGAATGTCTGGAAATTAATACTGAAATACTTGGCAATGCGGATGTTAATTCGGTTTGTATATTAAATAGCAACCGGGTGCTTATCGGAACAGGCGCTGGCCCGTTTGAAGTGGTGGCTTATGAAATTCAAAAACTTGAAATCCAGGGAAGTGCTACTCCTTTGTTCGATTCGGCAAACTTGATTTGCATTTATGAATCAGCCAATGGCGACCTGGGTTTTGGCTCCGATATTGGTCTCTTTTGGTTACGGCAATCGACCCAACAAATGCTTTTATACCCCTACCAGCCCAACAACAGCAATAGCTTGGGACATGCTTCGGTTATGGCAATTGCTGAAGAATCGCCGGGGAAAATATTAGTCGGAACTTTGGGTGGCCTAAACTTTTTTAATCCTGAAACCGGAAACATCACGGGGATTGAAGGGCGTTTGGACGAAAACGGCACCCTGAACAATGAATTTGTGAACTCACTACTGACCGACCCTGACGGAAATGTCTGGATTGGAACCGAGAAAGGTGGCGTAAATAAATACAGCACCTATCAGAAACCGTTTTATTCGCTGCGCAATCATCCTGATGAGCCGGCCAGTCTGAGCAACAATACCATCAATTCGATTTTGAACGATGGAGATGTCTTGTGGGTTGGAACGGCTGGCGGTGGCCTAAACCGTGTTGAAAAACGAATTGGTAAAATCGGGCATTTTGTACCCTCTGATCAAAAACCGGATGGTATTCAAAGTAACTTTATTTCTTCGCTTTGTATCGGTCCCGATAAAAAGCTCTGGGTGAGCACATGGGGAAGTGGAATGAGCCGACTTATTTCCGAAAAAAATAAAACATTCAGGAACTATCAGAATGAAGCTGGCAACCCACACAGTCTGGTAAGTAATTTTGTCTCCGGAATTGTTCCCGACGACCGTGGTTTTTTTGTGGTAGGCACATCTGGCGGCCTCGATTTGTTTGATCCAAAAAGCGAAACATTTTTCCATTTTCAGGAGAAATTCGATGGCAATGTGGAAGTTCCGGCAGTGGGCTGTGTCCTGAAAGACCGCAACAATTATTACTGGATTGGCACACGTACCGGGCTTTTTCAGATTCCGGCAAAACTGGTTACACCAAGTCCGGAGAAACTTACTTCCGAAGATTACCGGTTTTTCACCAATGTGCCGGACGATTCGCTTTCACTTTCAGGAAACTATGTGGTTTCGCTGCTCGAAGACCACCTCGGGAATATTTGGGTAGGCACCTACGGAAACGGTATTTGCAAAGTGGTTAATGCTTCTGATGGAAAAATTCAGTTTGTTTCATATACAAAAAATGATGGATTGTGCAACAACGTAGTTTATGCTTTGGAAGAAGACCGAAGCGGAAACATCTGGATCAGTACCGACAATGGACTATCGAAATTTAATCCTGAAACTGAAATTTTCCAAAATTTCTACACCAAAGATGGCCTGCTAAACGACCAGTTTTACTGGACCTCATCAGATGCTGACGCTGATGGAAACCTGTATTTCGGTGGTGTAAACGGGCTCAATTATTTCAATCCGGAGAAAATAGATTTTTACCCGCGATTGCCAAAAGTGGTTATTACTGACTTTCAGGTTTTCAACCAATCGGTGAAAATTGGAGAAAAATTGCATGGAAACATCGTCCTGAAAAATTCGGTTGCCGAAACCCAAAGCATTGAACTTAGCTACAAAGACAACATCTTTTCGATCGAGTTTTCGGCGCTCGATTATTTTTTGCCCGACAAGGTAATTTACGCCTACAAAATGGAAGGTGTTGACCAGAATTGGGTTACGGTTACTTCAACCCGCCGTTTTGCAACTTACACAAACCTTAAGGGAGGTCATTACCGGTTTTTGGTAAAAGCGGCCAACAGTGATGGCTTGTGGTCGGCCGAACCAACGGTTCTGAACATTGTCATCAATCCTCCATTCTGGCAAACAAACTGGTTCAGGTTTTTGGCGCTGCTGATGCTGGCACTTTCGGTCATGGGCTATACCCGTTATCGTACCCGTTATTTGCACGAACAGAAACGGAAACTTGAAATTCAGGTCCGCGAACGAACGGTGCAAATTGAAGAACAAAAGGAAAAACTTCAGGAACAAGCCGAAATACTGTTGCAATCGAACAGCATTTTAGCCGAACGCCGTAAACTGATTGAAGGTCAAAAGGCAGAACTCGAAAAACAAAACCAATTGATTGTTGAACAACGCGACGAAGTGATCGAACTGAATAAAAAAGTGAGTCTGATAAATCAGCTGCGTTTGCGTTTTTTTACCAATATCTCGCATGAATTCCGCACACCGCTCACTTTGATTCTCGACCCGCTGGAATTACTGATAGACAAGCTGAAAAACGACCGGCAAACACTTCAAACCCTCAAAATGATTGACAGGAACGCACAGCGGTTGCTTCATCTGATCAATCAGCTGATGTATTTCAGAAAAATTGAAACCGGAAAAATGGAACTTCGGGTCGTTCAGGGCGATTTGGTTGGTTTCCTGAAAGATGTGTTCGACTCATTTCTGGATTTGTCGGGACACAATAGAATACATTACACATTTTTACCGCCTGAAAAAACACCACCTACCTGGTTCGATTCTGATAAAATTGAGAATATTTTTTACAATTTACTTTCGAACGCCTTTAAGTTTACGCCTGAAGATGGCCGTATTTCAATGAAAATTTATTTTTGTGAACCAGATAAAACGCAAGCCGGACATACATTTCCGTATATAAAAGTTGAAGTTGCCGATTCAGGAAAAGGAATTTCCGCGGAACATTTGCCCCTGGTTTTCGACCGCTTTTACCAGGCCGACAGTACTCCCGATAACCGTCAGAAAGGCTCTGGTATCGGATTGGCGCTCACACAGGAAATGGTACTGGCGCTGCACGGCGTAATTTCGGTGGAAAGCAAACCGGGCAAGGGCAGTACTTTTACGGTTTTACTACCCTACCGCGCCGAAGATTTTGCTGAAGGAGAACTTGACCTTTCAGGAATCGCCCAACCGGTAAACCTGCAATCGAAAGTGGACGTGATTGCCGAAGAATTGCACCTCGACGTTGAGGCAACCGATGAAACGGAAGCGAAAGCCGATAAGTCGAAACCGCTCATCCTGATTGTGGAGGACAATTATGACCTGCGTACGTTCATGATTCAATCGATGAAAAACGATTTTCGTCTGTTGGGTGCCGAAAATGGAAAAGAAGGATTGGAAATGGCAAAAAAATATACGCCCGACCTGATTATCAGCGATGTGATGATGCCGGTAATGGATGGCCTTGAATTGTGTACACGCCTGAAAAAGGAAATTCACACCAGTCATATTCCGGTTATCTTGCTGACTGCCAAAGCCATGATTGATCATTGGATTGAAGGATTGGAAACGGGTGCCGACGATTATATTCCGAAACCATTCAACCTGAAGATTCTTCACCTGAAAATTGTAAACCTGATTGAATCGCGCCGGAAATTGCGACAGCTTTTCAGCAGAAACGGAAATCCAAGTCCGGAGCAATCGACCACCAACCCGATTGACGAACAATTTATGGGAAAAGCATATCAACTTGTCGAAAAAAACATTCAGGAAGAAAATTTCAGCGTTGATTTGTTTGCACGCGAAATGGCGGTCAGTAAAAGTTTACTTTTCAAAAAGCTAAAAGCACTTACCGGCCATTCAATTACCGATTTTATCAACCTGTACAAATTAAAAAAAGCTGCTTCGCTGATTGCCAGTAGTCAGGATGCCAATATTGCGGAAATCGCTTTTCAGACCGGGTTTAACGATCCTAAATATTTCAGCCGGATTTTCAGAAAAGTTTACGGTGTTTCGCCTACCGATTATTTCAGAAATATGCACAATTAAAACAACTACGATAAATAATAAAAGCTGCATAAATCCGCGTTCAATTATTGTTTTCATTGCCAGGTAAATGGCGTTCAATTAAAAATAAATTTAGGTACACCATAGCAGCCTCGGGCAGGGGTTGAATAATAGTACTTTCAAAAAAATACATTCAACCCGTTCCGGGTTGTGCTTTTTTCTGGTGTGTTCGCAATCCCCCGGTTTCACTGGAGGCTATTAACATTTAACTCCTTCGGAGTTGAAATTCACAATATTCTCTTTTTGTCCACCCGATATCTCTATTCGTCCACCTGTTTTGGCAATGTAGCACCCTAAATTTGGTGTTCAAAATAAATACTAACAAAATCTAAACGTATGAAAAAAACGCTCCATTTTCTATGGGTCTGCTTTTTCCTGTTTATTGCTACAGGAATGGCCATAGCCCAACAATCCACAATTACCGGAAGAGTAACTGAAACTACCGGCGCCCCTCTTGCCGGAGTTACTGTTTCAGTAAAAGGAACCGCTAACGGAACAATTACCGGCCTAAACGGAACTTATTCACTAACCGGTGTTTCAAGAAATGCCGTATTGGCCTATTCCTTTATAGGAATGAAAACGCTGGAAGTAACCTTTACCGGACAAACAGCGATAAATATTACGATGGAAGAAGAAACCATCGGCCTGGATGAAGTAGTTGCAATTGGTTATGGTACACAAAGGAAATCGGATTTGACCGGCTCTGTAAGTGTTGTAAACACCGAAGAAGCCAAGAAAACAATCACTTACGATGTGGCCAAAATGTTGCAGGGAAAGGCAGCCGGAGTTTCGGTACAGTCATCGGGTGAACCTGGTGGATTTGTGAACATTAAAATCCGCGGTATTACTTCTTTTAACAACAACAATCCATTGTTTGTAATCGATGGAATGATCGTTGACTCGCCTTACGATTTTGCTCCTGGCGAAGTTGAGTCTGTACAAATTCTGAAAGACGCATCGGCTGCAGCAATTTACGGTGTTCGTGGTGCAAACGGGGTTGTTATTATCACCACCAATAAAGGCAAAGAAGGCGATATGGCAATTAATTTGAAATCGGTTTACGGATTTCAGAATGTGCCAAAAAAACTTCCGCTGACTGATCGGATTGGCTATCAGAAAATAACCAGCGCTGCAGAAGTAAATGCAAAACTTCCGATTGTTCCGGGCAACGACCCGACCAACCCGTTGTTTATTGACGATGTAAATACCAACTGGCAGGATGAAGCGTACCGCACCGGAATTGTTGAAAACCACTCGGTAACCTTGAGCGGTGGCGCCAAAAGTCTCACTTATAGCTTAAATCTTGACTATTTCAATAATTCAAGTTACATCAAAACCCCACAGGATTACAACCGGATTTCCACTACCTTAAATCTGGGTGGTCAGAAAGGCAAATTCAGGTACGGGACGAAAGTTGCTTATACCAAGTCGGAAAAGGATAATTTCAATGTTTATTTAGCCGGAACCTCATCAATGGTTCATTTAATTCAGGCCATCCCAACCATGCCTGTTTATGATGACAACAGGTTAGGTGGATACGGCGGAGCCGACAACCTGACCCAACGCGCGATTACCTTAAACATTATTGGTCAGAATTATTTAAACCAGAACACAACTGACAGAAATCGTTTTATCGGTAATATTTGGGGCGAACTGGAAATTGTTAAAGGCTTGAAATATAAAACCAGCATCAGTATGGATCGTACTGATGGTTACAACAGAAATTTTATTCCACCAAGTGATTTGGGCTGGTATTACATCACCACCAACGAAGAAGCATCTCTTGATGTATCAAACTCGAATACTTACAGAACCATTTTCGACAATTTGTTGAGCTATGATCATGTATATGGAAAGCATTCGGTAAATGCGCTTGTAGGATGGGTCCAGGAAAAAAACCATTTTTACAATCATTGGTCGAGAGGTGTAGGTTACCAACCCGCTGAAATTGGCCATGTTGAATATGCCGACGATATTTCAGCCGGAGAATATGAAAGTACCATTACCGGAATTTCGTATCTGAGCCGCGTTAATTATGGCTATGATGACCGCTATTTGGTAACAGTTAATTTCCGTGAGGACAAATCTTCATTGTTTAATCCTGAAAACAATACCGGCGACTATTTCTCGGTTTCAGGAGCATGGAAAATACACAACGAAAGCTTTGTTAATTTACCTGTTTGGATGAACACGCTGAAACTTCGTGGAGGCTATGGCCAGCTTGGAAACAATACCATTGGCGTTTATGATTATGCGGCCACCATTAATCCTTTTGCGCATTACGTATTTGGCAACACATTGGCTCCGGGAACTACTGCTGTCGATATCAAAGACCCGAATGTAAAGTGGGAAGATACAGAAACAACCAATGTCGCCCTGGAGTTTGGATTCTTAAATAATTCGCTACAATTTACTGCTGAATATTTCAAGAAAAAATCGACTGACTTGTTGGCCGACGTTCCGCTACCATACTCTACCGGAGCTTTCCCCACAAGCATTACTACCAACGCTGCCGAAGTTCAGAATACAGGAGTTGAGTTTGAGTTAAGTTACAGCAAAACCAAAGGCGATTTTTCGTACAACATTTCGACAAACCTGGGAACACTGAAAAATAAAGTGTTGAAGATTGGATTGGAAGACCTACCCATTACCGGAGCAGCTTCAAGAACCGAAGTTGGCCGTTCAATAGGCGAAATTTATGCCTACGAAGTGGAAGGTATTTTCCAGAATCAGGCGGAGATTACAGCCCATGCTTTCCAGTCGGGAGCAGCGCCTGGCGATATAAAATTCAGAAATACCAATGATGACAATGAAATTACCAGCGACGACCGGACTTTCCAGGGCGTGACGATTCCTAAATTCAGCTACGGATTAAACTTCAGCAGTAATTACAAAAACTGGGATTTCTCTTTCTTCTGGCAAGGAGCCGCGGGTCATAAAGTTTTCAACGATTCGTACCGCATCATTATGCTCGGCGATTACACCAACCACCATACCGATGCACTAAATTTCTGGTCGGCTACAAATACCAATACAAATGTACCACGACCAATAATAGGCGATCCAAACGGGAACAACCGCGATTCTGACCGTTACATAGAGAAAGGCGACTTCATTAAATTGCAAAACGTACAGCTCGGATATACTTTTAACATGGCCAACAGTTTCTTTAAGAATGCCAATGTGTATATCTCAGGCCAGAATTTACTGACAATAAGCGGTTACAGAGGATATGATCCTGATTTTATGAGTGATGGTTTGTTCTCACGGGGATTCGACCGCGGTTCATTTCCGAATCCAAGAACAGTTGCAATTGGTGTTAATGTTAATTTCTAAAAATAAATCAGTATGAAAATAGTTCAATATAAATATTTTCTTCTTGCAGTTTCGCTGGTATTTACCCTGACAAACTGTGTAATGGAAGATGATCTGTTACAAGTTGATCCAAATGTTGGAACGACTGAGTCTTTTTGGAAAACAGATGAAGATGCCCTGAAAGGTATAAATGCTTCATACGGAAGTTTGCTTACCGATGGAACTTACATGAGAAGTACCCCGCTCCTGCTCGATCTGAAAGGCGATGATTGCCATAGTTTCAGTCCTTGGGGCTCTATGTACAACGTGGGTCGTTTCAACTCAAATGTGACCGATGCCGCCATTTATGGCTGGGCTTTCGAAACCTATTATCAGGGAATATACCGTGCCAATCAGGTTTTGCAACATGTTCCTGAAATTGATTTTGAAGATGAAGCTTTGAAAAACAGGATTCTTGGTCAGGCATATTTTTTACGTGGATTGTTTCTTTTTCATTCAGTAAATATGTTTAAAAGTGTACCGCTGCCTTTAACAACCGACATTTACCATGAACAAAAATCGCAGGACGAAGGCTGGGCTCAGGTAAAAGAAGATTTGACAAAAGCAGCCGAATTGCTGCCTGTTACTTACAAAGGAATTTCAGGTTTGGATGCTGAACAAGTTGGACGGGCTACAAAAGGCGCCGCTTTGGCATACCTCGGAAAAGCCCAGTTATTCACAAAGGATTTCGCGAATGCCAAAATCACCTTCAAGAAAGTAATTGATTTGGGAGTTTATTCCCTGGTGGCCAATTACAGAGATAATTTTACCGCTGCCAACGAAAACAATTCCGAATCGGTATTCGAAGTTCAGTTTAGCCGCGATGCCGGTGGTGTTGACCTCGGTTGGGGCGGAGCTCCTGCTTCAGGCTGGGGAAAAACTTCAGCACGTGCCATAACTTACGCTCCCCGCGGATTTGGCTGGACTGACGTGAATCCATCCAGAACGCTATTCAATGATTATCAGTTAGAAAAAACAACATCCGGAAATGTTGACCCACGCCTGGATGCGACCATTTTCTATAATAAGCCGGGTGGCATGAAACTTTACGGTCAGGACTTTGCAAGTTATTACGCTGCAAACGCTTCAGACTTAAATAATTTATTTTGCCGGAAATACCAGAATTCCGACGGCGATTTTGCCAATGAATTCGACTGGCGTTCAGGAATCAATGAACGGATCATGCGGTATGCCGATGTTTTGTTAATGTATGCTGAATGTTTGAACGAAACCGGCGGAACAAACGAAGCATACGATTACATTCAGATGGTGAGAAACCGTGTTGGGTTGCCAAATTTGAGAACTGCGAAACCAAACCTGAGTCAGGCACAAATGCGCGAACAAATCGGACACGAACGTTTTCTGGAGTTTCCGCTTGAAGGACATCGTTTCGACGATATACGCCGTTGGGGCTGGTTACAGGATGCAACAAAACTGGCATGGTTAAAATCGCGTGACCTTGAATTTGAAACGTACAAAGTTGGCCGTGAATATTTCCCAATCCCGCAAACAGAGTTCGACAACAACCCAGGAATGACACAAAACGAAGGTTATTAAGAAAATACAGGGGCTGTTTCAAAAGTTTCTGCAACAGTCACCCCGAATTTATTTCGGGGTCTGCCGTTACTTAGGTTTACAGAACAATTTATTGTCTATTACTTTGACTCACCCCCACGTTCGCAAGCGAACGTTCTCCTCTCTTTTAAAAAGAGAGGGGAAGAGCATCGCAGATGCGACGGGGTGAGTTAAAATAAAAGGGATAGATCGAAATACAAGATTACTTCTCGTTTGACTGCAGCGTCGCTTTTGAAACAGCCTCAATTAAAATTATCTAATCCGAAAACCATGAAATATTTCAAATCCGGCAACCTAATTCCACGACAAACTCTGATTTATTTCTTCACTATTTGCCTGATCGTTTTGTCTTTAAACACTCAGGCACAGGAACAAATTTCGGTACACGATCCGGTGATGATCCGCCAGAATGATACTTACTTTTTGTTCTGTACCGGAATGGGAATTAGCGTTTGGTCGTCGCCCGACATGAAAAACTGGAAGAAGGAAAAGGCTGTTTTTGAAAAAGCGCCTCAATGGGCAGTTGATGCCATCCCAACTTTTAAAGGCCATATATGGGCGCCGGATATTTCCTTTTTCAAGGACGAATATTACCTGTATTATTCAGTTTCAGCCTTTGGAAAAAATACGTCTTGCATTGGTTTGGCAACAAACAAAACGCTCGATGCGGCCGATCCTGAATTCAAATGGGTCGATCACGGAAAGGTGATTCAGTCAATTCCGGGAGAAACCAACTGGAATGCAATTGATCCGAACCTGATTACTGATGAAAATGGCGATCCGTTTTTGAGCTTTGGCTCGTTTTGGGGCGGCCTAAAACTGGTAAAACTATCGCCTGATGCAAAATATGTGGATGAAGACATCCATAAAATTCCAACCATTGCTTCGCGTAAAGCCAGTTCGAAAGAGCCAAATCCACCTTCGGTTGAAAACAATCCTGTGGATGCCGGTGGAAACGCGATTGAAGCGCCATTCATTTTCAGAAAAGATGGGTATTCCTATTTATTTGCTTCGATCGACTATTGCTGCAAGGGAGTAAACAGTACCTACAAAATGATTGTTGGACGTGCAGAAAAGTTAGTTGGTCCATACCTCGATCAATCCGGAAATTCAATGGCAACCGGTGGCGGAACATTGCTGCTTCAGGGCGATGAAAACTGGCATGGAGTGGGTCACAATGCGGTGGTAAGTTTTGATGGAACCGATTACCTGGTTTTTCACGGCTACGACGCACACGATCAGGGAAAACCAAAACTGAACATCCGAAAATTAGTTTGGGACAAAGATGGATGGCCGGTGGTGGAGTAGAAAGCCCCCTTACCGTTCCCCAAAAATGGGGGGAAGCTTTGGAAAGCTCTGTGCAGCTTTAATACACAAAATGTATGTCACAGCATTTGATCAAAACAAGGCTCCCTGAGCATGTCGAAGGGGTATAATCCTTTGCCGTCTGCTTCATCTGACGGACATATTTTATAAAAATTAAAAAGAATACCATGATAAAAAAAAATCTTAAACCCCTTTTGATGCTTGCCTTAACGGGTTTTATACTGCAAGCCGGAGCACAAAATGCACGGATAAAAATTGATATCGAGCGCAAAATTGGCGAGGTAGACAAACATCTCTACGGAAATTTCGTGGAACATTTGGGTCGCTGTGTTTATGGCGGAATTTACGAAGAAGGTTCGCCTTTGGCCGATGACAAAGGAATAAGGCTGGATGTGCTCGAAGCGGTGAAAGATCTGAACGTGTCGATCACCCGCTATCCTGGCGGAAATTTTGTTTCGAACTACCACTGGCAGGATGGAATTGGCCCGAAAGACCGACGGCCTGCCCGCATGGAACTGGCTTGGGCACGGCTGGAATCGAACCGTTTTGGTACCGACGAGTTTATGGACTATGCCAAGCGAATGGGAACCGAACCCTATTTCTCGGTAAATATGGGAACCGGAACCATTGAAGAAGCCCAACAGTGGGTTGAATACTGCAATGTAAAGAGCGGTCCGTACTTTGCCGAACTCCGGAAAAAGAACGGCTACCCCGAACCACACAACATTAAATACTGGAGCTTGGGCAATGAAATGGACGGTTTTTGGCAGATGGGTCACATGAACGCTGAAGATTACAGCAAGAAAGCCCGCGAAGCTGCAAAACTTATGAAGCTGACCTCACCCGACATCAAATTGATTGCAGCAGGTTCTTCAAATTATCGTCCAAATGCCGACCCGAACGAATGGAATGCCACCATTTTAAAGGAACTCCGTGATGTGGTTGATTACATTGCCTTGCACATGTATGTAGGCAATCCTGATGATAACTATTACAATTTCGTATCCACTCCTTTGGTTTTGGAAGAGCGAACCCGTGTGGTAAAAGGCCTGATCGACCGGGAAATGGAAAATGCCGATCGCGGAAACCGCCCACCGATTTACATTGCCTGGGACGAGTACAACATTTGGTACCGCGCCCGCAGCGAAGATACGATGGCCGGAACACGCGCACTCGAAGAACACTATAATCTGGAAGATGCACTGGTAATTTCAGGCTTCCTGAATGCTTTTATCCGCAATGCCGACATTGTAAAAATGGCGAACATGGCACAATTGGTCAACGTAATCGCTCCGATATTCACCAACGAAAAAGGGATGTTCAAACAAACCATCTATTATCCGTTGCAGTTGTTTGCCCAAAATGTGCACGGAACAGCACTCGATGTTTTGGTAGATTGTGAAACTTACGATACAGAAGAGTTCTCGCTTGGATTGGGAGAATCAAAAACAAAGCAGACCGATGTCCCGTATTTGGATGTATCAGTAACGTACAAAAATGGTGAAGTGGTGGTTTGTGTGGTCAACCGCAATAAAGACAAGGCGATTGCTACGGATTTGATTTCGCAGGAAGGCAAATTCGCCGGCGATTTTGAAGTATTTGAAGTAAATGGTCCGGACATTAAATCGGGAAATGATTTTGGAAAAACTACGGTTCAGACTGTAAACAAGCCAGCAATCAAAGTAAAAACTACCGACAAGCTGACTTATTCATTTCCTCCGCATTCATTCACCATGCTAAAAGGAAAAATCGTAAAATAAGTAATTGAAACCATTTATTGTCGAATATGAAACATTTGAATTTACTACTGGCATTCGGATTTATTTTTCTGGCAATTTCCTGCGGAAAAGAAAATAATGATGAACCTGATCCTGTCGATCCGGTGGTGGTGCCGGTAGTAAATACCCGAAATGATTCATTTACAGGACCAGCTTATGCGGACAATTACACTCCTTTTTCAGGATGGACAACCAAAGCGCAATGGAATCTGGCCAATGTGCACGACCCTTCGGTTGAAAAGTGCGGCGAATATTACTACATGTATCAAACCGATGCTTCCTATGGAAATGCGCACAACGGCCATGGCCATTATCCTTACCGGCGGTCGAAAGATTTGGTGAATTGGGAGTTTTTGGGAATGACTTTTCAAACTGTTCCTTCCTGGGTAAAAGATTCGCTGAACCACAAACGGGCACGAATGAATCCCGCTTTACCACCCATCGAGAATCCTGATTACGGCTTTTGGGCGCCTTGTATCCGGAAAGTGGGCAGCAAATACCGCTTGTATTACAGTGTGGTGGTTACCAATCCAATTGTAGGCACCGACACCAACAAATCATGGACAGAGCGGGCATTCATCGGTCTGGCCGAATCAGACGACCTTGCAACAAATTTATGGACCGACAAGGGAATGGTTGTTTGTTCCGAACCTGATGGAGTGGTCGATTACAATCGTTCAGGTGAAAACGACTGGAATGGATATTTCAGGTTCAATGCCATCGACCCAAGTTTTATTGTTACGCCTGAAGGCGAACACTGGTTAATTTACGGATCGTGGCATTCGGGCACTGCAGCAGTTCAGGTAAATCCGTTGACAGGTAAACCTGATAAATGGGAAAGCAGTACAGATTACGGCGTGCGAATTGCCGGACGCGGAAATGTTAACAACAACCGCTGGCAGGCATTGGAAGCTCCGGAAATAATTTACAACCCCGATACCAAATATTATTATCTGTTTCTGGCCTACGACGAACTTTCGGTGGCATACAACACACGCGTTGCGCGCTCCAGAATGATTACCGGGCCCTTCCTTGGAATCGACGGGCAAAACATTACCAATGGCGCCGAATGCTGGCCCATGTTGACTCATCCTTATGCTTTTAACAACCATACCGGATGGGTCGGTATTTCACATTGCGGCGTGTTTCAGAATCCGGATACAAAACAATGGTATTACACATCGCAGGGACGACTGCCGGAAGGAGTGCCCGGAATAATTGTTTCCAATGCCATAATGATGGGCCATGTTCGTGAAATTTTCTGGACAGAAGATGGTTGGCCGGTTGTCATGCCCGAACGTTATGCCGATGTCCCGCAACTCGCGCTTAATGCTGCCGCAGTTGCAGGAGATTACGAAGTGATTGTAATGGAATACCAGTATAAAACGATTCAAAAGCCGGTTACACTTCGTCTCTTTTCAAATGGCACAGCAGTAGGAGCCTTTACCGGGCAATGGACACTCGACAGCGATAAAAAAGTGCTGCAAATCGGGAGTCAAAAATTGATTGTTCGCGATGGCTACAATTGGGAAGGTTCACCCCGAAAGGCTACCCTCGTTTTATCCGGCCTCACAACATCAGGTCGGCCAATTTGGGGTAAAATGATTCGTTAAACGTATCTGTTTATTCCTCTTCCGAATTATCCAAGAACGCTTCTACATCGCATTCATATTCCTTATTTTCAAAATCAGTTTTGGTTAGCCATTTTTCTGAAGTTGTCATCGAATATTGAGCGTTTCCTTTGCTTTGCAAATCCCAAATAATTCCTTCGGCTTCAGGAAATGAAACGTTGCCATCAAGAGGGTCTTTGAACAACCGGATTATTAAATTACTGTCTGAAAGACTGTTTCTAAGCGCTTTCAGAACCAATTCCTTGGTTATTTCCGTTGCGTCGTCCTGTTCCGCCTTCATTTCAAATTCAACGATATTGGCTTTGCAATTGGGAAACTTGCCATTGTATGATTTGTAAAGCAATTGATTAATGCTAAACAATACCTTGTGAATGTAAATGTCAGAGTAATTCTCCGAAACCTTTTCGCGCAGCATTTCGTGCGAAAGATTGACGATCTGTCCCTCATTCAATACGTCAGAAAGTTTGTACTCCAGAACAATCGCGGCGGCATCAGTTGGCTCAAAGTCGGCAATCGCCATAAACAGATATTCCTTCAATTCATTTTGATTTACCTTCCCGGCATCTTCGTAATCGAATCTTTTTAAAAGCTCAATAAAATCAGCATTGGTCCATGCACCATCAAGCTCTTCTATCGTTTTTACTGAATTTATTTTTATTGAGTATTTCATACGTTTGTAATTTAAATGATTAATTAAGCATTCTCGTCAAACTCGATTTTGTCAGCACTCTCAATTTTGTCTAATGGTTTTTCGATGGGCAATGCAAAATAGAAGGACGAACCCTCTCCTTCAATGCTTTCAACCCAGATTTCACCATCGTTTTTTTCTAAAAACCCTTTTACCAGTAACAATCCAATTCCTGCTCCTTTGTTCTCTTTTCTGGCTTGAAAAAGTATTTTGATTTGTGGGGTAAAAAGTTTCGCCTGAATCTCTTTTGACATTCCAATTCCGGTATCCTTTACCTGAACTATAATTTTATCCTCTTTGCTTTTCGCTGTAATTGTAATTTTTCCTCCTGTTGTTGTATGCTTTACCGCATTCGAAACTATGTTTTGAATAATTGAGAGCAACATTTTTCCGTCGGCAAAAACAGTTGCATTTTCATCAACATCATGATGCAAGTATATTGAATTTAAAGAAGCGGTTTCATTTAAAGTGTCGAATACCTTCTGAATATATTTGGCAAGTTTGATTTTTTTCGGAGAAAATACTTCGGCTGCATATTTTATTCTCGCCCATTCAACAAGATAATCCAGCATATCTAACTCATCTTTTGATGATTTATGTAGAAGGTCGAGCATTTCTTTAACAACGGCCGGCTTCATTCGTTCAAAATTTGATTTTAAATATTCTGCTGTTCCAATAATCCCGGCCAATGGGCTTCTTAAATCGTGTGAAAGTATGGAAAGAACACTCTCTTTATGTGTATTGAGATCTTCCAGTTCTTTCACATATTTTTTTATCGCGTCTTCAGATTTTTTCCGCTCAGTTAAGTCCCGCAATATTTTTACATAGCCCATCCTCTCTCCATCAATACCAATTAGAGGGAAAACCAAACCGTAAGCATAAAATGTACTCTTGTCCTTACAAATGTGCCATCTGTTATCTGTGGCCCGTCCCTCTTTTAACGCTTTGTCAATTTCCATTTTCGGAATACCTTTTTGTATATCTTCCGCTGTAAAAATTATATCAAAGGGTTTCCCGATAATTTCATCTGTCTCATAACCAAATATAGTGGATGAGCCTGAACTCCAACTATTAATTAAAAAATCTTCATCCAGCGTAAAAATTGAATAATCCTGCAGACTATCAATTATTTGGCTATAGAATTCAGAAGTAGGTACATATTTGCTCTTAAGCGTTTTCGAACTGTCCTGATCTTTTTTCATAAGAAAATATCTGTATTAATTAATTGATTATTAAGCGTTCACATGGGACTCACACGCCAGAAAGCATCCACTTTGAACATTTATTTTCGCTTCGCGGATTTCCACTTCTTTCCAATTCATTCTATTTTTGTGCCGCCTCCTTTAAAATATTTCCAGCGGCATGTTCGTTTCATCTGAATTTATATGTATTACGTTTCGGAAATTTATGAAATAAAATAGGTTGAAATTTACGAAAAAGGATTGCAAGAGTACTAAATAAAAATGCAATACTCAAATTTACACCTGTGAAATTATTGCCAGGCTCAGACCCGCCAAATTGTTCACAATCGGAAAAGAGTTAAGTGGCGATTTCATGATAGAAGTACTCCGGAAAAAATTTATGCTATATTTCTTAATATTGACCCTATCAACTCATTGCGTTTTTTTACGATTTGTGCCTGAAGGGATTTATGCCGAATTTTAATTGCAAGACTTTGAGCAATTTCCTGATAAAAAAGAAGCAGATTGAAGGCAAGTTTCCCGGCAAAGGGCATCAAAATAAATATGAGTAACGAAATTAATACTGAACCTGTAACCATGAAAACCAAAATTGTTCCAACCAGATAAAGAATCGGGAAAACGACCAATCCTGCGACAAAGTTGAACGTGCTTAAAAAAGCAGTGTCCTTTACTTTCGGGCGTATTATTCTGCGGGGAACAAAAAAAGGAATTGCATTGAAAAGTAACCCGAAGAGAAATACGGGTAAAGTAACCACGGCAGCGACTATGTTTCCTGCAAGTTCAGCCCAATTGGTACTCCCGGCATAAGCAACCTGTTCGTCAGTTAGGTTCAATTCATTGACTTTCTGAAAATACAGACTGGTTTCCTGAACGATTTTTTCAAATGCCTCGGGTGTGCTGTTCTCCAGTTTTTCAATTTTTGCAATCAATTCCTTTTCAGCATAAAAAAGTTGCAGCACTTTGTTTTTACTGAAGAAGTGCGCTCTTGAATACGATTTACCCACCAACTGCCGAATATTTTCATATTCCTGATAATGCATTTTACTGTTGATCTGAAGCGTTAAGGGCGCAATTCGGTCATGAATTTCGTCGCGCAGACTGAGCATTGCTTTTTGCGGGTTTTCAGCATATTCCTCGCGGTAACGATCCACTTCAATCGGTTCGCCATACTGAACAATGAGGGTGCGGTTGAACTTCCAGTAATGGTTGTAGAAAATTCCTACGGGAACAATTTGCAACTTCAGTTTAAAATTATTTTTCGCTTCGGCTTCGAGCGCAATGCGCGGTATGGCCTTTTTGTGCGGCAGCATTTGCCTTTTTCCTGAATGTGCAGCTTCAGGAAACAAGCCAATCGATTGTCCATTTTCAAGCAGATGAGTTACCTGCTCAAATACTTGCTCATTGTTCGAAAGGTTTTCTTTTCCGTCGCGGATGCGGTAAATCGGCAAAAGTTTGATGTATTTCAGGAACGACTGTGCAGATTTAGACTTGAAAATATCGGCGCGTGCAAGCCAGGTTGTTTGCAATGAGTTGGTACAAACCACTGCCAGCGGATCCATCAGCGCATTCTGATGATTGGCAGCAAAGATGACCGGTTTCGCTTTGGGAATATGATGACGACCGGTTATCACCACGCTTTGGTGAGTGAGCCAAAAAGCAAAACGTACATAAGTTCGTATAATCTCGTATCCAACCGACCAACTTTTTATGCTCATGCGATTGCAGGTTTTCGCGACCAGAACCAGGCAATCGTCAATCCGCTGATAATGTGCCATATTCCCCACCATGCTGCAATGATTGCCATTCCACCCAATTCCATTTCAGGAGGAAATATTTTGGGATTAAACATGAGCGCCAGCGCCAATCCTGAATTTTGAATACCAGTTTCAATGGAAATGGTGCGTTGATCAGTCAGGTTCAGTTTATTTAATTTTCCGAAGAAGTAACCGGTTGAAAGTGCAAGAGCGTTGTGCATCAATACCAGCAGGAAAACAAGGTGTACATAACTTTTAAATTGGGAGAAGTTGGCCGAAAGCATTGCAATTACCATCAGGATAAAAAACAGTAGAGAACCTCTGTTGATTGGCTTTTTGATCTTCTCGGTTAACCGTGGAAACTTTTTTGCAACAAACAGACCGATAATCACCGGAATTCCGAGTAGTATAAAAACAGTTTGGAACATCTGAATTTTATCAATTACCAATGGGCGGAGCAATCCTTCAGCACCATGGGCATTGTAAAAGTCGATGTACATGGTGCCCCAAAAAGCGAAGTTGAATGGCGTAAAAAAGATGGCAGCAGTGGTGGATATTGCTGTCAGACTTACCGAAAGTGCGACATTACCGTTGGCCATTGAACTGATAAAATTTGAAATATTCCCACCCGGACACGCCGCAACCAGAATCATTCCTAAAGCGACAGTTGGCGTTGGATTGAGCAATAAAACCAACAGAAATGTGAGCGCCGGCAATAAAAATGTCTGGCTGATAAACCCAACAATGGCCGATTTTGGATTTCGCAAAATGTCTTTGAAATGTTCAACTTTAATGCCCAACGCTACACCAAACATGATAAATGCAAGGGAAATATTCAGGAAAACCAGGCCGGATGGCGAAAAATTCAGGCGGACATGATCAAGTACTTCGAGTGAATTGTTCATAAATATCTCATTACAATCCCAGCAACTTCATGATATTTTTGGGGATGTCGGTATTCTCCATTATGCCGGTAAAATTTTCGGCCCCGGGACCATAGGAGAAAACAGGAACCATAATTGCAGAATGTCCGCCAGTTGTGTATGCCCCTTTTACCATTCCTGATTTCATATCGCCACCAACGACTGCCATTCCACCAGTTTCATGATCGGCAGTTACAATTATGAGTGTTTCACTATCTTTGGCCGCAAATTCAAGGGCTTTTCCAACCGCACGATCAAAATCAAGGGTTTCATTCACAATATAGATGGTATTGTTTGCATGTCCGCCCCAGTCGATCTGCGATCCTTCAATCATGATAAAAAATCCTTTTTTGTTTTGGCTTAGGATGTTCAGTGCCGTTTCAGTTGACAATGGCAGATCCATTTTCCGATTCGGGTAAACTTCATTGTGCTCATCGGCAATCAATCCTGCCAGTTTTCCGGATTTCACCTTGGAAATTTCGTCCATATCGCGCAGTACCTGATATCCATTGTGTTGAAGATCCCGCGTCAGATCCCTGCCGTCTTTGCGTTGAGCAAAATGATTGTATCCACCACCGATAAATACATCGATGTCTGTTTTCAGGAAATCTGCCGCAATGTCTTCGTAGCTTCCGCGACTACCCTGATGGGCAATGTACGAAGCAGGTGTGGCATGTGTAATTGCAGAAGTTGAAACCAATCCGGTGGCCAATCCTTTTTCTTCTGCCATTTCAAGAATGGTTTTAATGGCAACAGTATCGGTATTTACCCCGATAGCGCCATTGTATGTTTTTTGTCCGGTTGAAAGGGCTGTTCCGCCAGCAGCAGAATCGGTAATGTAATTGTCGGATGAAGCGGTTTTCGCAAACCCAACATGTTTGAAGTTATCAAGATAAAGATTTCCACCATTGGCTGTGAGTGCGGCAAAAACCTGTGCCACCCCCATTCCGTCGCCAATCATTACAATTACATTTTTTGGCTTTTTGGCTTTAAACTTCTGTGGAAAGGTTTTTACCTCGTATTTTGTTCCGCCAGGATAAACCTTCAGGGAATCTTTTGCTTCCACTTTAAGATAACTGTCCTGACTGAAAACTTGTTGCGATAAAAATATGATTGCCGCAATTGTTAATATTTTACGTTTCATTTAAAAATGGTTTTAGAAGATTTAATTCTTATTTCAAACAGATTAAAACTATGACGGTTCATCCCTTTTCAGAAATGAACCGTTTATATCTAAACATTTGGCAAAAATAATCGAATTTACGGATATACTTTGGCCCAAACGATTAAGTTTTTATCACAAAACTGTGACTAAACCACTTTGTCTTTAAAAAGTTTTACCTGAACAGCAGTGTAACCTTTAAGCCCTTTTTCAACTTCAAAATTCACAAGGTTACCTTCTTTAATCGCTTCAAGCACATTGTTTACGTGTACAAAAATGCTTTCCTGCGATTCTGCATCCCGAATAAATCCATAACCTTTCGAGTCATTAAAAAAGGTTACTGTTCCCTTTCTAATCGGGTCATAAGGAATATTCTCCTGTTTACGGATGCTGATTTCAATATCTTCAGAGTTAATGATAGTCTTCTTTTTGGTGGGATCAGGAGGAGTAGAGGTGATCATGCCATTTTCGTCAACATAAGCAATCATATCATCGAGGCTGCTTGGTTTGTCGTTGTCTTTTCTTTCCAGGCGCTTCTTTTCTTTGTCTTTTCTCTTTTTGTCTTTTTTGTTCTTTACTTCTTTTTTGTTGAACGTTTCCTGCGATCTACCCATAATTAAAAATTTATTTTCGTTAATATAACTTCTGCAAAGATAAGGTTTTACATTCAAATTCTCATGAATATTTTTCTATGATTTCAGACAGCGAAAATAACCCGTAATTTTACCTAATCAAGAATTAACATTCCTTCACGCTAATATCGGGTACATTTACCTAATTTTGGTGCTTTACAAAGAAGCAGTGAGATATGCAAAACTTAAATTACGGAGTTGTAGGAAATTGCAGAAGTGCAGCGCTGATATCGGAAACAGGCAGTATTGATTGGTTTTGCTTCCCGGATTTTGATTCGCCATCTATCTTTTCAAAAATTCTGGATGTTGAAAAAGGGGGCGAATTTAGTTTCGAAGTTTCTGATAAATATTCAATCACCCAGAAATATGTTGAGAACACAAATATTTTAAGCACACTATTTACTTCTGAAGAAGGCAGTTTTGAAGTGCTTGATTTTATGCCCCGCTATAAACTGAATGATGAAAATCATTATCTCCCCCCTGAGATTTACCGGTACATCAGGTTATTATCAGGAAAGCCCACATTCAGGATAAATTACAACCCGAAGATGAAATATGCGGAAAAGGAGGTTGTTCATTCCGTCAAAAAACGATTTATCAGAACCCACAACACCGATGATATTTTAGACTGCGTTTATCTCTATTCAAGTTTTCAATTTGCTTTAATCCTCGGCAAAAAAGAAATTGTGCTTGAAAATGATCAGTTTATCCTCTTATCGAACAACCAAAAGCTGATCACAATTGACATTGAACGGGTTAGCCTTGAATACAACCGCACAAAAATATATTGGCTCAATTGGGTAAACCGTTCCAAAAAGTTTAAGGTACACAACACAATCGTCACACGCAGCATGTTGGTTTTAAAACTGATGTCGTTTCACCCGACAGGTGCGGTTTTGGCTGCTTTAACCACCAGTATTCCTGAAACCATTGGCGAAGTGCGCAATTGGGATTACCGCTTTTGCTGGCTCCGCGATGCATCCATGTCGATAGACACCCTGATGGATATGGGGCACTACGGTGCAGCCCGACGTTTTATGATGTTTATAAAAAGTATTCTGAAATCGAAGCAGGATAAATTTCAGATCATGTACGGAATTCGTGGCGAACGCATCCTGCACGAAGAGGAGTTGTTGCATTTGGCAGGTTTCGAAAATTCAAAACCTGTCAGAATTGGAAATGCTGCCTATTTCCAGAAGCAAAACGATGTGTATGGTTATCTGATGAATGTTATTTTGCAGTATTACAAATTTTTCCCCGGAACGCTTGACGAGATTGAAGACATTTGGGAAGTGGTACGAAACATCATTCGCGCAGTAATTGCCGATTGGGAAAACCCGGATAACGGAATATGGGAAATACGTAACTCCGACAAACATTTCGTTTTCTCGAAAGTGATGTGCTGGGTTACACTCGACCGGGGTATTAAGATTGCCCATTTGCTGAACATGAAAGAATATGCAAAGCTTTGGAAAAAAGAGGCTGACAGGATCAGGAAGGATATTCTGGAAAATGGCTGGAACGAACAGATGCAAAGTTTTACTCAAACATACAACGAAACCGATTTGGATGCTTCACTTTTGCTGATGGAAGAATACGGTTTCATTTCAGGCTCCGACGAACGTTTCAAAAAAACAGTTCAGGCAATCAAAAAAGAACTCTTTTACAAAGGATTAATGTACCGCTACATCAATGCCGATGATTTCGGACGATTGTCATCTTCGTTTACTATCTGTACCTTTTGGCTGATACGCGGACTTTATGTAACAGGTGAAACGGAAGAAGCTTACGATATTTTCAACCGGATTGTTGGCTACTCAAACCATTTGGGGCTGTTCAGCGAGGATCTCGACTTTGAAACCAAAAGACAACTGGGCAATTTCCCTCAGGCATATTCGCATCTGGCCTTGATAAATACTGCATCTTTATTCTCAGAAGAACGGCATTTATCCAGGTTTATACGTCCTTAGTCTGAGTGTTATTGTGATTCAACCGTACCTTCGCAAAGCAGTCGGGGTAATTGGTCTGAATAAAGTCGATGACTTTCTCGCGGACTTCGGTGCGTAAATCCCAGTTTTTTGAGGCGTCGCTACTGCTTACCAAAATTCGCATCTCTTTATACAATTCGTTGGTATTGGTAATCTGAACATTAAATACACGTTTGTCCCAATTTGGATTGTCTTTCAATATTTCGGGCACAAAATCTCTTATTGCCTTCACCGGAAGGTCGTAACCGACATAAAAAAAGACTGTTCCCATGATATCGGCACTTGTTCTGGTCCAGTTTTGGAAGGGCTTTTCGAGAAAATAGTTGACAGGCAGCATCAGCCTTCGTTCATCCCAGATTTTCACCACCACGTAAGTCAGTGTAATTTCTTCAATCCTGCCCCATTCTCCTTCCACAATCACCACATCGTCGAGACTGATAGGTTGTGTAATGGCAATCTGGATACCGGCAAGGAACATCCCAATGCTTTTCTGGGCTGCAAATCCGATAATTAACCCCGCAACACCGGCCGAAGCCAGCAAACTGGTTCCGACTGCTTTTGCACCATCAAAAGTCATCAGGACAACAGAGATGGTAATAATTACAATTATTGTGTCCGCAATATTCTGAAAAACGGTCAGTTGCGTAAGCCTTCGTCTGGCATGAAGGTTATCGGCCACCGAAACATCGAGTTTTTTATGCAACAAAAAGACACCCAACTTCACAAATTTGATCAATATCCAACCCACTGAAAGGATCAACACAATGTTGTTGGCGTGGATTAAATATTTAAAAATAGTAAGATCTTTCAGAAATAAATGGGCAAATGATTTGATCATGATCCACACAAAAAGCCACAGAAATGGAATTTTAAATATGTCCAGCATAAAATCATCCCACTTGTTTTCTGTCTTTAGTGTGTAAATCTTCAGGCGTTTATAAATAAACATATAAACAAAAAGAAAAACTACGATTACAACAACCATCAGTATTATTGCCGTGAAATTTATTGTGTCGCCTGTATTTTCCATATCGAATGATTAAATTATTTTTCTGACATTAAACTGTTCAGAAATTCTACCGTTTTAAGTTGTGCCAGACTGAACCGGGCATGATCCGAAATAGAACCTACTTTAATTGTTATTGCATCTGCCGGCATAGCGTGAAACATATCTTCATCGGTAATATCGTCGCCCATCGCCATTACAAAGTCATATTTATCAGTGCCCATCAGGCGGGTAGCTTCCACACCTTTATCAACACCCACCGTTTTCACTTCAATAACCTTGTTTCCCCGCATGATTTGAAGGTTCAAACGTACGCAAGGATTCATCAACGCGTTGACAAGTTGTTGCTGTCTGAGTTCAGCCAGCCATTTGTCACAATTACGATAATGCCAGACGATTGAAGTCTTTTTCATTTCTATTCTCGATCCGGGTGTCTTATCGGTTGTTTTTTGAAGAATTTCCAACAGCTCATCATCATTAGGAAATTTTGTCCTTACATTTTCCTTCCATTTACCGTGTTCCTTAAAAAATGCACCATGCTCTGCGGCCAAATTAATGTCAAGTTCGCTAAACCACTTGTCCAGAAATTCAGAATCCCTGCCACTGCTGATAACCACATTGTTCCGTTTGTCCGCCGCAAGGAGTTCCAACGTCCCGATCAAACGCTTATCCGGAACCGCCAATTCAGGATTCTTTACAATCGGAACAAGCGTGCCGTCGTAATCAAGGATGATCAATCTTCTTTTTGCGTTTCTGTATAATTCTTTAATCTGATTCAACGATTCAACGCCTATTTTTTTATTCTGAAGTAGCGTATTTATGCCTTTTATCGTTCCCAATTCTGTTGTAAAATCGCGCGCCCATTTGTTAACTGTTTGTTTCGAAAGGGTTTTTCGCATCTTTTCCATTCTTGTTTTTTTCTCCTCTTCGGGCATTTTCAAAGCTTCCAGCAAGGCATCTTCAATTTCATCAATATTGTTTGGGTTAATAATTATCGCCTCCCTTAATTCGGCTGCAGCACCGGCCATCTCGCTTAAAATTAACATTCCGGGCTCATCGCGTTTTACGGCGACATATTCTTTGGCAACAAGGTTCATCCCGTCGCGTACCGGAGTTACCAGTGCAAAATTGGCTATATGATACAAGGCCATCAATTCTTCGAAAGGAAATCCACGGTAAAAATAATAGATAGGGCTCCAGTTAAGTGTCGAATACAAGCCATTCAGAGAGCCGATCATTTCGTCAATTTTGGTTTTCAGGTCAGCATATCTGTCAACGCTGTCGCGCGAGGGAACAACTACCATCACCAATGAAACCTTGCCCCTGTATTCCGGGTTATTTTCCAAAAACTGCGCGAAACCTTTCAGCCGGTGAATGATTCCTTTGCTGTAATCAAGCCTGTCAACAGAAAGCACCAATTTATGGTTTCCAAAGTTTTTCCTGAATTCATTCGCTTTTTTCAGTACTGTTTGGTCCAAAATCGCGTTGTAATGCAGATCATAATTAATTCCCATCGGAAAAGCATCAACATGTACCACCCTGTCGCCGTAATGAATCTCATCCAAATCGCTGTCGAGCCCTAATACCCTGTATGCTGCACTGATAAAATGCCGCATATAATCATGGGTATGAAACCCAATCAAATCAGCGCCCATCAGCCCTTTCAATATTTCGGCACGTTCCGGCAAAACACGGAACAACTCATACGAAGGAAATGGGATATGGTGAAAATACCCGATACTAATCCCTTCAATTTTTTCCCGGAGCATCGCCGGTAAAAGCATCAGTTGATAATCCTGAATCCAGACCATATCGCCGGGTTTTATCAATTTTACCGCTTCATCGCAAAATAATTGATTTACTTCCTGGTATGAATCCCAGAATTTCGTTTCGTATTGAATATAGGTGTAAAAATAATGGCAAAGCGGCCATATCATACTGTTACTGTATCCCTCATAATAATCCAGAATTTGATTTTCAGAAAGAAATACAGGATGCAATTTTTCCGCTGCCAAATCAGTCTTAATTTGTTTTTTATCCTGATCGCTATCAGAAAACATTCCGGGCCAGCCAATCCAGTGTTTATCCTGATAATTTTCTAAAGAGCCCAATCCGGTTGTGAGTCCGCCCTCACTGCGTTCGTAAACAAAGTCATTTTCCGGCTTGCTTACTTTCATCGGCAAACGGTTTGATATAATAAAGAGTCCCATATTTTTAATATTTAGTGAAGACAAAACAGAAATCAGGAAACAAACAGACTTACCTCTTATGATAACTTCAAAATGTCAGATTTCGCTAAAGTTACTAAAAATAACCCAGCATCAGAAAAGACGAAAATAAGAGACTAAATCTAATCAACATAGAAGTTGTTAAGAAGGCAATAAAAAAAACCGGCTCGGAAAGAGTCAGGTCAGCATCAGAAGCGTGTAATTTATTATTTTTGAAGATCACTTCCGGAGAGATTCAATTAAATCTTTCTCCTCAAATTTTGCATAAAAAAAGAGGCTCTCTAAAAGTTAGCCTCTTTCAAATTCCAAAAATATTTTTTTGATCAGAATTTTAGCGCTACGCCTAAATTAAGGTAGGCAATTCCTGAACCTAGTTCAACCATTGCTGCAACATTATCATTAAAGTAATAACGCGCTCCCACAAATCCTGAAAAGATAACCCCACCACCGGAAGCACTCCCAATAGAAGAACCACTTCCGTACCATTTTGAACTTACTACGTTGTATCCAAGCATCGCTCCAACATAAGTATCAAGTTTTTCCACCAAATTATAATGAAGATAACCACGAGGTCCAATAATTATATTACTGTATTTCCATCCATAATCATGACCTACGTATTTGTATTTAGAACTGGCATAACCCAGATAACCACCGAGGCCCCATGCGCCTTTTCCATCAAATAACTGGTCATCCATAACAAGCTCAAACGAACCTGAGATTGGAGGAATAGTACTGGAATAGTAAGAACCAGTGTATAACGCAGTTCCCAGACCAATGCCAAGGTTTAACACTTTATCACCTTGCTGAACGACTTGCGCATTTGCAAATGAAAATCCAATTGCAAATACTGTTGCTAAAAGTAGATTTTTAAATTTCATAGCCATAATTTTGGATTAAACATGTGATCAATAACAATCACGAATAAATAAAGTTTATTCAGATGTGTATATCTGATATTGCTATATTCAGCTTAATTCTATGCTATTGAACATTGTAAAAATCATCTTTTTTTAGTGACATATATCAATTCCTTCAGTTCAAGTCATAAAAAAACTCCATCCCAGTAAAGGAATGGAGTTTCAAAAGAATGGCGACGACCTACTCTCCCACAATAATTGCAGTACCATCGGCGCTGG
>JAUYMU010000034.1 GCA_030698405.1 Bacteroidota bacterium
AGATGGTGATCAACAAAGAGGCATTCAACCCATGTGCCATAGAAGATTATCAGCAAAAATATAAAGAAAAGAAAATCAATCAACTAAAGAAGAAAATAGCCCTTCTTGAAGCTGCTTGAAAAACAAGTTACATAAGAGTTAGTGACAACCTTTGGTAACGAAACCGCGAAGAGAAGATGACAGGCATTGATATAAAGAAATTAACGCTGGCCGACATTGACCAATTGCAAAAAATTGGCCGACAGACTTTTTACGAAACATTTTCGGCAAGTAACACAGAAGAGAATATGAGAAGATATTTGGAAGATGGATTTTCTATTGAGAAACTGACTTCCGAATTAAATGACAATAACGCTGAATTTTACTTTGCTGAAATTGACAACAACGCAATTGGTTACTTAAAAATAAACTTTGGACAATCGCAAACAGAGATTCAAGACGACAAAGCGCTCGAAATTGAACGCATTTACGTTTTAAAGGAGTTTCACGGTAAAAAAGTTGGACAATTACTATACGACCATGCAATTAAAATAGCCAAACAGAAAAATGCAGACTATGTTTGGTTGGGTGTTTGGGAGGAAAATCACAGAGCACAAAAATTTTATAAGAAAAACGGTTTCGTTGAGTTTGACAAACACATATTCAAATTAGGAAATGACGAACAAACAGACATAATGATGAAACTAAAACTTAAAACCCATATAGGATGAAACTATTACCTTTTATTTTCTTAATTGCTTTTTGGATGATTTGTCCGAAATCCAATTCAGCACAGACTCCGGATGCCCTTTCCAAAGTCTGGGTGGCAGATAATGGCGACGGAACCTACACCAATCCGGTTTTGTACACCGATTATTCCGATCCCGATGCGGTTCGCGTTGGCGACGATTATTACATGACCGCTTCGTCGTTCAATTGTGTTCCGGGCTTGCCAATTTTGCACTCGCGCGATTTGGTCAACTGGAAACTGATCGGACATGCGCTCGAAAAGCAGGTGCCGCTTGATGTGTTCGACAAAGTTCAACATGGCGGTGGCGTTTGGGCTCCGTGCATTCGCTACCATAAAAACGAATTCTACATTTATTATCCTGATCCCGATTTTGGAATATACATGGTAAAGGCAACCAATCCTGCAGGTCCATGGTCGGAACCTTTGTTGGTTTATGGCGGGAAAGGTTTGATAGATCCTTCGCCGCTTTGGGACGATGACGGAAAAGCTTACCTCGTTTATGCTTTGGCCGGAAGTCGTGCCGGAGTGAAAAGTATAATTCTCGTAAATCGCATGAACCCTGAAGGAACAAAACTGATTGGTAACAGTGTAATGGTTTTCGACGGACACAAAGATCATCCAACGGTTGAAGGGCCAAAATTTTACAAACGAAATGGCTATTATTACATTTTTGCCCCGGCTGGCGGAGTGGCCACCGGCTGGCAACTGGTGCTGCGATCGAAAAACGTTTTTGGCCCTTACGAAACCAAGACTGTTATGGCGCAGGGCAAAACCGACATCAACGGCCCGCATCAGGGCGCCTGGGTCGATACAAAAACCGGTGAACACTGGTTCCTGAATTTCCAGGATTTGTTTGCCTACGGAAGGGTGGTTCACCTGAACCCCATGAAATGGGTAAACGACTGGCCAGTGATTGGTGTTGATGTTGATGTTGATGGTTGTGGAGATCCGGTTCGAACCTATAAAAAGCCGAATGTTGGGAAAACATACCCGAAAATAACCCCTCCTGAAAGCGACGAATTCAATACCAGTGAATTGGGTTTGCAATGGCAATGGCACGCAAATTATCAAACCACATGGGGCTTCCCTTCCGGAAACATGGGCTTTTACAGGCTGAATTGTATTCCACGTCAAGCAGATGCGGTAAATCTTTGGAATGTTTCAAACATGCTTTTGCAGAAGTTCCCTGCTCCTGAATTTTCAGCAACTGCCAAACTTACTTTCGATGCCCGTTTCGATGGCGAAGAAATTGGCTTGATCGTAATGGGGCTGGATTATGGCCGTATCGCACTGAAGCGTGAAAATGGAAAGTTGTTTCTTAAAAATGCCACCTGTAAAAATGCAGACAAAGGCACAAAAGAAGAATTGCTTGAAGGTCCCGCACTTGATGTGAACACCGTTTATTTTCGGGTTGCCGTGAAACAAGGCGCTGAATGCCAGTTTAGCTACAGCACCGATGGAACCTCGTTTACTACTTTTGGCAATGGTTTCAAAGCCCGCGAAGGCAAATGGATTGGCGCCAAAGTTGGTTTTTATGCCCTTCGCGACGGGATCATCAACGATGCCGGTTCGGCAGATATTGATTGGTTCAGGATAGAAAAATAAGGAAGTCCGAAGTCCGAAGACGGAAGGCCGGAGTGCCGCTCCCTGAGAGTTCGACTGAGTTCCCGCCGAAGTCAGCGAAGCGTATCGAAGGGAGCAGATCGAAGGAGAATAAGAAGGTCCGAAGTTGTTCTTTTACCCTGAAAGGGTGGAATATAAATAGCCCGGGGTTTCAACCCCGGGGAGAATGAAGAAAGAAAAACGTCCGCGGGAAAATGATGAAAAAGGAGTTTTACTGTTTTCGGACGGAATAGAGATAAGTAGAAGGTTTGAAATAATGTTGCATTTATTATTCTGACTCACCCCTACGTCCGTAAACGGACGTTCCCCCTCTCTCAAAAAGAGAGGGGGAGATCATCGCAGATGATCTGGGGGTGAGTAAATAAATTGATACTATAACCTGTTGTGATTAGATGTTGTACTAAGGTTGTTTTTGAAAAATAAGGTTTTTAAAAGGTGAGAATCAACATTGAATTGATAATCTAAAGAAAATGAAAAAACGACTGTTGAAATCTTTGGTGTCTGGTAACGTAAAGAGTTTATCCGCTACGCGGATAACTTGGACCGTCACTATGTTGATCTACAATAATTTATCCGCTACGCGGAAAATTCTCCGTAGGAGATTAAGTGTTGTAGTAAAATCGAGGCCCACAAATGCAGAATACCTCGTAGAGGTTAAACAATACAGTCCTTTCAGGAAGATGCACGATCTTATAATGTACGCCAATATTTTAAAATGCACTATGATTGCCTTGTTTTTCACCTTTCTGCTTTCATCGGCTGCAATCGCCTCCGACTACCATTTTGTGGTTTCCACCGATGGAACCGGTGATTTCAAAAGCGTTCAGGAAGCCATCAACGCAGTTCCCGATTTCAGGAAAAACGAAACGCGTATATTCATTAAAAACGGTATTTACAAAGAGAAACTTGTGCTGGCCGGAAGCAAAACCAATGTGGTTTTTATTGGTGAAGACCGCGATAAAACCATTCTGACTTACGATGATTTCGCCCAAAAGAAAAACCGTTTTGGCGAGGAAGTCGGGACGACCGGTTCAACTTCATTTTTCGTGTTTGGCGATGGATTCCGTGCCGAAAATATCACTTTCGAGAATTCTTCAGGGCTTGTTGGACAGGCTGTTGCTGTGCGGATTGATGGCGATCAGGTGGTTTTTATCAATTGCCGTTTCTCCGGATTTCAGGATACACTTTACCCGCATGGCGAAAAAAGCCGCCAGTATTACCGCGATTGCCTGATTGAAGGAACGGTCGATTTTATTTTTGGCTGGTCAACCGCGGTGTTCGATCGCTGCACCATTGTTTGTAAAGATCATGGCTATATTACAGCGCCGTCAACCAATGAAGGCAACGCTTTTGGCTTCGTTTTCCTCGATTGCAAAATTACCGGAACTGCTCCTGAAGGCTCATTTTATTTGGGTCGTCCGTGGCGTCCATTTGGAAGATCAGCATTTTTGCGATGTGAATTGGGTGGCATGATCAAACCCGAAGGATGGCACAATTGGGGAAAAGTGGATAATGAGAAAACAGCTTTTTTTGCTGAGTATAAAAACACAGGAGCAGGAGCTTCCGTAGAAAAAAGGGTACGCTGGTCGCACCAGTTAAGCGATACAGAAGCTGCCGGTTATACGCCGGAAAAGATTTTGGGTGAATGGGTTGAAAAGTTCAAGTGATCAGTGTTCAGTCGCAGTATTCAAGCTATCGCCAGACTTGGAATTTGGAACCTGAAATTTGGAATTACTTTAATCATCAATAATAAGTTAGAAATCAAAAATCCATAGATATGAAACCATTTAAAACAATTTTCGCGCTGCTTGCTGCAGCAATGCTTTTTTCATGTACAAACACACAGCCTAAGGTAGAAACCAGTCAGGCTGATGATTTGTACGAAGGAATTGAGTTTGACATGCCACGTGTTCAGGAGCCTGTTATTCCGGCCAATTCAGTTTCTATTGCCGATTTTGGCGCGCAGAGTGGGGGACAGGAACATTGTACCCAGGCATTTGCCGATGCCATTGAAGCACTTTCAGCAAAAGGCGGCGGACGGGTGATTATCCCGCGCGGAATCTGGCTGACCGGACCAATTACCCTGAAAAGCAATATCGAACTGCATACCGAAACAGGAGCAACGGTGATATTTAGCGCCAATAAAGATTTGTACCCGGTGGTGGAGACCAGTTTTGAAGGCCTGAATACATTTCGTTGCATCTCTCCAATCAATGGCCGCGACCTCGAAAACATCGCCATCACCGGAAACGGTATTTTTGACGGTTCGGGCGATGCCTGGCGATTTGTTAAAAAGGAAAAATTGAATGAATCGCAATGGAAAAAATTGGTCGCTTCGGGAGGTATTGTCAGTAAAAACGGAAAAGAATGGTATCCATCGGAACAATTCAGGAAAGGCGCCGGAATGGCTGAAATGAATGTTCCAACTTCATTAAAGACGAAAGAAGAATTCGAACAGATCCGGGATTTTTTGCGTCCGGTAATGGTCAGCCTGATTTCGTGCAAGAAAGTATTGATCGATGGGCCTACTTTCCAGAATTCCCCGGCATGGAACATCCATCCGCTGATGTGCGAAGATTTCACCATGCGCAACACCACTGTCCGCAACCCTTGGTATTCGCAGAATGGCGATGGTATAGATATCGAGTCGTGCAAGAACAGCATTATTCACGATTGTAATTTTGATGTGGGCGATGACGCCATTTGTGTAAAATCGGGCAAAGACAAAGATGGCCGCGACCGGAATATTCCTGCTGAAAACCTGATCGTGAAAAACTGCATCGTGTATCATGGCCATGGTGGCGTTACTGTTGGCAGCGAAATGTCAAGCGGAGTAAAGAACCTGCATGTTTCAAATTGTACTTTTATTGGAACAGATGTTGGCCTGCGGTTTAAAAGCAACCGGGGCAGGGGAGGAGTAGTCGAAAATATTTACATTTCGAATATCGAAATGATGAATATTCCAACCCAGGCAATTTCTTTTAACCTTTATTACAGTGGCAGGTCTGTTTCCGAAGATCTTGAAGCTGGCGCTGATGGCGAAGCTCCTGCACTTTTGCCGGTTACTGAGGAAACGCCTCAGTTCAAGAATATTTTTATCCGCGATGTGAATTGCAAAGGCGCTATGACAGGAATTTTCCTGCAGGGTTTGCCTGAAATGAAACTTGAAAATATCGAACTCACCAATATTTATATGGATGTCGATTATGGCCTGGTTTGTATTGATGCCGATCAGGTAAAAATCAAAAATCTTAACCTGAAAACAAAACATACACCGGCAGTTGATCTGCAAAACAGTGCAAATGTTTCTGTTGACGGGCTGATTACTGCGGAAGAACAATACCCGATTGTCAAAGTTTCAGGTTCGCAAACCGGTGCAACTTCATTTGTAAATGCTGGCATTACCAATCCCGAAAAACAATTGGTGATAGGGAAAGAAGTTCCGGAGAATGCCGTTAAATTAGGAAAATAGAGGTTTTATTCTTGCCCGTCACTTGAAAGTGACAGCAAAGGATATCGCTCTGATCGACTAAACTGTATATTCGAGGTGATATTCTTTGCCCCCGCTTTTCATCGGGGCAGGCTGTTTGCCTTTAGGCTTCGGCGTGAGCTCAGTCGAACGGCAACGGACAGAAGGGCAACCCGGAAATCCGTCCGCGGAAAATTGATTTTCAGGACAAATCCCTCCTTTCGGACGGAATAGAACAGATGCTTAAAAAATCAACAACATAATAGCAAATTGAGAATGAATCAGGTATATAAATCGATTATTTGCTGCATCATTATTTTGACAGGAATGGCCAATATTGGTATTGCACAAAATGCATCAGAATCCCGAATCACCGTTTTTACCATTGGCGATTCAACCATGGCAAATAAAAAAGCGGAAGTTGCTCCTGAAACCGGCTGGTGCCAAGTGTTTCCTGAATTTGTAGATGAGACAGTAGAAATTAAAAACCGGGCAGTAAATGGCAGAAGCACCAAAAGTTTTATTTCTGAAGGAAGATGGAAAGCTGTACTTGATTCGTTAAAAACCGGCGATTACGTGTTCATTCAGTTCGGACACAACGACCAGAAAAATCAGGATTCGACCCGATACACAGAACCATTCACCGGTTACCGCAAAAATCTGGAGAGTTTTGTGCGCGAAACCCGCGAAAAAGGCGCAACTCCCATTCTGTTTACTTCCATTGTTCGCCGGAAATTTGAAAATGGATTTTTGACCGATACGCATGGAAATTATCCGGCAGTTGTGAGGTTGATAGCTGCTGAAATGTATGTTCCGCTGATTGATTTGCAGATGCTGACTGCCGGTGCTGTTACTGCTTTGGGCGATGAAACATCAAAACAAATTTATCTTTGGACTTCGCCAACCGACAAATTTCCTGAGGGACGAAAAGACGACACCCATCTTTCAGCTGAAGGTGCGACTTTGGTTGCCAAACTGGCAGCTCAACAATTGGTTTTACTGGATAATTCGCTGGCTAAACGGATCAGGAACAAATAAACTTTACTTTTTTTTACTCACGGGGTGACTTCAAGGTGAGTAGCCTTTCGACCTATTTTTTCTTGTAAAACGAATACCTGAAATTCAGGATCAACGGGAATTCTTCAAAAATACCTATTCTATCAATTTTCGGAATAGGATATTCTTTAACGCCATATTGATACCCCAATTCAACAGCATATCCTTTAAGGTTTATTCTTTTGCTATACCATTCTTTGCCTATCAATAATCCTACAACCGGCAAACTTGTATTGATATCAATCTCTTCTTTGTCAACCTTTATCCATTTCCATTTGCCAACAACACCAAAGTAAGTGCGATCGGTGCGGTTGTATATGATGGTTCGAAGAAACTTGAATCCAGCTTCGATATCGTTGGGCTTAAAAGAATTTAATTCAGAAGACAATCCTGCAAAAAGTTCAAACCCGGTTGTTTTGGATGTCCAGATACGCACGTTCGGCTTAAAACTAAGTACTGAAAGTTCTGCCCCATATCCGGCCATCTTCTGTGCAAATGAATTTATTCCGAAGAAAAACAGCAGTATAAATAGAGATATTGCCCGCATAATGTTTTTGATTTTAATTTCCCAGTTTTTTCAAAGCATCCATATTCATTTTATTCTGAATGTTTTTTGCTTCAGGAGTGTATAGAAATTCAAGTTCGGTTTTGAAATATTCGATAATTTTTCCGCGCACCATTTTCGCCATCGAATTGAGCAGGTGGTTTTGGTCTGTAAATGCTTCAGGAAGAATTGCGATGGTGGCAGGCAGCCAGCGTTCAGGAAATGAATTTTCGAATTTTCCACCTGATTTGTAGGCATCAACTTCCTGTTGGATTATTTTCAGCGCTTCGGCCCGGCCTTCTTCAGTTGCGGCGGTGAATCCGCGTTTTTCAAGTTCACGGTTGATGGCCGGCATGTTGGGCACAATCATTCCTGAAGTATATGCATTCTGATTGTTGTACAACATGCATTGATCAATGTAGGACGACTGATCAATCAGGGCTTCTTCTATTCCTTCAGGACTGAATTTTTCGCCATCGCTTCCTATCAGCAAACTTTTAAAGCGACCAAGAACATACAGGAAACCATCCTTGTCCATGTAACCCATGTCGCCGGTAAACAACCATCCGTCTTTGACCGTTTCTTCCGTTGACTTTGGATTTTTCCAATAGCCTTTCATCACGTTTTCACCTTTCACCACGATTTCGCCTTTTTCTCCCAGTGGAAGTTCGTTTCCGTCCAGATCGCAGATTTTCAGCTCCATGTATTTTACCGGTCGGCCTGAAGAACCGAATTTGATGGCATGTAGTGCATTCGACGAAATAACCGGTGAGGCTTCTGACAGTCCGTATCCCTGGCACATGGGCATTCCGATGGCATAGAAAAACCTTTGTAATTCGAGGTCGAGCAATGCTCCGCCGCCAACAAATAAATTAAGTTTGCCACCAAATCCTTCACGGATTTTCGAAAACAGAATCTTGTCGTAAAGTTTTAACAATGGCTTGTAAATCATTTTCTCACCTTTACCACGATCCCATCCGTGACCATTGTATTCGTATGCAATTTTAAGTGCATGTTTAAACAGCTTTTCAATGACAGGACCTTTCTGCCTGATACCTGATTCAATTCCCTTTCTGAAATTTTTTGCCACAGCCGGAACACTCATCAGAACGTTCGGCTGAATTTCATTTATATTCTTTGGTATATTCTTCAAGGTTTCTGTGGGAGTTTTACCAATCTCAAGAGAAGCAACACTTGCCCCGTTGTACATGAAACAATACAGGCAGGCTGTATGTGCGAACGAATGATCCCACGGGAGGAAAGCCAAAGTCTTCCATTCCGGAGTGATTTCCATCAGTGTATTTGCCTGAACTACGTTGGCCGCATAGTTTAGCTGAGTGAGCATAATTCCCTTTGGATCAGCTGTTGTGCCTGATGTGTAGGAAATATTTGCAACATCGTCTTCTTGTATGTTTTTATATATCGCTTCAAAATCTGACAAATTGGTTTTCATGTATTGGTCGCCCAAAGCCAAAACCTGATCGTACGAAATGTCGTTGACGCCCGGATTCTCTTTTCCGTCCATGTAAATCACTTTTTCAAGCTCCGGAAGTTCATTTCTGATTTCTTCAATTTTAGAGGCATGTCCTTTCGAAACTACAATCATTTTGCTTCCGGAATGGGCGAGCCGGAATTTCAACTCGCTTCCCGAATCAAGTCGAACCGATAACGGAACATTGATTCCCCCGGCATACAAAACGCCCAATTCAGAAATGATCCAGGCATTTCGTCCTTCAGCAATTAACCCAATCCGATCGCCTTTTTGAACTCCAAGGGCAACCAGACCTGCCCCGAAACGAAGAACCAAATCGTGGGTTTGCCTGTAAGTAGTCCCTTCATATTTTCCATCGTGTTTTTCCCAGAGGTAAATGTTGTTGGGATATTTGGCAACACTGGTCTCAAAAAGTTCGATGATTGTTCTCATGGCGTTTAAGTTTTAGATCAAAAGCACCCAAATGTACAAAATGAATTTCAATTACTTATTTTTCAAAATCCGAAGTACAATGTCCTCCTGAAATTCAGGACAAATAACTGTTGCAGACAGATTTTTTGCTGTTAGATTTCCAGTACTAATTGAAATTCCTGTCAGCGTATTTACCCATTCAGCCGTATATTCTCCATCAGGAAGTGTCAGTTTAATTTCAGCCAGATTTCCTTTATCAAGATAAATGGCATATTGCTTTCCGGTTTCAGCCAAAACCTGAAATTCAGTCACATTTCCTTTAACGACCTGCAAAATGGAATTGGCAGGTTTCATCCGAATGAAGTCAAAACTTTCAATGAAATTTTTCATGATTTTCAATTGTTTACGGAATTCAGGATGCCCCCAACCGGGCGTTCCGGCGTCAATTACGTGCGTGCCGCCTTCTTTGCCAACAATAAACGAATAATCGAGGTTGTTGTACAAAGCTCCGCCAGCCAGCATAAATTTCCATGCTTGCGAGCGGTAGTGAAAATCAACCTTTGGCATAAAACCGGTTTCATCGAGCCCGATTGCTTTTTTCAGTCCTAGGTTCGACGATGCCGCAACTGGGTAGGCATAATGAAAATTGAAAATCGATATGTTCGGATCAGGATTTTCAATTTTGCCCCTGAAATTGCTGATATTCTGAGCGATCATATGTTTGCTGGGGAGATTTTTTTCTTCTTCAGTAATGATTTGGGCAATTCGTTTTTGCCATTCCAAAGACTCGTCTTTCGCCGTTTCAACCAGTTTTTGCCAGGCAAATGGATGGGTTAATGAATCTGTTTCGGCAATTTTCTCAACCAAATTCGGATTGTCGGACCAAGGCTCATTTTGTATTTCGAAAAATATATTCCCGAAAGCGTTTAATTCCTGAACGACTTTCCGTACATATTTTTCCTGAACATCCATCAGTTGCCCGTTATTGATGGTATTGACCTGTTTGAACGAAATGGAATCGAATTGATGAATGTTATTTTTCGGGTTAAACGGGCTGGTTTTCCACTGTTGATTGGTGTAATAAGAAGTAAACAAGGTGACTTCTACCATAATCCCGTTTTCGGAAGCTGCTGCAACAAACCCTTTCAGGCGACTGAAAAAAGCTTCGTTCCACTGATAAAGATCGTATTTCCCGGAGGAAGGATCTTTTATCCACGGTGTCTGCCAACTTTTCGGTTTCGGATTCATCGTATTATTTCGGATTCCAAACAGGTTATCGCCTATCTCGGAATACGGGCCGAGAAAAATCCGGGTGTAGTTTAGTCCTTCTTTTTGTATGGTTTGCAGGTATTTTGAATAATCAAAGTCGGCATTCATCACTGCGCCGTAATGTTCTCCGGAAGTTACCAGAATGGTTGGTTTGCCTTGAAATAGAAAGTAATTTGGGTTTTCAGGATGCAGGCTGAATAACTTTTTCTTCAGTACTTTCCAGAAATCATCAGCCAAAGCTTTTTCGTCAATTTTGACGAATGCTTTAATCGTTCGCTGCTTATTTTCAGGTGGCGTTGAGATGGTTTCCAGTTGAGCAAAATCAGGTTTCAGGTAAGCGGCAACCAACGCCAAATCCCACATAACACGGGTTTCGTCCTGCGGATTTTGTTCGCGCCAGCGATCTTCCAGAATTTTCTCTGCTTCAATGGTTTCATCAAGTTTGGTGTAAGTATCTTCGCGTTTAAACTGAAGTGGAAGAGCTGCCTGAAGGCACATCATCGTCAGGTCGAGTCCTTCGAGATTGAGCAGGTAATCAAAGGCATTCAGGTCATTACGAATGTTGAATTCATTTTTATTCCAGATTTTGGTCTTCGGATCGTATTGAGCGCCCAATGCAAAACAGCGGATTTTGGATTTGATTTCAGGAGCCAGAATCAACGCTGAAGCCAGGTTGGTCATTGCGCCTATTGTCAGAATATCGAGTTTTTCACCTTCAGGAAGAGATTTTACAACTTTAATAATCGCCTGGGCTGCTTCCGAATCACGTACATCTTGCTGTCCCCATGCACGACCGATTTGACGATCGGCGCCAATGGGATGGGGGATATCCAACCTGTTCAAGGATTTCAGGATTTGCTCATTGAGCCGCTGACTTTCGGCCACCGTATTCAAACCTTTGGTGTCGTATGCGTTCCATTTTTCGAAAACCAGCAAATCAGGATTGTTAAAATGGGCTGAACTTAAGCCAACCAGCTCAACTTTAGGGTCTTTCACCAAGCGGACAATGGCATACAAATCGTCCATTTCGTTGCCGGTATCGGCATCGAGCCATACTTTTTGTTTCTGGGCAAAACATGATTGAACGAAGAAAGAGCTGATAATTAATAGAATAATTGTCTTCATATATTGCGGTGTTTTAGTTTAAAAATTGCCTAACATCAACGATTCAATTAATCGGGCCATTTCGTTGTTACTCATCTTCAATTTCAGAAACGAATGTTTTCCGTCATGATTTTCCTGCCATTTGTTGCCGCCAACCTCATCAGGCAGGCAAACGCCATTCTCCGACCTGTCCCAATAAATTCCCAACCCGTTGCGAACTGCATAAAGTACAGCTGTTTGGTCGTAGGTCGAGTTGTTCAGGATTTGGCCTTTATAATGTTGGTTATTCCGGGCATGTTGCCGTCAAAGTTCCATTCTTTTTTGCCTTCCGGATATTGGCCGCCCATGATCACAAATTCCTTCACCTTTTTACTGATCAGTGTTTTACCATCAAAATTCGAATGAATATCACCTTTTGATTCAACCGGAATTTCATATTGCATAATGATCATCGCCGCTTCGTCAATTACAGGCATGGAACGATCGATCAATTCAGGAGTGAGTTTATAATTGGCGCCCGGAGCCACCGAAAGGTAATTATTGCCTTCGCCGCCAATCATCACCAGCGCATGTCCGCTGGCAATATCGGTTTCCTGAAATACAAAGCGAATATCCAAGCCATCGTTCCTGAAATTTTCGAGCATTTGCGGCGTATAGGCATCGTTGCCTACGCAATTGACAAAAGCCACTTTTCCTCCTGCGCGTGCAGCTCCAACTGCCTGATTGACGCCTTTTCCACCATAAACCTGAAAGAACCCGGCATCGGTAATGGTTTCGCCTTTTTCGGGAAGCCTGTCCATTTTCATAATCAGATCGACATTAGAACTGCCGATGACAACTATTTTGTTTTTCATATAAAGCCCCCTCTAAATCTCCCCCGGGAGGGGGAGACTTTAAAAACGTTTAAATTTATATTTCCTGAACAAGTAAATAAGCAATTGTAAAAACATAACACCTTCCTAAAAATCTCCCTGAAGGGGGGATTCAGGGGGGCTTCTAATTCAGCCTTGCAATAACAATCATTGTCAGACCAATGATGAACAGCGCAAACATCGCAGCCAGGTATTTATTCACCGATTTGGGAGCCGAAGCAAATTCTTTGAACACAAAAACGCCCCAGGCCGCGCCAATCATGGTAGCTCCCTGTCCCAAGCCATACGAAATGGCTGGCCCGGCTTTTTCTGAAGCAATCAGGTTAAAAAGGAACCCGGTATTGAAGATCAGTCCGCCGAGGATTCCGATGAGATGCTGGCGCGCAGTTCCGTTGGTAAAATATTGCTTGTAAGTAACCGGAGTTCCGGTAATTGGCTTGTACATAAAAAAGGTATTCCAGAGAAAATTTGAAAGGAACAAACCAATGGAGAAAATGATTACTGCCGAATATGGAGTTAGTTTTCCTGCCTCCGGAGTGGTAAAATTGGTTGTCATTCCTTCGGCCACAAAGCGGTAAAAGAACGACATGATGACTCCTGAAATAATAGAGATTACGATTCCTTTGGTCGATGTTTTTCCCTGCGATGCAGATAAGCCCCCCTTCGCCCCCCCCGAAGGATGGGAACTAAGAACGGCGGGTTAGTTAATTAATTTTCATTTGGTTGGCTTTTTGTTTTCCCCCTTCGGGGGAATTAAAGGGGGCTAAATCTTTTCATGGCTTCTTCCATCATTACGGCGGTGGCAGTAGCTCCACTTCGGGTACAACCTGCAGCCTGAACAGCAATCAGTTGGTCGAGGGTGCGGACTCCACCGGCAGCTTTAACCTTTACTTTTGGACCAACACTTTTTTTCATCAGTTCCAACACCGGAATTGTTGCCCCAACATAGTTGTAATCTCCATTGGCCTGTTTCACAAATCCAAATCCTGAAGAAGTTTTCACGTAATCGGCACCCGCTTCGGTGCAAATCTGACAAAGTTTTACAATATCAGCCTCCCTGGTCACATAATCAGTTTCGAAAATCACTTTAACGATGGCTTCAAGCTTGTGACAAGCATCGGAAACTGATTTGATTTCTTCAGTAATATAATCCCAATCACCCTGCAAGGCTTTCCCAATATTAATGACCATGTCAATTTCAACAGCACCATCTTTGCAGGCATTTTCAGATTCAAAGACTTTTACAGGAATCGCTGAATTTCCAGCCGGGAAACCAATGACACAACCTACCAATACATCGCTGCTTTTCAGCAACTCAACTGCCTGTTTCACTGCATACGGTTTTACACAAACCGATGCTACATCGTACTTTTTTGCCACTTCGCACTCACGGTGCAAATCTTCGTCCGTCATTGTAGGGTGAAGAATCGAGTGGTCAATCATTTTTGCAAGTTCTTTTACTTTGTTCATTTTATTTAAATTTAATCATCAATACTTTGTCCAACCAGTTGCCTGAATTTCCAACCAGTTTCGTCGTTTACCGGGCCTTGGGTTTGTTTCATCAGAATGCCAATTACTTTTTCTTTTGGATCGGCAAAATACTGGGTATTGAAATAACCGCCCCATTCGAAAGTTCCTTCGCTGCTCATTCCTCCTTTTTCTTCTCCTTTTCTGGTCAGAACCGAAAATGCCAACCCATGCACTTTATCCGGATTCTCGCCCCAGATGTTGCCAATCTGGTTACCCATAATCGCTTCAACTGTGGTGCGGCTCAATAAACGAACGCCATTTAATTCACCGCCATTCAGGTACATTTGCAGGAAAGTAGCGTAATCTTTTGCGGTACTCGATAGCCCTGCGCCACCGGAGAAAAAACTTTTTGCACCTTCAATCGGGTAGTCTGTATCGTAAAAAGTAACCGGATATTTTGTCCATTTCTCATCTGTTTTTTGCTGAACAGCAACCAGTCTTCCTGCCTTTTCTTCGGGCAGATAAAAGCGGGTATCGTTCATTGCCAACGGATCAAAAATCCGGGTTTTCAGGAACTGATCGAAAGGCATACCCGAAACAACTTCAATGAAATAACCCAAAACATCCAGGCCTTCGCTGTAAGTGAATTTTTCGCCTGGATTGTGATGCAGCGGCAGCTTGGCCAGCTTTTTCACACTTTCGGCAATGGTGATTTTTTCGGTGGTAAACAGGTCGGTAACTCCTGCTTTTGCATAAATCATTTTTATCTGTTCGTTGCCGTCAATAATTCCGTAGCCAATTCCTGAAGTGTGGGTAATCAGGTGGCGAATGGTAATTTCAGATTTGGCCGGCTCACTGGTGTAAGTCGTATCGCTGTATTTGAACGATTTCAGTACCTGCGGATTTTTAAACTCCGGAATGTATTTTGAAATCGGATCTTCGAGCTGAAATTTCCCCTCTTCCCACAGCATCATCACGGCAGTTGAAGTGATGGCTTTTGTTTGACTGGCAATGCGGAAAATATCATCGCGTTTTAACGCTTTTGCTTCCTGATTATCGGCCATCCCATAAGCTTTCCAATGTACGATTTTACCGTTTCGGGCAATCAGCGAAACAATTCCGGGAACATCACCATTTTTTACAGCCTCGGCACACATTTGGTCAATACGGGCAAGTCGTTCCGAAGAAATGCCTACACTTTCAGGAGAAGCTTCGGTTAAAAAGGGCGATTTTTTGATGGATTTGGTTTGAGCATTTAGCCCGGCAGTATATAAAAATACTGTAAGAGCAATAAGAATTAGTGTTTTCATGATGCTGTTTTTATTTTTAAATTTAGAGATGATAGCTGTTTCCAATCGGGTATTTCATCGTATTACAGTACAATTCGCTGTAAATATTCAGGTTCGATTTATTTGTGTGGAATTTTACAGAGATATGCAGAATTGGTGTTCCTGGTTCTATTTTTAGGTATCCGGCGGTTCGCTCATCTGCATATTCGGCGCGAAGTTCCTGTTCCGAACCGGTAACTTCAATCAGGTATTTCTGGCTCAACGTTTTAAAAAATGAACCTTCCACGAATTCCTGACCAATGATATTTTTAAGTTCCAGATCGGCGAACCAGTTATTTTCGAGCATCACCGGATCGTCGCCCACACATCGCAATTGCTCAAAATGCAGGCTATTTGCTTTTAGTTCATTTTCTGAAGGTCGAAATGAAGTAGTTGTACTCCATTCCCTTTTTGCGGGTTCCTGCAAGAAAATGGTATTTACATTCATCCCAACGGCTTCCGAAAAACCTTTCACATTCAGCAGTCCCAATGAATGACGACGTTCCTTAACCAGGCTGCCTTTTCCGTGTTTTTTTTCAATGTAGCCTTCCTTCAGCAAATTGTCCAATGCCTTTCGTACTGTTGTTCTGGTGATCGAAAAATTGGTGCACAATTCATTCTCAGAAGGAAGGTAATCTCCAACTTTCAAAACACCGTGTTGAATTTTTACTTTCAACAGCGTTTCAATTTCCTTATAACGCGTTCGTTTCATCGTATTTAAATTACAGCAAATATACAATTTTGGCTTGTACGTACAAGTGGATCTTGCCTTTGAATTTTCAAAAAAAAATGATATCTGCTTGAAAACTTAGCGTTGACTTTTCGAAAATAGTTCTTAATTTTGACAGATTATGTCAAAACAAAACCATTCAAAATGGACACTCTTGGCGAAACGCTACGGAAACTTCGGGAAGAAAAGCAGTTACCCTTGCGGATAGTTGCTTCTTACCTCGATATTGATCAAGCCATATTGAGCAAAGTAGAGCGCGGGCATCGCAAATTGAACCGTGATCAGTTAGTGAAACTTGCCCAATATTTTCAGGTGAAGGAAGAAACTTTACTGGTTTCGTGGCTATCAGATAAACTGGTTTATGAACTGGAAGATGAGGATTTGGCCTTGAAAGCATTGCAATTGGCAGAGGATCATTTAGCCTATATGGCATTCAAAAAGATTGATCGCAATGAAATCAAAAAGCAATTAATTGCCGGTATTTCGAAATTTGAAAAAATAAGAAAAGCCTGGATTTATGGTTCATTTTCGCGTGAAGATGACGGACCCAAAAGTGATATTGACATTGCCATTGAAGCGAGTGACGATTTTAGCTATTTTGATTTGGCCGATGTTCAGTATCAGCTCGAAAAGTTGGTGAACCGGAAGGTTGACGTAGGCTTCATGGACAAGTTTAGACCACATATTCTGGAAAATGTGAAACCCGATTTAAAACTAATATATGAAGAAGGATGATCATCTGGAAAGTTTTAAGCGTTTACAACAAATTCAGGAAGCAATTGTACGCATTCAAGAATATGTTCGGGATCAATCGTTTGCTTCATTTTGTCAGTCCGGTTTAATCCACGATGCTGTTCTTTATCAGTTCTCGGTGATCGGCGAAGCCATCATTCATGTTGAAAATGAGAAACTTGATAAATACGACTATCCGTGGCACAAGGTGCGGTCTTTCAGAAATATTTACCATATTTCGTTGCCTATCGGTCCATCCGTTTTGATTTCGTAATGCACATTATCTTCCGAAATCAACGAAATCAATTCATCAATTGAATATTCATTTTTTCGTTTCGGAGCAATGGTGATTTTATCTCCATCGATACTGATCTCAATCGAAGATCCTTCGGTAATTCCGGCTTGTGTTGAAAAAGATTTGGGAATGCGAACCCCCAAACTGTTACCCCATTTTTTTACTTTAGTTTCCATCGTTGTATAAACATTGAATATACAAATTTGGTATTTTATTTTTGATCTCAATACCTAAAGCGAATATTTCTTCATCTCAAATTTTCATACATTTGAAGAAAAAAGAAATGGACACAAAAGAACTTCAGGAAAGCATTATTCAAAAGATTCGTCGCACCAACGATGATGAACTGCTCAATTATCTGAACCAACTTTTGAGTAATGAAGTGGAACAAGAAACATATTACACTTCTGATGATCAAAAAGCAAAAATAAAAGAAGGACAAGAACAGATAGCAAGGGGAAATTACTATACCAATGAGCAGGTAGAAAAAGAGATTGACGAATGGCTAAATAAATAAAGAATAAAATTTCAAAGCAATTTTATTCTTTTTACAGGAGAGATATTTCGAGGAATGCATTGACTGGAATGGAAAATACGCAATACTTCCACTTGCTCTAATTCAATACGATAGATTATAAGATAAGAACCCAGAATGATATTTCGATACTTTTTACTTTTTGAGGACAGAAACCTAACTTCTGGAAACATCAGATACTGATAGTCAAGATTCCAAACAAGCATATAAATTTCAGAAACAAATGTTTTGGCTGCGTTAAAACCAAATGTTTCCTTGCCATATTCGAAAACAACCTTTATGTCGTTCTGGAATTCAGTAGATAAAACTACTCGCTTTCTTTCGTTTGCAGCCATTGTTCAAAATCTTTCATTCCTTCCTGAATTGTGAGAAAAGGTCCTGATTCAGCTTTTCTGATCTCCTCAATAAGTTCTTGTTCAGACAATGGCTTATTGGTCGGATAAACCAATCTTTTCCCACTTTTAAGTTCTGTTGATTTCTTCATGTTGAAAATATTTCTTCAAATTTACAACTTAGCAACAATAATTGGAAGTAATGATCAAATAAAAATAAATAAAGGCACAAAGCTTCCGGATTCCTCCGTGCTTTGTGCCTTTGTATTTTATACTTTTCAGAATTATGCCTGCGAAATTGCAACAGCTACAGCAACAGAAGCTCCAACCATTGGGTTGTTACCCATTCCTATCAATCCCATCATCTCAACGTGAGCCGGAACTGAAGATGAACCGGCGAACTGTGCGTCGGAGTGCATACGTCCCATGGTGTCGGTCATTCCGTAAGAGGCAGGACCAGCGCCCATGTTGTCAGGATGCAAAGTACGGCCTGTACCACCGCCTGAGGCTACCGAGAAATATTTTTTGCCTTGTTCAATGCATTCTTTTTTGTAAGTACCGGCAACCGGATGCTGGAAACGTGTTGGGTTGGTTGAGTTACCGGTTATGGAAACATCAACACCTTCGCTGTGCATAATGGCCACACCTTCGCGAACATCGTTAGCGCCATAGCAATTTACTTTTGCTTTGTCGCCTTTTGAATAAGCGATGCGTTGTACTTCTTTCAACTCACTTGTATAATAATCGAAATCAGTTTCAACATATGTGAAACCGTTGATGCGTGCGATGATTTTAGCAGCATCTTTACCCAAACCATTCAGGATAACACGCAAAGGTTCAGTGCGCACACGGTTTGCCGATTTGGCAATACCAATAGCGCCTTCAGCAGCAGCAAACGACTCGTGACCGGCAAGGAAAGCGAAACATTTGGTTTCTTCTTTCAGCAACATGGCTGCAAGGTTTCCGTGACCAATACCAACTTTACGATCATCAGCAACAGAGCCGGGGATACAGAAAGCCTGAAGTCCAATACCCAATGTTGCAGCAATTTCAGCAGCATCGGTTTGTCCTTGTTTGATGGCGATAGCGCCACCCACGATATAAGCCCACATGGCGTTTTCGAACGCAATGGGTTGAATGTCTTTTACTACTTTGTAAACATCCACGCCTTTGTCGTCGCATATTTTTCTGGCTTCTTCCAATGAAGAAATGCCGTAAGAATTCAACACTTCATTGATCTTGTTGATTCTTCTGTCGTAACTTTCAAATAATGGCATAGCTGTTTTCTCCTATTCTTTACGTGGGTCAATTACTTTCACTGCATCTTCCATACGGCCATATTTGCCTGAAGCTTTAACGATTGCTTCGTTGGCATCCATACCGGTTTTGATCATGTCCATCATACGACCCAGGCTTACGAATTCGTAACCAATGATTTCGCTCGATTCGCTCAAACCGATTTTGGTGATGTAACCTTCAGCCATTTCGAGGTAACGTGGACCTTTGGCCACAGTTCCGTACAGAGTTCCGGTAACACCACGAAGACCTTTACCCAAATCTTCCAGACCAGCGCCAATTGGCAATCCACCTTCTGAAAAAGCTGTTTGCGTACGACCGTAAACAATTTGCAGGAACAATTCGCGCATGGCAACATTGATTGCATCGCAAACCAGGTCGGTATTCAGCGCTTCGAGGATGGTTTTTCCAGGAAGAATTTCAGAAGCCATTGCAGCCGAATGGGTCATGCCGGTACAACCAATTGTTTCGATCAATGCTTCCTGAATAATACCTTCTTTTACATTCAGGGTTAACTTGCAGGCGCCTTGCTGCGGGGCACACCAGCCAACTCCGTGGGTCAGGCCCGAAATGTCTTTTACTTCTTTGGCTTTTACCCAACGTCCTTCTTCAGGAATTGGAGCCGGGCCATGATTCGCTCCCTGAGCAACGCAGATCATGCCTTCAACTTCATGTGTAAACATATAGTCTAATTTTTAATTTGAAATATATTGAGAACTCATTTTTAAAATAGTTTGATCCATGCCCGTCTGCTAAAGCAGACGGCAAAGGATAATGCTTCGATCATGGACTATCGCTTATAGTAGCTTTCTTTCTCTGAAAACTGCTACTGCGACTCCTTCCCGCGGCAGGCAGGAAAGTTCCAGGTCTGCTTTGTCGATTGGTTTCTGTTTTTTCTGAAAACTGTGACTGCGACTGACCACTTTTTCTAGACGTCGAACAGGTGTTTCTGTCCTGATTTGTACAACAAAACCGTTGTCTTATCGAGGGTCACCAAACATCCGTATTTCATCGCTTCGAGCTGGGGACGAACAAATTCGTAGAATGCCCTAATTTTTTCTTCTTCATCAATCAATTCAACCACCAAAGGCACCTTATCGCTCACCTCCCAGAATTTATAGGAATGGATGACCGAGCTTGCCCCAAATCCCATGATGCCTTTTACAACTGTTGCTCCGGCAATTCCTTTCTTTTTTGCCTGAAATACAATGTATTCATACAAAGGAGTTTGGTTAACCTGATCGGTTGATCCAAGATAGATCTTCAATACCCAGGCTTCTGTGTTACTTTCCATTTTTAAATAAGTTTAATGATGAAACGTCCGGCATAAACAGCCATCAGACCCAGAAAAAAACTGAGTGATGCGTAAAGAGCAAAACGAAACCATTCATCCTGACGAATCAGCATATAGGCATCGTTCGAAAAGGTTGAGAATGTTGTAAAACCGCCGCAGATTCCAACAGTCAGGAATAATCGGATTTCAGGACTAAGAAAATCGCCTTTTTCGCTAATGCCGTAAATAATGCCAATGAGCAGGCATCCAACAATGTTTACTAAAAAAGTGCTCCAGGGAAAAACAGATGCGACATTGACCTGAAAGTAGCGGGAAATTAAAAACCGGGCGACAGTTCCGATGAATCCACCCAATCCGACAATCATGATTGATTTTACCATAAATTTATGTATTCAAAAATTAATTTATTGGTAGATGTCATCAGCCTGATTGGAAAAACAGGCGGTTAAAGGCTGACCTCATTGCCGGCTGCAAAGGTAATTATTCCAAAAGGAAGGTTAGCATCCAAACAATTATTTAGGATCAGTCTAAATTAGTGTTTTATATTATTGTTTTATATCGTAATCCAACTGAATTTCAATGGTAATTTGTTCTTAAATACAATACTACCGGTTTCTCCATTGGGACATAAAAATGATTCCTGATTCAAATTTAACTGACTCAGGTTGTTTTCGGCAGATCCTGTTACAGTAACCGAAGTTAGATCTTCGACCAATCCAACGCCCGCAGCTTTAAGAAAGGCCTCTTTTAATGTCCAGATTTCAGTAAATCTTTCGGCCAAATTACCACTTTTACAATAGTTGGATTCTGCATCCGAAAATGCATATTTAATCAGCGATGGGATATCTTCTCTTCCGCTTAACTTTTCAATATCAACTCCAATCCGACCTGAATGATTAAATCCGAGCAAAAATGAATTATTCGAGTGGCTGACATTAAAAAACAGCTTGCTGTCAACCATATGAAGTTTTCCAAATCGATTTTTTTCGAATTCAATAATCTGTGGATTAATGGATAGATAAGAACCCAAAACCAAGCGCAAGCCAGCCCTGCACGAAAGCCAGGTACTTTTTTGCCCCGGACCTCTAAGTCTTTCAGCGTAGATTAGCTCTTCGGATGTCAGAATTTCGTGTAAATCCAGATTTTCAGCCAGTGAATTGGTTCCGTAAACAATCAGCAAATCCTTGCTGCCGGTTATTTCCTTAATATTTCCGGATTTCTGCCAGTTCATGATTTTTTATTTGCTTCAATCTCATCGAGCCGACGATCTAAAACTTCAGCAAAATATTGATCGTTTGGCGGGGCAAAAATACGGGAATGTTCATCGGGCAAAGTATGCACCACCACTCCTTTACAGGCAAAACGACCCCAACCATAGTCTTTCCTGTTTGGGATATAGAAGGTTGGCTTTCCTGCCCTGAAAAGGTCAAGCTGAATGTTGGCAAGTTTTAATTCGTATTTGACAAGCGCTTCTGTCATGGTCATTTCTACATTGTCCGACAAAAACATGGATTGCCCGTCTTCAACCTTAATTTTACGCTCCTTTTCCTTCATTATTCCCAACTTTATCAGCTTGAAAATGATGTTAAACCGGACACTTTTGTATTTGTTGTGAAGTAGGCGACGTTTTCCAGACCAGGGTTCTTTCAGTAGCAGCCAGGTAACGTAAAATGGTTTTATGGCCGAAACTTTAAGGTTAAACAGTCGCTCTTCGGTTGGAGATTGCAGGTGTTTGGCCATCGACGAAACCGAGTCGATTACACCGGCAAAGCTGACTTCATCTCCCTTTTCGGCCAGTTTTTTAGCCATATCGTAGGCAATGAAACCTCCCAGCGAGAAGCCCAGCAACATGTATGACCCGTTTGGCTGAACTTTTTTTATCTCTTCGATATAGTCGTCGGCCATTTCTTCAATGTTATTGCTCAGCTCCCGGCTTCCGTCCAGTCCTTTTGCCTGAAACGCGTAAATGGGCCGGTCGTCTTTTAAGTGGTGGGTAAGCGACTGATAAAGAAGTACATTTAATCCGGCGCCATGAATAAGAAAAAGGGGTGTTTTGGTTCCTTTGGGACGAATCGGAACCAGACATTCCCATGAGCTGTTTATATCTTCGGAAGTTAGTAAAGGTGCAAATGTGCGGACAGTTGAATTCTGTATCAGCGACGCCAATGGAATATTGATGTCTTTCAGCTTTTTGATTTCAGCCATCAGTTGCACAGCTTTTAGTGAATGTCCACCCAAATCAAAGAAATCGTCGTCGATACCCATCGAGTCAACCGAAAGTACTTTCTTCCAAAGGCCAAACATGAATTCTTCGGTTTCGTTGGTTGGTTTTGCGCTTTCGTTGGTCGATTCTGACAGCTTTTCTTTGGCTGCATTGATCAACCTTTTTTTATCCACTTTGCCGTTGCTGGTCAATGGAATTTCTCCTATTGGCACAATCATTTCAGGAACCATATAAGCCGGAAGTTTTTTCTTCAATTCCTCTTTTATGGCCTGGGAGCTCACTGGTTGGCCTTTTTCGGTGTAAAATGCAAAGAGCGACTTTTCTCCGGAAGCATTTGTAGAAACGGCCACAACACATGTTTCAACACCTTCGAATGAACTGATTTGTTGCTCAATTTCGCCTGGTTCTACCCGGTATCCCCTGATTTTTACCTGTGCATCAACGCGCCCCTGGTAGTAGATCAAGCCATTCTGACCGGCAATGACAAGGTCGCCGGTGCAGTAACAGCGCTGAAGTCCGTTGTCCGGCGTTTCGAACCAAATGAAAGCCTTGTTTTGTTCCGGATCGCGGTTCAGATAGCCAAGCGCTAAACTATCGCCGGCAACCAGCAATTCGCCTGCAATTCCTTCCGGAACCATTTGTCGGTTGGCGTCAGTGATGTAAATCCGGTATCCCGGTAATGGCTGACCGATGGGTACAGTTGTTTCGGGTTGATAGCCCACCTTTATTTCAAAAGCAAGTGCAACCACTGTGGTTTCGGTTGGCCCGTATGTGTTAAACAAGCGGTGTTTGGTTTCGCGCTTGTTCCAAAGGGCAACATCGGTAGTAGAAACAGCCTCGCCACCAATAATAACCAGTCGCAGGCTTTCCGGAAGTGGCTGGTTCAGGTAACCATCGGATTGGATAAGCTGACGCCAGTAGGCCGTTGGCAAATCCCAGACTGAAATTTGATGTTGATGCGAAAAGCGCAGTAATTCATCGGTCACCAGCATTTCCGCAGTTCGCAGGTAAATGCCGGCACCTGAACAAAACGAGCAGAAAATTTCTTCAATACTGGCATCAAACGCCAGACTCGAAAATTGTAAAACGTGGTCGTTGCCTGTAAATTCGTACAAGCCTATTGCTCCTGAAATGAAATTGGCGAGGGATTTACGCGATATTTTTACCCCTTTGGGTATTCCGGTCGATCCGCTGGTGTAAATGATATAGGCAACACTATCAGGATTGTATGATATTTCCTGAAGCTTTTTGGTATCTGTATTTTCTTTGATTTTTGAAACATCGAGTACCGGAATATTTTCAGCCAAATCAAAAACTTCACTGTCAACAAGGATTAATGAAACAGCGGCATCGGTGCAGAAAAACTGTTTTCGCTCCGTTGGCATCGTTGGGTCGATGGGAAGAAAACTGGCCCCACAGCGCAGCGTTGCCATGATGGCAGTGAAGTAATTGTAATTGCGTCCAATAACCACCGCAACGATTTGGCCGGGCTTAATTCCCATTTCCATCATCGAGGCCGACAGGTTTTCAATGTCGTTTGCGAATGCGCTGTACGAATGCGTAATCCCGGAATCAAAAATGGCAGTCTGGTCAGGAAAAACAGCTGCGACTTTGGTAAACTGGGTGAAAACGTCTTCCATAGTCACGGCTTTCCCAATCACCTCATTAATGTTTTTGGTGATTTCCAGCGACTTTTCGGCTGAAATCAGCCCTGTTTCATTTACTGGTTTAGCGGGTGATTCAACCAGATTTTGAAGGAACACTTCGAAACTTCCGGCAATTGAACCGACCCCTGAATATTTAGTTCCGGATGGTAAATGATAGCTTATCTCGTTGTTAATAATGTTGATGACTATTCTGTCGTTGTTCAGTAAATTGGTTTCTGCCGAAGCTTTTGAAATGATTATTTCCGGCAGATCAGCCGCATTGTTCCTTAATTCAGGATAGCGAATCCGGGTTGACCGGGTGAATGTTTCCGATTTCTCAGCTTTTTTTACACCGGGTAGCATCTTACCGATTTCAGCCGAAACGGAATTTGCAGGATCAATGGAGGCGTTCAGAGGTACCCATGTATTGAAAATTCCTTCGAAGCTTTTAATTTTTTCAGGTAAATCGCCCGAAACAAAACCCAGTGTTCCTGAAGTTTGGTTCGACAAACGAAGGAAGAAAAGCATCAAAGCCGCAGAAATTACATCTTCAGCTTTTTGCTCCGGAAATAGGATATTCAACTGAGAAATAGTCTTTTCATTCAGTATTGTTGTCGCAACCGATGAGCTGCGTTCTCCGGTTACGACCGGCCAGATCAAAAATTCGGCCTTGGTCAGTTCCTTTTTCCAGAAAGGTTCAAAGCGGGCCATGCTTCCAAAGCGAACCAATGCATTTTGAGCTACCGTTTTATCTGGTTCGGGCATTTGGCTGCCGGGTTCCAGTAAATTCTCAACAGCAGTTTTTACGCCCTTTTTATCGTACAATACTTCAGGAAGTACCAACCCATCCGCACAATAAAATCCCCTTTTTCCATTAAAATCAATGATTTGGCCAGCATTGCCCTTCTGATTAAAATCAACCGATGCTTTGGCAACCACAAAATATTCGTTTTGGATGTAAAGCAGCGGCAGCGTAAATTCGTTGGCATAATGACTGCTGAAATTTGTTGCCCGAATCAGCGTGTCAATCGATTTTGCTGATTTGTCGCTGGTAATCAATCCAAAATTTTCGGGACGGGCAGCCAACGGATAATAGGTTCGGTTGGCCAGATTTTGGGCTACCGGCGTTAATTTCCGGTTGACGATTGATGCAACCAGTTCCCCAAAACTTTTTAGCGCGGCTTCAAAACAGCGTGTGTTGAGTGATAGTGCAGTATCGTTTGGCAATACCGGAATTAACTGACCTGCAACAATATCTCCGGCATCAATTTGATCGACCACTTCGTGCCACGAAACGCCATGTTCCGTTTCACCGTTAATAATGGCCCAGTTGCTGGCATACATTCCGGCATAGCGGGGGAGTGGGGCGTCGTGGTAATTAATTGCCATGATGCGTGCAAGCGAGGTGAATTGTTTTTTCAGAATCAGACTATTGTTGATACTGAAAATATAATCAACCGGTTCGAAAACCGATAAATTGCTGAGATTGCTGTATTTTGGAAATGTTTCCGAGGCATTTTCACGGATCAGCCATTCATCGCCAGAAACCAATGCCTGAATGCGGATTCCATGTTCTTTTATAATGGCCATGCACTTTTGAGGGAGATTTCCTTCTCCAACTACAATGCATGTTATTCTATTCTGATTATCCATCATTTTACTTTTAAACTAAAAAATTACGAATTTTCCTGATTCGGAATGTTTCTCTGAACGAATTAAATAGATATAAATACCCGGCGCAAGGTCAGAAACGTTGGCTACAATTAAATTCTTTTCAATATTTATTTTCGATTGCTGAAGGACACAGATGCCTTGCAGATTAAAAATATTCAAATAAATATCGGAACCAAATTCATGCTGAATGCTGATTTTCAATTGGTCCTTTACCGGATTTTGTAACAATCGGCTTTTCCTGTCGTTATTTTTAGGCTGAAATCGGCTGGAAGTTGATCCATTGTATTCGAAGGCTCCAACATCTGATTGGGCGCCATAAGGACGGAGTATTCCCAAAAAATCGAAACCGACGACATTGCTTTCATCCGCAACATCAATTAGCGGAGAACCTTTCGTCAGTTTAAAATTGTTGGGCAACTGCATGTCTGGCGATACAAAGCCTGCGAAATCTGCATTCCGTGCAAGGTAATTATTCAACACGGTTGCATCAGAGGCCGCATATTGAAACATGATGTAGGAATCTTTTCCTTTAAAGCTGGTATTGTCGTTTTCGTAATAATCGAAATTTCCCGGATTGATAATCACGTTGGATGAAATCTGGCTTCCCTTGCTTTTTACGCTGGAGAACCGGATGCCTTCTGATTTTGGATTGATGATGTTGTTGTGCAGAATATAAAAAGCGGCATCGGCCTGAACAGAAACATCGGTAACAAAAATGCCGTGTTTCATTTGCGTCAAATCGGTTGGCCGAAAGCTGCGGCCAGCATCCAAAATAATGTTGTTGAAAATTTTGTATTCGCCCAGGCCGTGGCTTTCAATTCCGTTTCCTTTGCCCTGACTGATGAAATTGTTGTAGCAATCGCACTTTGAGCCTCCGCCAATGGTAATACCCGACATTTGCGATTCGGTTTGCAACTGGCTGTCGTACAAAATGGTGTTGTTGTAAATTTGGCAGTTGTTCGATGCCGAACTTACCTGAATACCGTCCCATCCCGAATATTTGATGATGTTGTTGTAGATTCTCACCCCGTCGAGCAAACTGGGCAGCAGCAGAACATCTTTTCCATCGCAATTGACATTTTGCCCATAATATTTGGTACTGCCTACATATAATCCTTCGTCGCCCACATTGGCAATATAATTATCGTGAATGCTGGTATTGTACTGGGTAAAAGTACCTCTGACCGAGGCCAAGGTGCAATCAGGATCGGTTTTGGCATAGATGCCGCCAATCATGCAGTTTTCTATGGAAACATGTTCAATCTCAAAGTTCGTACTTAGTTCTCCGATTCCCATTCCGCCGCCGTTGGCAACTCTTTTTACCTGAAACCCATAAGTTAGTCCGGGGTCGCCGGTACCGGTAAATTTAAAATTGCTGCAATTCTGTATGGAAATACCAAAATAGTGATCGGTATCGATGGTAACCGCACCACCCGAATTGATCATGACAATTGGTCTGGTTGAATTTCCTTTGAAATTCTTAATCAGTAAGTATTTGCGGTTTCCGGCAGCAAAAAAGAGCGTATCGCCTGACCCTACGTCCTTGTAAGCGGCATCATTTCCATCAAGGTAAATGACTTCAGGATCTATTAGAAAACTGGTTTTTTGTCCAACAGCTAAATGACCAGATATCATTAAAATTCCCCAAATTAGTATGGTCAGCTTTTTTATCATAGATTATTTTCCTCTTTTTGCCCGTTCCCAGTTTACCGATTGTGAACCTTTTAAATATCGTTTAAATCCCAGAAAAACAGACAGATTCATGATGAAAAAGTAATACGGTATGAACAACAGTTTTACTTTTATCGATTTGTTTTCGAGGTACCAGCCCAGCAGCGCGCTTACGTAAAACACCACCTGAAGCCAGAATAATATGCTGTAAAATCCGAAGTTTACGATTCCTTCGTTTACCGCCAGAACTGTTCCGGCAGGAATCAGAAACAGCAATGAAAGTGGCGCCAGGGTCCAACGTAATACGCGGTGAGAAATATACTGAAAAGAAAGTGTTCCGTAGTTGAAAATATTCAGCAGCGAATTTAAGCGGACAACCGATTGAATGCCACCAGCAGAAATCCGTATTTTGCGTTTCAGTTCTTCTTTTACGTCAGCCGAAGCTGTTTCAATGGCATAAGCTTCAGGATCATACTGAATGGTGTAGCCGTTTTGGGCTACCCGAAGCGAAATAATAAAATCGTCGAGCAACGTGTCTTTTTCTACTTCCTGAAACAATTCTGTACGAATGGCAAATAGTTCGCCGGCAGCGCCAACCACCGAATAAAGCTCGGCATCCCATTTTTTTAAAGTTGATTCGTATTTCCAGTAAAGACCTTCACCGGCGCCGGCGGCGGCATCTTTTTCCTTTCCAAAAATGCGCTTTTCGCCCGAAACACAACCCACTTTCGGGTCGCTGAACAGGTTGACAATCCGGCGGATAGATTCTTTACCCAGCATCGTATTGGCATCGCAAAATACCACGATGGGTGTTTTTACCAGTTTCATTCCACGGTTCATGGCGCCAATTTTTCCGTTTCGCTCCTGAAGGTGATGTACCTCCACATCATCGTATTGCCGCAGCAAATCAGGAGTTCCGTCATTCGATCCATCGGTAACCCAAACTTTGTGCAGCTTCTCAGACGGATATTCCAACTCACGCGAATTCTTAATTTTTGCATCCACAAAGTCTTTTTCGTTGTAGGCAGCAATAAACAGCGTAACCTCCGGTTCGTAAGCAGGGTCGGGGACTTGTACTTTTCTCAACCCAAACATCCGGCGAATTCTGACGATGATAAAAAGCAGGATGCCGTAACCTACATAGGCGTAGAAAACGATAAAAAGAAAGATCCAGAATAGAATTTCAATTGCTGCCATATTTCATTCTTAGTAGTTTCTCAACTTTTTCGCATACAGGTTAAATTTGTCAACTTTGTCAAATTCGAATACCGCTATTTCTCTCAAAGTATCGGTTATCGGAAACTGACCACTGTGATAATCTTCAATGATCAGGGTTATTTGCGGATAAAACCGTATAAATTCCATCGCTCCCCGAAGGGCTTCCGTTTCCATTCCTTCAATATCCAGTTTCATAAAAATAGCTTCATCCTGATCAATTCCCAACAAAGGCATCAGGTCGTCCAATCGTCGTATTTCGGCTTTGTTATCACCCTTTCTTTTTTCTTTATATAGTCGGGATGCTCCAGTATTCAACGGATCAAACCGGTAGCTGGTTTGGTAATTGTATTCTCCCAGCCCATAAGGAAATATCTTTACTGTATTTTGTAACTCGTTTAACCTTAGGTTCTTCATTAATGTTTTGATGTTGTCGGAAACTGGCTCGAAGGCAAAGCATTTTTTATCCATTTTTGCCAGTAAAATACAATAATCGCCAATACATGAACCCACATCAATAAAAACCGAAAATTCTTTTTTACGCTTGAGAATAAATCTTTTTACGCCCCTTTCGTATGCCAGGTTAGCAAACTGAAAATCGTTGGTGTTGTTGCGGCAAAAGAATGTTCCTATTGATGTACGGATAATCCGGTCGTTTTTGTGCGATGTATTAAAAAGTACATATTGCACCGACGTTATGATTGACCTGATGTCTCCGTGTTTCAGGTATTCGAAAAAATAGATTAAATAGGTAAACAGTTGCCTCATTTTTCGTTTTTAAACGGTTACCCTTTCCCAGATTCCGGTTTCAGGGTTGTATTGTTTAATTACCCTGGCCGGATTCCCAACAGCCACCGAATAAGGCGGAATATTTTTGGTTACCACCGAACCTGCCGCAATCACCGAATGTTTCCCGATGGTGACACCTGCAACCACCACCGAGTTGGCGCCAATCCATACTTCATCTTCCAGCGTTATTTTCTTTTTGGTAACGGGTTGTTTGTGAGGTACGATGTTAATGTCTTCATAGCCGTGGTTTAGTCCTGAAAGCACAATGTTCTGTGCAAGCATCACATCGTTTCCAATGGTTACCGGACCAATCAGCACGTTGCTCATACCAATGCGCACGCGGTCGCCAATCAGCACATCGCCAACTCCGTTGTTGATGGTGGTAAAATCTTCAATCGTAGAGTCGTTGCCCAGCACAAAATTATTGAAGGGCATCACATCCATTCGGGTAAACCGGCAAATGCGCGAATTTTTACCTTTCGTATGTTTGAACGGATTCAGAAATATTTTCACCCAAAGTCGGGGCCGCGACTGGTTTTTCGGCATCATGGCCCAAAGCGCCCACTTTTTCAGCTTTGGACTTGCTTTTATTTTTTCAGCTATGCTCATTTTTTCAGCTTTTAAAATTTGGCGATTTAACGGTCTCAAGTGCTTTTAAAATTTCGTTCACATTATTTTCCCAGGTATGCTCGCGGGCAAACTCTTCCCGTTCCCGGCGAACTTTTTCATTGTCTTCCCGAAGCGCTTTTTCAATGCATTCAATGTACTCTTTTTTGTTCTCAGCCAAATAGGCGAATCCGGCAAAAACGCTCATTGCTTCTGTTTTGGTGGCAACAGTCGGTTTTCCCATTGCCAGGTATTCATCTATTTTGCGTGGATAATTGCCAATTGTTACCGGACTTAGCACCTGCGGATTAATGGCCACATCAAACTGTTTTAGGTAGGAGGGAAGTTCGTTCCCGTTTTTATTACCCAAAAAGTAAACGTTTTTAAGCTGATGTAAACTGCTGGCTTTAAACTTGTCGTCTTCAGGACCGACCAGTACCACGCTCCATTCCGGGCGGCTTTCGGCAATGTGTTCCAGTACCTGAATGTCGAGCCGGAGCGACAACAATGCACCGATGTAGCCAATAATTGGTTTCGAAATATTTTTTATATCATCAGGAATTGTAGTAACCAGATTGGTATCAAACAAACTCACGTCGCAGCCTTGTCCAATGTAAAACGAATTTGGGTTGTGTTTTTGAGCCAAAGCTGCCAGATAGGTTGAGTTGGCCACTACCAGATCGGCTTTTTTCATGTGCAGGGCTTCCACGCGAATACCTTGTTTTTTCCAGTAATCAACTGCAATCAGATTGTCGCGGGTATAGTAAATATAGCTTTCAGGTTTCAGAAGTTCTTTCATGTAAAAACTTCGGAACATGTCGCTGTCGTTGAAAATGATGTAATTTTTAAATCCAAGCTTGCCAATGGCCCATAAAATCTGTTTCGCTAACCGTTTGTTGTTGATTCGGTTAAGCCAGTCAAACAAACCTGTCGCACCAATCCAGTTGATGGATTCGATTAATGTTGCCGGATAAAGGTTCCATATATTTTTAGAAACCTCCACCAGTTGAGGTTTCCCTTCCTTCACAATTTGGGTGCGTTTTCTGATGCCCGCAAGATTTTGATGCCTGTATCTCGAAATTCGGTCTAACGGAGAATTCACGTAAAGGACACGGTTGTTTTTGGCTAATTCTTCAGCAATATTTTTGCAATTACTGCCAATTTCAATGTCCCATGCCTGAATTCCAAGTACAATTATATCGCGGTTTGCTATCATAGCCCGGTTTTTAGCTTGTTTTGAGAGCCAATTTCCTGATAAATTTTCAGCACATTTTCAGCCATTGCTTTCCACGAAAAAAGTGCGGCTTGTTCATAGCCCAGTTTTATTTTGCTTCCACGCAATGTACTATCTGTGGTGAGCTGAATCATGGCAGCCGTAATTTCTTCCGGTTTATACGGATCGATGATCAATGCTGCATCGCCTGCAATTTCGGGCATCGACGAGGTATTTGATGTGATGACCGGAACTCCGCAGCCCATCGCTTCCAAAATAGGGATGCCAAAACTTTCGCGCAGCGATGGGTACAGAAAAACCCCGCATTGACTGTAAATAGCCGGAAGATCAGTATTTACAACGTATCCGGTGAGATGAATCCTGCCGATTAATTCGGGAGCTCCAATTTCAGAAAGTATCTTTTTAAGTTCATTTTGGTCGTAGTCGAGCATTAAAAGCTGCATCTCACTGTTGGTTTGCTTTACAAAATCGGCGTAAGCTTTCAAGGTGCCTTTTGTGTTCTTTTTCGGGTCGGTATTTCCTAAAAAGAAAAAGAAACGCTCGGGAAGGTGATATTTTTCTTTCACCCTGGCCAATTCAGCCTGATTAGTAACTGGTTTAAAATGTTCGCCTACTCCGTTGTAAACAGCCGTTAAGCGCGAATCGCCTTTCATCCCGAAAAACTCGGCAATCCGGTTTTTTTCGAAATGCGAAACAGTGATGATTTTTCTGCTTTTCCGCACAATCCGGGGCACAATGAGTTTACGATACACGTTTCCAAATTTCTGATACGGTGTCCCGCTACCTTGCAGGATTTTTAAATAGCTGTGCTCCATGTAGATAATGTCGTGCAGTGTATCTACAACCGGAATGGAGGAAAATATGGGCGCTGTGTTCGATGTGCAATGCAGAATGTCGCAACCTTCGCGGGCAGCAGCTTTTGGCAATGCAATTTGTTCCCACAAAGGGTAAAATCCGCCGTCGAGCTTCACAATTTTAAAGTTGGGCGTTTCCTGAATAACCTGATCGTCTTCGTCGGGTTTTACGAAAATAACATATTCGTTTTCACGATCTATCAGTTGCAGGTTACGGATCAGTTCGAGCGCCACCATGTCCATTCCGTGTTTTTTTCTGCGGAAAAGCCGTTGTCCTTCTATTGCTATCTTCATGTTCAGTTTTTTAGTTGATAAGCATTATTTATTCGGCGATGTTGTCCCGGCTTCCGGATGATCGCCATGAACGGTATGGATGAATTTTTTGTTTGCCCCTTTTAATTTGAACAAAGAACCAAACATCAGTAAAAATGCGCGTGGCAAACTTGAAATTGCCTTCAATGTCCGGTAACTGAAAAATTGCCGGGGAGTCGAAAGCAAAAGCGTCAGGCCGGTTACGATAAATAATCCGGTCCAAAATAACCAGCTTGTAACAAAGTTACTTTCAATAAATGGCAGTGAAAGCAAATTTGCCCCGATAGAAACAGCGCTGCAAAGGAATAACACGCCTAAAAGCAATACACGTGGAAGAAAGGCAAGCTGGAGAACTTTGTCGAAAAAATCGATATTTCCCTTCAGGAAAAGGTGTTTCAGGCCGCTTCCCAGATAGTTTGAAAAGTAAATGAATTGAGCTGAAAGCCAGCGTTTCCGTTGTCGTTGAAAATTATCCGCTTTTTGTGTTTTTTCGTCGTAAACCAGCGCGTTTTCCAGATAGCCAATGGTTTGACGGTCGCGCAATAATTTCAGTTCCAGTTCTTTGTCAAATCCACCAATCGCTTTTATATCAGCCATCATGTTTTTGAAAAACAGGTATTCAAAAGCCATTCCTGAGCCAATAAGCGCCGATGAAAGTCCCAAAACGCGGTGCCCTTTTCTGAAAATGTGGTTGTTGATTTCTTCGCTGATAGCGTCAAGAATGGCAAACGAAGTATCGGTGTTTTTGGCAACGCGGTGCCCTTGAATTACCCTGAAACCTTGATTAAAACCTTCGTTTATTTTGGTAAGGAAATCATCGGCCATAAGGTTATCAGCATCTAAAATCACAGCAATATCGTAGTCTTCAGGTATTTGATACATGGTTTTATTGAGCGCTTTCGATTTGGTGCTGTTTTCGAAAGCCACTTCCACCACCCGGATGGGCATTTCGCTGAGTTTCTGCAAGGTTCCGGCGCTAAACGAATCGGCAATAACAATCACTTCGTACATTTCTTTTGGGTAATCCTGTTGCAGTGAGACTTTTGCTGTTTGCAGGATAACATTGTCTTCTTTGTAACCCGGTATTAAAACCGCAATTTTACGTAGCCGGTTTTCAGTTGCTTTACGGTTTCTTAGCGTGAATAATCCGGCCAATGCATAAATCAGGTTATAAACGACCGTGATTCCAAGGTATCCGGCCAGAATGTATTCCAGTATATTGATGATCAGTTTAAGTGTATTCATCTTCCTGATTGGTTAAGTGGTGGATTGCTGTGAATATTTTCATTCCCGATATTTTTAAAATGCCAGATTAATCCGTTCCAATAAGATGTAAAATGTTTTTTCTCACCTTTTATCAAATGCATTAGAAGGTTTTTTGTTCCTGCAATCAGTATTTGGTAGCTCAGGCTGATCCATTTTTGTATTCCTGAAATATTCCGTCGGGTAAACAAAATTCGGTTTCGTGCCATGTAGTAGGTTTTAAGCGGGCTGTTTTTTCCTGTCGAAACAGATTCTTTGTGAAAAATCACTGAACTTCCTACGTAATAGTTTTGATAACCAGCTTTTCTGATTTTCCATCCCCAATCGATTTCTTCGTAATATAGAAAATAAATGTCGGGCATCATCCCCACTTTTTCAATTACTTTTCTTGGAACCAACATTGCAGCGCCGTGCCCAAAAGCTGTTTGACGGTCAATGTCATACTGTTTATTGTCAATTTCCCTGTAACCAATACTGAAATTGCGTATGGTGTATGGATTCAATTCTGAATATCCGGCATACTGAATCATTTCGGGAGTATGGTGATAACGGATTTTAGGGCTCACCATACCGGCATCGGGATGCGCCCGGAAAAAGGCAACAAGCGGCTCCAGAAATCCTGCCGGAACTTCAGTATCGTTGTTGATAAACAAAAGGTAATCGCCTGTTGATTTTTCGATGCCCAGGTTGTTTCCTCCGGCAAATCCCAGGTTTTTCGTACTCTTTATCAAAGTAATTTCAGGATAATTGCGTTTTATCGAATCCGGATCATCATTGGGCGATGCATTATCGACCACTATTATTTCGATATTGGGATAACTTATTTTTCGTAACGATTCGAGCAGGTCGAATGTAACCTGCGATTGGTTGTAATTTACTGTAATAACCGAAACCAAAGGCCAGCCGGGTGTCGAATCATTCATAGTTGTAAGTTTTCAATTTTGCCCATTTTGTAATTCTAATTCTTTATCGAATTTTTCGGCCATGAACAGGAATGCCATGCTCATGTAAATAATGATTCCGGTAGGCATTTGTCCCAATACGCCGTTCCCATAAGAGGCAACCATTATTCCGAAAAAACCGCAGATGAGCGCAATCATCCTGAATCGCAGCCAATCGTTCCTGATCTTAAACATCAATACAAAAGCGCTTTTTATCAAAACATAAAAAAGGATGAAAAGATGTAAAAGCAAACCAACAATTCCCTGTTCGGCCCATATTGCAACGTACCAGCTATCGGTTGCTGTATTGGCCAGAAAAGTGTTTGGTGAAAAGCGTTTCCCCCAGTTTCCGGCTGAACCCAGCCCACCGCCAAACGGACGGGTGGCTAAATATGACTTTAGCATTCGTTGATTTTCGAACCGAACCTGTAAGGAAGGATCATTGGGATCGAAGGCTGAGCGCATTCGGCGTATTTGATAGTTTCCTTGCGCGATATAGGTATATTTAAAAAATACGAATACTGAAATGCCCAGAAAGGCTCCCAGTATCATCATTTTTATGTTTTTCATCAAAATAAAATAGAGTGCAAAACCCATAATCGGTACTGCAATGGCTCCGCGTGTTCCAGAAATCATCATTCCGTAGATGCCCGCCAGAGCAACAATTGTGTAAAATATCCGGAGTCTGATGTTTTTTACATGCAGCGCCAGAATTCCAAATACCACTCCGGCCTGTCCCTGCGAGGCGCCGAATTGGCCTGCATCGGTATAAAACGAAAAAATGCGCAATTTGCCGAGCAGTAAATGTGTTACGGCACCACCTTCATTCAGCCATTGTTGTTCGAACGGATCGACCCCGATAAACTGCTGCATCATTCCTTTAAGGGTTCCCAAAAGCGAAAAAGTACCCCAAAGTATCAAGATCAGACTCAGGTCTTTTTCCCTGTTCATGATGATAAAAGTAAGCGGAATGGTAAGTATCATGTAGAGTGCGACTCCGCGCATGGCATAAAACCATGCAATACGCGACACTGCTTCAGGATTTAAAAGCTGGAAAAGCGTGTACCCAAACCATATTCCGGCCAGTAGCGTGAGATCCGATTTTGCCAGTGACCAATTAACCGGTTGGTCAAAGCTTTTGAAAAACAGGGATAAATAGGTGAGGATTAGCAATCCGTCGATGGTAAGACCGAGTGGCCCCGGAATATAACGGTTGAGCCCGAGCATGAAGAAATTGGCAACGAAAACAATCAGGAAACTAAAATAAGGGGCATTGAAAATCCTGTTCAGAACGATGAGCATCACTGGCAAAAGGGTCAGCAGCAGAGCAATAATTATACCTCCTTTGGCTATCAGATAGGCAGATACGATTGCAATAATCACAATCAACGCGATAAAAAACGGACTTCTTATCCTATCGGAACCAAAAACAGGATCGAACTTATCCATGCTTTCTGTTTAAAAATGAATTGTACGCATCGGTGTAGAACCGCCAACCATGCCTGAATACTTCAGGAAATTCAAGCTTAATTTCCCTGTTCAGGAAATAGTAGCCGAAATACATGCCAATGAGCGTGAAAACTACCGTAGCCAGTGCGACAAAAAATAATGATTTAAATACAAAAACGGCGATAAAATCCCCGATTACATTGGCTGTGAGCATTACCAAAACCTTGTACAAATTGCTTTTGGGTTTGTTGAGGCTGTCCAAAGCAACGCCGGTAAGCCTGTCGAAGGGCAGCAGGATTCCGTAAATACAGAAGATACGGAATACATTGCCGATCAAATCAGCTGAATCCTTGTATTCGCTGCCGCCCAGAATCCAAATAAACTCGGCGGCAAATACAAACGCGAACACTATAAATGGAACCAACAGTATCGTAATCGCTCCTGAATAGGTGTAAAATATTTTTTTGAATCCGGCAATGTCATTTAGCATACTGACTCTTGCCATTTTAGGAAATGCAGTTGCTACAAAACTACGGATAGGGATTTCGAAAAATTCGGTGAATTTCATCGGAATTGCGTAAAGTGCAATGCCGGTTGAGCCCAAAACCGGGCTTAATCCGATGATAAATGTGTCAGCGCTTTTAAGCAGGCTGCTGCCAAGGCTGGTTCCCATCGAGTATTTCCCAAAATGAAATAATTTCAAAATGGTTTCGCGGGTGCTGGAAAAAATATCAGTCAACCCATCCCATTTTTTAAAGATGGAAACAGCAGAAGCCAGAATATTTGTTGCAATTTGGGCTATAATGATTTCCTCGACACCAAGGTGAAAGATGAAAAAATTCAGGATCAGAAATACCAGGAAACTTCCAACGTTAATCGTTGTCAGCCACAATATTCGCTGAAATTTTTGTTCGGCCTGCAGGAATGCAATCGCATTGTTCCAGGGCAAGCTTACCAATGCCATTAACGGATACCACTTTAAAAAGTAGGTATAACCATTGCTTGCAATTGCATCAGAAAAGAATATATAAGCAGGTGTAAGTATCACCAAACAAAGGCCTATCAGAATTAAACCAATTAAAAAGCTTGAACCCAGAAATTGTCGTTTTTCATTTTCGTCTGAACCGGAAACAAATCGGGTGATTGCAGTTCGCGTAAGACCAAATCTGAATAAATCAACTGTCGTGCATAATGCGGTGAAGAGTACAAAATCGCCAAAGTCAGATTTGTTAAGGCTTCGGGTTAGAATGATAAAACTTAGTAGGCCGAAGACTGAAAAGCTAAGATTTCCGGCCAGCGACAGAAAATTGTTTTCTTTTACCAAGTTTTTTATAAAATGAAGCATTATTTGATTCTTGAATTAGCGTGAAACTGAAACCGGATAAGCTTTTTAACCAGGATTCTGATGGCAGATCTTTTCTTGGGAATTTCGCCCACAAAAGCTTCCATAACAGAAAGATCAACGCCATTCAGGATTATTTCAGGAGTTGTCTTCACCAACGATTTCTGAAACAGCCTGAGTGAATTCTGATCGGCAGCAGTCCATTCGCGGTTAGCCCTGCACACCAGGTAGGCCTGGTCAAACAGTTTGAGCAACTTGATGGGGAAACTGCTGGTCAATAAATCGGGCAATTCAATTATTACGAAATCCAGATTTGACTGATCTGTCTTATTCAATCCTGAATCATTTATGTAATCATCGTTTTCCGGGAATTTTTCATCCGGAAGATGGTTCTTCAGATTTAGATTCCGGATGTCGGTATTGGTGGCAGTTGAATAATTAAGATAGAAAACACGTTTGCCGTATGTGATTAGCTTATTGGCCAGAGCCGTTCCTAAAGTGGTTTTGCCTTCTTCTGCCTGAATACTGAAAATCAGAATATGATTCAGCGAAGGCTGGGCAGAATTCTCGGAAACTTTTTGAGCAACTTTTTGAGCCAGCCAATCAATTGCTTTTATTTCAACAAAACCAAGGTCGATATTATTTTTTGTTATTTGGTGAATCGGATAGGCTATCGCCACTTTTAAACCGGTTTCTTTTTCAATCCTGTCGGGAGTTTTGATGTTTGAGTCAAAATATTCCATCAGAATTATTGCAAATGCCACCATAATAAACCCAAACATTCCGGCAATCAGTATCAGTATTTTCCGTTTCGAAGGTTCAGGTTTGATCGGAAAATACGGTGAATCAATGGGTTTAATGTTCGATGATAACTGAAGATCCTGTTGTTTTAATTTGGCCAGCGAAAGCCCGTGCAGCAACGAAAGGTATTCCTGTTCGGCCACATTTATTTCACGTTCTATTCGTTTCAGAATGGCTCCAAGCGGCGCAAAAGTATCGTATTCCTTCTGGAAATCTTTGATTCGGGTTTCCATTACCAGAATCCGGGCTTTCGACTCTTCAAAAATTACGGTATTACTTAACCAATCAGCAAGTATTTGATCAGAAGTGAGGCCTCCTTTTTCATTTTTGTACACGAAAACGGTTTGAACTGAAGCATTTAATTCATCTGCTATTTTTTTTGCACGGGATCTGAGATTCTGAAGTTCTGCTGTTTTTGAACCTAAAGTGTCAGCATAAATTTCAAGAAAAGTAATGGAAGAGGTAATCTGCGATAATTCATTTCTTTTGGCGGTAATTTCTTCGTTCTTCAGTATTATTTTCTGTGTGTTTGTTAGCTTTTCATCTAAACTTTTAATAATCGATTCGGCGCCTTTAAGAGCCATCAGCTCGGTTTGGTGCCTCAGTTCCAGATCGGTTTTTTGGCCTGAAATTGATTTCGTTTGTTCGTAATAGTTGATGATATTATTTTCCTGGTTAAACCTCAGTAACATGTCTTCAGCTTCTTTCAGCTTGAGGTTCGATTTGTTGAGTTGTTCTTCGAAATAAGAAACCACTGCATCGGTCTGGTTGACCTTTATTCCTGAATAATTGCGGATAATAATATTGGAAAGGATTTCAAGGGTCGATCTGCAAATTCCCGGATCGGTTGATTCGTATGAGATTTTAATCATATCGCTGGAAGAAATCCTGTAAGCCCGAATGTCGGAAATAGCGTCGACACTGAAATACGGATGAGTGAGGTTCACCAGTTCGTAAACAAAATTGGTGGCATCCGTATTCATCAATTCTTGCAGGTTTTTTACAGTCTTTTCAAGCGAAGAATGATCGATTTTGGATTTCACCTCAGCAGGTACAATCGACTGCAATTCAGTAAACGATTCTTCTGAAATTAAATAATGATCGGCTTTTGGAAGCATCATGCACTTTGCAAACAGTGTAAGAGATACTTCTTCGAGTGTACTCCGGCTGTTTATAATGTTGATGAGGTTGTCGAAAGCATTGTTTACACCAAAATAATCGATGCCTGTACTTTTTTGAGATTCGATCGAATATCCGGACGCAATGCCGGTGTAGATAGTTGTGCTTGAGGCATATTTTTTTGCCTGATTTTTTGTCAGTAAAAAAACCAAGCCCGCAAGCAGGATAGGTACAATCAGCAGAACTAAGATGTTTCGTTGTATGATCCGGGTAAATTGTATGAGGTTCAAAATGCTTTGTATTTAGAGGTTAAACTTCACTCCTGTTATTTCCTGCAAAAGCTGAAAGGATGTATTGAATTCCGATTTTGCAGTTTCAAATTCGATCTCTGACTTTGATTGCATTTCCTTAATTCGTGCAACTTCTCCAATATTGACCTTATTGATTGCGAATTCTTTTTCAATCATATTGAGTTGAAGGTTGTGCGATTGGAGATTGTTATTACTGATAAGCAATATCTTGTGCTTCAATATTAGATCGTTGTATTGAATAATCACGAGTTTTCGCAATTCCTCAATAAGTCTTTCCTTTTCATACTTTGTTTGCTCAAGAGTTTGTTCGCCGATTTTCATTTCCTGCTTCCTGCTTAAAATTTCGGAAATGGGCAATTTTAATGAAAGACCGGTTGAATAACGGGTTTGTTTATTTGTACTTAAAACACTGTTTGCCAAAGGATCTTCGGCATCGGGGTTGAGCAGGATATTACCAAACATACCATATTGAAAAGATGATTCGATATGGATGTTTTTTACCCATTCTTTTTTTGAGATTTTTAACCGCAACTCGTTTATGTCAATGTACGACTGCTGCGATTTTAGTATCGGCGAATTTTTGCAGGTCGAGTCGATGAGCGCTTCGAGCGTGGGTATTTTTTTTATAAAAAGCTCATGCATAGATAAAGGATCCAGCCCTGAACTGGATTGCGCAACTGAAAGCGCTGCTGTTGCAATTAAAAGAAGTAAACTGCTAATTTTAGATAGTATTTTATGCTTCATTTTCTTTCTGTTTTCGTACATCAACTATACATTTTCCTTCTGAAATACCGCCGGAATGGTTCGTAAAATAATCCAGATGTCTTTCCAGAATGAATACTTGCTTCTGGCAATTTCTGAATATTTATTGTCCAATCCTTTTCGTTCTTCGGTTGACATTTTGCTCGATTTTCCCCTGGCCTCAACCTGCCAAAGGCCGGTAATTCCGGCAGGTCCATGAAACCGCTCTGCCCATTCATTGGTCGTTAACATCTCGGCCTCGTATGCTGGAAGCGGACGGTTTCCAACAATCGACATATCGCCTTTAATTACATTTATCAATTGCGGTAACTCGTCGATGCTTAATTTGCGGATGATACGGCCAACTTTGGTAATGCGCGGATCATTCTCGAATTTCACAAAGGCTGTTTCCTGTTTTTTCTGTTTTTTTCTGATATGATCAGCCTCCGAAACGGAACTGTCGTCGCCAATCAAAACAGAACTTTTTATTGAATCATGAACTGGTGATTGTATCGCTGCATCATCAGGTCCAGCCAATGGTTCCTTTTTCTGATATTGATTTAAATGAGCCAGTTCTTTTAGTTTTTTGTCGGCATCGGTGTACATTGACCTCAATTTATAGAAATCAAAAACTTTGTATCCGGAACCTACCCGTTTTGAAGTGTAATATACTTTGCCTTTCGATTCAATCCTGATGGCGATAACAAAAAGAATCAGGATTGGTGAAATTAAAAGCAGTCCGATGCTTGCCGAAACAATATCGAACATTCGTTTGAAAAATGGGGTTTTATAGGCTGTAAATGCAGGTGTTTTTGAGAGCGATGGTTTGTCAGTCAGTTGCTTGATTTTTTTCAACATCAGAATTCTGCTGATTAAAGTTTCCGCTTTTGCTGGTTTTACATACACATCATCAATCTTTTTCTGAAGTGCTTTTTGTATTGTTTCCTGATTTTTTTCATCGTCAAGCAAAATGAACGGAATACTTTTTTCAGGGTCAAATTGCTCTATCCAGAAATCATAAAATCCAAATCCATTGCTACCGGGAATTTTTCGTTCGCAGATTAACGCATCCGGCAATCCATTTTCAGCAATCCACTTGCTTGCCGTGAATGGATTATCTGCCGAACCAATCTCAACATTGTAATTTTCAAAAATTACAGGAGAAATAAACTCAGGATCAGCACCAATGTGTAGAATTTTCAACTTACTCTGATAGCTGTCATCCATTGTGAGTGGTTTTAACGAAGTAAAATTTTATCGATACGAAGTAATAATTCTTCAGGATTAAACGGTTTTGCAATAAAATCTTCGGCGCCAAGTTTTAAACATTCTACCCTGTCGGAACTGCTGTCTTTACTACTTAGTACGATAATCGGAATATCTTTAAAGTAACCGCTTTCTTTTATTCGCTTTATGAGTTCAGTGCCATCCATATTGGGCATCTGTAAATCAGTAATCACCAAATCGGGCATATTTCCCTCCTGAAGCCAGGTCAATGCTTCAAGGCCATCTGCTCTTGTTTCAACATTGTACTGATGGCTTAAAAACTGAACCAGTAAGTTGCTAATGGATGATTTATCATCGACCACAAGTATCTTTTTCATTGTCTTGAAGTATTATTGATAAGTTGTTATTTCTCACTAAAATTAATTAAAAAATCAATTATTCTGATTTGAGCCGTATTGGCAGTTCAATTGTAAATGAGCTGCCTTTTCCGACTTCGCTTTCAACCAACAAACTTCCGTTGTTCTTTTTCACAAAATTGTGGCACAAAAGAAGTCCAATCCCACTTCCGGTCTCATTGTTTGTACCATAAGTTGTCAGGTGTTGCTTGTCATCAAATAACTTCGCCATATTTTCAGCTGATATGCCAACACCATTGTCAGAAACAATAATTCTGGTAAAATCATCGGTTTTGTTGGTTGATACACTGATTGTTCCTTCTTTGGGAGTGAATTTTATTGCATTCGATATTAAGTTTCTCAATACTGTTTTTAACATGTTCAAATCCGCAAAAACGATGGTTTCTTTATCTGCAAGGCACTCAAAATGAATATCTTTCTGTTGAATACCTCCCTTGTGCAATAAAAAGATACTATTTACCAATTCGGTTAAATTGATATCTTCAGGCAGAACGGTCAGATTTCCGCTTTGAGCTTTTGCCCAGGCCAGAAGGTTTTCTAACAGTCCGAAAACCTCATCGGTTGTTTGGGACAGCATATCAACGGTTTCACGAAAATCTTCGATTTTGTAATGTTTGCCCAAATCGCCTTTCATAAAGTCCAACGTCATTTTTATGCTCCCGATGGGCGATCGCAAATCATGCCCGATTACTGAAAACAGTTTATCTTTTATGGAATTCAGTTCCATTAAATGATCGGTTGTTTTTTGTAATTCATCGCGGGTAAATTTCAATTCCAGATGTGTTTTGATCCGACTTGTTAATTCTTCCTTGTTAAATGGTTTGGTAATATAATCAACCCCTCCGGTTACAAACCCTTTTACGATGTTAACTTTCTCGCTTAATGCGGTTAAAAAAATTACAGGAATATTATCATTTTCAGGTTTTGATTTGATAATCTGACAAGTCTCAAATCCATCCATTCCCGGCATCATAACATCCAGAAGTATTAAATCCGGACGAACTCTCTCAACCAGATCAATTGCACTGCTGCCACTTGTTGCGATAATTATTTTGTATTTTAAACCACTCAAAATCAGTGCAATAATTTGCACGTTTTTGGGATTGTCATCTACAACAAGCACAGTTGGAATAATATGTGGAACCTCTTCTTTCATATCGACAATAGCTGATCAAAATATTCAATTGTTTTTACCAAACCTTCGCGTAATTCAACCTTTGGTTCCCAGCCGCCCAGTTTCTCTTTTGCCAGCGAAATGTCGGGTTGGCGTTGTGTCGGATCATCAGCAGGCAAAGGGAGATAAATTATTTTCGATTTGGAACCCGTCAATTCGATGATGTTTTGTGCCAGCTCCAACATGGTAAATTCTCCGGGGTTACCGATGTTTACCGGTCCCGTAAATTCATCACCGGTTGCCATCATCCGCACCATTCCTTCAACCAGATCAGAAACATACTGAAAACTGCGGGTTTGTTTTCCATCGCCGAAAATAGTAATGTCCTGATTTTTCAGAGCCTGAACAATAAAATTTGAAACAACCCGGCCATCATCAGGTTCCATTTTGGGACCATAAGTATTGAATATCCGTATGATTTTAATCCTGACATTATTTTGGGTATGGTAATTTACAAACAACGACTCGGCGCATCGTTTGCCTTCGTCGTAACAGGAGCGGATTCCAATCGGGTTGACATGTCCCCAGTAATCTTCGGTTTGCGGATGTACTATCGGATCGCCGTATACCTCGCTGGTGGATGCCTGTAATATTTTTGCCCTGATTCGTTTGGCAAGTCCCAGCATATTTATAGCACCCATTACCGAAGTTTTGATCGTTTTGATCGGGTTGTACTGATAATGAACCGGTGATGCCGGACATGCCAGATTGTATATTTCGTCAACTTCAATGTAATATGGCATTGTAACATCGTGGCGGATCAGTTCAAAATATGGATTGTCGAGCAAATGGACGATTTTTTGCTTTTTGCCTGTAAAGTAGTTGTCCATACAAACCACTTCGTTGCCATCGTTCAATAGCCTTTCGCACAGGTGCGATCCCACAAATCCGGCTCCTCCGGTTACAAGTATTCGTTTCATCTTCGTTGTTTCTAAATTAGAACTGTTTTCCTACCAATGCTGTAATAATTAAAATTTAACTCCTGCATTTCTTCAGGTTCATAAATGTTTCGTCCGTCAAAAATGGTTTTGGTCTTCAGCAATTTTCCAATTACCCTGAAGTTTGGCATTCTGAATTCAGGCCATTCAGTAACAACAATCAAAGCATCAGCATCAATACATGCATCATACTCGTCCTTGGCATAAATTATTGTATCTCCAAGTATCCGATGGGCTTCTTCCTGCGCAACCGGATCGAAAGCCACCACCGATGCGCCTTCTTTCAGCAATTTATCAATGATTACAAGGGAAGGGGCTTCGCGCATATCGTCGGTTTTTGGTTTAAACGACAGTCCCCACATCGCGAATTTTAATCCTTTCAGATCGTCGCCGAAATGTGATTTTATTTTTTTGACCAACACTTCCTTCTGCCGGTAATTTACCGCTTCAACAGCTTTCAGGATATCAAGTGAATGGCCGTATTCGTCGGCGGTACGCACCAATGCCTGAACATCTTTCGGAAAGCAGGAGCCACCATATCCGGTTCCGGGGTAAATAAATTTGTTGCCGATACGTGCATCGGAGCCAATGCCTTTGCGCACCATACCGACATCGGCGCCAACCAATTCGCACAGGTTGGCAATGTCGTTCATAAAACTGATTTTTGTCGCCAGCATTGAGTTTGCTGCATATTTTGTCATTTCAGAAGAGAAAATATCCATGAACAAAATAGGATGGCCGTTCAGAAGAAAGGCTTTGTACAATTTGCGCATGGTTTTTTCAGCTTCCGGCGATTCAATGCCAACCACAATCCTGTCGGGTTTCAGGAAATCGTCCACAGCGCTACCTTCTTTCAGAAATTCAGGATTTGAAGCAACATCAAATGGCACATCTGCATTCCGTATTTTTAATTCATCCTGAATGGCGGCTTTAACTTTTAGTGAAGTGCCGACCGGAACAGTGCTTTTGGTTACAACCACCATATAATGATCGATGTGACGGCCAATTTCGCGGGCTACTCCCAAAACATATTTCAAATCGGCGCTGCCATCTTCGTCGGGCGGAGTTCCCACGGCAATAAAAACAGCTTCAGCATCAGCGAGGCTGTCTTTCAGATTTGTCGTAAACGTAAGGCGTCCCTTCTCAACATTGTATTTGAATATATCTTCGAGACCGGGCTCGTAAATGGGTATCTGACCATTGTTCAGCATATTGATTTTTCGTTCATCAACATCAACGCAGACAACGTCAATCCCCGTTTGTGAAAAACAAGTGCCGGAAACCAATCCGACATAACCAGTACCAACTACTACAATTTTCATATCAATTAATTTTGTGATTAGGCAATGAAATGACTAATTGAAAACAGAATCGTTTCAGGTTTTAAAATAAGACATTTCTGGTTAATAATAACGATAAGATTTGCATTTTTTTTTAGTGCTATTAGCTTTCCCAAAGTTTTTTTCAGTTTAAAATAAACTTAAGCTATTAGCTTTTCCAAAGTTTTTTTCAGTTTAAAATAAACTTTGGGAAAGTTTTAATTCATCGGCATCGTAAAATAAAACTTACTGCCTTCGCCTATTTTGCTTTCGAGCCGGATTTTCCCACCCATTAATTCAACCAGATTTTTTGTAATGGCCAGTCCGAGTCCATTTCCGCCAAATTTGCGCATTTTTTCTCCTTCAACCTGCCTGAATCGTTTAAAAATTTGATCGTGATATTCTGTCGGAATTCCGATGCCGGTATCTTTAACGAAAAATTCCACCATTTTGCCTTTGGGTTGATATCCAATTTCGATGTTGCCTACTGAAGTGAATTTTAAGGCATTTCCAATCAGGTTATTCATTACCTGGCTGAGCCTGTCAGTATCAGCGACAATGATTGTTCCTTCTTCATTTTCAGGTATTGACAGTTTAAGTTCGATATTTTTTTCTTTTGCTTTTAAACTGAAATTTGCTTCGACGTTAGAAATGAATTTCAGTAAATTTATCTGGCTGTTATGGATTTTAATTTCGCCTGATTCAATCTTCGAGATGTCCATAATATCACTGATAATGTTTAAAAGGTTATTCCCACTGGCAATGATAAGTTGAATAAATTCATTTTTCTGATCCTCTTCAAAATATGGATCCGCCAGCAATTCAGAAAACCCGATGATGCTGTTTAACGGCGTGCGAACCTCATGACTCATATTGGCCAGAAAAGCAGATTTTAAACGGTCGCTTTCCTGCGCTTTTTCTTTGGCTATGATCAACTCTGCTGCGCGTTTTTCCTTTTCGTTATTCTGAAAAACCAGTTCTTCGTTCGCTATAATTAACTCAGTAGCGCGTTTTTCCTTTTCATCGTTTTGAAACACCAGTTCTTTGTTGGCAATAATTAATTTTTCTTCTGCCTGCTTGCGGTCGGTGATATCAATGCAGGAACCCACCCATTCCTTAACCGAACCATTGGCATTGAATAGTGGAATGCCCCGCACCATAAAATACCGGTAAACCCCATCAGCACGGCGAATGCGGTACTCTGTTTCATATTTGCATTTTTGATGGGTGGCATTGACCCATATTTTTCTGGTGTGTTCGCGGTCGTCAGGGTGTATGGAATCCAGCCATTTCCATCCTTTTACCTCTTCTATACTTTGCCCGGTGTATTGCCTCCACAAGGGCATGTCTTCTACTAATCCATCGGGTGGTACTGACCAGCCGATCTGAGCTGTAATTTCCAAAGAAAACCGATAGCGTTCTTCGCTTAACCTTAAAGTTTCCTCTGCGAGTTTGCGTTGTGTGATGTCGATAAATGCAGCTATTGAACCGATCACCGCACCATTCTTTTCTATTGGACATGACCAATATTCAACCTGGATTGCAATCCCATCCTTTCGCCAAAAAACCTCATCAGAAACATTGACAGTTTGATTAATCTGATAAGCACGATACATCCTGCATTCACTTGATGGGTATGGACTGCCATCGTAATGTGAATGATGAATAAGTTCGTGTATGTGTTTGCCAAGAAATTCATAGTCGTTCTGATAACCCAGTATTTGTAAACATGCCCGGTTAACGAATGTGCAGTAGCCATTGATATCCACCCCGTACGCGCCTTCATACATCGAATTTAGCAGTCTGGATAAGTCCTCGCGCGAATCATGCAGTATCTCTTCTGCAAGCTTGCGTTCAGTTATGTCCCGCCCAATACCCAGAACGCCAAGCAGCATTCCGTCTGAATCGTACATCGGGGTTTTAATCGTATCCAGAAACGCACGATGTCCATCGTCAGCAAAGGTAACCCACTCTTCATTGCTGGTCGGTTTGCCTGCCTCTATGGCTTTTCGGTCATTCTCGCGGAAAGAGTCAGCAAGTTCCCGGTCAACAAAGTCGTAATCGGTTTTTCCGGCAATGTCAGCTTCCCTGGATCCAAATAAACGTTCGAACATCGGATTGCACGAGAGGTACACCCCATTCGTGTCTTTTAGCCAAACCAAGTCCGGGATAGTGCTCACAAGTGTGCGGAGGTGAGATTCACTCTTTCGCAGCGCCAACTCCGATTCTTTTCGAATGGTTTTTTCCCGAATATTACACTGTATTACCTTCTTATTTTCTTCAAAATAAATATTGCTGATGAACTCCACACTGATTTTCCGTCCGTCAGCCGTATCAAGCGGCAGGTCGTCATAACGCACATATTCTTTGTGTTGCAATTCCGAAAATTTATCCAGATTGGCAACTATATCTTTAAAGAACCCGATTTCCCATATTGCTTTATCACGAAATTGGTATTCCGAATAACCCAGCATTTCAATCAAAAATGGGTTCACATCTGTAATCATCCCGGTTTCGGCATCGAGAATTAAAATTCCGTCTTTGGCCGATTCGAAAAGTCTGCGGTAGCGTTTTTCTGACGCTTTAAGCGATTCTTCGGCCTCTTGCCTAAAATTTGCATTTTCTGAATTGTTGTTTTTTTCCATTTGTGATTTTATTTGACGAGCATATCCACCAGTCGTCCGATAACTTCTGATTTTTCGCAAGTTATGCAGGCGCTAAACAATAAGTGTTATATAACTTTGGGAAATAGTTGCAAGATTCACACATATTGCAGGATTCCGTTTATAGGTTCTATAACGGATTGTGTGGATAAAGTATTCAATTGCCTATTTTAGATTGAAGAAATGACCAATTTCTTACTAAGCTAAAAAATCCGTTAGCCGTTGGATCGTTAGCTATCAGAAAGCGGCAGAGCCGCAAAACCTGCCTCGCCGGCTGCTACAGTGTACCCACAAATAATAGGGAATTACTAATAGAAAACAAAAAACAATGGAACGCGGATAAAATATGATCTAGCGCCTGCCTGCCGCAGGCAGGGATTAAAGCTGATTAAAATCCCGACAAGTCAGCGATTTTTCAGGTGCTTTTCATTTTAGTATAGGCTGTATAATTTACTCATTTAGAATTGGTTAATCTGTTTTGCAATAGAATTAAATAGGACGGCATTTTTTTTTATTATTAATAAGGTAATAAGGTTGCTTTTTCCCTGTTCGTCTTTCTACTAAGGTTTGATGGAGAAAAATAAGGTTTTTTCTAGAATATAAAAACCTTATTTTCAATTTATTAACCTTAGTAGAAAAGTTGCACATTTGATTTCTACCTTATTACCTTATTTGTCG
>JAUYMU010000037.1 GCA_030698405.1 Bacteroidota bacterium
TGTTAACCGCAAATATCTTTGATCTCTTTCTCCAGTGCGTGGTATTTTGTTTTGCTTAACTCCAGCGAATCAAGAATTTCCGGGTTATTAAATAACTGAAGGCAGATTACAATTCCCCGGTTCAAAAGAGTTTGTTTTTCATCCTTTGTAAGCTGGCTAAGTATTGTTATCGGATATATTTTCAACCTTTCAGTGAGATCTTTCAAACCATTGCCATATGGATAATCCCAACCCAGAAGATGCAATTCGCTGCATTTCCCATATTGTAAAGCATCGGCGGAGAATCGCGTGTTTGTAACTACCCAGCCTGAAAATGAAAAACCGGCATATTCCGGATATTCTTCTCTCTTTTTGATAATGTCGTTAACGCGGGAACGGACATAAAGCGGCACTTGCACGCTTATTTGCTTTCCCTGGTCGCTGCTGTATTTGCACTCAACCAAATGCTGGGTTTTATTCTCGGTTGCAATCACATCCATTTCGTGTGTTACACAATGACCTTCCAGAATCTGCCCAACTTTTACTTCATAACCTTGTTTTTCGAACAGGTGCCCGATAAAATCCTCGAAGGGATATCCGCTAGGTCCAAGCTCCATAATTGCCTGTTTTAATTTGTACCGAATTGCAACACCAGTTTCCTTTCTCCTCAACAGCGAAAAAGCACGGGAATATATTTTCTTTGTGGTAAGTCCGGAGGTTATCCATTCCTCGATATTTTTTGCAATTTCCTGAACCAAACCATCGTCAGCACCTGCATTTCTCAATGAGCGCTCCAACTTATACTTTTCAAATGGTTCTTCAACTCCTGAAGCTTTTCTTACCAAAATATTACTTCCAGGTTTTACTGATGACTGGTTTTCGATCATAGTTGGTATTTTTTATCTACTGATTTGGTGGCAAATGTATTAAAGCTTTCCCAAAGTTTTATTAAACTGGGAAAGCTCATGGTATATAAAAACAAAAAAGCCAGCTTTCACTGGCTTCTTAAAATTATTTTCGAAATTGATGTTTAAGAATTTGATCACGGATCCGGCTTCTTAGCCTACCGTCATCAGAGTTACGGAGCTTTAAATAATTAAAACTTGCAATTAAAACAATTGCAAAAATCAGGAAAATAATTCCTACATATCGCATTGGGTCCGAAAGCATTGCAATAAAGAGAATTCCGATTACTATCAGGGTAATTCCTGAAATCAGCAGATAATTTCTAATATATTCCCTTTGCATCGCTCACCTCCCTTCTTCGTTTATTCGAAATCTTCTACGAATTCAGGACACAGTTTGTTCCATTCTTTTTTTACAGGGGAATATTTCCGTGTTTGCGTGGCAAATTCGATTTCCGTTTATTTTGTGTCATATTGAGCGCCTGTATTATTTTATAGCGCGTATCCTGAGGCATTATAATTTCATCAATGTATCCAAGCGCTGCAGCCCTATATGGGTTTGCAAACTTTACGCGGTAATCTTCAACTGCGGCAACTCTTTCTTCGTCGCTGAGTTTTCCACGATAAAGGATATTGATGGCGCCTTCAGGTCCCATCACTGCAATTTCAGCAGTAGGATAGGCAAAATTTACGTCTCCGCCAATGTGTTTGCTCGACATAACATCATAAGCGCCTCCATAAGCTTTGCGGGTTATCAGTGTAATTTTCGCCACTGTTGCTTCGGCAAAGGCATACAACAGTTTGGCGCCATGCTTTATAATTCCTCCGAATTCCTGTCCGGTACCTGGTAAAAATCCCGGTACATCCACCAAAGTAACGAGTGGAATATTAAAAGCATCGCAGAAACGAACAAACCTGGCAGCTTTTACCGATGAATTGATGTCGAGTACGCCAGCCAAATGAGCAGGCTGATTGGCGACAATCCCGATCGGCTTTCCACCCATTCGGGCAAACCCAATTACCATGTTGGCGGCATAATGTGGCTGAACTTCCAGGAAATGTTCATCATCAATGATTTTGTGAATAATGTCTTTGATGTCGTACGGTTTATTTGGATCAACCGGAACCACCTGATTCAACGAAACATCGGCCCTGGTTTCAGGGTCGGTGCAAATTTTAAGTGGTGGTTCGTCCATGTTGTTCGATGGAATGAAACTCATCAACTCCCTAACCATCATCAGTGTTTGCTCTTCGTCGCTGCCCGTAAAATGAGCCACCCCGCTTTTTGAAGCATGGGTGATGGCGCCTCCCAATTCTTCTTTGGTTACATCTTCGTGCGTCACTGTTTTAATCACTTCAGGACCGGTAACAAACATGTGACTTGTCTTCTCAACCATGAAGATAAAATCGGTCAGAGCTGGTGAATACACTGCACCCCCGGCACAAGCACCCATGATGGCGCTGATTTGCGGAATGACACCTGAAGATATGACATTGTTGTAGAAAATATCGGCATAACCGGCAAGGCTTTCAACACCTTCCTGAATACGGGCTCCTCCTGAATCGTTCAATCCGATAACCGGAGCGCCCATTTTAACGGCCAGTTCCTGAATTTTCAGGATTTTATCAGCATTGGCGCGACTTAATGTCCCTCCGAATACGGTAAAGTCCTGGGCAAAAACATACATCAGCCGACCATTTATTTTTCCATATCCTGAAACAACACCATCGCCCGGTATTTTCGATTTATCTATACCGAAGTCGGTACCCCGGTGGGTGACCATTTTATCTATCTCATTAAAAGTTCCGGGATCGAGCAGAAAAGCGATTCGTTCGCGGGCAGTTTTTTTTCCTGATTTGTGTTGTTTGTCAACCCTTTCAGCTCCGCCGCCTGATTCTGCCTGCTGGTTCAGTAATTCAAATTGTTCAAATTTGGCTTTCAAATCCATTTTCTATGATTTTTTCGATTTCTATTAAAACCTGATTGGCATCAACTGTGCTGCCTTCAGCAACATGAATGATGGCAACTTTACCGTCGATGGGCGATTTGTACTCGCTTTCCATTTTCATTGCCGAGATCGTGATCAGAGTATCACCTTTTTTCACTTCATCGCCAACAGAAACCGGTATTTTGACCACTTTTCCGGGCATTGGTGAAACGATTGTGTTTTCAGACAGCATCTGGACACCACCGGTACGATTGCGCAAATACCTCGATTCAGCATCAATCACTTCAAGGTCGTACGAGTCGTAAAGTGTGTAAGCCGTGTAGTGTTTGGGCTTGGGTTGAGGCACCAATTCGATGTTGAACGAGCGTCCGTTTACCAGGATGGAGAAGATTCCCTCATCATTGTGCATTAAATCAACCTGATAGATTTTATCATCCACTTTAATCTCAAGCAGGTTTTCAAACTGCTTTAATATTTCTACTGATGCAATTCGTTTGTCTAATTTTATTTCGATTGACATATTTTTGAGGGATTACAAACGTTCGAAATTCTTTTGATAGGTATATTTTTTCCACCTGTTTTTGGCCGGATACATCTCTTTGGATGTCTGTGCGATATTCAGCTGATCGAGGTATTCAATGTAAGTCGCGATAATCACCATATCTTCACAATCTTCTGCACATTTTGTTGCTTTCAGGAGCTGCTCTTTATTTTTCTCAATAAAATTGGTGTCGTAATTTCCGCTCCTGAAATCGGTCGTATCCATTATTCGTTCCAGAAACTTAATGGTGGTTTTAACTCCGGTAATTTTGTATTCGTAAAGGGCGCGTTTCATTCGCTCAATTGCTTCTGACCTGTTTTCGGCCCAGACAATGAGTTTCGAGATCATTGAATCGTAATAGATCGGAATTTCATAACCTTCGTAAACATATCCATCGGTGCGAACGCCCAAGCCGAGTGGCTGGGTGATGTTGTAAATTTTACCCGGATTTGGCATGAAATTGTTGTCGGTATCTTCAGCATAAATCCGGCATTCGATGGCATGACCGGTTTGTCTTAATTGTTCCTGTTTAAATTTGAGCGGGTGACCTTCAGCAATTAGAATCTGCTGTTTTACAAGGTCGATTCCTGTAACACGTTCGGTTATCGGGTGTTCTACCTGAAGGCGGGTATTCATTTCGAGGAAGTAGAAATTCAGGTCATTGTCAACAAGGAATTCGATGGTGCCTGCACCCGTGTAATTAACTGCTCTGGCAGCCTCCACTGCATATTCGCCCATTTTTATTCTCAATTCAGGAGTCATAAGCGGGGAAGGTGTTTCTTCGATCATTTTCTGATGGCGTCGCTGAACCGAACATTCGCGTTCGAACAAATGCAGAAAGTTTCCATGCTGATCGCCCAAAATCTGAAATTCGATGTGGTGGGGCGATGAGATGTATTTCTCAATGTAAACCGAATCGTTTCCAAATGAAGATTTTGCTTCTGACCGTGCCGATCTGACCAGTGAGGTAATGTCTTTTTCTTCAGTAATTAAACGCATTCCTTTGCCACCGCCACCTGCAGATGCTTTTACCATCACCGGAAGTCCGATTTCCATGATCGTATCAATCGCTTCTTTTTCGGTTTTAACACTTTCGGTGGTTCCGGGAACAACAGGAACACCGGCTGCAATCATCGTTAGGCGGGCGCTTATTTTGTCACCCATCTGTTCAATCACTTCAGGCTTTGGCCCGATAAAAATGATCCCGTTTTCGTTACATTTCCGCGAGAATGCTGCATTCTCCGATAAAAATCCATATCCGGGATGAATGGCATCTGCCTGACATTTTTTAGCAACTTCAATTATCTTGGCTGCATTCAAATAACTTTCGGAAGAAGGGGAGGGGCCGATGTGATAGGCTTCATCTGCATAGCGCACATGCATGGAAGTTCGGTCGGCATCAGAAAAAACTGCAACGGTTGAAATACCCATTTCGCGGCAGGTCCGCATAATTCTTACTGCAATTTCGCCACGGTTGGCAATCAGGATTTTATTGATTTTCTTCATTTAATATTTTGTTATCCATCAGGATTGTTTATTCAAAATTTAATTGACACGGTGTAAAAACCAAAAAACGGGCGAAATGTTTAATGTTTGCCAAATTGAGTTCTATTTTAATAAAAAAATATCGGTTAACATATCAAGTTGAAATGATTTGTATATATTTGCTCCTCGAAAATAATTACTTATGCTATTCCGCCTAACTATTTGCTGTTTGTTTTTGATGTTTAGTGCAACCAATCTTTTTGCACAGGTCACCGACAAATATAATCTTTCAACTGACACTGCTGTCAACCGGCTGGCAGGTGTTAAGCGTGTTTATTATGCTACCCGAATTGAAAATCGTCCGAAAATTGACGGAAAATTAAATGAAACATGCTGGGAATCCGGTGTTTGGTCGGGCGGGTTTATCCAACAAATACCCAATCAGGGAATGAATGCTTCACAGGAAACTCAAATAAAACTTTTGTACGACAATAACAATTTGTACGTAGGGTTCAAATGTTTTGATAAAGGCCCTGGAAATATCCGGCCTATCTTAAGCAGAAGGGATTTAATGGCCGGTGATATTGCCGGCATCGCCATTGATTCGTACAACGACAAGCAAACGGCCTATGAATTTAATGTGGCAGCTTCAGGACAAAAAGTTGATTTGGTGCACCTCGGCGCCTATAATTGGGATTTTAACTGGGATGCGGTTTGGGACGGGAAAGCCCAGGTTTACGATTCGATCTGGACTTCTGAAATTCAGATACCTTTTAGTCAGCTTCGTTTTTCGCCCGGCGATGAGCAGGTTTGGGGAATTCATGTTTGGCGTTGGATTGATCGTTTAAATGAAGAAAGCCAGTGGAAGCTGATTCCGATTGACGCTCCGGCCATGGTTTATTTGTTTGGTGAATTGCGGGGTATTAAAGGAATTAAACCAAAGGTGAATTATGAGTTCTTGCCCTATGTGAATTCAAGGTACAGCCCGAATACCGATCTTGAGAATAAAATGAATTATGGCGCCGGGCTAAATGGGAAAGTTGGACTGAATTCCGGTTTTACACTTGACTATGCCATCAATCCTGACTTTGGACAAATCGAAGCCGATCCTGCAGTTTTGAATTTGACTTCCTATGAAGTTTTTAACGAGGAAAAACGACCATTCTTTTTGGAGGGAAATACCATTCTCGATTTCTCAATAGGCAGCGACATGCTTTTTTATAGCCGGAGGATTGGACATGATCCAAGTTATTTTCCTGATTTGGAAGAAAATCAAACGCTAAAAATCTCTGACAATATTCCAATAATCAGCGCCTTGAAATTGACCGGAAAAACAAAAGACGGTCTTTCTGTGGGAGTTGTGCAAAGTTTGACTGCCAAAGAAAATGCAACGATTTACAGCCCCGGATCAAAATCAAAAGTGGCCGTTGAACCGTTTACCAGTTTTATGGTTGGACGTGTGAAGCAGGATTTTGATAAAGGCAATACCGTTTTGGGCGGAATGGTCACATCAACCTTGCGCACAATTAATGAAGATCACCTTCAGTTTTTATCAAATTCAGCTCTGTCCGGCGGAGTTGACTTCCAGCACAACTGGAAGAAGCGAAAATATTTTGTCGATTTCAAAGGTTTTTTCAGCAATATAAATGGCGACACAACTGCAATACAACGATTACAACGCTCCACTGCACATTATTTTCAGCGAACTGATGCCGATCATCTGGAATATGATTCGGAAAGAACAAGCATGTCTGGTTGGGGTGGTTCACTTCAGGGCGGTAAACGAAGTGGAAAACTTAGGGTGGTTGGAACTTTAAACTGGCGCTCGCCCGGTGTCGATTTAAACGATGTGGGATATTTATATCAGGCTGATATGATCAAAGAAATGGTAAATATTACCTACAAAGTCAGTCAGCCAAAAGGAATAGTGAGGAGCTATTATGTTGAAGCCGAGCAGGAGCGTAATTGGAGTTACGGTGGTGAAACAACACTCGACCGTTTTAAACTGCATGGTTTCACGCAATTTAAAAACTTATGGAGCGTGCACCTGAACCTAAAAGCGAATCTAAATTATTTTGATACACGTGAGCTTCGCGGAGGACCTAAATTGTTCAAAGATAATTGTTTACAGGATTGGGAGTTGTTTATTCAATCAAATCAGGTAAAAGATTTGTTTGTAGGTTTTGGCCCCCGTTTAAAATTCTTTTCCGATGATATTTCAAAAACCACCTATTTTACAGCATTAATTCGCTGGCAGTTAAACGACCGGTTTAGCATTACTTCCAGAACGGTTCTCGATAATTCAATCGATCATCACGAATATATTAAAACAACCAAATACATTGTGGGTACTATCGACCGCAATACAATTTCGTCCACGCTCCGGTTCGAATACTTTATTTCGCCTGAAATTTCGCTTCAATACTATGGAAATCCATATGCCTCGACAGGTAAATTTGAGAATTTCAGGGAAGTGGCCGATGCGGGTAATAAATCGCTGGGTTTACGTTATAACAAATTGCAAAGTACACTTCAACCTGACAATTATTATCAGTTGCAGAAGAATGGAGTGCCAGTCTCTTGGATTAAAAATCCCGATTTTAACTACCACGAATTCAGATCAAATATGGTTGGAAGATGGGAGTTTCGGCCCGGTTCAACATTGTATCTGGTTTGGACCAATACCCGTTCTGAATACTCCGATCAGTTCAATCAATCAATATTAAAAAGTTTCGGAAATATCTGGAAGGTTCAGTCGCAAAATGTGTTTATGGTCAAATTCAGTTATTGGTTTTCGTTATAAATTGCTTTCTTTTGCCTGAAATTTTGAATCTACAGTTGTGACTATTTCAGACTATTTACCTGTTTACCGGAAAAATCTAACGCTGGCTGTTCCCGTTATTTTGGCTCAGATCGGGCAGGTTACGGTTAATCTGGCTGATAATATGATGGTTGGCCATGTCGGAACCACCGAACTAGCTGCCGCATCGTTTGCTATAAATGTATTTCATGTGGGAATGCTTTTTGGATTGGGCATTACTTTGGGCATCACTCCATTGGTGGGGCAGTCTTTTAACTCACAAAATCCCGGTGGAGTGGGAGGATGGCTCAAAAATGGTATTCTTATTCATTTCATTACAGCTATTTTGCTTTGTTTGCTCATGTCGTCAGTCGTCTTCTTTATGGGGCGAATGGGACAGAGCGAAGAAGTTGTGCGGGCAGCAGTGCCTTATTTCCTGATACAGGTAGCCTCGCTTTTACCCATGATGCTTTTCTTTTCCATCAAGCAGTTTTTTGAAGGAGTCGGCAACACGAAAATTGCCATGATCATAACCATTATTGCCAATATTATAAATATAGGCCTGAATTATATCCTGATATTTGGGAAGTTGGGGTTTCCGGCTCTCGGACTGAATGGCGCCGGTTATGCAACTTTAATTGCACGATTGATTATGCCTGTTATTTTTCTTCTCATAATCCTGAAAAGGCCTTCGTTCAGGGTTTATCTTGAGTCGGCAAAAATAGCACGGGTTGAAATTGAAAAAATTAAGCGAATGTTGTCTGTTGGATTATCCATCGGAATGCAGATGATCATCGAAATTCTGGCCTTCAGTATGGGTGCAATTATGCTTGGCTGGATTTCGAAGGAAGCGCTGGCCGGCCATCAGGTTGCAATTGGCATGGCTGGTATGACCTACATGATTTCGTTTGGTCTGGCTTCAGGAACTACCATAAGGGTGAGCCATGCATTTGGCGACCGCGACCGCAATGAATTAAAACATGCCATTTTTGCATCCCTGCACATTGTAATCGCATTTATGTCGCTCATGGGAATTCTCTTCGTTGTTTTGCGCAATCAACTGCCACTGCTGTTTACGAGCGATCCGGAAGTGATCAGGTTTGCAGCCGGACTGTTGATTGTTGGCGCTTTTTTCCAGATCTTCGATGGCGTTCAGGTTGTTTTATTGGGTGCATTGCGCGGAATGGCTGATGTCAGGATACCTATGTTCATGGCCTTTTTCTCATACATTGTCGTCAGTTTGCCCATCAGCTATCTGCTTGCTTTTGTATTTAATTTTGGGTATTCCGGAGTCTGGATCGGATTTGTTTTTGGCCTTTCAACTGCAGCTATCCTGTTTGGCTTCAGGCTAAAACATCAAATACAGAAATTTGGAAGGTAGAAACGATGTTAATTTAATATGACTGTCCGTTTGCATACCTATTTGGCATTTTGCGTCTGTCAGTTGTAGTCATTCATAGTCATTCTGTTGTCATTTCCTAACAACTTAATGACTACCAAATGACAATTGAATGACTTTTAATGATATTGGGTAATATTACAGATATTCATTTAATTTAAAAAGCTGGCAATTGGATTAAAATCCAGATTGCCAGCTTTTTAATTTGTGTATTTTTCCGATTTTATTTCACATATGGGGCAGCTTTTAAAAAGTCATAACTTTTCTGAACACTAACAATTGGTTCGAAATTATATCTTTCAACTTCCACAAATGAATCTTTCAGTCCGTTTTTATAGGCTGTTTCATAAATCGGTTTGAAATCCATTTGTCCGCTTTCACCAATTTCTTTTTCGTCTTTAATGTGCAACACAGGGAAACGGTCAGGATATTTGGTCATGTAATCAACCGCTTTGTAACCGCCACGCATTACCCAATACACATCCATTTCGAAGAATACTTTTTTTGGATCGGTATTGTTCAACATGTAATCGTACATGATTTCACCTTCAATTTTTTCGAATTCGCGTGCGTGGTTGTGAAACCCAAACTGAACTTTGGCTTTGGAAGTAATTTCACCTATTGAATTGTAGAAATCGCACCACATTTTTAATTCATCCAATGTTTTTGGGATTGGCATACTCGGTTTTACAATGAACTTACAACCAGCTTCGACGTGATCTTCCAGGGCTTTTTTCCACCAATCCATTGCTTCTGTATGTTTGTCTTTGGTGTAATTCGGGCCACCAAGATGCGCGCTGGTCAATTTCATACCAAGGCCTTTAACTGCTTTTTTAAATTCTGAAGGAGCCATACCGTATATTTTTCCATCAGCGTAATTGGCAGTTTCCAGTGTTGTAAATCCAATTTCAGAAACCAGTTTCATGGTTCCCAATGCATCAGCTTTCATGGCATCGCGCAATGAATAGAGCTGTAATCCAATGTTTTTCTTTCCTTTTGCCTGAAGTACGGAAGCCTGAAGCACGCTGGTTCCTACCAAACTTCCGGCAACCAATAAAGAACTGGTTTTAAGAAAATCTCTTCTGTTTGTCATTTTTTTTATGGTTTAAAATGGTTTATGTGTTTTGTGAAAAACTGATCAAAAATAGTGAAACGAATTAAACAGTTAACCTATTCTTAAAATTATATGACTGTTTTGCTGTTTTTGTTGATCGGCTATTTTGCCTTACTTACCTTGTCAACCAGATAAACGATTGACTGGTGCGTTATTCCGCTGTTTTCAGTTAGCCCGATTTCGCAGGTACGACTGGTTGAATAGCCAATTTTAACCGAATCGGGCAACTGACTTTTCAAATCGCGAAGTCCGTGGGCATTCAGTTCAGGATAAGAAAAGCCACGGTCGCCCGCAAATCCGCAGCAATTGGTTTCCGGAACAACAACTTTGGTCGCGCATATTTCAGCCAATTGAATAAGTTGATCCTCCAATCCCATTTTTTTCATGCTGCATACCGGAAATACCGTAATTGTTTCATCCATTGGCGTAATCTCAAGATTTGGAAGCAGGTATTCCATTATCAATCCGACCGGCTCCATAAGTTTTATGCGTGGTTCCATGTTTTCTTTCATGGTATAAAGGCACGGGCTCATATCGCACACAATCGGGTAGGCGCCTTGTTTGCTGGCAATCCAAAGAGCATCTTCCAGATCTTTCGATTTTTTCAGGCCTGCATCTTTAAAACCTTTGCTCGAAAAAGCCATTCCGCAGCACAACTCGTTCATCCCCTCCGGAAAAATCACTTCATATCCGGCTTTCTCTATAAGCTGCTGCATTTTAGTGGTAAGCTGCACTTCCGAATCGTATCCTTTTGATGTTCCCATCGACCGGTTGATGCACGATGGAAAATACACCACTTTCTTCGGATTGCCGGATATTTCAGGATTTGCCTTTATTTTTTTTGCGCCGGATGGCATTGGAGCGGTCCATAGCGGAATCCGGTTGCCCGATATTTTTCTCACTCCTCCTGAAATGTTTTTCATCAATCTGGTTCCAAGTATCGTGTGAAAAAAGTTGACCAGCGACAAGGCTTTTCGCGCCGAAGAGGTCACCAGTTCCATGTGATTGGCGATCCACATAGCTGTTTTGGCCTGCCTTGCGGTGATATTCTGAAAGCGCAATTCTTTCACCAGCTTGCCAGTATCGATTTTTACCGGGCAGCTTATTGCGCACAAGCCATCGGTGGCGCAGGTTTCGTCGCCGGCATAGTTGAACTGGTTGACCAGCGATGCGGCAGTATGCGGTTCTTCTCCTGAAGCTTTCAGCCGGCTTATTTCGCGGTAAACCGCAATTCGCTGTCGTGGTGAAAGTGTCAATTCTGCCGAAACACAGGAAGGTTCGCAAAAGCCACATTCAATGCATTTGTCCACTTTTTCGTTTGCAGGTGGAAGCGGTTTGAGGTTTTTTAAGTGTGCTTTTGCATCTTCATTCAGGATTACGCCGGGATTTAGAAGGTTTTCAGGATCAAAAATCCGCTTGATCTGCTTCATCAGTTCAAAAGCCTCGGCTCCCCATTCAAACTCAACGAACGGCGTCATGTTTCGTCCGGTTCCATGCTCTGCTTTCAGCGACCCGTCGTATTTCTGAACAACCAGATTGACCACTTCCTGCATAAACAGTTCGTAACGTGCGATTTCTTCGGAAGTGGCAAAGTCCTGGGTAAAGACAAAGTGAAGGTTTCCGTCGAGGGCATGTCCGAAAATAACCGCTTCGTTGTAATTGTATTTTTTGAAAAGTGATTGCAGGTCGAGCGTTGCTTCTGCCAGCCGGTGCAGCGGAAAAGCAACGTCTTCAATAATAACGGTTGTTCCCGTTTTTCGTACTGCCCCAACCGATGGGAACAGCCCTTTTCTGATTTTCCAGTAAAGATTGTATTCGGACGGGATGACGGTAAAATGCAGCGGAATTTCTACAGGTATTACCTCTGCCGCTTTTTTTATCCGGCTGATTTGCTCTTCAAGTTTTTCTTTGTTTTCGGCGCGTGTTTCAACCAGCAAAGCGGTGGCGGTTTCACTTAATCCGGCAATCCAATTTGGAATTCCCGGCTCATTTTCAATTGAATGAAGTCCGGCGCGGTCGATCAGTTCGGCAGTCGAAACAGTTGGTTCCGATTTCAGCAATGAAACCGCGTTGCATGCTTTTTCAATGTCAGGAAAAATAATCATCGCACTTGCCTTGAATGGAAGTTCTTCAACCGTTCGGTAAGTTATTTCAGCAATAAAACCAAGTGTGCCTTCCGATCCAATCATCAGATGTTCAATGATATCAAACGGATCAGCAAAATCAATAAGCGCGTTCAGGCTGTATCCAGTGGTATTTTTAATCTTGAATTTATGTCGGATGCGATCAGCCAGCGGGGTGTTTGCCTTGACAGACTGACCCAATTCGGTTAATTCGCTGATCATGTCGGGATGCTTTTGCTGAAATTCCGTTTTGCTCTGTGAATCGCTGGTGTCGAGAACAGTTCCATCGAAGAAGATGATTTTCATTCCGGCTACCGTTTGGTAGGAGTTATCAGCAGTTCCGCAGCACATTCCGCTGGCGTTGTTGGCTGCAATTCCGCCAATCATGGCCGAATTAATCGAAGCCGGATCGGGACCTATTTTGCGTTTGTATGGAGCAAGCAGGTTGTTTACTTTGCTTCCAATCAGCCCGGGTTGCAGGCGGATTCTTTCTCCGTTCGAAAGAATTTCATATTTTTTCCAATGCTCACCGGCAATCACCAGCACCGAATCAGAAATTGCCTGTCCCGACAAACTGGTTCCGGCAGCCCTGAAAGTGACAGGAAGTGCAAGTTTGTTGGTCTCTTCGAGAATAAAAGATATTTCCTGTTCGTCTTTTGCTTTGACGACGAGCTTGGGAATCATCCGGTAGAAACTGGCATCTGTGCCAAAAGCCAGCGTGTATAGCGGATCGTGAAACATTCGTTTCGGATCTATCTCTTTTGATAAGCGTTCGTGCAATAAAAGGTAACTTCCTGAAAGCATGATGATTAATTTCGTGATTGGTCTTGACAGGAATATAAAAGTCAGCTTACCTGCAAAATTGCTGGTAAAACTAAAAAAACCGAATCTCTATTGATAAGAAATTCGGTTTTTTTTTAATATGAAGAAATAGTATTACTGTTTCTTTTCTGCTGTCAAAGTTTTAGGGCCTTCAGGAGAATCAACAGTACCTGATAATTTGTCTTTTTCTCTGATGAGTTCAACATTAATTGGACTGCCGTCAACATAAGTTGTAAAAGTTATCTTTTTATTTTCAATCTTCAGGTTGCTGGCCTGCAGCTCGCCGGCTTCCAGTTTTATTACGCAAACAGTGATGCCTTCTTTTTCAGAAAAGATGATACTTCCTTTTTCATATCCGTAAGGCGCATCGCTTACCTGATAGACCCATTCTCCGATTAATGGTTTATTTTTTTCTTCGGCCTGAAGCTGAAAGGATGAAAACGCAGAAACTACTATCAGAATAAGTAGGGTAAAGAAATGTTTTTTCATATCAAAAACGGATTGATGGTTAGTATTAAAGACTTTAATTAATTAAAGTCTAAATATACAATTGTTCTTTGATAGATTTCAGGAGAAAGTTGAATGTTTCATTTCTTTTTTTGACAAAGCTTTATTTAAGTGGATAGCCGACATTGTGGGGTTTCTGGCTGTCATTGATAAGGCCGGTTCAGTTAATAATTCTTTGTGCTTGAAATTTCTTTTTTTCTCGGCAATTTCAAAATTTAATGATTCTGAACGATCCTTCAGTTTTATCATTAAGCTTGGAATAAATGCAACTGTAAATCCCATTGCTAATAAAATAATCATCAGGTTGTTAATGCTCATTATTTGGTTTAACGACAAAGCAAAAACGATAAAAAGGATATTAAAGCCCAGGATGTACATCGTAGCGCTTAAATGTGAATTCCCAAGTTTCAGCAATTTATGATGGATGTGGTTCATATCCGGAGAAAATGGGGAGCGCTTTTCGGATAAACGGATGAAAAACACACGAATGGTATCAATTGTAGGAACTATAAGTATTGCAATTGATACAACGGGAGCTGAAACAATAGCGTAAGTTCCAACCTGATTAATATTGAACTCGTTGAATTTTATTGCAAAAATTACCAGGATCACGCCAAGTATCAACGATCCGGTATCACCCATAAATATTTTGTTCTTCTTCCCAAACACGTTAAAAAGGAAAAATGCAACCAAACTACCTGACAGACTGAAACAAGTAATTCCATATTCATAATGACCAGCCAATAGAAACCAGGTTCCGAATGCAGATGAAATTAAAATGCCAACTCCTGAAGCTAAACCATCAATCCCATCGATTAAATTAAAAGCATTTATGAGGGCAATCATTATAAACAATGTGATTATAAAACTACTGGCATAACTGATTTCGTGCAACCCGAATATTCCATGCAGATTTGTAAATCTGAAATCGCCTAAAATAATCAGGATCAGTGCAGTTATTAATTGTGCAATAAGTTTTTTAAGCGCCGAAATGTCCATCAGGTCGTCTTTTAATCCAATAAAAAACATGATCATGACTGCTGCGATCAGATATTTTAGTTCTCCGAAATTGTATCCGTCAGATGCGATTATTGTGCTGATAATAAATCCGATAAATATGGATACGCCACCAAGTGTAGGTACAATCACTTTGGAAGCCTTTCTTTCATTTGGAGTGTCGTAAAGGTGTTTGGCAAACGAAACCCTTATAAGTGCGGGGATTGTAAAACATACCAAGCCAAATCCTATCAGAAAACCTAATAAGGAATAGTATATGCTCATATTTGTTTATAAATTTTAAGTAAAGTTATGGAATCCAATTAGATATATAATAATCAATTAAAAAAATGTTTTAGTTTATTAACACAAATTTTAAAAAAATGTTTTTAAATAGCTGTATGTCGATGACAATTTTCAAAATAATCAGTGTATTAATATGCAATAAAATATTTTAATGATCTTTATTTCAATAGGTTAGACTGAATTGAATCAAATTAACGATATTGCTATTTTTTTATACAAAGTTATTCGGGATGGAATAGTGAAATATTACAGAATTCCGTTTAAATATTACATGATTCACACATTTCAATATTGAATGAATAGACTGATTTGATACGAGGTTTGGACTATGTTTAAAATGTCCTTGTTTTGGTAAAAAACAACTACCTTCGGGTCTCAATTTTTATTATCGGATTATGGATCAAAATATCATACGACTTATTGCTCAATTGGTTGGAATTCAGGTGATACAAGCAAGTAATACCATTCAGTTACTGAACGAAGGGGGTACGGTTCCGTTTATTTCCAGATACAGAAAGGAAAGAACCGGGAGTCTCGATGAGGTTCAGATTGAAGCGGTTAAAGATGCAAAGGAAAAGATGGAGGAATTGCTCAAAAGAAAGGAATCCATTTTAAAAACCATTAAGGATCAGGATTTACTGACTGCTGAATTACAGAAACGCATTGAAGATTGTTTCGATCAGACGGAGCTAGAAGATATTTACTTGCCATACAAGCCAAAACGCCGAACCCGCGCCTCCATTGCACGCGAAAAGGGATTGGAACCTTTGGCTAAAATAATCATGAATCAGAATGAAGCAAATCTTGAACGCAAGGCCCATTCGTTTGTGAACGAGCTGGTTGAATCGGTAGAAGAAGCATTTGCCGGGGCTCGTGATATTATTGCAGAATGGATCAACGAAAATGAAAAGGCAAGGTCTATTGTTCGTCGTTCATTTGATTCAGAAGCGATTATTTCATGTAAACTGATCAAAGGGAAAGAAGCCGAGGCTGCCAAATACAGCGATTATTTCGATTGGAAAGAGCCACTGAAAAAATGCCCGTCGCACCGTTTGTTAGCCATGCGCCGTGGCGAAAATGAAGGTTTTTTGCGTGTGTCGGTTTCTCCTGAAGGAGACGAAGCTGTTGAGCGGTTGAAACGGTTCTTTATCCACAGCAACAATGCCTGCACCGATCAGATGGAAATGGCAGTTAGTGATGCTTACAAAAGACTGCTCGAACCTTCGATAGAAACTGATTTTGCGAATTCTTCGAAGGAAAAAGCGGATGATGAAGCCATTCGGGTATTTGCTGAAAACCTCCGGCAGTTGCTATTGGGCGCACCACTCGGTCAAATGCGGGTGCTGGCAATCGATCCGGGTTACCGAAGCGGATGCAAGGTTGTGTGTTTGGATGCTCAGGGGAATTTGCTGCACAACGAAACTGTTTATCCGCACAAACCTCAGGAAGAAATGAAACAGGCCGCCCGGAAAATGTCCTCGCTGGTTAGTTCCTATCAGATTGAAGCTGTTGCAATTGGTAACGGAACTGCAAGCAGGGAAACGGAACAATTCATCAAGAAACTGCATTTCGATCGTGAATTGAAAGTATATGTGGTTTCGGAAGATGGCGCTTCCATTTATTCGGCTTCCAAAATTGCCCGCGAAGAATTTCCGCAGTATGATGTAACTGTTCGTGGTGCCGTTTCGATTGGCCGCCGGCTGATGGATCCGTTGGCAGAACTGGTGAAAATTGATCCGAAATCGATTGGTGTTGGCCAATATCAACACGATGTTGATCAGAAGAAACTTAAAAACAGTTTGGATAAAGTGGTTGAATCGAGTGTAAACCTCGTTGGCGTGAATGTCAATACAGCATCGCAGCATTTGCTAACTTATATTTCAGGACTTGGCCCACAGCTGGCTCAAAACATTGTTGATTACCGGAAAGAAAACGGGCCATTCAGTGCAAGAAGTGAAATTCAGAAAGTTCCGCGAATGGGGGCAAAAGCTTACGAACAGTCTGCCGGATTTTTGCGGATTCCGGAAGCTGCAAATCCGTTGGATAAAACCGCTGTTCATCCTGAATCGTATCATGTAGTAGAAAAAATGGCGAAAGATCTGAAATGTACCATTCCGGAATTGATTTCAGGAGAAGAACTTCAGAAACAAATTATTTTAACCAATTATGTGAGTGATAAAACAGGATTGCCCACTTTGGAAGATATCAAACGCGAATTGGCCAAACCGGGACTCGATCCGCGAAAAGGTATTAAAATGTTTGAATTTGCACCTGATGTTTTAAAGGTGGAGGATATTAAAGTGGGGATGGTTCTTCCGGGAATCGTTACCAACATCACCAAATTCGGAGCTTTTGTTGATGTTGGCGTAAAGCAGGATGGGTTGGTACACGTGTCGCAGATGGCGGACCGCTTTATTAGCGATCCGGCCGAAATAGTAAAATTACACCAGCATGTACATGTCAAAGTGATAGAACTCGATTTGCAGCGAAAACGAATTCAGTTAAGCCTGAAGGTGCAGCAGAATTAGAAAGTACTTTCCTCCGGAATAATCGCCCACATAATCAGGTAGGCAATTAGCCCCGGAAAGCCAACACTGGCAATTGAAAGTACCACGTATCCAATACGCACGATGGTAGGATCAAGATCAAAATAGTTACCTATTCCGGCCAATACTCCGCCAACCATTTTGTCTTTCGATCTGGTCAATCTTTTTTGTGGTGCCATGATTAATCGTCCTCCCCGTCTTCAAAGTAACTGTCCTGATTTTCTAACTCAGCTTCAAGAAACTCTTCGGCTTCTCCAAGTAATTGTTCGATCAATTCCTTGTCTTTTGGTTCAGTATCAATCCAATGTATTTCCTGATTGACAGAGAAGTCTTCGATGTCGCTTCCCACAATAAATCTGGGATTTTCATTGTGAACAACATAAATATAATCAGGTTTTTCCTGAGAATTGTCGGCAAGCAAAAATTTTGGTAGCATATCTGTTTGTGTTTATTATTTGCAAACAAATTTATGGAAAAATGAGGATTAAACACGCTATTATGAACCATTTTTAAAGGGTTAACAATTCAATAACCTAAAAAATAGAAATTGGCAAGATGTATTTATGATTGCGACGATAGAATTAAACTGTATCAATAGTGACATAAATTTGGTCTTGTATGAAAGATATTATTATTTTTGGGATTCGAGACACATACTAAAACCGGGATATGCACGCATTAAATGATTTCTTGTCGTTGATTGATAGCTATATTGGAAGTTCACAGTGGTTTGTATATCTTCTGCTCGGAACTGGTTTGTTCTTTACTTTTTACCTGAAATTTCCCCAGTTCAGGTATCTCAAACATTCAGTTCGAATTGTACTCGGAAAATTTGATCGCAAAGGCGATGTTGGCGACACTTCCCATTTTCAGGCATTGGCCACCGCTTTATCGGGTACTGTCGGAACCGGAAATATTGCCGGAGTTGCACTTGCCATCCACCTGGGCGGCCCGGCAGCTTTGTTCTGGATGTTGATGACTGCTGTAATCGGGATGACCACCAAATTTGTGGAAGTTACATTATCACATAAATACCGGGAAATTGCTGCTGACGGAACGGTTTCCGGTGGCCCGATGTACTACATGAAAAACCGGCTGAACATGAAATGGCTGGCGGTTATTTTTGCTGTTGCTACAGTTCTTTCATCCTTCGGAACAGGTAATTTACCACAGATCAACAGTATTGCCAGTTCAGCATTTTCAACTTTCGGAATCAATAAAGTTCTTACCGGCGCTGTTTTGTCTTTGATTTTGGCTTTTGTAATTATTGGCGGAATCAAACGAATTGCTAAAATTACTGCGAAACTGGTTCCTATCATGGCAATCATATATTTTGTCGGTGCCATTGGGGTAATTGGTTTTAATTACGAAAACATTATTCCTTCGCTGATTTCGATTATAAGCGATGTTTTTACCGGTACTGCTGCCGTTGGTGGTTTCCTGGGCGCTGGATTTTCATTCGCATTTAACCGGGGAGTAAACCGAGGCTTGTTTTCGAACGAAGCAGGACAAGGATCAGCGCCGATTGCACATGCCGCAGCCCGCGCTCACGAACCGGTTTCTGAAGGTTTGGTAGCTTTGCTAGAACCTTTTATCGATACCATCATTATTTGTATGCTGACAGGCCTGGTAATTTTGTCCTCGGGCGTATGGAACCAGAAGGTTGACAACCAGTTTCAGTATGCCGATCTGCAGATTCTTCAGGGAACTTACAACGACCAAACACCGGAAGGGGTACAAACACTGCACGATTATTTGGCGGGAACTCAAAATGCTGAGTTATTTTCAGGAAAACTCAACGTAAGCGATGGGCAGATTACCAATCCGGTAACAGTTATTCATGCACGTTCGCTGGCCGAAAATGTGCTGGTTTCAAAACTTGGCTTGAAACTGAACGGCGAAGTAAATGTGCTGAACGGTAGGATAATTGAAACGGAAAAGCTGATTTTTAGCGGAAGATCGCTCATACACAGCGCTCCCTTGACCACTGAAGCTTTTACCAAAAGCTGGTTTGGCAATTCGGGCAGATACATTGTGGCTATAGGCTTATTGTTATTTGCATTTTCAACCGCCATTTCGTGGTCGTATTATGGAGGACGGGCCATTATTTTCCTGTTTGGTGTAAAAGCCGATTTCTATTTCAGGATCGTATATGTACTTGGTTTTTTCCTCGCTTCGTTTACAGATACCACCATTATCTGGACTTTATCAGGAATTACAATTGCCCTGATGACCATTCCGAACCTTATTGGAATACTTTTGCTCCACAAAGAAATGAAATCGGAAGTTGGTTTGTTCTGGAAAGAATGGGCCAGCAGGTTTCCGGGTGAGAAAATCCCTAAAGACTAAAAGTTTCGGGTTTCAAGTTCCAAATTTCAAGAGCAATACCTGGAACTTGGAGTTTGGAACTTGGAATTTGGAATTCCTTCGTACTTTTGCACCCGTAATAAAAAAGTATGGAACTGGTATATCCTGAAAATTTTGAATCGAAGATAGGTTTTGATAAAATCCGCGAATTGCTGAAAGGTCGTTGTCTGAGCGAATTGGGTAAAGAGTTGGTGGATGAGATCCGGTTTGTAAGTGATTTTGACCGGCTGAAAGAAGATCTTTCGCTCGTGAACGAATTTGTAGTTATTCTCCGCGAAATGGAAAATTTCCCTACCAGTTTCTATTTCGACCTTCGCGAAGCACTCGTGAAAATCAGGATTGAAGGCCGTTTTCTCGAAATTCAGGAATTATTTGACCTGAAACGTTCGCTTGAAACGATCTCAGGAATTGTACGTTTTCTGAAACAAGCCAAAGATGAGCAATTTCCCTGCCTGAAGCGTTTGCTGTCCAATGTTCAGGTTTATCCGTATGTGATTGAACGGATTGATAATATCCTGAATAAATACGGAAAAATAAAAGACAATGCTTCGCCTGAATTGGCACGCATCCGCAAAGAATTGATCAGCAAACAATCAGGAGTTTCGAAACGCCTGCAAGCCATCCTGAAAAAGGCGCAGGACGATGGTTTGGTGGAAGACGATGCCTCGGTTGCCATTCGCGACGGACGCGCAGTGATCCCCGTTGCATCAGCTTTTAAACGCAAGCTGATCGGAATCGTACACGATGAATCATCCACCGGAAAAACATCGTACATTGAACCTGCCGAAGTGGTTGAGCTGAACAATCAGATTCGCGAGCTGGAATATGCTGAAATGCGCGAAATAGTACGGATTCTCACCATATTTTCCAGCGATATCCGTCCGTACGTGCCTGATTTAATGTTGGCTTATGAGTTTTTGGGCAAAATAGATTTTATCCGTGCCAAAGCCATTTATGCCAACGATATCAATGGCATCAAACCATACATGGAAAACAAATGCCAGCTGGAGTGGGAGGGAGCCGTTCATCCGTTGCTGATGCTGGCTTTGCGCCGCGAAAACCGCAAAGTTGTTCCGCTCAATATCACGCTCACGCCCAAAAAACATATTTTGCTGATTTCAGGACCCAATGCCGGAGGAAAATCAGTTTGCCTGAAAACGGTTGGTTTGCTGCAATACATGTTGCAGTGCGGTTTGCTGATTCCGGTGAAAGAAAATAGTGTGACCGGCGTTTTTGAGAAACTGTTTATCGATATTGGCGACGAACAATCCATTGAAAACGATTTGAGTACTTATAGTTCTCATTTGATGAACATGAAATTTTTCTTGAAGAATTCGAATGAAAAGACCTTGGTTTTGATCGATGAATTCGGAACCGGAACTGAACCGATGCTGGGAGGTGCCATTGCTGAATCTATTCTTTCACAGTTGGATCAGATGAAAACTTTTGGCGTAATTACCACTCATTATACCAACCTGAAACATTTTGCATCTTCGTCTGCAGGAATTGAGAATGCAGCCATGATGTACGATTCAGCCAAAATGGAGCCATTGTTCCAGCTCGATATTGGAAAACCCGGCAGCTCGTTCGCTTTCGAAATCGCGCGAAAAATTGGCCTTCCGGAAAGTATTCTTCAGATGGCAACCGAAAAAATAGGCAAGGACCACATTAATTTCGACAAACATTTACGCGACATCGTGCGCGACAAACGATACTGGGAAACCAAAAGGGAGAAAATCCGGAAAGTTGAGAAATCGCTCGACGAACTGGCCGGAAAATATGAAACTGATTTGGGTCAGCTCGAAAAGCAGCGCAAAGAGATTCTGCTGAACGCCAAACAGGAAGCTGAACGTATTTTGGCTGAAGCAAACAAACGCATTGAAAATACTATTTTTGAAATTCGTGAAAGTCAGGCGGATAAGGAAAAGACCAAACTGATTAGGGCGAAACTGACTGAATTCAAGCTTGAAGTTCAGGAAATCACTGATGTTCCTGATGAATTTATCGATAAGAAGATTCAGAAATTAAAGGAAAAAGAATCGCACCGGAATGAAAAACGGGCTGTCAGAAAAGAAACAGTGCAGAAAGTAATTGTTCCGGAACCCGAAGTTTGGGTAATTGGCGACAAGGTTTTAATGACCGGAAACCAAAATGTGGGTGAAATTCTGGAATTGAACGAAAAAAATGCGGTCGTCGCTTTCGGGCAGCTTCGCACATCGGTGAGCCGCGACAGGCTTCAGAAAATAACCAACAATGAAGCAAAAAAGGTACAAAGAACTTACAACCAGACTTTGCCGAATATCAACAAAGGTTTGAGTGAAAAACGGCTTAATTTTAAAACCGAGATTGATGTTCGCGGGCAGCGCGGAGAAGAAGCGGTGCAAACCATTCAGGCTTTTATTGACGATGCCATTATGCTCGATTTTAGTGAGTTGCGAATCTTGCACGGCAAAGGAAACGGGATTCTGAAAGAAATGATCCGAAACTATTTGAAGTCGGAACCTATTGTCAAATCTGTCCGCGATGAACATGTTCAGTTTGGCGGAGCAGGAATTACAGTGGTGGAGCTTGGATGAAATAGTGGTCAGTGTTCAGTCTCAGTTTTCAGTAAAGAGCTTCGCAAAGGCATTGGCTTTCAGCCCTGAAAGGGCAGTCCGCCAGCTGGCGGATCAATAACCCGGGGCTTCGACGTGAGCTCAGTCGGACGGCAACGCCCCGGGAATAAAATAAAAGTTGAAAACCGTCCGTGGAAGTGAATAGAAAAAAGCGATAAATTCATTTCGGACGAAATCGGGTTAGCCTTAAAAAACGATTACAGGTTTCAGTTGAAATTTAATAAATACTATATATACAGATGATTAACGAAAAACTCGATACCCAGCTTCTGGAAGTCCTGAAAGAAAAAGGATTTACCGAATCAACCGAATTGGAACAAATTTGTATTCCGCGCATTAAAAGCGGTCACGACCTGATGTGCATTGCTCCGAAAGGCGCAGGCAAAACGGCTACCATTGTGGTGAGCATTCTCCATAAACTGAAAGCTTCCCTGAATGATGTTCCGAGAGCAGTAGTGGTAGTTCCAAACAAGGACATCGCCCTGGAAATGAAAGCCGAATTTGAACGTTTGGGCGAATACACCGATTTGCGGGTTAACACTGCCTGCGACAATGAAAAAATTGATGACCAGAAGGACAAGGTTTACATGGGCTCGGATGTTGTGATCGGAACAGCAAAAAGGTTGAACCTACTTTATTCTCTGTATGCCTTGAACCTTAGTGCACTTAAAATATTTGTCATCGACGATGCCGAATCGGTAATTAAAAGTATCAATTACCTGCAAATCGACCGGCTTACTGAAAGTATTCCCAAATCACAAAAGGTAGTCTTTGCAGGAGAACTGACGGAATGGCTTGTGCGTTATTCCAACGAATTCATGAATATTCAGGAAGTGATTGAAATTGAGGAAATTGAGGAAGATGTAGAACCTTCCGAAGAGTAAACTGTTTAAACACTTTCTAATTTTTATTCTGAAACATGCGCTTCACCTTTTTGATTTTCTTCAGTATTGTTATCCTGATTTATCTTTCATCAAACTTTTATCTTTTTGTCCGTGGGCTTCAGGTTTTTTCACTGAACCTGACATTGAGAAGAACTTTTATTGTCGTGTTCTGGACTTTAGTGCCAATGTTTATATTGGGTTCTGTTCTGGAACGTACTTTTTCTTCCGCATTTAGTGAATGGGTTTACCGGATTGGTGCATTCTGGCTGGCTTTCATGCTGTATTTTACAATTGCCGCAGTATTGATTGATCTGGTTCGGATTGCCAATTATTTCTTTCATTTTCTGCCAACTTTTTCTGCAATCATGAAGTTGCGGCTTGGGCTGATTGTTGTTTCTCTGGTTTCAGTTGTAGTAATTGCAGGTCACATCAATGCGTTGTGGATCAATGTTAAAGAAATTCCATTGACCATTCACAAGAAGGTTTCCGGCGCTTCGGAAATAAAAATTCTTTTGGCTTCTGATATTCATTTAGGGGCTTTGATCGGAGAGCGGCGCGAAATGCGTTTTCTTGAAATCATTCGTGAGCAAAAGCCTGATATCGTTTTACTTGCCGGAGATTTGGTCGATGGAGAAATTGCTCCGGTTCTGCGTAAAAATCTGGGCCGGCACATTCAGGAAATCAGCACTCCGTTTGGAGTTTATGCCATTTCAGGAAACCACGAATACATTGGGGGAATTGATAAAACGTTGCCTTACCTTAAAAGTATAAATATCCGGATGCTACTTGATGAGGTAATCACATTGCCAAACGGAATTCAGTTGGTTGGGAGGAACGATATTTCATCAGGAAAAGGGGCAAATGCGCGAAAATCATTAGCAGAACTAACATCGGGTTTAGATTTCTCAAATCCGGTGATTGTGATGAACCACCAACCTTACGATTTACAAGAAGCCGTTGATGCCAAAGTTGATCTCCACCTTTCGGGGCATACGCACAACGGTCAGCTTTGGCCGTTCAATTACCTGATAAAGAGTATTTTTGAACTGAGTTGGGGCTATTTACAGAAAGGCAACACTCATTTTTATGTGTCATCGGGCTACGGAACCTGGGGCCCGCCAGTCAGAATTGGAAACAGACCTGAAGTGGTGGTTTTTAAGCTGAAGTTTGAAGAGTGAAGTAGTCAGCGGGTGACTTCAAGTCACCCGCTGACTATAATTCTACAACAATCTTCCGTCCATATCATCCTTCTCATATTCCGGTAGCAACGGAAATTTCACCGGTTTCCCATCGCGTTGCGAACGGTAAATGGCAGTGAAAAGCTCAACTGTTTTGCGGCCTTCTTCGGCGGTTACCATTGGTTGGCGGTCGTTCAGGATGGCATCTTTAAAATCTTCCAGTTGCTGTTTGAAGTACCAGGTCATCGCATCAACTGAGTGAAATTCATCGCTGTCGGCTTTGTTCCATCCTTCCAGTTGGTTTTCTTCTCCCGGAACTGTCCATAAATCAAGTTTTGGCGCTTCAGCAATGGTGGTTTTTCCGGCGATAAACATGACGCCACCTTCAGGTTGTGAACCAACAGTTGCACCGTTGCTTCCGTGAATGTGTACTTTCCCATAGATTCCGGGCTTTTGCGAGTTGCTCACCAGAATATTTCCCAGACCACCATTTTTGAATCGGATGATTGCAACAGCCGTGTCTTCCACTTCAATGTATGGGTGATTGATATTGCTCCAGTAGCCAAAAACTTCGTCGATATCGCCCATCAGCCACTGCAGCAAATCGAGCTGGTGTGGCGACTGATTGACCAACACTCCGCCGCCTTCCATTTTCCATGATCCGCGCCATGCATCGCCCTCAAAATAGGAGCGGTCGCGCCATCCGAGCATTTGAATCGTTCCCAGCGCCGGAGTTCCGATTTTACCTTCGTCGATTGCTTTTTTCATGCGAACAATGGGCTGATACCATCTGCGCTGGCTGATAACTCCTGTTTTGCGCCCGGTTCGCCGGGCAGCTTCAATAATCAGGTCGCAATCCTGAAGGGTTGAGGCCAAAGGTTTTTCAATCAGCACATTTGCCCCGGCCTCCATTGCCTCAATCGCAGAACCGGCATGGTACGGATGCGCTGTGCAGATCACAGCCATCTGGATATTTTCTGCTTTTATCATTTCCTGAATGGAAGAATAGGCTTTCACATCATATTCGTCAACAAACTTTTGTGCCGATTCCGGAGTCCGGCTCCAAACAGCCTTGAAATTCAGTTCAGGTATTTGTAAAATGGCTTTGGCATGTAAATGTGCAATTTTTGCACAACCGATAATGGCGACGTTGATGGGCATGATGTATATAGTTTAAAGTTCAAAATTCCAAGTTCCAAGTTCCAAGTCTGTTCCGTTCTGCGACTGACCACTGCGACTGACCACTGTTCCCTTTTGTTCACGGCTTCAGAATCACCTTCATCAATCCGGCTTCTTTGTTGTAAAGGCGGTGAAACCAATCGTTGCCTTCTTCCAAAGGTGCAACTTTGCTGATGAGTTGATCAACTTTTATTTTTCCTGAAGCAATGAGTTCAAGGCAAAGCGGATATTCCCCGGCAGAAGCGCATGAACCCTGAACTTTTATTTGCCGGGTTACTACTTTTTGTAGCGGAAATCTGACTTCCGGAGCCAAGTTACCGACCAAAGTAACAGTACCACCTTTTCGGGCGCAATCAACTGCAAGATTGACGGTTGTTTCAATTCCAACCACTTCAAAAACAATGTCGGCACCACGGTTTTGGGTTTCATTGAGTACCTTTTTGATTAGTTCAGGATCGCTTGATTTTATTGTAAGATCGGCGCCCAATTCACCAGCCAATTTCAGTTTTTCATCCACCATGTCAGTGGCAATTACTTTTCCGCAACCGGCAGCTTTTAAAGCCTGAATGCAAAGCAAACCGATCATTCCGCAGCCAATTACAACCGCTGTATCATTTGCCTGAACCGAACTGATTGCAGTTGCATGAACGGCTACCGAAACGGCTTCGATCATCGCTGCCTGTTCGAAACTGATGTTTTCAGGAATGGAATATAGGATGTGAGCCGGAACCGCCACAAATTCGGCAAAAGCGCCGTTTTGGCGGTATTCGTCGCACGAAACGCCCAGCACACGCCGGTTGTCGCATAAATTGACATCGCCGCGTTTACAGTAAAAACATTCTCCGCACGAAATGGTCGAATCGAAAGTTACACGATCGCCTATTTTCCAGTTCAGTACATTTTCACCAAGTCTGGCAATGGTTCCGGAAGCTTCGTGCCCCATGATTACCGGAGGTTGGCGTCGGCCGGTGCTGCTGTCCATTCCGTGCACATCGCTTCCGCAAATTCCGCAGGCTTCTACTTTTATCAGTACCCATCCGGGTTTTACCACCGGAATTTCCGTTTCCCGTAAGGTAAATTCGTTGTATTTTTCAAGAACAAGTGATTTCATTGTTGAATTATTATGAATATTTTTATTTTCTTTCTTTTTACTGGTTACTGAGACTGCGACTGACTACTTTTCTTTACCTTCTGCTGTTCCTGTTTCCCTCCCGAAAGGTATAAAAAGTAACAATGCATTCAGAATAAATCCTGAAATCAGCACATATTGGCCTGTTTCAAGGTGGCCAAAAGTCATCATCAGTTTGCCGGATAAAGCCAAAATGCCGCCTGAAAGCATGGCCGCAATACTGAAACGTTTGTTATATGGTAAATTGAAAAGGGCAGCGATCATCGGTATAATAAACGCGCCTGAATAAAAGGAAAGCGCCAGCAAAAGTGACGAAACTATGGAAGTCACCTTCAGGGAAATGAGCATGCTCACTACTCCGACAGCAATAATAAACAACTTGGTTTGTAAGAACGACTTCTGATTGTTGATGTCTTTGTGAAACAGTTCGCTCAAAATCATGGAAGTGGTCAATAGGGTAGTGGAGGCTGTTGAAAGTACTGCTGAAATAAGTGCCGCAACCAGAATTCCGGATGCCCATTCAGGCAAATAAATATTGGCCAGATTTACCAGCGCCGAACTGTTTTGAGCTCCCTGATGAAAGGTGGCTGCATACATTCCAACGTAGGAAAGCACAAATGCGAAAGGTATCAGGATTGAGGCAACGATCAAAACACTTCGGAAAGCTGTTTTTGAATCTTTGGCGCAAAAAACACGGGAGTAAATATCGGGACCGACTACAAAAGTGCTTGAAAATGTGAGGATCAGAATGAATAAGTCGAAGGGAGAATAATGTGCATTAAATGGGAAATTATCAGCAAAATCGGGCAATGCAGGAAGCTGATTTGCGGGAATCATGATAGCAGTCAGAATTACTCCTGCCAGAATGAAGAATGCCTGAAACAAATCGGTTTTCATGATGGAAACCTGACCGCCGATGTAGGTGTAAACGATAAAAATTCCGGCGGTGAGGTAAACGCCATTCGAATATTCAAGGCCAAAAAAGCTGACCAGGATTTGAGCCCCTGCAATAATCTGTGCTGCCACAATTCCGAGCCAGGCAATGGGAATAATTACAGAAGTGACTTTCCGCGCCGATTCTCCGTAATACTGTCCAATCAGTTCAGGCAAAGTGAATTTACCTTTTGCATATACTTTCCTTACAATCGGAAGCAATCCAAACAAGCCCAGACTGGCGGCCAGAATGTACCATGCCGATGCCCACGACTGATTCTCTGCCAATCCGATCGTTCCGAGAATGGCAGAACCGCCCAAAATGGTGGCAAGCAAACTTCCTGAAATCTGCCAGATACCTGTTTTTTTTCCTGCAAGAAAATAGTCAACGGGAGTTTTGATTTTTAGGTACGAATAAATTCCGATCAGAAATAGAATTAAAGCGTAAACAATCAGGATGATGGTCTTCATTAAAACGAAGCTTTAGATGGAAACGAAGAATGAAATGAACTGCTATATTTTATTCAATAAATTCTTCCGGAGTAATGTCAATTTCCCTTAATATTTGTCTTGATAATGAGCGGCCTATGTCTTGGTTGCCGTGATGTGGAAGAGTGGTGTAACGTCCATCCGGATGACGATAGAAAACATGACTACCACTTTGACGTTTTATTTCAAACCCCATTGAGATCAATAATTTCTCAAAAAATTTGACTTTGATAATGGGGATTTTTGTGCTCATACGGCAACCGAAATATTTTGTGTACCAACGAATTTAGGTAATTCCGCTTTTTCTTCATCGGTCATTTCAATTAAACAGAGCCGGATTACCTCCTGAAGATTGCTGTAAAGCTCGTCTAAAGTCGCAGCTTGTGAATGCGCACCCGGCAAGCCGGGAACAATTCCGATGAATTGATTGATTTCATTGTCCTGGATAATTTCTGCAGTAAAATTGTATATCATGGCTTTGTTGTTTTGAAACAAAAATAGGGATTAATATTCATTATAAAAAAGAAGAAGTAGATACGCATTTAGAATCTTACCCTAACAACTATGGAATTTCTCTTTGTGTTCAAAAACATGGAATCAAAGTTCATTTAAATTTTTAAATTTGTTCCGTTATCGCACACGGAAATTTATAATCAAAACCATTAACCAAATAATCACATGAGAAAACTTCAGATTCTAGTTGCTTTCCTAATTATTTTTTCAACCGCTTCGGCAAAAAAGAAGGATGGCTGGGTTTCGCTTTTCAACGGAAAAGACCTGACAGGCTGGCATCAGCTCAACGGACAAGCCAAATATCATGTCGAAAAGGGTGAAATTGTTGGAACAACAGTCTCCAATACTCCCAATTCGTTCCTTGCCACCGATAAAGATTACGGTGATTTTATACTCGAACTCGATCTGCTGGTTACCGATAACATGAATTCCGGTATTCAGTTCCGTAGTATCAGTAAACCCGACATCAAGGACGGTCGTGTTCATGGCTACCAGTGCGAAGTCGATCCTTCGGCGCGTGCATGGAGTGGTGGTATTTACGATGAAGCTCGTCGCGGATGGCTTTATACCAATGAGTTGAATACTGCTGCCAAATCAGCCTTTAAAATGGGTGAGTGGAACCATTACCGGATCGAATGCGTTGGCAGCAGCATCCGCACATGGTTAAACGGTGTTCCGGTAGCCTACGTGCTCGACGACATGACCCCAAGCGGTTTGATTGCACTTCAGGTACATTCAATCGGAAAAGATGTTGAACCCGGCAAACAAATTCGCTGGAAGAATGTCAGAATCAAAACTTCAGGATTAAAAGCGACTGAAACACCCGATGTATTTGTGGTGAATTTATTACCAAATACTTTGAGTTCAGCCGAAAAGCAACAGGGCTGGAAGATGCTTTTCGACGGTAAAACTACCAATGGCTGGAAAGCTGCCGGTCAGGATAAATTTCCTTCGGAAGGCTGGAAAGTGGAAGATGGAACAATGATGGCTGTTGCTAAAGTTAAAGGCACTGACATCGTTACTGATGAAAAATTCTCAGTTTTTGAATTTCAATTTGAATTTAATTTTGCTGAAGGCGCCAACAGTGGTGTGAAATATTTTACCGGAAATGGTGGTCCATCTATTGGTCTGGAATATCAGGTGCTCGACGATAAAAAACATCCGGATGCCAAAATGGGTGTTGTTGGAAACCGCACCATGTCTTCACTTTACGATCTGATTCCGGCTGACAAACAGGATAGGTTTACCAAACCCGCCGGCGAGTGGAACATTGGACGCATTGTTGTTTATCCTGACAATCGTATTGAGCATTGGCTAAACGGTGTTAAAGTTGTCGAATATGTTCGCGGGTCAAACATTTACAAAGCGTTGGTCGCCAGAAGTAAATATGCTGAATTCGAAAATTTCGGAATGATCAAGGAAGCACCGATTATGCTTCAGTATCATCAGGATCAGGTAAAATTCAGAAGCTTAAAAATCAGAAACCTTTAATACACCAAAATCAATAAATCATGGGATCAAATAGAAGGGAATTTATTCGCAATGTGGCGGTTGGAGCTGCCGGTATAACTATTGGAGGAATGGCCACTGGCTTTAGCGCAAAAAGTTATACGCGCATTGTTGGAGCCAACGATCGTTTGAATGTTGCGCTGATGGGTTGCGGCCGCAGGGTTGGTGCTTATTATGCAGCGCTTCAGGATAAAAAGAACAATGTTGATGTGGCTTACATTTGCGACGTGATGAAAAAGCAGCGCGATAAAGTGGGTAAAGACCTGAACGGTAAAGTTTCAGGAAAAGCTGCACTGGTAAACGATATTCGCGAAATTTGGAATGACCAGAGTGTTGATGCAATCTTCAACGCAACTCCTGACCACTGGCATGCTCCGGGTACCTGGCTGGCTATGCAGGCCGGCAAACATGTTTATATTGAAAAACCATGCAGTCACAATCCGCGCGAAGGTGAATTGCTGGTAGCTTTTACCAAAAAATACGGTAAAGTAGTTCAGATGGGTAATCAGCAACGATCGTCAAAAGAAACGCAGGAAATTATTTCTGAAATTCACAAAGGAGCGATTGGAGATGTTTACAAAGCTGTTGCATTTTATGCCAATACCCGCGGTGAATGTCCGGTGCCGGTAAAAGCTCCTGTTCCTGAAGGTCTGGACTGGGAACTTTTTCAGGGACCAGCGCCGCGCCGCGAATACATGCACGACATCTGGGATTACAACTGGCATTGGTACGGTTGGAACTGGGGAACTGCTGAAACCGGCAACAATGCCACTCACGAGCTGGACATTGCACGCTGGGCGTTGCAGGTGAAATATCCGAATCATGTGGATGTTGAAGCTGCCAAACGGCATTTTCTGAACGATGGCTGGGAAATGTACGACACGATGGATGCAACTTTCCGTTTCCCCGGAAATAAAATCATTAAATGGGATGGTAAAAGTCGCAACGGGCACAAAACTTACGGATCGGACCGCGGAACAATTATTTATGGAAGCGAAGGTTCTGTTTTTGTAAATCGTGAAGGTTACACGCTTTTCGACAGAAGCGGCAAAAAAGTGAAAGACAGCAAATCGTCGGGAAGCGAAGCCGGAACTGCACTTGGCGGCGGCGGCGACATGACTGACGAACACGTGGTTAACTTTTTCAATGTGATTCGTGGTACAGAAACCAAGCTCAATTCGCCGATTGAAGAGGGCGCTGTTACTCAAATGTTGACACATTATGCCAATATTTCGTCGCGCATCAACAAGTCATTCAAGGTTAATACCGAAACCGGTCGTATTTTGGATAAAGCTGGCATGAAACTTTGGGACCGCGAATACCACAAAGGCTGGGAACCACCAAAACTTTAACAGGAAAGTATTCAGTAATCAGTCGCAGTGGTCAGGAAAAATTTACAGTTTGTCAAATGGGCTGACAATTATAGTTTATTCACCACAGATTACTCAGATTATCACAGATTGTAGAATTTATTTTAAATAGTCTGTGAAAATCTGAGTAATCAGTTTTTTTTTTTGTTCTATACTATATGCTTTGGGTATTTTAGCTTTGTGCGGAGTAGCCTCTTTTCATTGACACAGGAATTTTCATTTTTTAAAACCTTATTTGTCAAGGGAACCTTAGTAGTAATGGTTCGTGAATGTGAATTTGACCTTATTACCTTATTGATCCACAAATGAATAAATAAGGTTAAAAACAAGGGGAATTATGCATACTACTAAGGTTGTTTAAATAGAAATAAGGTTTTTCTTAGCAAAGAATTTCCTTCATTTGAAATTTATTTTGCCAGTAAAAATTCTTAGCCGCACCAAACGTTATAGAGCCCTTTTTTCTTTTACGTTTTTTTGTAGGTTTATCAATCCTTCTGACTATTTTCGTGTGTCTGAAAAACTAAATCTATCAAAATGCTAAAAGTGGTGCCTTTTTTTCTCCTGACATGCCTGTCGTTTGTCGGAAAATCTCAAATTAACATGGTGGTAAAAGAAGACGGTTTTCTTTTTCTGGAAGGAAAAGACAGCCTGCTTTTTTATCAGAAAAGTCCGAAAGACATGGACGGAAAGTACAGTCGATGCAATTACATTCATCCACTTTACGGCGCTGACAATTCAAGGTTAACCGAAGATTTTCCGGCTGATCACCTTCATCACCGCGGAGTTTTCTGGGCATGGCACCAGATTTTAATTGACAACAAATCTGTTTCGGATGGCTGGGAATTGAAGAATTTTCGGCAAAAAAATACCGATATCGAATTTCGCCTGCAAAAGGGAATTGGTCACCTAACTGCCACTGTTGACTGGATATCTCCATTGTGGAAATACGGTTCAGAACCCTACCTTCAGGAGCAAACAACCATTACAATGTACCCTAAAACAGGCAGCTACAGACGCATTGATTTCGAAATAAAACTGAAAGCCCTGACTGATCACTTACGTATCGGAGGTTCGGACGACGAAAAGGGCTACAGTGGCTTTTCAATCCGGTTAAAATTGCCGGAAGATGTAAGTTTTTCAGGAGAAAACGGTTTGGTTAAACCAACCAATGCCGCCATTACCGCTGGAAATACAATGAAAATTGATGGTTCATTCCTGAAAGGTGGGAAAAAGGGTGGGGTAGTCATTCTCAGTAATCCACAGAATCCGGATCCATCTGATAGTTGGATTATTCGTAGCAAAGCCAGTATGCAAAATGCTGCTTATCCGGGGCGGCAACCAGTTGCCATTCCTTTTGACAAGCCGCTGGTGCTAAAATATTCGCTGCTTGTATTTCATGGAGAAATGAGTGAAAAGAAGATTAAAAAAGCAGTGAAATAGTTTTCAGTGTTCGGCCACAGTTGTCAAAAAGTAATCCACTTGTTTGTCAATTAACCAATTAACTCTTATGTAACTTGTTTTTCAAGCAGCTTCAAGAAGGGCTATTTTCTTCTTTAGTTGATTGATTTTCTTTTCTTTATATTTTTGCTGATAATCTTCTATGGCACATGGGTTGAATGCCTCTTTGTTGATCACCATCT
>JAUYMU010000040.1 GCA_030698405.1 Bacteroidota bacterium
AAATAGAGGAAAAAGATACCCTTTGAATCGGCTGTTGTTAAACATTGATTATGTAAATATTTTTATCAACATATATTTTTTTACCATTCGACAGTCAAATCGGCTAGTTCGCATTAAAAACATAACCATTCGTGAAAATAACATTGCAATAAAAAACTTTCAGTTTATATTATTTCAATATTTGTTAAGTAGTGAAATTTGGAAATTTGTAGGATTTTACTTATATAGTTATGGTAATTTGGCAACCAACCGAATATTGCTAAAATCTGTTTCCCAACATTTTAATTTCTGAATAAAATGTACTTACTTAGCAGCACAGTACAGGACAATGAAAAATCTTTAACTCAAATTATAAAAAAATGACTCAAAACAGCAGATTGATTGGTCGTTTGCCCAAAGTTGGCATCCGGCCGGTGATTGACGGAAGAGAAATGGGCGTGCGTGAATCGCTCGAAGTACAGACCATGAACATGGCCAAAGCTGCCGCGAAGTTTATCGAAGAAAACCTTCGGTTCCCAGGTGGCGAAAAAGTGGAATGTGTAATTGCCGATACCACCATTGGCGGTGTTGCCGATGCTGCCATGTGTGCCGATAAATTTGAAAAAGAAGGCGTTGGCGTTTCGCTGACAGTTACCCCCTGCTGGTGCTACGGAACCGAAGTAATGGACACCACTCCAATGTTGCCAAAAGCTGTTTGGGGATTCAACGGAACCGAACGTCCGGGTGCTGTTTACCTTGCGGCTGCGCTGGCAGGCTATTCGCAGAAGGGTCTTCCCGCATTCGGAATCTATGGCCGCGATGTTCAGGACTCGGGCGATACCAGTATTCCTGCCGATGTTCAGGAAAAATTGCTGCGTTTCGTGAAGGCTGCATTGGCTTCGGCACAAATGAAAGGCAAGTCGTATTTATCCATCGGCTATTCTTCGATGGGCATTGCCGGTTCGATGGTCGATCCTGATTTCTTTCAGGAATACCTTGGAATCCGCACCGAATTTGTTGAATCGGTTGAGTTTTTACGCCGGATTGAACAGGGCATTTTCGATCAGGAAGAATATGCCAAAGCGCTGGCATGGACCAAAGCCAACTGCATGGAAGGCGATGACCCCAACCGTGCAGAAAAACAATCGTCGCGCGGGCGGAAAGACTGGGAATGGGAAATTGTAGTAAAAATGACCCTGATTGCCCGCGATTTGATGATCGGAAACCCAAAACTAAAAGCAATGGGTTTTGGTGAAGAATCGAAAGGGCGAAATGCCATTTTGGGCGGTTTCCAGGGGCAACGTCAATGGACTGATTATTATCCGAATGCTGATTTTACGGAAGCCATCCTGAATTCATCGTTCGACTGGAACGGAATTCGTCAGGCTTTTGTATTTGCCACCGAAAATGACAGCCTGAACGGCGCGTCCATGTTGTTTGGACATTTGCTGACCAACACTTCCCAGATTTTCTCTGACGTTCGTACTTACTGGAGTCCCGATGCAGTTAAACGTGTAACCGGCAAAGAATTAACAGGAACTGCAGCAAATGGAATTATCCATCTGATCAACTCCGGCTCAACAACTTTGGATGCCACCGCTCAGCAAAAAGATGCTGATGGAAACCCTGCAATGAAAGCTTTCTGGGAAATTTCGGAAGAAGAAGCTTCGGCCTGCCTCGAAAACACCCGCTGGTGCCCGGCCGATCTGGGTTATTTCCGCGGAGGTGGTTATTCGTCGCAGTTCAAAACTTCAGGAGAAATGCCGGTTACCATGTCGCGCATTAACCTTGTAAAAGGTATTGGCCCTGTTTTGCAAATTGCCGAAGGCTGGACCGTTGAATTGCCGGATGATGTGCACCAGGTGTTGGACAAACGCACCAATCCAACCTGGCCAACAACATGGTTTGTACCACGTTTGGCCAACAACGACGCCTTTAAAGATGTTTACAGCGTGATGGCCAACTGGGGCGCCAACCACGGAGCAATTTCGTACGGTCACATCGGAGCCGACCTGATTACACTGGCATCGATTCTTCGGATTCCGGTAAACATGCACAATGTAAGCGACGACCAGATTTTCAGGCCAAGTGCATGGTCGGCTTTCGGAACCGACAAAGAAAGCGCCGATTACCGCGCCTGCGCAACCTACGGACCGCTGTATAAATAGTATCGAAGCGATATCCTTTGCCGTTCACTTCAGTGAACGGACACAATGCAATATTTGCTAACTTCGCAACATAAAATGATTAAAAGCCTGGATTGACTGTTCAATTCAGGCTTTTTCAAAATAAAGCCAATGGAAAAATTTGATTTTAAACTCGATGAAGGTTCGTCGCAAACCAAGTTGCAGCAACTGATTCATGCCGTAAGCGAAGCAATAAATCTTGGTATCCTGAAAGAAGGCGATTTCCTTCCATCTGTTAACCAACTAAACAAAGACGCAGGCATTTCGCGCGACACCATATTCAAAGCCTATTCGATTTTAAAGCAGCGAAGCATCATTTCCTCCACTCCCACCAAAGGTTATTTTGTGACCTCCGAATCGTACAGAGTATTTGTTTTGCTCGACGATTTCAGCGGTTTTAAAGAACAACTGTACAAATCGTTCAGGGCAAACCTTCCCGATAATTATACGGTTGACCTGCTTTTTCACCATTACAATCCTGAAGTTTTTAATCAACTCATATTGAATAGCCTCGGTCGTTACAGTGTGTATATCGTCATGAATATCGACAATAAAAACCTGGAAGAGGTTGTCAGGAAAATTGATCCGAAAAAGCTGCTCATTCTTGATATGGGAAGTGATCCGAAAAATGAAATCTCTTATCTGACGCAGGATTTCAATCAGGCAGTGTACGATTGTTTAAATTCAGGACTTGAACTTATTAAGAAATACCAGGAATTTATACTCGTTTTTCCACAAAATACACCGCATCCGGTTGAAACCATCGATGCCTTTAACCGGTTTTGTGAAACGAACCATTTAAATCACGCAGTTTTAGATCAGATTGAAAACCGGGAAGTTCAGCCCGGTCAGGCTTACCTGGTGATCAAGGATTCCGATCTGGTTAAAATAGTAAAAGACTGCAAGAAAAACGGATACAAAATAGGTTCAGAGGTTGGAATTGTGTCATACAATGATTCGCCGATGAAAGAAATTGTGGGCGCAGGCATCACCGTCATTTCAACTGATTTTGTACGGATGGGTAAAGATTGTGCCAATTTTATCGTCAGTAAAGAAAAACTGACTGAAGTAATTCCAACCAACTTAATTGTGAGGGGCTCATTGTAAAACACTGAGGTGTGAATGATGTAACAATTTGTGCAAATTCTGCAACATTGCCGCAATTGGCTGCACTACTTTTATACGATTAAGATTCATCTCTTAAACTGTCGTTATTGCACAAAGTTTTATTTGTGATCCAATACGGCAATAGAAATGAATATATAATCGTTCTTATAAAAAATACACAATCATGAAAACACTTACAATTATTGGCCTGTTGGCACTATTAGCGTTTACAGGTAACGCACAGGGAGTTTTTGACGCAGGTTTAAAAGCGGGTATTAATACTTCAAAAATTTCGACATCCAAGGATAATTATACCCCGGAAACAATTAACAACTACTTGTTTGGCGCTTTTATGCGCATTAATATGGGACGTATTTACATTCAGCCGGAAGCCTATTTTAATTCAAAGGGCGGCGAGTACATTGACGAATTTAACGCTTCAACCATTAATTCATTCAATCTAAAAACCGTTGACGTTCCGGCATTGCTCGGATTTAAGATCATCGATCAGAAAGCATTTAACCTGCGCGTGATGGCAGGTCCGGTTTTCTCATTTGTGACCGACAAAAGCGCCAAAGGTCAATTTGCCGAAGACAAACTAAAAGACAATTTCTTCGGATGGCAGTATGGGGCAGGTGTCGATTTTTTGTTTCTGACACTCGATGTCAGAAAGGAAACTTACAGCGATGACATCTATGCTTCGCCTGATTTCAATACGAAAAACGGAAATTTTGTCGTAAGCCTGGGTATAAAGTTGTTTTAATCTTCAGATTCTTATCTTTACCGTATGAAACGGTTAATTTTATTAATGATTTCCTTTTGTGCAGCGCTTTTTGTTTCTGCACAGGAGGAAATTTTTTCAGATAGTATTTCAGTTGAACGTGGTCAAATCAAAGTCAGGCAGCCAATTATGGAGCGGACTTTGAACTTTGACGAAAACGCTTTCCCCATCGAATTTGATTTACTGGATGCCTCAATATTTAACCAGCCTCTCCTACCCGATTACAACAAAAACCTCGATTTTATCAAGTATTTGAAACCATCAAAGACAACCGGTTTTTCTCAATATACTGAAAGGTTTTCTTTCAATCCGGTTTTCCCTTACGGACATGTTTTTAACCAAAGCAGCTACCAGTTGAACAACCGACTCTCTATTGGCGGAAACAGTTTTGGCGCGCGGTCGGCTTTTGAACCACCAAAACTGAACTCCTCGATTCAGGATATGAGTATCAAAGGCGCCAGCATGTTCCTTCAGTACAAAGTAAACGACCGGTTTAAAGTACAAACCCGGGTAAGCATCTCCAATCGCCCTTCTACGCCGTGGGAGCCCTGATCCGGGGTTCCATTTCTCCGGAATTATCTTTTCTGAATCACGCCGGATGAATCAACATTTCGACTAAATTTGGAACCCTTTACACGGATAAATTCTATGTTGGATAAAATCAAAAAAATTGAGCGGGTTTTTAAACAATTGGACAAGGAAACTGAAAGATTTGGCAAACAAACGAATCTTAAGTGTCTCACGAATTGCAACTTGTGCTGCCTGAAAAAGGATCTGGAAGCCAATGTGCTCGAATTTCTTCCGCTTGCCTATTATTTGTATCAAAATAACCTTCACGAAGCAGCTTTGGATTTGATAGCTACCAATCCTGAACATTGCATTAATCTGGCCATTAGTCAGGTTCCGGGGCAAACTGCTGGTTGTTCGAATTACGACCACCGCGGCATGGTTTGCAGGCTTTTTGGTTTTTCAGGAATAAAGGATAAAAACTCGAAACTGGCGATTTACACCTGTTCTCACATGAAGAACGAATATCCGCTGGAATTTAAAAATGCCATGGAACGCATCAATTCAGGCATGGAAATTCCGATGGTTACCGATTTTTATTATCAGATATACTTCCTCGACAGCCACATGGCCAACGATTACAATCCAATCAATGTGAGTATCCGAAAAGCCATTGAAAAAGTGGCCTATTATTTTGAGAACATGTCATAAATAAAAGCAGATGTCAGAAGCAATTTTAAATATTCCGGATCTATCAGCCGAATTTATTTTTCAGGCGTCGCGCAGCAGTGGCCCTGGTGGACAGAATGTTAACAAAGTAAATTCGAAAATCGAACTTCGTTTCAACATTCAAAATTCATCCATTTTAACCGACGATCAAAAGGAAATACTTTTAACAAAGCTTTCGACCAAAATCAGTTTGGATGGATTCCTGATTGTAATTTCGCAACGCGACCGTTCGCAGCTGGTCAACAAGGAGGATGCCATCAGAAAATTATATGAGCTGATTGAAAAGGCTTTGCGTCCGGTTAAACGCCGCAAAAGTACCCGGCCAACCCGAAGTTCAGTAGAAAAAAGATTGACTGGGAAACGAATAAAAGCCGACATCAAACAAAACCGTCAAAAGCTGGATGATTAAGTTTCGCCGATGATAAAGTTGATCCCCGCTTCCAATCCACTTGATTTAACAGAAGATCTAAAACAGATTTACTTCGATTCGTTTCCTCCTGATGAAAGAAGGGATTGGTCGGAAATAAAGGAATTGCTCCACCATTCCGGGTTCATCCTAAACAAGGTGCTTGAAGATCAGGAATTGGTTGGATTAATCACTGTCTGGAATATACCAAACTTTGTATTTATTGAGCATTTCGCAATTCTGGAATCGAAACGCGGAAAAGGAATTGGCAGTCAGGCTTTAAAACAGGTGATTGCAGAAAACTTAAAGTCCATAATTGTTGAAGTGGAAGAGCCAATTACCGACGATGCCCGGCGTAGAATTGCTTTCTACGAGCGCGCAGGGTTTGCAGTTTGTGAAGGAATTTATTATCAGCCACCTTATTCTCCTGATAAAAACAAAGTTAAAATGCTGTTAATGAGTTTTCCTGAAAAGATTTTGCCGCCGGAATTTGAAGCAATTAAAATGCAAATTTACCGGGAAGTTTATCAGCAGAAATATCCGGCAAAAAATAAATAATTTATAGTCATAAACCATCAGAAATCCTCAATTTCCAAATTTAATACAATGTCGATTTTAACGGTTTTGCTTTCAGATGTTAACAAACAGGATGATTTTTTATAAGAATATTTAAAATTTAATCATTTTTTATACCTTTGACTTTCAAATTTACAAACGACTGTTATAACCATACATTATGAATGACTTGCATATTGAGCCACTGCCTAACATTGATGATCTGGACGAAAAGATCCTTAAACTGATCACTAAAAACGCCAGAATTCCATTTCTTGAAGTAGCCCGCGAATGTGGAGTTTCCGGAGCTGCAATTCATCAACGCGTTCAACGTTTGCTAAACCTTGGAGTCGTTTCGGGAAGCGAATTTTTGGTAAACCCTCAAAAACTTGGCTATTTCACCTGCGCTTACATGGGCATCTACCTGGAAAAGGCAAAATACCACAAGACTGTTGTTCAGGAACTGGTGAAAATACCTGAGATTGTTGAATGCCACTATACCACAGGCTCTTATGCGATTTTCATAAAAGTACAGACCAAGACTAACAAGCACCTGAAAAAATTAATTGACGAAGATTTACAGGAAATTGAAGGAATAGCCAGAACTGAGACCTTCATTTCGCTTGAAATGGAATTTAAACGTCAGGTACCCATCAAATAAATTAATTCATTAAAAAATCTGCCATGACGTTAAGACATCAACTGGACGATATAGACCTGAGAATTCTGGAAATCATTTCAAAAAATGCGCGCATTCCGTTTAAAGATGTTGCAGCAGATGTTGGCGTTTCGAGAGCTGCGGTTCACCAGCGCGTAAACCGCATGATTGAACTGGATGTAATTGTTGGCTCAGGCTATCACATCGACCCAAAAAAAATTGACTATAAAACCTGTACCTATATTGGCATTTTCCTCGAAAAAGGCAGTTTGTATTCAACGGTAACCGAACAGCTAAAAACTATTCCTGAAATCGTTGAATGCCACTACACTACCGGGCAGTACGCCATTTTTGCGAAAGTATATGCCAAAGACAATGAACACCTGAAAGATATTCTGAGTGATAAAATTCAGAAAATTGGTGGTATTGCCAGCACCGAAACTTTCATTTCGCTGGATGAAACATTTAAACGTGAAGTGCCTATTTTTTAATCGACCTTAAAGGCAAATCCACCGGGAGAAATTCCAACTTTAAATTCATCAATCAGTTTTCCTGAAGTGGAAAATCGCCTGACCAGACCATTCTGAGCATGATCAATCGCATCGCCCACATAGATTTCAGAATTCGACGGGTCGATGGCCAAACTATAAAAACCACCATATAAATTGGTGTTTGCTGAAGTTATAAATGGTTGCTCCGGAAGTTTTTTATCCGAAGCAGCCATTTTCCATACATGCCGGTTCAGAAACAACAATGAATCTTTTCCGGCATTCAAACAAAGACTAAGCGGATGTTCGCCCAAGGCAAACCTGAAAGTCCGCTCAATTTCACGCGTTTCGGCATCAATCTTCAACAAACCGGGTCTTTCATGGCCATACGGACTGCCCTCAAATCCGCCATCAGTCAATACCCATATTTTGTTATCCTTGTCAATTACCAAACTATTTGGCTGTTTAAATACTTCAATTGAATCTACCAATTGATCTGTATTTGTGTCGATTACAAGTATTTTATTATCGTACGACCAACAATTGGTAAACACCAGGTTTTTATATTGAATCATCTTTTCGGCAGGATGCTGGTTAAATTCTGATTTTGAATTGCTGACAGGAATCTCACCGGTTATCCGGAAAGTTGAAGGATCGAAAATGGTGATCTTTCGTGCATACAAATCGGTTATATATGCTTTTTGTGAACTGACAAAGTGAATGTATCTGGGAGAGCTTAGTCCGGTGATACTTCCCTTGTATTCGGCGGTTCTGCTATCAATCACATATATTTTACCTGAATTATTCACCACAACAAAACCCAGATTGTTCCAAATGCTCATCGATTGCGCCACATCGCCCAAAGGAGCTCCGTTTCTAGCCTGAAATACATGATTTACAACCCTTTTTGTAACCGGGTCATAAAACGACAGCGAAGAGTTGCCGTACATGAAATTTCCCTGATTTACGATGTAAACACCCCGGTTGCCTGTAAAATCAAAAAACACTGTATCAACAGGGCTTTCAGAACAGGCGAATAGTCCAAATACACCAATCAGTATGTAAAAAAGCTTCTTCATTTTCTGATTTGAATTTGGACGGTTATAGAATAATATCTTCCAGGCATTGGGCGCCATAAAACAGCCATGTAATCTTCGTTGGTCAGATTTTCCACATTGAGGGATAAATCGGCCTGCAAACGCTTCCAGTCAAACTTCTTTCCGGCGGTCAAATTGAGCAACCAATAGGGATTCAGCACCTTTTCATAGTCCGATTCCATGTTGTTGCTCGAAGTATATCGTTTTCCGGTAAAAGGTGCATTTATTTTCAGGTAATAATCCTTAAAATCAGCTTCAGCGAACATGTTTGCTTTGTGTTTTGGAATGTAAATCAGCTGCTTACCGCGTGATTCGTCAACTGAAGGAACCGCGTCAATATTCGAAGTGGCCGAATGCGAATAATTACCACGTACGCTGAACAGCATGGCGTTCGCAGTTTTTATTTGTCCTGAAACCTGAATTTCAGCGCCACGGGCAAAAACTTTCCGGAGGTTGTTGGCTTCCCAGAAATAAGCGCCACTGGCCGAAGGTTGCCATACAATCCAGTTATCAATTAACGAGGCATATCCGGTAACCTGCCCTGAGAAGGTTGCGCTTCCCTCCTGCCCTTTGTGCGCAAAAGCAAGATCGGCCGAGAAACCATCTTCAGGATTTAAGTTCGGATTGCCTCCGGGCAGCCAGTACAAATCATTCAGCCCGGGTTGGTGGTAATTGCGTGAAAGGTTGAGCTTAAAAGAGCTTAATTGTTTTTTATCCAGCCAATATTCAGTTCCAAACGAGGGAATAAAACCGATTAACCGGCCATCATACATTTCGCTCCTGAATAGAAAAGAAATTGCCCACTGCGGAAGTAGCATGATATGAGCCGAATTCAGCAATGAAAATGCAAGCTGATCCTGATCATAGCCGGTTTTCTGAGCGTGATCAAACACAGAAACAGTATTGTAGGTGGTATTCAAAGACCAGTTAAAATTTATGGTCTCCTTTGGTGTCCAGTCGTAGTTAAACTGGTTGGTAAAACTCTGCTCTTTACTCTGGCTATCAAAATTCACAAAGTTCGCCTCAGTACTCGATCTGAAATAATTTAACCGGCTCATATTCAATCCTGCCATCCATTCTACCTTGCTTTTTTCTTTAATGTATTTCCAATTTAAAACTGTCCGTAAATTCTGATCTTTTTGTGTTTCTTTTCTGACATCTCCTTCAAACGACATCAGCTGCGGAAGGTTGCGATCGCTCTGATAAGCCCACAATTTGGCTGAAACCGATTGATTTTTAAACCGGGAATATACTTCCTGAAGCAAACCGTATTTGCTGTATTCCGCATTCTTCTGAACATCCTCGTGCATTGGCAAAACTCCGTAATTGAAATAAGGGAAATCATTTTTGCTACGATCGGAGAAAACCCGTGTTTTAAACTGAATTTTACCATTTCCAAATCCAAGATTGAGATACTCTTTGTGGGTTGAAAAGCTTTCGATTGTTTGAACATACCGAACACTGAAACGATCTGTCCAGTCGGGTTTGTTGTTGATCAAAACACTGCCGCCCAAAGCACCTGGACCTGATTTTAACGAGCTTCCTCCATGTTGCAGGCTCAAATCGTCAATAAAATGAACCGGAAACAGTGAAAAATCGACATCACCGCGCATGGGAGAGTTGAGTTTCATTCCGTTCCAGTAAACCTGGGTGTGAGAAGGAGCTGTTCCACGAAACGAAGCAGTTGCAGTTGAACCTCTTCCGTAGGATTTTATAAAAACCGGTGAATAAGATGACAGCAGTTCTGAAATAGTTTGTGTTTTTAGCATTTGTAAAACCAAAGTATCGATATGGGTGGTCATGGTTCCGGCTTCTTCTATCATTTTCCTGCCAAAAACCGGCACTTCTTCAATTGAAATAGTATCAGTAAGCTTTTGAGCTTCAAGGTTTAAAGTTGTGAGCAATAGAAACAGAATGACAAAAACAGATTTGTCCAAAGACTTCCAGGTCGATCTTTTATCCTGATTCACGAACTTACTGTTTGATTAATTTCTGCTGAAAAACCTGGCTTCCTGACTTAACTTTCAGAATATAAAAACCTGCCGGAATATGAGATAACTCAATTTTCGATTGAGAGTAAGGTTCAGAATAAACTATTTTTCCCTGCAAATCAACAATTTCAACCGATTGAACAGCAGAAGAACATTCTATCCGGAGCCAGTTTGAAAAAGGATTTGGATAAACTTTACAGGAAAGTCCATTTGAAAAATGGGTTTCATTTGCGGTGGTTGATTCTACAAATAACTTCGAGGCGTCCATGCCCGAAACAAACAGATACTCACCGGCTTTATCAAGACTTACAGCTAGTTTCCCGAATTCATCGGTTTTGTAAGTTGTACCGCTTTTGGTTGAATTTTGCAATTCTATTTGAACAGTCTGATAAGCCAAAACTTCGGACGAATTGATCGAAACCGTTCGGTTCTGATTCATGGAACAGAAATAGTTCATCAACTGAAGATCAACAGTCTGATTCAGTTTTAATGAATCGGAGCCTGTTGTTAAATGCGTTACTGACCATGGGATTTTGTTGTCGGCAATTTGATACACCAATATTTCATCGTTGTTGTTCACTTTTATTTTGTCCAGTCCGGTAACAAATGGCTGTTGATTGAGCATTACCACCCATGTCTTGCGGTAAGAAGCAGAAGTACGCGATCCACCATATCCTGAATGATAAAGTGTTGATCCTTCCTCCATTTCAGGAATACGCCATAAATAAAGCGCTGATCCACCTTCAGCATCATCCCGAAAGGCCCATACATTTTCCAATTCGGTATTCTTATAGATGGCTGCCAATGCATGTGCAACTGAAACAAATGAAGTATCCGTTAATTGATAGGATTTTTGCGCTTTATCAACTTTCGATGTCAAATCAATGGTTTCGACCCAGATTGAATGCCGCGGGACCAAAGTCTTTTCAGTAGTTTTAACTGAAATAAAAACCTTCTTCAATACTGATTCAGGAAGAATCTGTATTTGAACGGAATCACGAAGTGACTCAATTTCAACAGATTCAAGATACAACCAGCATTTTCCGGTTTGTTTACCTTTGAGAAAATAAGTTCCGTCAACCTGAATAAGTTCTGCAACTGATTCATCGTCAATCCTCCATTTCGGGGTAATTCCGGTCAGAATATTCCCGTTTTGATCAGTTAATTTGCCCGTCAGTTCAAGTTTGTCATTCGCCTTTAAACTACTGGTTGAGAGTGTAATTAAGGCCTTCCCAGCCGAGAATATTTCCAATTCTTTTTCCGCATATATAACAGAATTTGAAGAAGATGAAGCACGAAGCTTTACTTTACCGTTTTTCAAAGCATTAAGCTTACCATTTAAAACTACCGCCAACTCTGTATTATTTACCGACCAATTAATGAGCGCATTTTCAGACTTAATTCCTGATTCGAATACGATCGCATTGATATCGAGAGTTTCGCCCACTCTGATTTTTGGCGGAAGGTCCTGAATAACAACCATCGATCTCGAACCATTTACAGAGGCTGGTTCAACATCGCGGATACCGGTAACTTCAGTCGAAATTTCACCCAACCACCCGGCCAGCGCATTCATTCCGGTATAAATCCTAACAAAATGTATTTCATCGAGTTTTACATGTTTCCCATCTTTGTCAACCGCCCAATCAATGTCAATGGCATCGCCACCACTTCCCTCAATTGCAATGGTATAAGGATTGTCCGGTAATTTTTCGCTGGCCGAAATAACCGGAGTATTGTCGGCATAGCCGAATGCCCTGCGGAAAGAATTCACCACTCCCGGATTCGACAAATCAATTTGACCTTTGAGCCGTGTACCGCTCAGTGTATATCTGTCAGACGACACCTGAGGGAAAAAAACAGCATTGGGATAATAGCTTTGCCTGTGAAAACTATTTTCAGGAATTACTCCTGATTTTTCCTGATTATCAGTCCAGTGTATATCGGCTGCTGTATTTAAACCGCTGTTTTGGTAAGTGATTTCATAGTTTGAAATGGTGGTGCTCCAATAATGATCGCTTCCTGCAATTTCGTACCAGGTGTCATCTGGAAGCCCGTTTTTGTTTTCGTCTTTCATAACCTGAACAATTCCGGGTTCCGACCATGTTTGCGTTGGATTTCCGAAGATTGTAAAGTCAACTCCGTATGGATTTTCCGGGTCATTTTTAATTCCAGAAACAAACCGGAGTGTAATTGATCCGCCAAATGCTCCGAGGCTCACCAAACCCCGATTTGTTCCAACAAGCGAAGTTGCAGCAGATGGAGTTCCAACAAAATCAGCATTGGTGTATTGACCGGGAGCCGGTAAATATTCAGCTATTCCAATTGCAAACTGCCCCTGAGCCTTCACAATTACCAACACCAGAATGCTGATTATAAATAATTTACGGAATTGAAGAATGTTGTTCATTTACAGCAAAATCTTAATTGATGATTGGATTTTGCAGCTTTTCAGGATTGAAAATGAAAAGGATACGGTTTTTTGCTTTTTCTCCGAAAGCGTCAAAATCCAGGTTCGAACAGGCAGGTCTTCTGACTCATCCCCTTTTTAACTCCTTCCCGCCCAAATTGAAATGGACAGTGGTACTTTGTTAAAAAGTTATACAGGACTTACAGCAGCGGGAACTGCACAGGAATCACCCTTTTTACCGGATTCACCTGTTTCCCTTTTACATTCCGAAAATCGAAAACCTATTCGCCGACAAATGTACACAAAAGTTCGAAACGGATGAATTAATCTGGTAAAAGTGGTTATTTTTGCCATGCATTAAATGCTGAAATCATCTATGTTTGAAAAACTAATTCATCTTGAAGGAATTGATCCGCTGGAATTTTTCGGTGTGAACAACGCAAAAATGAACCTTATAAAATCCTTCTTTCCCAAATTGATAATTGTTTATCGGGGCAACGATGTGATCCTCAAAGGTGATGATGAAGAGATTCTCCGATTCGAGAAAAAATTCCGGTTAATTCTTGATCATTACAATCAATTCAATGTTTTGCCTGATAACATTATCAATCAGGTATTTATGAATGAAGATGGAAGCAATGATTCTTTCGAAGAAGAAAAAGACGCGCTTCTTTTCGGCATCAATGGAAAGGCAATCAGGGCAAGGACACCAAACCAAAAGGTTTTAGTTGATGCATGTAAAACTTCTGATCTCATTTTCGCTATTGGTCCGGCCGGAACAGGAAAAACATACACGGCAATTGCTTTGGCTGTAAGAGCGTTGAAAAACAGAGAGATAAAGCGAATTATCCTTAGCCGGCCTGCAGTGGAAGCAGGAGAACGCCTTGGGTTTCTGCCCGGCGACCTGAAAGAAAAAATTGATCCGTATTTACAGCCATTGTATGATGCGCTTTTGGACATGATTCCGGCCAAAAAACTGGAAGAATTTATGAAGGATGGAATCATCCAGATTGCGCCACTGGCATTTATGCGCGGACGGACACTCAGCAACGCATTTGTAATTCTCGACGAAGCACAAAACACCACCGTCCTTCAGTTAAAAATGTTCCTCACCCGAATGGGGCTCAATACCAAATTTGTAGTTACCGGCGACGAAACACAAATCGACCTTCCGTTTCACAGCCCTTCAGGATTGATACTTGCAAAAAAAATACTGAAAAACATTCCCAATATTTCATTTGTTCAATTCGAAGTAAAAGACATAGTGCGCCACCGTTTGGTGCGCGATATCGTAATCGCTTACGAAAAACACCATGCACACGAAATTGCAAAAAGAGCCAAGCCTGAAAATCAAGAGAAAGACAAGGAACAAAAAAGTTGATTACATTTGAACTATGAAGAATTTAATTGATCACATATCTATTTCAAATTTCAAATCAATCAGGAATTTAAAACTAGATGGCCTAAGCAGGATTAATCTTTTCATCGGAAAACCCAACGTTGGAAAATCGAATATACTGGAGGCTGTGGGGGTATTTAGTTTGCCGTACTTAAAATATAATTCAAGTAAAAAACTGACTAATTTTATTCGCGCCGATTATTTAAATGAACTCTTTTTTGATGGAAACACTGAAAATCAAATTATAATAAAGAATAACCTCGGAGAATTTGGGTTTTCATACAACTTAGTAGATAATATTTCCCCGCTGGATACAAACCTGAAAATTCAGGAAGTAAATGCTATCATTTCAATAGAAAAAGACCTAACTGTTACTATTCTTGGAAACGACATCGATAAAAACCCTTTCAAGTATTACAATTTCAAGACGAATCAAAAGCAAAAACGTAATAATCTGTCCAACTTATTACCTCCTGCTGGCACTAATCTGATGGAAATCGTTGAGAATTTGCCAACACTAAAAAAAGACCTTATTCAATTGTTTAATGAATACAATTTGAGTCTGGTTTTTGATCGCGCCAGCCAGGAATTGAAAGTGATGAAAGAGAATAAGGAAAAAGAAATCTTTCTAATTCCTTATTCTTCTATCGCGGATACCCTTCAGCGGGTCATTTTTTATAAAACAGCCATTGCTTCCAATCAAAACTCAGTGTTAATTTTTGAAGAACCTGAAGCCCATGCTTTTCCGCCATATATCATACATATAACAAAGGAAATCATTGAAGCTAAATCAAATCAATTTATAATTTCAACCCATAGTCCTTATATTTTAGATTACTTCCTGGAGAATGCAATAGATGAATTGTCAATATTCATGGTTGACTATAAAGACGGGGAAACGGTCGCCAATAAGCTTTCAAATGAAGACATGGAAGATATTCAACGTTACGGAATCGATTTGTTTACGAATTACGAAACTTTCATCAAATGAAACTTGATTATCTGGTGATTCCGGAATGTTATGCGGATACTGCATTTATTGAAACAATTGTTCCTCCAGATAATCAGCGAGGCTACAACCATCAAATGGGATGCAATAAAGTAGCAAACAAGATGCAAAATGATTTAAAAGATGATTTTGCTTTGGGGATCATTGATAAAGATAAGCAGACGATTAAGTATTTAGACGAATTTAATCCAGTCGCAAATAAAAAAAATTTATTCCTGTATAAACATCCGGACAAGCATCATTACATTATTCAGATTTCTCCGGCAATTGAACGGTTTATTTTAGAATCTTGCTCTGAAGTTGATATTGATTTAACTGAATATGGATTAGAAAATGATTTAGAAAAATTAAAACAAAAAACGAAGAAACAAACAAGCAAAAAAGACCCTCAGCTAATAAACCTATTTAAAGAATTAAAAAATCGTAATGCCTCTCAGATTGTTACCTTAACAAAATGGATTAACTATCTGAAATTAAATAATTTTCACTCACTAGCGGATGAGATAAAACAACTTTAATAATAAATAAAATGAGCAAAGCATTAACACGTACCGATTTTAATTTTGCCGGACAGAAAAACGTTTATCACGGAAAAGTGAGGGATGTTTACAACATCAACGACGAATATCTTGTGATGGTAGTTACCGACCGTATTTCAGCCTTCGATGTTGTTCTACCGGAAGGAATCCCTTATAAGGGACAGGTATTGAATCAGATAGCCTCAAAATTTTTGGATGCGACAAGTGACATTGTTCCTAACTGGAAAGTCGCAACTCCCGATCCAAATGTAACCGTTGGCCATCATTGCGAACCATTCAAAGTGGAAATGGTAATCCGTGGTTATTTAACCGGACATGCATGGCGCGAGTATCGTAGTGGAAAAAGAGTTTTATGTGGAGTACCGATGCCCGACGGAATGGTTGAAAACCAGAAATTTCCGGAGCCAATTTTAACTCCTACTACCAAGGCATACGAAGGCCATGATGAAGATATTACGAGAGAAGAAATTATTGATCAGGCCATTGTGAGTAAAGAAGATTACGAAATGCTTGAAAAATATACACGGGAAGTATTTCGGCGAGGTACCGTAATTGCTGCCGAAAAAGGTTTAATCCTGGTAGATACCAAATATGAGTTTGGGAAAAAAGATGGAAAGATTTATTTGATCGACGAAATTCATACTCCTGATTCATCTCGATACTTTTATGCAGAAGGTTACGAAGATCGCCTGGCCAAAGGTGAAAATCAAAAGCAACTTTCAAAAGAATTCGTGCGTCAATGGCTGATCGAGAACGGATTTCAGGGCAAGGAAGGTCAGGTTGTTCCTGAAATGAGCGAATCATTTGTACAATCAGTATCAGAAAGGTATATTGAGCTTTTCGAGAGCATTACCGGCGATTCATTTGTCAAATCTGATTTGGAAAATATTCAGGACAGAATTGAAAACAATATCAATTTATTCCTGAAAAGCTTATAAAAAGCAGGAAGGCTGCCTCCGATCGAAAAAGTGGCAGCCTTCTTTTTAAATTGCATTATCCTCGACTCTTACTTCATTTTTACCTCATCCCTCCACTTCGATCTTATTTTACTTTTCAAGGTGTATTTTCAGTTTTGGAAATATCTCCCAATAAAAACCCGACCTCAATAAAATTTAGAGTTTAGTGATCAGATCTTACGAAAGGTTATTTCTGATTTAATTGCTGAAAAACCAGACATTGTTTTAGTTCCAGGCGATTTGACCAAAGATGGGGAACAAGTCAGCCATGAGACTTTGGCTACCATTCTAAAGCAATTGACTAATAAAGGCATAAAAGTATTTGTAATTCCCGGAAACCATGATATTAGGAATCCATATGCATTTTCATTTTCAGGGCTTGCCCCCGTCAACTCCATATTACCTGAAGAATTTGCTTCAATCTATGGCAATTTTGGGTTTAATGGCTCCATCAGAGATGCAAATTCGCTGAGTTACATCAATAAAATAAGCGACAAATTATGGATCTTGGGAATTGATGCCTGTAAATATTTGGATAATACAACTGAACCTATCATCGGAGGAGCAATCAAACCTTTAACAATGAACTGGATAAAGGAAAAAATGGGAGAAGCCCGTAATAAAAATGTGATGGTTTTAGCAATGATGCACCATGGAATAATGGAGCACTATCAGGGGCAAAACCTACTGGATCCGGGTTATGTGGTTGATGATTGGCAAAATAGCGCCACAGCATTAATGAATGCAGGAATTAAAGTTATGTTTACCGGCCACTATCATGCAAACGATATTACTGAATTTACGGCAAATGGGAAAACCTTGCTGGATATCGAAACCGGTTCTCTCGTCTCATGGCCCAGTCCATACCGGTGATGAAAGCTTGAGTGCGGAAGAGATGGGAAATATCGAAACATTTGCCAGTTACTCGCCTGATCTGGCAGTATTGAGAGGAGCTTTGTACAGTTTATGGACCGACTTGAACCCGAAGGACAATACTATCACTCTTAAAGTCAAATAAAGTTAATCATAAACGTAACTCTTCAAAGCGGATACAATTTCAGGTTATAATGCAATGTCGTTTAGTTAAGAAATCTTCTGAAAGGCTTGATTTTATTGGTATTTTATAGAAAATAGTTCTTCGTTAGGGTCTTTACTCACGGGGTGACTTGGAGTCACCCCGTGAGTCGCAATGAAAGTCGCAATAACCCAAAGCAAAAGGGAACCACCCTTTAGGATCATTCCCTTTTCTTTAATAAGGTAATAAGGTTTAAATTCACATTTGCGAACCATTTCTACTAAGGTTGCTTTGACAAATAAGGTTTAAAAAAAATGAGTATTCCCGTACCAATAATAAAAAGAGCTTATTCCAGACAAAGTACAGTTCTAACTTTGGCAAGTTGAGACGCAAATGACAAACAAGCTTTTATATCATTGGGTTCAAGTGCTGGATAGTCCTCAATTATTTCATTTTCACTCATACCAGAGGATAAATGACCTAAAACAAAAGGGAACCACCCTTTCGGATGATTCCCTTTTTATGAATAAATGGATTTTAACACGAATGCATTACATTGAATAACAATTGTAAATTGTAAATATTAAAATCGTAAATAATTACTTACTGTGTCTGATATTCGCCTGAGCTGCAGCCAAACGTGCAATCGGCACGCGGTAAGGCGAACAGCTAACGTAGTTCATTCCCAATTTGTCGCAGAATTCAACAGAACTTGGTTCGCCGCCATGTTCGCCGCAAATACCAATTTTCATGTCCGGTTTGGTCATTCTTCCACGGTTTACACCAATTTCCATCAAAAGCCCAACACCGTTTTGATCCAGCACCTGGAACGGATCTTGTTTCAGGATACCACGGTTAAGGTAATCTGGCAGGAATTTGCCGGCATCGTCGCGCGAGTAACCCAAAGTCATTTGGGTTAAATCGTTGGTTCCGAATGAGAAGAAATCGGCTTCGGCGGCAATGTGGTCGGCTGTTAAGGCAGCACGTGGAATTTCGATCATGGTACCTACCTGGTAGTCGATACGGTCGCCCACTTCAGCAAATACCTTTTCGGCAACACTGCGGATGATCTCAGTCTGGTTTTTTAACTCGGCAACTGTACCAACCAACGGAACCATGATTTCAGGACGTGCGTCAATACCTTTTGCTTTCAGGTTCATGGCAGCTTCGATGATCGCGCGGGCCTGCATGGCTGTAATTTCAGGATAAGTAATGCCCAAACGGCAGCCACGGTGACCCAACATTGGGTTAAACTCGTGCAGCGATTCCACTTTTTGTTTTACCTGTTCAACCGAAATACCCATTTCTTTGGCCATAACAAGCTGGTTGGCTTCTTCGTGAGGAACAAATTCGTGCAATGGCGGATCGAGCAAACGAATGGTCACACCGTAACCGGCCATCGCTTCAAAAATACCTTCGAAGTCGCTACGCTGCATAGGCAACAGTTTTTCGAGCGCTTTTTCGCGTCCGGCAACATCGTCGGCCAAAATCATTTCGCGCATTGCTTTGATGCGGTCGCCTTCGAAGAACATGTGTTCTGTACGGGTCAGACCGATTCCCTGAGCTCCGAAATTGCGGGCAATCTGTGCATCTTTTGGTGTATCTGCATTGGTACGAATCGACATCCGTTTGTATTTATCGGCAATTTCCATCAATTCGCCAAAGTATCCGCTCAATTCAGGATCGATGGTAGCAATTTTGCCTTCATAAACTTCGCCGGATGTCCCGTTCAGCGAGATGAAATCACCCTCCTGAAATATTTTTCCGCCCACAGTCATCGTGCGTAACTTGTAATCAATCTGAAGAGCACCTGCACCCGAAACGCAGCATTTACCCATTCCACGAGCCACGACAGCAGCGTGCGAAGTCATACCGCCACGGGCGGTTAAAATACCTTTGGCAACGTTCATTCCGCGAAGGTCTTCAGGAGAAGTTTCAATACGCACCAGAACTACGTTTTTGCCTTGTGCCACCCATTCTTCGGCCTCGTCGGCAAAGAAAACAATCTGGCCGGTTGCTGCACCCGGAGAGGCAGGTAAACCTTTTGCCAAAACTTTGGCCGCTTTAATCGCTTTTTTATCGAAAACAGGGTGTAAAAGTTCGTCTAATTTTATGGGTTCAACGCGGAGCAAGGCAGTTTTTTCGTCGAGTAAACCTTCTTTCAGCATGTCGATGGCAATTTGCACCATTGCAGCGCCGGTACGTTTTCCGTTGCGGGTTTGCAGCATCCACATTTTACCTTCCTGAATGGTGAACTCCATATCCTGCATGTCCCTGAAGTAAGTATCAAGTTTTTTCTGAATGGTGAACAATTCATGGTACATCTGCGGCATTGCTTCTTCGAGCGAAGGATAATTGGCGGCACGATCTTCTTCAGTAACACCGGCCAATACAGCCCAGCGTTTTGAACCTTCCAGGGTAATTTGCTGCGGGGTACGAATACCGGCTACAACATCTTCGCCCTGTGCATTGATCAGGTATTCACCGTTGAAAATATTTTCTCCGGTTCCGGCATCACGGCTAAAGCAAACGCCTGTTCCTGATGAAAGTCCCATATTACCGAATACCATTGCCTGCACATTAACGGCTGTTCCCCATTCTTCAGGAATCTGATTTAGCTGGCGGTAATAAATGGCGCGGTCGTTCATCCAGCTGTTGAATACGGCGCTAACTGCGCCCCAAAGCTGTTCGTATGAATCTTCAGGAAAATCGTGACCTGTTTTAATTTTAACCGCTGCCTTGAATTTTGTTACCAATTCTTTCAGTGCATCAACGGAAAGTTCGTTGTCGTTGATAACACCTTCTGCATGTTTTACTTCTTCCAGAATTTCTTCAAACGGGTCGATGTCGGTTTTTGATGTTGGTTTTAAGTCGAGAACAACATCTCCGTACATTTGGATAAAACGGCGGTAGCTATCCCAAACAAAACGTGGGTTTCCGGTTTTTTTTGCCATTCCTTCCACAACGGTCTCGTTCAATCCGAGGTTCAGGATGGTATCCATCATACCAGGCATTGAAGCGCGTGCACCTGAACGTACCGAAACCAATAGCGGATTTGAAGCATCACCGAATTTTCCGCCGGTTTGACTTTCCACCTGAGCGATGGCTGCTTCAACTTCATCCTTAAGGAGTTCTATCACTTTTTCACGACCCAGTTTATTGTAAATGGCACATACTTCAGTAGTGATGGTAAATCCAGGAGGAACTGGAACGCCGATAAGGTTCATTTCGGCAAGGTTTGCACCTTTACCACCAAGCAGGTTTTTCATGTCAGCTTTACCTTCAGCTGCACCATTTCCAAACGTGTAAACGTACTTTGTCATAGATTTAAAATTTATAAATTATTGATATTAAATTTGATAGTTGTAATTGAATGAAAAATAGACAGTTCTGCTTGTTGAAACTTTTTTAGTCATTTATTTTTTTATTTTGTTGAACCTCCCACGCAAACGAATAAGTTTTTAAATTGTTTTGCATCGCAGACGATTGCAAATATATACATTCATTGATTGAAGCAAAAATACTTAACAAACTTTAATTCATTAAAATCTTAACAATCCTTAACGATCGTTCATAGAAGTTAACTGATTGCCACACTATATTTGTATCGTAGTTAAAGATAAGCAATAGAGCATTAGTTTTTTTCATAGAAATAGGTTTGGTTAGGTAAGAAAAGGATGGTTGGGGCCATCCTTTTTTTTGTGCTTTTTTTTACTGAATTTCAATTTTAAAAAAGTTAGAATTAAGAATATTTAACGTTGGTTCAGATGCGTTAACTTTATTCAGTACTATCTTTGACTCATGCAATAGGAGTAAGGGTTACATTTTTTTTTCATAGAAAAAGTTTGGTTTTGTAAGAAAAGGGGTGAAGAGATTCATCCCTTTTTTTTCATTTCATAAGCGTGTCTATTGCCGTAGTTTACTTTTCCTGATTCCGTAAGCGAAATATATTGCGATCCCCAAAGCCATCCAAACAATTAACCGCAACCATGTATCCAAGGGCAGTGAAAGCATTTGCAGAACACAAATTCCTGCGCCCAAAAGCGGTACAAACGGCGAAAATGGAGTTTTGAAAGTTCTTTTAATATCGGGTCGTTTTACTCTGAGAATAACAATACCAACACATACAATTGCAAATGCAAGCAATGTTCCGATTGAAACCAGTTCGCCAAGAATATTGATTGGAAGAACTCCGGCCAAAACAAATGCAACTGAACCGGTAATGATCGTGCTTGCAAAAGGTGTTTTAAAGCGGGGATGAACCTTCGAGAAAATAGGTGGCAACAATCCGTCTTTCGACATTGCAAAGAAAATACGGGGCTGTCCCATCAATAAAACCAGTATAACTGAACTTAAACCTGCAATTGCGGCTATTTTAATTATTGGCCGTAACCAGAACAAGCCTTTGCCCATTGCATCAACTCCCACGGCTATAGGGTCTGACACATTCAGAAATGAGTAACTTACAATGCCTGTCAATACGATGGCCATCAGTATGTACAAAACTGTTGAAATACCCAGAGATCCCAGAATACCGATTGGCAAATCTCGTTGCGGATTTTTTGATTCCTGTGCAGCCGTCGAAACTGCATCAAAACCGATGTAGGCAAAGAAAATAACTGCTGCCCCTCTGAAAATGCCGCTCCAACCGTAATGTCCCCATTCGCCTGTGTTTTCAGGAATGAAAGGGTGCCAGTTGGCTTTGGTCACGAAAAACGCGCCAATGGCAATGAACAGGAGAATGATAGACACTTTAATGATGACCATCAGGTTGTTGAACCTGGTCGATTCGCGGATCCCGACAAGCAGCAAAATGGTGACTGCGGCTACGATGAACATGGCTGGCAAATTTAAAATGGCCGATAGATGTGGAAGGTTTTCGGTGAAAATTCCTGAATCCGCAAGATTTTTTGTCAGTTCAGGAGTCAGGGTTTTCCAGCCAATCTGCGGAATATCGACCAAAACTGTTCCAAATGCTGCTGTAAACTGAGCAGGAATAAAGATGCCGAAATCTTTCAGAAAGCTTACCACATAACCCGACCATCCGACAGCAACGGTGGAGGCTGCAAACAGGTATTCCAGAATTAAGTCCCAGCCAATAATCCAGGCAATAAATTCGCCCATGGTTGCATAAGCGTAGGTATATGCACTTCCTGAAATTGGGATCATCGAAGCGAACTCTGCATAGCACAAACCTGCCAGAAGGCATGCAAATCCTGAAATAAGAAACGAAATGACGATTGCCGGACCTGCATACTGCGCTGCCGCCTGACCGGTAAGAACAAATATTCCGGCGCCAATAACTGCCCCAACGCCAAGCGTGGTCAGGTTGGTGGCGCTTAACGTCCTTCTTAATCCCTGGTCAGATTTTGACTCGCTAAGTAGTTGTGAAATTGGTTTTGTGGCAAATAATTTCGACATAAAAACTATTTTTAAGGAGTTCCAAAAATAGTTTTTTTGACGAATAAACAAATATTCAATCGCAATTGTCTATTCTGCTCCGCTTAATACAATTGAAAGGATAATTTTTCAGAAACGATCCGTCAGTAATTCGCAAACTTTGGCCAGAAACTCGCTGTCGTCAGGAGTAAAAGGGGCGGAAGAGTGGCTGTCGATATCCAGTTCGGCCACAAACTTTCCGTCTTTCAAAACGGGAACAACAATTTCCGATTGAACATCGAGGCCGCAAGAAATGTAATTTTCAACCTCCGTCACATCCTGAACCACCATTGTCCGGCCACTTTCGGCTACCTGTCCGCAAATGCCCTTTCCAACTGCGATATGTGTGTGCTGGGTTGGTTTTCCCACATACGGTCCTAAAACAAGTTCGTTCTTTTCCTGATCAAGAATATAGAAACCCACCCAATCGTAATGGTAAACTTCCTGTTTTAGCAGTTCGCAGATTCGGAGCAGTAAATCTTCAGGATTGATTTTAACCAATGTCGCTATTTTCTGAAATACTTCTGTGAAATTTGTTGATGTCATTCTTCTGTTATTTTATCACCATTTGGTGTTCGTGTGTAATTTTCTCGCAGTATTTGCACTTCAGGTCGAGTGGTTTTTTCGAGATTACATTGAAATAGGTGGTAATTTCTTCGTTGTTGGTAATGCACTTCGGATTAAAACATTTCACGATCCCAATTACTTTGTCAGGAACTTCTACTACCCGCTTCTCAACTACTTCGTAGTCGCGGATAATGTTTAGCTTGGCATTTCTGGCAATCAGCGAAATTTTGTTGATTTCGTCGTCTTCAAAAAACACGTCCGAAACTTTGATAATGGCTTTGCTGCCCATTTTTTCGCTTTCGAAATTGAACCCAAATGTAATTTGCGATTTTACTTTTTGCAGCCCAAGGATAGAGATTACCTTAAACAGGTTTTCTGAAGGAATGTGATCGATTACTGTGCCATTGTTGATTGCACTAACTTTCAGTTTGAGTTTCTTTTTAAAACTGTCAGGCATAGTTGTATTTATTTAAGGTTGAGAATGTGTGAAATAATTGCCTGACGGGTATAAACACCGTTTTTGGCCTGTGTGAAATAGTATGCTTTTTCGTTTTTATCAACATCGGGATGAATTTCGTTGATTCTTGGAAGGGGGTGAAGTATGCGCATGTTGGATTTTGTATCTTTCAACATGTTGTTTTTCAGGATATACACATTTTTTACTTTTTCGTATTCAATCGGATCCATAAACCGTTCCTTCTGAACCCGGGTCATGTAAATAATGTCCGCATGGTTGATGTTGTCGTTGATTTCGGTATGCTCGAAAAACCGTATTCCCTTTTCTTTCAGAAATAACTTGTATTCTTCGGGCATTGCCAGTTCTTCAGGAGCAATAAAATTGAAAATCGGCTTTTCGAATTCCGACAGCGCCATAAGCAATGAATGAACGGTGCGTCCGTATTTCAGGTCGCCGATCATGAAAATATTAATATTGTCGAGCGTTCCCTGTGTTTTCAGGATTGAATACATGTCGAGCAGGGTTTGGGTAGGATGCTGGTTGGCTCCGTCGCCGGCGTTGATAACCGGAACATCCGCCACCTCGGCCGCATACCTTGCACTGCCTTCCAAATGATGGCGCATCACAATCAGATCGACGTAATTGCTTACCATTCGGATCGTATCGTGCAATGTTTCACCTTTCGAAACACTGGACGAACCGGCATCAGAAAATCCGATAATGCGGCCTCCCAGCCGGTTGATAGCGGTTTCGAAACTCAAACGGGTTCGGGTAGAAGGTTCAAAAAACAAAGAAGCGACCACCTTGCCTTCAAGTAGTCTCTGGTTTGGATTTTTTTCAAAATCGGCTGCGAGTTCCAAAATGCGCAGATAATCTTCTTTTGAATAATCAGTAATCGAAATTAAGTCTTTCTTCTTCATTTTGTTTATTGATTTTTAAGTGTGTATGAAGCAAAAAAAAACCAACAGAAATAGCTTCTCTGTTGGTTTTTACCGGAATGGGAAATTCCTTGGATAATAAGAAATGTGTCAAATCGTTTGACTGATGAAAACAATTCAGGGAAACAGAAAATACTTTTTCGGGGCGAATAATCTCACCGAAGAAGTGATAATATTGTTTTATCAGGTGTTTCATTAAAATCCAAAATTAACTTGTTTTTATAAGTTATTCGCATGTGGCATTCAATTGTTATGAAAAGGTTATTAACAACCAACTTCTTATTAAATGCAGACAACCTTAACACCTTCAATCTTTTGCAAAGTATCTTCAATCCGGTTTAATTCGCTGATTCTGATATGTGTTTTGATTTTGCATTTCAGATCGAACAGTGGATCAATTTGCGGAAGCTTTTCATCCTTGAAAATTTTCATTACTTCGTTCATCGCTCCGTAATTAAAATCTACCAACAACCATTCCTCAACCAGTTTCTCAACAATTTCCGCCTGATTGATTGCATCCAAAGCCGCACTTCGGTATGCATTGATTAATCCGCTAACACCCAATAGTGTTCCTCCGAAATACCTGACAACCACAATCAGTATGTTTGTAAGCTCGAAACTCTGGATTTGTCCTAAAATGGGTTTGCCCGCAGTGGAGGAAGGTTCACCGTCGTCGTTGGCCCTGAAATGCAAATGGTCAGCGCCCAATCTCCACGCATAACAATGGTGTCGGGCTGAATGGTGTTCCTTCTTTATAGACTGCACAATGTCTTTGATTTCGTCTTCTGAATTTACCGGAAATGCAAATGAAATGAACTTGCTTCCTTTGTCCTTAAACAATCCTTCGGAAGGTCTTTCTATTGTTTTATAAGTATCTTCCATCAGTAGATCATTGTGACCGGATTAGCTGACAACTAAAAAGCAGATCGAAGTGACCTGCTTTTAAAGAATTTATAGTTTTAATTTCCGTTCAATTTCGTCCACACAAAGCTTGAAATTCTTGTCGGTTTCTTTCAGATTGTTCACTGTTTTACAGGCATGTAGCACTGTTGCGTGATCTTTGTTGCCGATTTGCGAACCGATGGAAGCAAGCGACGATTTTGTCATGTTTTTCGAGAAATACATGGCGAGTTGCCTGGCCTGAACGACTTCGCGTTTGCGGGTTTTCGCCTGAAGCGAGTCAACGGGCATGTTGAAATAGTCGCACACAACTTTAGTAATGTAATCAATCGACAATTCTCTCTTCGAATTTTTCACCAGTTTATTGATCATTTCGCTGGCAAGCTCGATGGTGATTTCCTTTTTGTTGAGTGTTGACTGTGCAAGCAATGAAACCAAAGCTCCTTCCAATTCCCTGATGTTGTTGCTGATGTGTGATGCAATGTATTCCAGAACTTCATTTGATATTTCAATTCCGTCTTTATAAATTTTTCGTTTCAGAATATCCATTCTGGTTTCGAAACTGGGTTGCTGCAAATCTGCTGTTAAACCCCATTTAAATCTTGAAAGAAGTCGCTGTTCGAGTCCTTTGAGTTCAATCGGTGGTTTATCAGAAGTTAAAATCAACTGCTTGCCGCTTTGGTGCAAATGATTGAAAATATGAAAGAATGTTTCCTGAGTTTTTTCTTTTCCGGCAAATTCATGAACATCGTCCAGAATCAGCACATCTATCATCTGATAGAAATTCAGGAAATCGTTTCGGTTGTTGTTTCGTGTAGCTTCTGTAAACTGTGTTTGAAATTTATTGGCATTCACATAAAGCACCACTTTATCCGGATGGCTTTCTTTTACCTCAATACCAATTGCATGGGCCAAATGGGTTTTTCCAAGCCCCGAATTGCCATAGATCATCAGCGGATTAAAGGCAGTTCCACCGGGATTTTGCGAAACAGCATAACCTGCGCTGCGTGCCAACCGGTTGCATTCGCCTTCAACAAAATTGTCGAAAGTATTATCGAGCCGTAATTGCGGATCGATCTGTATTTTTTGAATTCCCGGAATAATAAAAGGATTCCTGATCGATTGCTTTCCGTCGTTTTTAAGCGGAATGCTCATCGGTTTATTCTGAATTTTGCTGTTATTGCTCGTAGGATATTTAACAGTGTATGGCTGAGAATTGCTTTGGTTGTTTCCCATAACCACCACGTATTCAAGTTTGGCTCCCTGTCCAACTTCTTTGCGCAATGTTTTCCGTAATAAATCAATGTACTGTTCTTCCAGATATTCATAAAAAAACGGACTTGGTACCTGAATTGTTAGAACTTCCTCATCCAGATTCACTGGAACGATTGGCTCAAACCAAGTTTTAAAACTAATGCCAGGAACATTGTCTCGTATGACTGACAGACAACGATCCCAAACCAAACGATGATCATTAATCATTTTGGAGCCGGATATTAAAAGATTTGACAAAACTGTATTTCCTAGATTTATTTCCCTGAAACAAATTTTGTGAAAAAAAAGGTATAAAAAAAATGGTTTTGCTATTGACTTTTACAAAAAAAAGATAACTACTTTATAAGTCAGGCATTTAAAAAACAAAAAAAAATTAATATTTCTGTAATAATATTAAATACCTGATATACAACACTTTGATTAAATAATATTTGTATAATCCTGCCAGTAAAGGATTGTGGGATTATTTACAATAATATTAATTATATTTTAGTAGATAATTGGTTAATTTTTCAGCGCTTTTTCCAATTTTATCTTTCTTCCATTTTTAAATGCCACCAAATTTGCATTCGGAAAATTAATTCTGGCAGCATCTAATAATTTGGAAATTTCTTCAAAACTAGTCGATTTCCCAGCCATGTAATTATAGGTTTCGCTTAGCTTTATTTCTTCAATCGTACCAAGCCCTTTAAAAAAAGCAGATTCGGTTGATAGTCGGGCAGGACTCGAAATCAGAAATACCTTGAAAATCACCTTGTCTTTCTCGCTGGACTGGCCGGGTTTTGCAGTAATATAAACATCCTTACCAATGTTGAAGGCTGAAAAATGTACGTATCGTTTTGGATTGTTCCGGATATCTTTTAGCAACATGTCCAGACTTCCGGTCAGATTATTCAGATTTTGGTACAAAACCGGATCGTTTAACAAAAGTCCTGCAGAACTTTCTGTTGTATTCAGTTTTTGAATAATAGCATTTATACCGGCCACAGATGAACTGATTTCTTCAAATACCGGACTAATATTCAATTTGGCAAGTGAATCGGATAGTGATGAAAGATTATTGATGATGTTTTCAATTTTTCCAGAGTTCTTGTTTATCTTACCGGTAATGCTGTCGAGATTTTCAACTATCGAATTGATTCTGCCGCTGCCGATTATAACCTTCAATTCATTCGACGATGCTTCGATATTGGCAATTGTGCTGTTTATATTTTCGAAACTTTCAGCCAGATTTTCACGGGTGCGTTCGTTGAAAACGTAAGTTACCACAGTAATTGCCGAATCGAGGGATGCAATTAATTCCTCCGCTTTTTTCTTCAATGGCAATACCTGCATACTCACCTGTTCTTTTAAATCGCTTTCTGTATCACCGCGAATAGTATCGTATTCGTTGTAATATTGGGCAGCAGTATGGACAATCTCAAGTTTAATCGATTTTGTCCCCATAATATCGCTCGAAACTATTTTTGCGGTTGAACCTTTGGCAATTTTAAAATCTCCCTGAAGCGAAAGGGTGGCGATTAACCTTCCTGAATAGTCGCTAAGAAATTTGATTTCTGAAACCTGACCAACCTTATACCCATTGATAGTAACCTCACCAGAAGGGAGTAAACCATCAATTTTTTCATATATTACGTAGTAATTGGTATTTCTTTTCAGGATGTCAATTCCTTTTAAAAAGTTTATTCCCCAAACCATTATCGCCAAACATGCAATAACCAAAAAGCCCAGTTTGGAATATTTAGAAATTTTAGTCATTTTTTAGTTGTTTCTGTTTTCTTGTACAAAGCTAAACAGCATTCATCAGTAAAACAAATGAATTGTTTTAGAATCGGGTGTTGGGTTCCTGTTATTTCGAATTAATTTAAGGGAACACGCTGGCCATTAACAAACGAAACGATAAATGCCTGTGGAAATTTCTGTTTGATTTGCTTTAATTCAACAGTTATTTTTTCGATGGTTTTTTCATTGCCAAAATAATACCGGTAATATTTATCTGTTTTCTCCCTTCTTACGTTTTTTAATCCCTTGAAATTTGAGGCAACCGGATCAATCGGCGTTGTATTTGCCCCAATCTGAACGCTGTAATAAATGCTGTTTTCTGTTGATTTTCCCTTTGCAGTTGTATCAGGAGTTATAATTGTTTTCTCTGTTTCCGGCTTATTTTTCTCTTCGGTAACTGCTTGTGCAGCAATTTCTGTCTTCTTTTTGTTCTCGGCCCGAACTTCTTGTTTTGGCGCTAATTCCTGTTTCTTTTCATTTTTGGCAACAATTTCAGGAGATTTTATATTTGAAGCTCCTGAAGTTTTATCCTTAAATTTTTTAAATGCTTCAAAAACTGAAAGTGCGATATTGCGTTGCCCTAATTCACTATTGAGGTAATTTGCCTCATTTAAATTGCTGAGAAATCCGGCTTCAACCAATACGCTTGGCATCGATGCCTGCCTGAGTACAAGAAATCCAGCCTGTTTTACTCCCCGGTTGGGCGAATTAATTCTCGAACTGAATTGTTGTTGAATCGCGTCGGCAACAATTAAGCTTTGATCCATGTATAAATCCTGAACCAATTCAAACATGATGTAAGATTCAGACAGGTTAGGATCAAAACCTTCGTAAGTGGTGGTGTAATCTTCTTCAAGTAAAATTACCGAGTTTTCTTTCTTGGCAACCTCAAGGTTATCGTTCGAGCGGTGGAGCCCTAAAACAAAAGTTTCAGTACCCCTGGTTGCAGGCGTTCCGCATGCATTGGCATGAAGCGAAATAAACAGATCGGCCTTGTTCTTATTGGCAATTCGCGATCGTTCAATCAATGGAACAAAAACATCGGTACTGCGGGTATAAACCACTTTGACGTCGGGGTGGTTCTCGTTAATCAGTTTCCCTAATTTAAGCCCGATTCCTAAAACGATGTCCTTTTCGCGGATGTTTTTATTTACAGCTCCCGGATCTTTTCCTCCATGCCCCGGATCGATTGCTACTACCAATTGTTTTGTATTTGTATTTACTGAAGTCATGGAAAATGAATTTCCTGCAATAAAAAGACAGAATATTAACGCCAGTATAGGCTTCGAATAGTTTAGATTATTCATAATACGGATATATTTCTTCACAAAAATAGAAATTTAAAATTATTTTACGTTTGTTCACGTTTAGGTATAGGCCTTATTTATATTTTTGCAAACCAATCAGCGCTTGTGCGCTTATTTTATACACTGTGGTTTTGATTAAAAATCTTCTAACAAATATATTATTTTTAGTTGCCATCTCTTCCTTTGGTCAGCTAGTTCAGCAATCTGATACGATTCCTGATCCATCGTTGATAATTCTGACTGATTCTACAATAATTACACCATTTAAAACTGCAAGTGATTCCACAGCCAAACCGGTACTTGAAGCAACAATTACATATTCAGCTATTGATTCGACCATCGCCGATTTTGAAAACCAGAAAGTTTTCATGTACAAAGGGGGAGTAGTTAATTATCAAAGTATTGAGCTTAAGGCTGATTACATTATGCTGGACCTTGTTAATAAAGAAGTTTATGCTGAAGGTTTGCCCGACTCAACCGGGACAAAGGTTGGAAATCCGGTTTTTAAAGATGGGAATGAAGAGTTTGAATCGAAAACGCTGCGATACAACTTTGAAACTCAAAAGGGTTATATTACTGAAGTAAAGACTTCGCAGGGAGATGGTTTTGTGCACAGTGAGCTGACAAAAAAAATTAGCAAAGATGAATTTATACTTCGGAAAGGAAAATATACAACCTGTGATGCCGAACATCCGCACTTTTATCTTCGCATGACCAAGGCAAAGGTAATTTCGAACGAGAAGATAATAACCGGTCCTGCCTATATGGTACTTGAAGATTTTCCGATTTACTTCCCGATGTTACCTTTTGGATATTTCCCGAATTCAACTACCTATACTTCAGGAATACTGATACCAACTTATGGAGAAGAACAAGGCCGTGGCTTTTTCCTTCGCGAGGGTGGTTATTACTGGGCGGCCAATGAGTTTTTTGACCTGTCAGTTCGTGGCGATATTTATTCAAAAGGATCGTGGGCCGGCAAGTTGCATACCAATTACAAAGTCAGATACAAATACAACGGAAGTTTGGATTTCAGTTATAACCTCAATAAATACTCGGAGGAACCACTGCCCGATGCAAAGACTACCAAGGGTTTTAGTTTAACATGGTCGCATTCTCAGGATTCAAAGGCAAATCCGAACCGTACTTTTTCTGCCAATGTAAATTTATCAACCAGTTCGTTCGACAAGGAAAACTCACTTACAGTAAGGTCGTACCTGCAAACCCAAAAATCGTCGAGTATTTCCTATTCGAAAAGGTTCGAAAACACTCCTTTCAACATGTCGATGAACTTGCGTCATTCCCAAAATTCGCGCGACACAACCATTTCGTTAAGCTTGCCTGAAATGACAATGAATATGTCGAAAGTTAATCCGTTTAAGGTTAAGAGCAGGATAGGGCCAGTGAAGTGGTACGAAAAGATCAGTTTCAGCTATTCCGGTAGTTTGAAAAATTCAATTACCTCTAAGGAAAAGGAAATACTCCAAAAATCGCTGATCCGCGACTGGCAAAACGGAATACGACATTCGATCCCGATTTCACTGCCATCGTTTAATTTGATGAAGTACATAAATTTGAGCCCAAGTTTTAATTATTCTGAACGCTGGTACACCAACTATATTAATAAAACGTACGATCCAACCTACAATAACCCAATTCCCGGAGGTTTGCAACATGTACTTGTTGATACAATTTATGCTTTCAGAAGAAATTATGAGTATTCATACAGCCTGAGTTCTTCAACCAATATCTACGGGATGTATATTATGCGGAATCCAAATTCGAAAGTTAAAGCGATCAGGCATAAAATAACCCCGTCAGTAAGTTTTAGTTACACTCCTGATTTTGGACAGAAAAAATTCAGGTTTTGGGATTCCTATATAGATGCAAGCGGCAGACCCCAGTATTATTCACATTTTGAGAAGGGTGTATTTGGTTATACCGGAAGGGGCGAAAGCGGAGCGATGAGTTTCAGTTTAAGCCAGAACCTTGAAGCAAAGGTGCTCGAAGTAAATGATACTACAAAAACAGATGACAACAAGCCGGTATTTAAAAAAGTGAAGATCATCGATAATCTGGGGATGAATGCATCTTATAATATGATTGCTGATTCGATGAAACTCACTCCGATTTCCATCTCGGCGCGTACAACAATCAAGGGTGTAAGCGTAAATATGGGAGCGAATCTGAACCCGTACATGATAGATGCTGAAGGGAAAATTTACGATGAATATGTATGGAACCACCTGGGAGGCCTTAATAAACTTGGAAGGTTGACCAATGCCAATTTATCGTTCGGGATGAATTTTGAATCGAAAAAGGGCAAAAAGGAAGCAGAGGAAAATAAAGAGTTAATTGATGAAGACAAGGCTCTTCCCGGATCTTACTCCCAATATGTGGATTTTAATATTCCATGGAGTTTTCGTTTCGATTACTCGTTTTATTACACCAATTCATTCAATCCGAAGGATGAAAATGCGAAAAAAATAATGCAAAGTTTAAATTTTGGCGGACGATTGAACTTAACCGAAAAATGGAACATGGATATGAATACCAATTTCGATATTCAGGCAATGAAATTCTCATTTACCACCGTTAATGTAAGCCGCACCCTGCATTGCTGGAGTATGTCGTTTAGCTTCGTTCCTTTTGGCGAGCGAAAAAGTTACAGCTTCAATCTTTCTGCAAGTTCTGCCATGCTACGCGACCTCAAAATCAGCAAACAAAGTTCCTGGAGGGACAATTAATATATTCAAACCTTATTTACTTTTTCTAAACAATTCTAATTTTAACCTGTTTTTATTTCATGAAATATATTGAAAACTGAATGTTTTGTGATATATTTATACAGTTCGTTTGTCAAATTAATTTATTTTTATTTTAGAAATATTTATGTTCCTTAAACAACCAAACAACTAACGAATTTAAAATGAAATTTCAGCAAAAAATACTGGTTATTGAAGATGATCAGGAATTGGGGAAAACCATTCAACACATTCTAAGTTTCAGCGGATACGATGTTTGTTATACAAATAATGGCGCTTCCGGAATTCAAAGAGCATTCGAATACAATCCTGATTTGATACTGTGCGATATTGGTATGGATCCAATTGATGGCTATCAGGTTTTTAAAGTGTTGGAAGAAAGCTCAATCCTTAATAGAACTCCTTTTATATTTTTGACGGGAAGTTCGGAATTAGACGATATTCGATTTGGAATGTCGCTTGGCGCTGATGATTATTTAGTAAAGCCGTTTCGCAACGACGATTTGATCAAGTCAATTGAAAAACGACTTGAAAAATTCAGGATGATAAGAGAGGAAGCAGATCGGGAATTTAACCGGTTATTCAATCTTTCTCCGATTGGACTTTTTTTATTCGATGGTACCAAAGTACTTCATGCAAATCCTGCATTTAGGAAGCTTGTAATTAATAATGGTGAGCAAGTGCTTGGAACCTTAATTGAAAACTTTATTGACAATCAGTCGATTCAAAAATTAAAGGCAAATGTTCAGGAATATCTTTCAGATAAAAGTGAAATTTTTAATGATGAAGTTACTGTAAAAACATACGATGGAGAAGAACTGCCAATCAACCTCGTTGTTTCAGAAATTAAAAAGTTTTCGGATCATAAACTATACATAGGTCTATTTACTTCACTGGCAAAGACTACTGTGTCAATCGGAACGTATGATTATGCAGATGAGGTGAATAATTTGCTCAAACGTGAAAATGTAAGGATTTCTGAATCCTTGGGCGAAAAGATTACCAACATTTTTAAACAGAAAACACTAAACATCAAAAACCAAAACAATACATTTTTTACAAAAAGGGAAAATGAAGTGCTTTGTTTATCGATGGAAGGATTGCCGATAAAAATTATTGCCGATAAACTTTCCATTTCAGACCGTACCGTTGAAAAATACCGTACAAAGATGATGGAGAAATCCGGATCGAGCAATATGATTGAAGTAATTATATTCGCGCTAAAAAACAGGTTGATTGAAATTTAACTTAATTCACGCGGTAGTTATTACGCAAAAATTAAAAAGGCAACACTCTGTAAAGAATGTTGCCTTTTAAATTTAGAACGGCAGATCGTTGCCGTTGTCATCACCTTGTTCCGGAGGAGGAATATCACCGGTAGAAAATTCAGGAGGATAGCTTTTTGACCCGGAAGCTGCAGGTGCAGATTCAATTTTCCATGCATTGATGTTATGAAACCATTTCCCGTTAAAATCGCGCGATTCAACCGAGAAAAAAACTTCAACTTCTGCGCCTTCAGCAATTCCATCGAGCAAAGAGCTTTTGTCGCCAAATAGCGTAAAACACACCTTTTTGGGGAATTGCTCATTTGTTTCAATAACAAATTCCTGCTTTTTCCATTCTTTACCAGCTTTACTTACTCCTGATTCAGGTTTCAAAATCTGAATCACTGTTCCTTTTACTTGTATGCTCATTGTTTGTATGTTTAGCTTTTCAGTAATAAAAAAAGCACTCTTGCAGACTTTTGCAAGAGTGCTTTTCAGGTTGTGTTAAATATTACATTTTAACAATTTCCAACAATTCAACTTCAAAAATAAGTGTTGAATTTGGTTTGATATCAGCGCCGGCTCCTCTTTCGCCATAGGCAAGGGCAGCAGGTATGAATAATTTCCATTTTGAACCAACAGGCATTAATTGCAATGCTTCTGTCCAGCCCGGAATTACATTTCCAACTGGGAATACAGCAGGTTCGCCACGATCAACTGAACTGTCAAATACTTTACCGTCAATGGTTGTTCCATGATAATGGCATTTTACCTGATCTGCAGGAGTCGGTTTTGATCCAGTTCCAGCTGTAATGATTTCATACTGCAAACCACTTGGAAGAGTTACAACACCTGATTTACTTGCATTGGCAGCAAGAAATTCTTCACCTGCTTTAATGTTTTTATCAGCTTCTGCCTTCGCAATTTCAGTGAAATAAGTCTGAATGATTCCATTTGCATTGTCAGCTTTGATCTGAACTGAATCACCTAAAAATGCTTTCTGGAAGGCAGCAATTATAATTTTCTTGTCAAGCTGATCCACTCCAGGTGCATCTTTCATCTGTTGCTTGTTGTTTTCGCCAATAAGTACACCCAATGCATAACTTACCGAATCGTTGTTGTTGGCAAGCTTGGTGTCACCTTTAATTCCCGAATTCTGACATCCGGCTACTCCTACAGACAATACAAGTGCAGAAGCATAAATAAATACTCTTAATTTCATGTTCTTTTTTTTATATTTAATAATTAAACAATTTCCAATAATTCCACATCAAAAATCAAGGTTGCATTTGGTCCGATCAATCCACCGGCACCTTGCTCTGCATAAGCCAGTTCAGAAGGAATGTAGAGCTGCCATTTTGAGCCAACCGGCATTAACTGAAGCGCTTCGACCCATCCCTGAATAACTCCGTTTACAGGAAAAACTGCCGGCTGCCTACGTTCAACTGAACTGTCGAATACGGTTCCATCGAGCAATGTTCCATGATAATGGCATTTCACTTCATCATCAATTGTCGGAAAGCCACCATATCCTTCTTTCAGTATTTTGTACTGCAAGCCAGACTCAGTTTCAAATACCCCTTTGTTCTCAATATTTTTCGAAAGGAACATATATCCTTCTTCCAGGTTTTTCAGAGCTTCAGAATCGTTATTGGCTGTCATAAATTCCTGCAATATCAAACTGGCTTCATCCATTGGTATTTTAGGCTTGTTTCCGGCAAAAGTATCCTGAAGTCCTGCCAAAAATTGCAGGGCGTCAATATTTTTTACTCCGGATTGCAATAAGTTTGATGATATAGATAAACCCAATGCGTAGGAGAACTCTTCCAACTTGCCTTCGAACTGATTATCAGCCATTATTTTCCTTTGATTTTCAGGCTACGAATATAGAGTAATTTTTATTACCATAGAATAGCTTAAAAGGTCTTTTTCCCTCTCAAAATTTCTTTTTTACCAGTCGGGCCGGGAATTCGTTCCATTGAGAAACCGGTAGCAGCCAATGACCGTCGTACCGCACCTTTTGCGCAGTAAGTAACTAAAATTCCATCGGCCTTTACTGTAGCAGCAACTTTGTGCAAAACCTGTTCAGTCCACATTTCGGGTTGCTTCCCGGGAGCAAAGGCATCGTAATAAACCAGATCGAATTGAGGCGTTTCATCAAACTGAAAAGTCAAAAGGTCAGCTTGATTTTTTTTAAATTTGAATCTTGCCTGAATTTCAATTGTTTCATCCCATTCAGATTTGTGTATCGTGTTGAATATGTGTGAGTGTTCAGGAAAAATTTCAGTCGGATAATTTAAAATTGAGTATTCTGATTCAGTCAAAGGATACTTTTCCAGGCAACAGTAATTCACCGAAATATTTCTCTTTAGCGCATAACAATAGGTAAGATAGGCATTGAGTCCGGTTCCAAAACCAATTTCAAGTACTGAAATTTCATTTTTTGTTGTTTGCAGCAGTCCCTGTTCAATGTAAATATGCAACGATTCCTGAATGGCTCCATGAACCGAATGATAGTGCTCGTCCATTTCAGGAATAAAAATGGTGTGAGAGCCATCTTCAGTTGTCATTAATAATCGTTCCATAACTAACATTTCGGAGGAGCTAAATGCTTGATAATCAGTATTTGCATATTATTATTAAATAACGTTAAATATCTGATATTTAATGAATTAAATTTACTAAAAAGTTGCATATTTCGACATAAGTCACTATATTTGAAGTGAT
>JAUYMU010000041.1 GCA_030698405.1 Bacteroidota bacterium
TACGACTTTTGTTTATAATCACTTCAAATATAGTGACTTATGTCGAAATATGCAACTTTTTAGTAAATTTAATTCATTAAATATCAGATATTTAACGTTATTTAATAATAATATGCAAATGCTGATTATCAAGCATTTAGCTCCTCCGAAATGTTAGGTAATTATACAACATTTTTTGATGTCCCGGACTTACCATTTTGTCAGGGGTACTATTTGTGCTGAATAATTACTTGTATTTCCTGGCCATTGTGGCGAGAGCAAAACCGAAACTGTTACATTTCCGGTAGTCAGGGGAACTTTGGCCAGTAAACGGCTAACCCCGGTATTTAGCTTTTGCGGCGCGACTTGCTGTGCCGATTCGGATTTGAATTCAGCATTTTCAGGTGACAGAATTTTAGCCGTCATTTTTTGTCCGCCCAAAGTAAGTTCAGCCTGTTTGGAGCTGATGATCTGAATTGCGGCATCGGTCGTCATTCCCCAAGCCACTTCAGCAGATTTGGTCAGTACAAATTCATCCTGAATAAGAACAGCTTTGCGTTCGTCCACCACTTTCATTCCGCGCAGCGCCGCGCTTGCAAAATCTTTGTAGGCGGAGGTAAAATCGAGCACTGAAAACGGTTCAGCAATGTCTTCACCATGTTTGATGAATTTCGAAGTGGCATCTTCACGCTGGTTTTGACCGTTCAGGAGCGGCACATTGTGGCTGAGTGACTGAAGGCGGTAATAGGTGTAACGCTTGCTCCCGAAATAATCAGGAAGGTTGTAGTCGTCGGAACCCAAATCGCGCGCCCATCTGACGCCCAGTGCATCCATTTCAAAATTACCAAGATCGAGGTGAGCATGATTCACTTTGTTGTAGCCGGCTTTCATGCCAATCCACAAAGCATTTGGGTCGGTCCACGAACTTCTGGAGAAATACAGCGAAACCGATCCGTCAAAAAACTTGTCCAAATCGCGTTTGGCTGCCGAGTTGGCATAGGGACGAAACCAAATTACATCAAAAACATTGGCTGTGCGGGTTTCGAGCTGATCAATCACAAAATCAGAAAAATGATTGTTGTTGAAAACACCTGCAAGCCAAAAATCGGGATGCGGTGCGCCGAGTTTCGACTTCTCTCCGGCATCGGCATAATTGAGCATGTATCCGGTTGGTCCGGCTGAATAGATGGGAAAATAGCCGGTTAGGTTCATTCCCGGAAGTTTTGTCAGATTAAAATCACTTCCCAAAGCGGTTTGCATGGCCGAAATTCCGTAAGCAGTATAATCGGTGGCATAACCCCAGTAACCGGGTCCTTCGCCCCAAACACCGTCGGGACCATAATTTTTCAGGGCAAAAGGCAAATATTCGATGGCTTTCGGAACAATTGCCAGTGCGATATCCGGATCGGTTTCGGCAATTGCCAAAGCGCCAATTGTTAGGCCGCTGTTGCAAACCTGGTTCCAGTTGTGGTCAACTTTTGCCCACCACGCATTGCTGGCGTATGCTTTTTTGCCTTCGTTCAATCCCAGTTTGATCAATCCCGCTTTTATCTGATCGCGGGTAGGCTGATCCATTTTGTTGTAAAGCCAGTCGTAACCAATGGCCACAGCGTGTGTCATTTCGGCCACATCCAGAAAATGCGATGGATTCCAGTCTGCAAAAGCGCAAACATTTTTCATGTTGGCAACGGCAGCGGCAAGGTACTTCGGATTATCCGTCCAGCGGTAAGCAAAAGCCAGATTATACACGCGGTTAAGGCATTCGCGGCTTTTGTCCAACAAACGCGGGCCAATCAAAACATGTTGAATCGGCGATTTGAAAATATCCTTGTCAGCCTGGGCTACCACATCGGCGGCATATTTTTTCAGCTTTGCATCGGTGTTGCTCAGGGTTTTTAATTCCTGAAGGCGAACGTCTGTCAGCAACAACCGTGGATGTTCTTTTTGAAGTGTTTTCAGAATTCCAGTCAACTCAATTTCAGCTTCAGGAATAGGTTGAGCGTCAGTTTTTTCGCAGGAAGGCAAGATAACAATTAACAAAAGCAGACATAAAAAGTATATTTTTTGAGCGATTGCCATTTTGATTGGATTGGATTTCATCGTTTCGAAATTAAATCAGGAATTAGAAAAAGATTACTTACCTGCATTTGTAATCACCAGATCATTGCTTCCTTTTGTTTTCGGATTTTTGATTGCAAATACTATTCTTGTAATTCCTTCGGGCCAGTATCTTTTTAAACCGCTGTCGGTTACTTCGTTGAATTCAATTTTTGGCGAAACCGATTTTGGATTGTATTTCAGCAAAAGGGTGAAGCCATCGCCTTTGAGTTGCAGCGTTCCCGGTGCGATTTCCGAAACTTTGCTGTAGGTAACTAAATTTAGGGTGGTGGGCTGGCCGGTCAACTTGTTCAGTTCGTAATTATCCTGAATAACAAATTTTTTGCCGCGTTCGAATTGATAAGTCCGCACCCATTTTTTAACTTCTGCTTCTTTTGGATAGGCTCCGGAAATGTCAGTGGTGAAAACAGCAGTCTTGGCATCGGCTGTGAAATTCGTGTTCTTAGCTTTAAATTCCCGACCGTCTTTCTGATCGATTCCGTTGATTTTTGGCAGGTTGTGGTATTGCGACTGCATGGTCCAGATTTCGTAGCGGCGACTGCTGAATGTTTTGGCGGTGTAGGTTTCGCGGCCAATATCAATCAAACACGGTTTTCCGTTAAAATACATCACACAGGTTCCCAGATCATTGTGGTTGTGGCTTTCGGCATTGTGACCTCCTTTGGCTGCAAAGAAAAATCCATCGGTCGAGCCTTTTTTATCGCGGGCGCCGGCAGCTTCGAGTTGAGGTAGCCAAAAATCGCTGATTAGCGCATCTTCTGCCGGAGCATCTTCAATTTCCTTTAAGTGCATCAACTGCATAATCTGTTCGTCAATTTTGCCACCGGGCGTTTTTTGTCCCCAATTATCTTTTCGGGCCAGGAAAGCCCCGAATTTTTGCATGGTCGGGTCGTTGATGTCTTTTCCGTAGCTGTAAATGATTTGCGGACGTCCGCCAGTTGTGGCATCGGCATCGGCAAAATTGATGAAATACGGATAATTGATGTAAGCCTTGTAAATGTAGCTTCCCATATTCTGTACCAAGGGATTGTCATATACATCAAACTTATTGTTGGTGGCGCGTTTCAGGAGGTCGAGACATTGGTACAACGATGCACCGGCTCTGCCCCAATAGGATGGTCCTTCGTCGCAACCACCATCAGCAGGATATTCATTGATAAATGTATCCAGCGAACGAACTACCTTTTGAACACCTTTTATTTTTTTATCCTGATCGTCTTCAAGAATCAAAATGGCTGTCAGAATGTTGTGATTGGTCCAAGGGTTCCAGTTGTTTACCGAGCGACTGCCATCCAGCCCCTGCCACCAGAAATCGTTGCGCTCGTAATAGGGAATTACGGCCTTTTTCATGATTTCATTTTTCAACCTTTTGGCAATCAACGGGTGGATTTTGTTGAATTCATCTTTAAACAACAACCAAGTCCACGAAAGCACATTGGCAACTTCGCCAACTCCAAGATCGATAACCGGCTCATCGGCATCGGGCAGACCATGCGGCGCTTTTTGGGCGGTTAAATGGGCCGACCAACCCCACCAGGTTTGTTCGCTGTAAAACCAGACTCCGTTCACAATCTGATCGGTAAACCGACCTTTGCCTTCAGCCAGTTCGCCCATTACCAAATTTACGAGCGCCCGGTTTGGAGCAGAATAAGCGCCTTGCCGCCGGTCGCCCGAACGGATAATTTCGATGTAGTCGGTAGCTTTAACCGATGGCCATGTGTAATCCAACGATTTTTCTGCTTCTTCAATGTATTGGGCTTTTAGCTGGGCTGGTAAATTATTCCAGAAAGCACGGTTGTTGTAAGTCGGAAAATTGAGTTCCGAAAAGTTTTTGACCAGCACCTTTTCGAGACCTATTGTTTTGGCCTCGTTTTGCAAAACATCGCGTTTTTCGACCGAAAAACTACTGAATGCAACTACGCACAGCAAAAATAATACAGCAATTTTTTTCATTCGTATAAAATTTTAGTTTTAGCATTAAGTTTGGTTACGTACTCATGGAATAGCCATTTATTTATTTTCGGTTTTTATGAGCTTTTGCTCTTATGGCTATTTCATGATTTATTGGTTTAGTCAGTTATTTTTTAAGCTTATACAGGTACAACTGGCTGGCGTCGGGCCACGGTTCGGGCCACGGTTTATCACGATTTGCGGGCAGGGTTTCCCATTTCAGTACATATCGGGTACCGGGTTCTAAAACGGTTCCCAAATCTCCTGAAGTGCGGACTTCCAATCCGGGGAAAGTTCCTTCAAGTTTTGCCAGTTGTGCCGGAGATGCCGGTTTGCGCACCTGTCCGCAGATTTCCATTTTCTCAGTCAGGAGAAAAACACCATTTCCGTATTTGATATGCGAATAACCCAACTCATAATACCCGTCGCCCCGGTTCCTGAAATCGCCAACCCGGACTTCCGTGTTGATACTTCCGTTTCCTGAAAATTCCCAGCGGTAATCCCAGTTGGTCAGTTGTTTGATCTCCCATTTATTGCCCGATAAACGAACAGTGTAAAATTGGAGATTCCCGGCTGTATCGTATTTGTGATAAGCAAAAATAGGTTTGCCATCATTGTCGAAACACAGGCTGGCTGCCAGGTTGATGATGCCACCTTTAACCGGAATAGGGTCAACAATCACCGATCTGTTATCGAGCGTAACCGGAAGTTTCACCGGTTCTCCAAAAGCATTGAACCAGTTTTTCAGATCGGGACTTTTGATGTACGAAAGGTCGTGATTGGTCGAGCAGTCGGGCGTATCGCGCCAGACCCAATAAACATGGTACCAGTTGTCGGCCATTAAGGTGGGCTGGGTTTGGTAGGCATTCATCAACCCTTGCCCGTCGGTGAGCGGAGTATCGAGCAGGCGTTGCCACTTCAACGTTTTCGAATCAAACAGGTTGTATATCTCATTGCCACTTCCGCTTGAACCATCGCGGTAATGAAAAATCAGTTCACCTTCGCGGGTAGTCATAAAATGCGGGTAAGTGCAGCGGTTTTCGTTGGTGCCAACCATGCTCATTTCCTGTTTCAGTGTAGAAATGTCGTTTGGTTTTGTGCTCCTGAAATAGGTAATTGGATGGACATGCATGTTTCCGGCGAGATGAATATACCCATCGGGATCGATACCCATCGTGACACTGTTATGGCTGTCCCAACCCAGTACCGTGCTTGTTCCTCCGGAAGTTTCGCGCGAAGTGGCAGGCATAATGGTCAGCTCGAATTTTGGATCATTGAGGTTTCGCTGCCCAACCACCATGTTGCGGTTGGCATTGTAATAGGCAATGTACTGCCGGTTTTGGTGCGTCAGCAAACTAAATCCAACCGGATGGCCAGCCCAGACTTTGTCGATGGCGATAACCTGTTCTACTGTCTCTGTATTTTGGGATTCATCGACGATTCGGTTTTTATTGCTGTGGTCGGTCTGCGCAGAGACGGTAAAAGCGAGGAATAAGACAGTTATAAGTAGGAAAGTGGTTTTCATGTTAAAGATGATGTTTAATTATGAATTATTTGGACTCACCCCGTCATCCCTGCGGGATGCCACCCCCTCTTCTATGTTGTAATTCAAATTTTCGGAGCATTATTTTTGAAATATTTTTTGTGCTAATTTATAAATAATTTATTTACAGCATATTATATTTGTTCTTGTAAAAAGGAAGAGGACGTAGGCTCTGCTGGGGAGCA
>JAUYMU010000042.1 GCA_030698405.1 Bacteroidota bacterium
AGATGGGGTACAGTCTTCAAGCCAATGTAAAAGGGTTTGAGGCTTCGGCTCAACATCCCGATAGAAATGAACAATTTCATTATATAAATACTCTAGCTACAAGTTACATTACAGAAAAGCAGCCTGTAATATCGGTGGACACCAAAAAGAAAGAACTGGTCGGCAATTACAAAAATGGCGGGAAGGAATACCGACCAAAGAAAGATGCACGTCAGGTCAATGCACATGATTTTGGAACTGAAAGGGCATCGCCTTATGGCATATATGATATATCTCAGAATGAAGGGTTTGTGAATGTGGGTACAAGCTATGATACCAGCCAATTTGCAGTCGACAGCATTAACCAATGGTGGTTGTTATTGGGTAAAGAAAGGTATCCCCATGCCAAACAAATATTAATTACAGCCGATGGCGGTGGAAGCAACGGTTCCAGGGTAAAGCTTTGGAAAACAAGTCTTCAGAAATTTGTGAACGAATCAAAGTTGGAAGTAACAGTGTGCCATTTTCCACCAGGGACAAGCAAGTGGAATAAAATAGAACACAAGCTGTTCTCTCAAATTAGTTGTAACTGGAAAGGCATCCCACTTGTGGATATAGAAACAATTGTTCAATTAATAGGTGCAACTTCAACAAAGCAAGGATTAAAGGTAACAGCCAAGAGAGAAGATAAAGTATATGAGAAAGGCATTAAGATAAGTGATGAAGAAATGAACATGTTGAAAATAACAAGACATGAATTTCATGGGGAATGGAATTACACGATAAAGCCGGAAACGTAAAGATTAAATTGTCCCAATTCCTAATTTATGAGATAAATTATTACCAACAAAATATATTTTATTCCAATTTAAGCCTGTTTTTGTTATATGGCTGTTTTTCAGTACAGACAAAAAAAATGTTGTGTGACATGTGAAAATAAATCAAAAACGAGGGTATCCTTTTGCCTTTTTGGGGAATAAATTAAATGTGATTTGTTCAATTTTAGCCGAACATTCGTTCCAGCAATTGTTCTTTAAACTGTTCTGAAACAGGAATTTTGTGATCTCCAATTTGTATTTGGTTCCCTTCAATGTGGTCTATTTTGGAGAGATTGACGATGGTCGTTCGGTGCACCTTCATGAACGATGAGCCTTTCAGCTTTTCTTCCCAGCTTTTAAGTGTGCCGTGTACCACCAGTTTTTTGTCGGTGCAGAAAATAGTCACGTAGTCGCCACAAGTTTCAATGAGCTGGATGTCTTCAACCAAAATCTGGTAAATACGCTTGCCCGATTTTACGCTAAGTTTTGCAGGTAAAACCTGTTGAGAACCGGCATTAAATTTTTCACGGGCTTTGTTCACCGCCTTGTAAAACCGCTCGAATGAAAAAGGTTTTAGCAAAAAATCAACCACTTCAAGGTCGAATCCGTCAACTGCATAGTGCGAATAGGCTGTGGTGAAAATAACCAGCGGCGGATGGACAAGTGAACGTAAAAAACTCACGCCCGACATTTCAGGAAGATTGATATCCAGAAAAATCAGGTCAACGGTGTTTGCATCCAGAAAAGTCTGTGCCGAAAAAGCATCGGCAAAAGTGCCGAAACAGTGCAGGTCAGTACATCTGGAAATGTGGTGTTCCAGAATCGATTGTGCTGCAGGTTCGTCTTCAATGATGATGCAATTCATAAAGTTTTAAATTTCAGGTTCAGTTTTCAAATGTTAGACAAAGTACGACTTTTTGTTTTTTTTGCAATCAGCATTCATTGAAAAAGTTATATGAAACCAGTAAATTTGGTTAATTTTAAATACACAAAGAAAAAGCAAATCATGGAAACAAATTGGACTCAGGCATTTCAACCCTTATTTCAGCAATACGGAATTGCCCCGAGATTGGGAATTGCTGCCGAAGAAGACGCTACCAAACCCGAAAAGGTGGAAAAGAAAATCATGGCCGCGGTTCCTCGGGAATTCTGGAATGAGTGCGGGATGGCAATTTCCTTTTTGGGAAGAGAGCTTTGCCGTCCGACCAATCCCAAATGCGAGATTTGCCCGATGAACACGATTTGTCGGTACTATCAAAGTTCGAAACATTAATCCCTTTATTTAGTCAGTTTCACTTTCATTTCCAGATGAAATATGCCGTCATTTTCATGATATTCAAGAGAATGGCGATCAGGATAGATCAGGTTTAATCGTTTCTCAACATTTGGTATCCCAAGGCCTCCTTGCTCTGTACGATCTGTCTTATCACGGAGCGCAATCTGATTCTCAGTATTGAAAACCAGATTTTTGCCGTCGTAGCTGATGAAAATCCGAATTGTACCCGTATTTTTCCCGACTCCGTGTTTGAAACAGTTTTCGGCCAGCGGCAATAATAGCAACGGTGCAATATTTACCCCTGAAAAATTGCCTTCGGTGGTTAGGTGTACCTGTGTAATTTCAGGATTCACCCGTTCTTTCTGAAGTCCGACATAGGTTTGGATAATTTCCACTTCCTTTTCGAGCGGAATGGACTCGCTGGAAGTGTCGTACAAAACATAGCGAAGAAAATCTGAAAGTTGCAGAATCACTTCCGGGGTTCGTTCATCTTTCTGCGATGCCATTGAATAAATGGTATTCAGATTGTTAAACAAAAAGTGCGGATTAATTTGTCCTTTCAATGCCGAAAGTTCGTTTTGGGCAGCCTCTCGCTTTTCAATAAGCATTTGCGCATATTGCCAAATCAGGAATAAACTACTTGTAAAAACTAGGTAAGCAATAACAATCAGCATGAGTTCCCAAATCCGGAAATAGGAAATGTAATACAAGCTCGGAAACAGTTTGTCGATAACGAAATTGAACAAAGTATAATTCAATAAAGCGGTCAGTAAAACCAATCCACACGCGTAAAGCAAATACACTTCAAATCGGCTTCTGTTCAGGAATCGGACAATCAAAACTTTCAGGTTATAATAAACTGCGGCTACGATTGTCAGATGAAAAACAACCACGTAAAGAAAGTTTTTTACGAAAAACTCCATAAAAGCAGCCACATCCTCCTTGTTCCCGTCGGGTTTAATTTGTTCCAGAATAACATATCCAATTGGCAGCAAAAACAATATGCTCATTGGTATTTTTATCCAAAGCCGGGCTTTCCGGACCAGCCAGATAAAAGGCAGTGTACAGTACACGAGGAATATCAAATTCACAAGAAGTACAAAATCCCATCCCACTTCAACATCCTGAATCGCACTAGCTGACTCAACTCCCGGATTTAAAATCACATTCCAATAGTTGTATGAAATGAACCAGAAGATGACATGCAAAGCAGGAATAATCTGTTTTTTTAAGTTAAATGTCTTCATGGCGGTTTAATTTATACGGTTTAATTTCAACATCGCAGGCTGGTCGTCCCAGTCGATAAACCTTTTTTGGTGGCCATAGCGCTCAATCATTTCCGTTAAATCTTTGGAGGAGGCTGTCAGTAAAAGCCGTTTGGCATCTTCCACCCAACGGTATTTAATCCTGACACGTTTGTTTTCAATCATACTTTTCATGTATTCGGCGCCAAGCCACGATATTTTTAGTTGCTTGTTCTGAAAAGTAATTCTGGCCAGCGTATGAACGGTAAAGTAATTCTCCCTCGCCATTCTGCTTTTCTTAATAGCCGATATTTCGCGGGGGCTGAAATCTCCGTATATGATGCCGTTAATTCTGAAAAGAACCAACCGGAACTGGTATTGCGCCGAATCCGGATGGTTCCCAATCAGTTTTACAACGTAATGGTTTTGAGGTTTGAAAACCGTCGAGTCTTTGCCTTGTTTGGTCTTTATTTTTTCTTCAGAAATGAATTGTTTTATTTGCCAGACAGAAGTGGTGTCGGCCAGTTCCCAGTGGCTGCTGTTTTTGTCGGTCGAATCTTTTTTCGACTGAATCGGTTGTGCCGACCAGTTTCCCTCAATTTCAGGAGAAAGGGTGATGTTTTTCTCGAGATAGAACGGATTCAGTGAGCAGATCATAAAAAAATCGGTACATCCTGAAATGAACAGGAGGATTCCGGAAACGATCAGTAGTTTTCTTAGTTTCATAATCATGGATTTTAATTCTGAACCGAAGATAGAGCGAATAGGAACGAACGGGAATTTTTTTCGACGAAACTCCCCGTTTTTTCGATGGGGAGGGAAAATTCAATATCTCTTTACTTTTCGCTACATTTGAAGTAGATAAAAAAAGTCAAATGAATCCTAATTCATTAAAAAAAGATGTTAACGGCAGAGGAACTGAAAAGCATAATTGAAAGTGGCGAAGGCTATAACGCCGAGTTTAAAGTTCGGGTACCAAATAAAGTTAAGGAACTTACGGAGGAAGTCTGTGCTTTTGCCAATGCAGCCGGAGGTGTCCTTGTGATTGGTGTTGATGATGGCAATACTATCCATGGAGTAAGTATCGACAACTCGAAAAGGTCAGCCATTCAGAACTCGTTGAATGATATTAATCCTCACATTTACTGCCCTATTTACAGCCTTGTCGTTGAAGATAAGGAGGTCTGGATTATTGAAGTTATATCTGGACCTCAAAAACCATATACGCTTTCAGGAGCAATCTATGTTCGTCAAGGGCCCAATTCGCAGAAAATTACCTCCGTTGAGCAAATGCGAGATTTCTTTCAGCAAGCTGATCGTATATATTTTGACGAAGGGTCGTGTAAGGAATTTGATGTTGAAAAAGACATGGATGACACTAATTTTGATGAATTCAGAATTACTGCCGGGTTGTCACGAGCTGTTAGCCGGGAGCAAATTATCCGTAATCTGAAATTGACACTTCCTGATGGAACTTTTAAAAATGGAGCTGTCCTTTTTTTCGGTTCTTCTCCTGATATTTTTTTTGAAAAAGCTGTTATCCGATGTGTGGCATTTGAAAGAACCAATAAAACCCAAATCATTGACGATAAGGTTTATGGTGGCCCATTAATGCAACAGTTTCATCAAGCCATGCATTGGTTAAAAGGGAAACTGAATGTTCGTTACGAAATAGAAGGTTCAGGTCCGCGAAATGAAATTTGAAAAATTCCTGAAATTGCCTTTAAAGAAGCCATCATCAATGCTTTATCCCATCGTGATTATTACGATAAAGGAGCACGAATTACCATCGAATTATTTACAGATCGGGTGGAGATTACCAATCCCGGAGGTTTGGTGAGTGCAATAAGTCCAAAAGATTTTGGGACGAAGAGCCATAGTCGGAATCCATTAATATTCGGATTGTTTGAGCGTATCCACATGGTAGAACAAATTGGTTCTGGTATCGGTAGAATTCGGAACGAAATTGAGAAAAGCGGACTTCCTTCACCTGAATTTATAACCGAAGGGATGTTTACAGTTACTTTTAAACGTCCAGAGAAAGATTTTCATAAAGATAATTTTGAAGAAACTAGGGAAGAAACTAGGGAGAAGATTATTCGCTTAATTAAAGAGAACAATAAAATTACCACTATTGAATTAGCATCTGAAATAGGAATAAGTGAAAAGGGAATAGAATACCATCTGAAAAAACTTAAATCGGGAAACATACTTAAACGAATTGGTTCAACGAAAGATGGCCAGTGGAAAATTATTGAATAGAATTTCATTTTTCCTATTTTAAACCATAAAAAAAATGATCTAATGATAAAAAAAATGTTGAGTTTTTTCCTGATTTCAGGAATTCTGATGAGCTTCACTTCCGGAGATAATTCAGATAAGTTGGAAAAGAAAGTACAACGCATTCATGCGAAATGCCTTACCGTTGATACCCATTGCGATACGCCGATGCAGATGATCAAACCCGGATTTAATATTCGCGACGAGCACAAGGCACCGCAAAGCCGTGTTGATTTGCCACGAATGAAATCGGGCGGACTGGACGCCATGTTTTTCGCAGCCTTTACCGGACAAAAACCTCGCACGGAAGAAAATTATTCAAAAGCCTATTTCATTGCCAATCAAATGATTGATTCGGTTCATTTAATGGTTGACAAAAATCAGGATATTGCTACTCTGGCGCTGAACACGGATGATTTGGCCCGAATTGAAAAAGCCGGAAAAAGAGCTGTTTACATCGGTATGGAAAATGGATTTCCGCTCGCAAAAGACCTTACCCGGGTCGAAGAATATTACAAAAAGGGAGTTCGATACATTACACTTTGCCATTCTTATCACAATGATATCTGCGATTCGTCGAGCGACAGCAAGCCTGCAGAACACAATGGGGTGAGCGAATTTGGCAAACAGGTAATTGCCGAAATGAACAGACTTGGAATGATGGTGGATGTTTCACATGCTTCGGACAAATCGTTTTTCGATGTGTTGGAGTTTAGCAAAGCGCCGGTAATTGCTTCGCACAGTTCGGTTCGGGCTGTAGCTAAGCACAACCGCAACATGACCGACGAAATGATTAAAAAGCTGGCAGAAAAAGGCGGTGTTATCCAGATTTGCCTGTTGGACGACTACATTAAGGAACCCGACACTACTTCAGTCAAATTCAGGAGAATGAAGCAGGTTATGAAAAAGTACCGTGAAGGAGCAGGAAAAATGACCGATGTCGAACGCGAAGCCTTGTCGAAGGAATGGTACGAAGTGGACACCATGAATCCGGAACTATTACCAACTATAAAAGACATGGTTGACCATATTGATCATGTTAAAAATCTGGTGGGTATTGATTATGTTGGCGTCGGCAGCGATTTTGATGGTGGCGGTGGTTTGCGCGATTGTGCCGATGTGAGCCAATTCCCAAACATCACCCGGGAATTGCTCCTGAGAGGATATTCAGAAAAAGAAATCAGGAAAATTTGGGGTGGTAACCTGCAGCGTGTTTTTAATGCGGTGGAGAAATATGCGAAAAAAAATCGTACTTTTAAGAATTTCGAAATTTAGAATTAGGAGATTCAAGATGAATACAGACGATAATTTTTTATATCAACCAAGAAAATTTAATACGATTGAATTGTGGAAAGACGTAACCACTGAACAATGGAACGATCCGAACTGGCAAAAAAAGAATTCCATTCGCACAGTCGCACAATTGATACAAGTAATCATCCTGAACAAAAATCAGGAACAAGAAATACAAAGAACCATAAATACCCTGCAAAAAGAAGGAAAAGAGCCCTTCAGGATAAGTCCGTATTATGCTTCTCTGATGCAGGAAGATCCTTTCCTCCCTGTCTTTTTTTCTGAAAAATCAAATAAACGGCTTGACCCGATATTCTGGCAAAGTGTGCCCACGCCGGCAAACCTGCTGTTTCCTGATGCCGGTTTGGAAGGCGCTATGGACGAAGGTTCGAGGAGTTACGGCGCGGCTTATCAGCGTTACCCGAATCGTGTGGCGCTATTTGTAGCCGAAAATACAAGCTGTGCATCGTATTGTGTACACTGCCAAAGAGCCAAATCATTGGACAGTACCGTTGACGTCAGCAGTAATGAAGTTGATAAGGGATTGTTCTATATTGGTTACAATACGAATATCAACGAAGTATTGGTAACGGGCGGCGATGCCTTAATGATCAGTGAAAAGCGCTTGCAATATATTCTGGAAGAACTGAGTAAAATTCCGCATCTCAGGGCAATCCGAATTGCAACAAGGGTGCCGGTTGTGTTGCCCATGGCCATTACCGATAAGCTACTTGAACTGATAAAAATATCGGCAAACAAGCACAATACAGGTATCGACAAGTACGTGTATTTTATGACCCACATCAACCATTTTCAGGAAATAACTGAAGAGATGGCCAAAGCCGTAAAAAAGATCACGTCGCATGGTTTTACAATCAGGAACCAAACGGTTTTGCTGAACCATGTAAACGATACTTACCGGATACTTGCCGAAACATTCAGGCGCATGTTCTGGATTGGTGTTCACCCATACTATTTGCTGCAATGCCACAAGGAAAGAGGAATCGTACATTTTATTACTCCAATTCAGGTGGGTAAAATATACATGAAACATTTGCAGGGCTGGATTTCAGGAATTACAGTTCCCCGGTACGCTGCGAATATTGAAGGGGGAGGAGGGAAAGTTCTTTTAATGCCTTCGGGACACGATACGCTCAATCAGGAGTCGAGTATTGACGATAAAATATCTGAAAGTTATGCAACAATTTCGACCTGGGACAACAAGAAAATTTTCAGGTATGAGGCGCTTGGCCGTGCAACCAAACTGGAATTTGATTCAGCGGTTAAAATAATGGATTCCTTTATTGGACGAAAAGGGGTTTTTCTTCCCAAAATAATTATTGTTGATGAAAAGGGCAATCACATTGAAACCACGAACCGAACCAAATTGCCCGGCTTCGAAAAAAGCAAAAAATCAGCATTGCTGGATTATAAATTGGCGACCGATGAAATGCCATTAACGAATCCTGCTGAAATTGCTGAAATACTTGAAGAAGGGTTTAAAAAATCGAAGTATAGCATTCCGCACAAACAGTAAGGTATAGTCCAAATCAGACAAAAGTCTCCTTATCTAGGTGATAATAAATTGAATTATTTTGTTATTCCACGAATAATTATTAGTGTGAAATTCAGTATATTTAGGTGAACCTTAATAATCACTTAAATGAAAACATACCCATTTTTATTCGTCTTCCTTCTTTGTATTATATCTGCGGGTGCAGATGCCCAAATTGACATCAAAGGAAAAGTTAAAAACCAGTCTTCTAACAGAGCCAATAACAAGGTCGATCAAGGTATTGACAAAGGTTTTGATGCTGTTGAGGATGGTGTAAAAGATCTGTTCAAAAAGAAAAATAAAACTGTCGACGAGGAGCAACCTGAAGATCAGGCTGTAGAAGAACAACAACCTGAAGAAAAGGTGAAACCTGCTAAAGACACCAAACCGTCTCTTCAGTCTTATTCCAAATACGACTTTGTTCCAGGCGAAAAGGTAATTTTTTACGATGATTTTAGTCAGAATGCAATCGGTGATTTCCCTCCAAACTGGAATACCAACGCTTCGGGCGAAGTGGTTACCACCAATCTTTATCCTGGCAATTGGTTTAAGATGTTGAGCGAAGGTTGCATAGCACTCGATGAAGGAATTAATTTGCCTGATAATTTTACGATTGAATATGATGCAATTGCTTATCCAAGGAATGAAGGTGATAGTAACTTCGAATTCGGATTTTATCTCTATAGCGCTGAAAATCCAAAAGACATGAACGAAGGAGGAGCTGTTCCCGGCAATAAAGGGGGTATCAAAATGAGTTTTGGCAGCCGGAGTACTTACTACGCTTATGACGAATCCGGATATACAATTGGCGGGGAAAAAGATAATGCTACAATGGAATCGGGTAAAAAATATCGCCTTTCGTTTTGGGTTCAAAAAACCAGGCTTAGGGTATATCTCGATCAGGAAAAGGTTTTTGATTTACCTAAAGTCTTTAAACCAGGTTTTCAATGCAATATGATGCGATTCGAACTGTGGGATTCGGGTATTCCAATGATCACCAATTTCAGGATTGCCGCCGGACAGCCTGATACACGGAACAAACTCCTAACTGAAGGAAAACTGGTTACCTACGGAATTTATTTCGATGTAAATAAAGATGTGGTAAAACCTGAATCGTACGGTACTTTGAAAGATATTGCTGCCGTGTTGAATGAAGTTCCAGATGTAAAAGTAAAAATATATGGACATACCGATTCGGACGGTGCCGATGCTGCTAATCTCGACCTTTCGAAACGCCGCGCCGCCTCGGTGAAAGCAGAACTTGCCAAATCGTTTGGTGTAAATGCCGATAGACTTGAAACCGATGGATTGGGCGAAAGTAAACCTGTTGCGCCAAATGATACGCCTGTCAATAAAGCCTTGAACCGCAGAGTTGAATTCATCAAACTTTAAGAACCATAAAAACTAAATCATGAAAAAATTAATTCTTTTCACAGTGATGATCTTTTTCGGAATGGCGTTGAAAGCCCAGGAAATATTTTTCCCGACTAAAGAAGGAACTGTTCTGGTTTACAAATCTTTCGACAAGAAGGACAAGGAAACCAACACGGTGAAGTACACCATCACACATTTAACCCTTAGTGGAGACGACATGGATATTACCTACCTGATTGAGTCGCTTGACCCGAAGGAGAAGCTGGTATTTAAGGATGAAATTACCATTCATAAGAAAGGCGATAAGCTCTATTTCGACATGAGCAATTTCATAAACAAAGCAGCTTTCCAGCAAAATGGAGAGATTCCTGCTGAAATTCAGGTTACCGGAAATAATATGGAAGTTCCTTCGAATCCGAAACCTGGAGATGTACTTCCTGATGCAAATGTTGAAATGGCCATGAAATTAGGTTTCGTCAACATGAAAATGTCAGCCAATGTTACCAACCGGAAAGTTGAAGCCATTGAAGATATTACAGTTAAAGCCGGTACTTTCAAAGGGTATAAATTCACGAGTGAAGTAAATTCCACGGTAATGGGTATGAAAGTTAATTCGAAAAATACCGATTGGTATGCAAAAGGTGTGGGAACTGTTAGAACAGAAAGCTACGATAAAAACGGTAAGCTGCAATCATACACTGAATTGATTGAACTTAAATAGATTAATTAGCAGAAAATTTAATAATTGAATCAAGACTTTAGATATGAAAAAATTATTTTTTTTCGCTTTTACAATATCTGTTTTTATTACTGTTAACTTTAGTGCCAATGCGCAATTGGGCGGGTTGATGAACAAAGTTAAAAACAAAGTTGTGGATAAAGCATTGGGAAATTCCGATTCAGACAAGGAAACAAAAGTAGCTTCGGTTAAGGATGATCCTTTGTGTGCATGTTCGGATGCAACAGTTGCTTTTAAGTTTACCGAGGGGCTTAAAATCAATTATAAAGAAGCGACCTTTTCGGTATCTGAAGATGGAACATTGCTTGTTTTTGATATGGTCGGTAAAAAATATTACACTGCAAAAAACGGTGTACTTCAAGGTCCTTATGAAGCAGATGACCCCATTGTCAGTAGATTTGATCTGCCTGAAGCGGAGAGTGGAGACCAAATAAGTATGGATGTATTATTAGAGCGTTACAAAGGATTTATAGTTCCTTCCGGCGAAAAATATGCAATAAATTTTGGCGGAAAAACCTACGGTCCCTTTGCTGTTATTCAGAGTTTCGTATTAAATCATTCAAAAAGCAAATTTGCCGCAATGGTAGTTAAGGATGTTTTAATGACAGAGGATCAGGGTAAAATATTAGAATTGGAGGCGAAAAACGCCAAAACCGATCAGGAACGAATGCAATTGGCCATGAAAATGAGCGAGCAGATGCAGGAAAGAATGATGGCAGCTGGTGGGGAAATTGATATGTTGCCAAAATTAATTTCCAATGTCCCTGAAGCAAAATCAGATATGATGTTGGGAAACAACTTTTCGGGAAAGGTTAAATTCGATGACATTGTGAATGTAGGTTTTGATAAAATTACTGATTTAACTGGCAAGACACTCCTCTCTTTTGATCCGCAAAAGCTAAATAATTCAGGCAATGGATTTTGGTTAAGTTCCGACAATACGCGAATTGCATCCTATAATTACGGTCTTCTATCGTTGAGCGATGGCAAAGAATTCGCGGAGGTTTTTTGTCCATATGTGATGAAAGCCGAAGGCAAAGTCTATTTAAGCTACATGTATTTTTCACCTGTCAACAATGCGGTAATGCAATGCAAATTACCTTTCTGATGATTTGTGCATAATGAAGAAAGAACGCAATATAATATTTTCCACTTTCTTCGCCGTGTTTACTTTTTGTGGTTGCTGCCAAAATCTCAGTGCTGAAAATTATGTATATCCTGAGGTTTTTGGCAACAACTGGAAAAAAGCAGCGTTGTTTGTCAGTGAAAATAAAGTTTGGATGAGCGATTTATTGAGCGAAAACAAAGTCGGTTATCAACTTGTAATGTCAATGGTCTTTCCTGAACTTGTCCGCTATTCAGCCATTCGAGACCGTATGGAAATAACCCTTCTGAAAGCTCTGTATGTTAACTATGGAACCGAATATGCCAACTTTTCCATTGGTGTTTTCCAGATAAAACCATCATGTGCCGAAGAAATTCTCAGGGAAATACCAGCATTAAACGATAAAAAGTTGACAGCTCATTTTAAAGCCATCAACCTATCGATTTCGGAAAATGAAAAGCGGTCGATGATTGTGAGCGAATTGGAAGATCCCAAATCGCAGTTACTTTATGTTGTAGCAATGGTTAAAATACTCAATAAAAGATTTCGAAACTACAAATGGGAAAACGATTTGGATAAGCTGAAGTTTTATGCAGCAGCATACAATAGTGGTTTTTCTAATAGTGAAACATATATCAGACAGCAAATAAATACTAAATCATTTCATACTGGTTTGATTAAGTCGGACAATCATTATTGTTATGCCGATATCGCTGCATACTATTTTCAGAATATGAGACTGTTTCTTCAAAATAAATCCAACTGAATTGCAGAAATACCATTGCACTAACGAAAAACAGGTGAGCTATTTATTAAACAAAAGAGCAAAATGATAAAACGGAGGAAACACGGATTTAAAAAAAAGTTAAACGCTCACAAGGCGAAGCCCAGTCCAAGAATAAGATGAAAGGCAATATTGTAAACATCTGAATTTCCATGAACAACTTTAATGTTCGAATAAGCCAGCGTAGTTTTGGCTTCGGCATTGACGTAAAAACGGTTGCCTATATAAAACGGCCTGCTGATGGCAAAATTAATTACAGGACCTGAAATGAAATAACCCAAATCGGTGTCATCTACAGAAGTACCAAATTCTTTGCCCCTGATTTTTGATTCGGGATGAGCCAGTACAATTCCAGCTCCTGTCCGGTAACGAATTGATTTTTGTTCGAAGCCACGATTCACCATGATCATATTAAATCCATGTGAAACATTGAACTTCTGAACTTCTGGCGTAGTATTTTTCAAATAAAGTTTGTGGTGAATAACTTCGAATTCCCAGGCTCGTTTATTTTGCCACCGCCCCAAACGTACATCCCAATATACCGGAAGGATAAAAGATTCCGAAGAATACTGCGCCCAGAATTTAATATCGGGATAACCATCCTGCCTGATTGTAAGTGGCATAGGCAAATTAAAAACCTGACCGCTATGCACTTCGAACGACCAGTGCGACTGGGCATTTACAATTGGGAATGAAATGAATGTCAGGAATAAAATGGCAAAGAATTTTTTCATAAAAAACTACGGTAATTTTTGCGCAATGTCTCTTTGTCTTTGACTGACAGTAAAAACCGGAATACTGGACCCGTGGATGATTTCTTTTGCAAAGTCACCGATCGTATTACTGAAGAAGGATACTACATGGTGTTTTCTGATGATAATCAAATCAGGTTTTTCGGTATCGATAAACGATAAAACCATATCATGTTTGACCTGACCAAACACTTTAAGAATTTCAAGTTCCGATTCAATTCCCCTTTCCGAAAGCATTGACTGAATTATTTCGGCATTTTTTAGCGCTAAACTTTTTTGCACATCAATATTGGCATTCAATGCCGAGACAATCAGGATTTTTGCATTGGCCTTTTTTGCAAACATACTGGCCCAGAATAATCTTTTTTTTGTGTTCTCAGAAACATCAATTGGAACCAGAATGGTTTTTAATTCCTGTTGGGTTGATTCTTCATTCACTGACAATACAGGGCAGTGTGAGTATCCAATAATCTTATCAATCTCATTTTGATCCAACAGGTTTGTGATACCTAACTGATGAATGCTTCGTTTCAGGATCATGAATAAATAATCTTCCATTTGTCCATGTTTTATCAGGGTAGAGACCAGATTTCCTGTTGAAACTTTCAAAATCACCTTTTCCGGAATTTCGCCTCCAAAAAAATCTTTTACAAAATCAGTAAGTTTCTGCAATGCCTCTTTTTTCAATGCTTCTACTTTATGTGGATTAAAATATCGGTTGAAAAAGGACAATGGTGGAATTACATTCAAAATGAATATTCGAAAAGAAATTATCTTCTGAAGATTGATGGCTTGTCTTAACACGATTTTTCCCTCGTCTGTCAGAGGTACCACTACCAAAACATCGTTTGTCCTGTATTTCATATTTAAACTTTTTACAATAGCTTATGTTTTTATACGATTAGCGCATAAAAAGTTATATAGAATTATGAATATTTCTTCCTGAAATTACAATTTCGCTCTCAGGTATTGCAAAGGCCATTCAATATCATCATTTAAAACCTGTGCGGCATGAAAAGCGAAATAGGGTTTCCTCAGTGATTCCCTTGCAATTAAAATAAGGTCAGCTTCCCCATTTGCCAATATTTCTTCAGCCTGCTGAACTTCTGTTATCATTCCTACTGCTCCGGTTAAGATGCCTGTCTCTTTTTTAATTCGTTCAGCAAATGCTACCTGATATCCCGGACCAAAAGGAATTTTTGCATAAGGTACCAATCCTCCCGATGAACAGTCAATCAAATCAACACCGTTCGTTTTTAAGATGGCTGAAAGTTTAACCGCTTCGTTAATGTCCCATCCACCTTCAGCCCAGTCGGTTGCAGATATTCGCACAAACAGCGGAAGGTTTTGCGGCCACACAGTTTGTACTGTTTTTAAAATTTCCAGCAGCAGGCGTATCCTGTTTTCAAAACTACCGCCAAATTCATCCGTTCGCCGATTGCTCAAAGGCGAAAGAAACTGGTGAATCAGGTATCCATGTGCTGCATGAATTTCAATTAGTTTATAACCAGCCTGTAAGGATCGTAATGCAGCAACTTTAAAATCATCAATTACCCTTTCTATTTCGCTGGAATCCAATTCTTTCGGAAGTTCATCTTCAGGATTAAAAGCCGCAGCCGACGGGGCAAACGTTTGCCATCCACCTGCGTTTTCACTCAGTTGTTTTCCTCCGTTCCAGGGTAACGCACAACTTGCTTTTCGTCCGGCATGAGCCAGCTGAATTCCAGCTACGGCTCCTTGCCCATGAATAAATTCTGCAATACTTTGCAACTTTTCAATGTGTTCCTCTTTATAAATACCAAGGTCGGCAGGTGTTATGCGACCTTCCGGCGAAACGGCGGTTGCTTCCTGTATAATTAAAGCAGCCCCTCCAACTGCCCGGCTTCCTAAATGCACCAAATGCCAATCGTTTGCAAACCCATCGACAGCAGAATATTGGCACATGGGTGACACGGCAATCCGGTTTTTGAATACGATATCTTTGATAATAAGTGGAGACAATAGTTTTGACATAACTGATAATTTTAGATTTTCGATACGATTTTTGCTAAAATAATCAATGCTTTTGGTTGCACCAAATTCAGGCAGAATTAACAGCGATTCAGGGCATAAAATATTTGTAACTTAGATTCCTAATAGGGATCAAAAACGGGCAAAGCAGTAGCTGCGGACAATATTTTTTTGCCCACCAACTTAACCTGCCATGTTGTTTTTACATTTGACCTCCTTTGAT
>JAUYMU010000012.1 GCA_030698405.1 Bacteroidota bacterium
GCTTTTTAAATCATTTCTGCTCAGAACTGTAAAAAGCTTTCTCAGAAGCCTGATCCGATGACGGAAAATAATAGAATCCTGATCCGATGAATGGAAATTCAGTATGTATGCTGCTGTTCAGTGTTAATGCTTTTTTGATCACCTTCATCGGATCAGTTGCACTGAAGGAAAGTCATCGGATCAAATAGCTTTTTAAATCATTTCTGCTCAGAACTATAAAAAGCTTTCTCAGAAGCCTGATCCGATGACGGAAAATAATTAAATCCTGAACCGATGAATGGAAAATTAATATTTATGCTGCTTTCGAGCTTTAATGCTCTTTTGATCAACCTTCATCGGATCAGTTGAATGACAATTCGAACCTTGAAACTATTCATAAAACCAACCTATTTTATTTTCTTGTAAATATTACTTTTGAATTTCAGGTTCCTATAAAACAAAGAAGAAAACTTAATTTTGAAAGCTGCCGAATCATTTGGAAATTTCTTAGGTCTGAAAGCTGAAATAAAAACAAGGTAACCTGGCTAAAAGCCGTTCAAATGTATGGTTACTGTAGGTATCAGTAATAAAGCTCCCAATAAAAATAGAATTGCAATCAACGGAAAAACCCATTTCACCCATTTTTGATACGGAATCCGGGCAACGCCAAGAACTCCGATTAAAACTCCTGAAGTTGGAGTGATCATGTTGGTAAACCCGTCGCCAAACTGGAATGCCATCACAGTTGCCTGCCGCGAAATGCCAATCAGGTCGCCAAACGGAGCCATCAATGGCATGGTAATCGCCGCTTTAGCCGATCCGCTCGGAATGATAACATTGATGAGTGTTTGGATGCCATACATGATTTCGACCGATGCAATTTTGCCAAACTGACCAAGTGATTTAGACAATCCGTACAAAATACTGTCGATTACACCGCCATCTTCGAGCACAACAATGATTCCTCCGGCCAAGCCTACAATCAGGGCTGCCGAATAAATATCTTTCATTCCGTCAATAAACGATTGGGCAATTTCGTTGGCGCTTTGGTTAAATGCCATTCCCGAGGCAATTCCTGCGGCCAGAAAAAGTGTGGCAATTTCCATCACATACCAATCATATCCCATCACGCCAACAATCAGGAAAAGAATGGTATAGCCAAGTATCAGCAGAATAAAAAAATGGATGGATTTTTTCAGGCTAAACCAACCAATCAAAGCAAATAGTGCAGCCGAAATCGGAATAATCGGCAAACTGACAGATGAATTACCAATCTTCAGCATCGATTCAGGATATTTAACTGAAAATGCAATCAGTACTGTTGTAATCAGTCCGAAAACGACCCAGGCCATTTTCGGAGTGTAATACGTTGTTGTTTCGGCATTTTGCAATATGTGTTCGCGCCAGTGTGCATCTTCTTCGTAAACAGGCGAAAGTTTTGGATTACGCCTGATTTTTGCCATATACCACAACACGAAACCAATTCCGGTAATGTTAATTGCCATCCAGCAAAACAGGCGGTATTCGATGCCCGAGAACAGTGGGATGCCTGCAAGTCCCTGTGCAATTCCAATGGTAAACGGGTTGAGAATGGCGCCTGCGAAACCAATGTGTGCGGCAATGTAAACCATGCAAACGCCTGTTATTGAATCATAACCCATCGAAACTGCAAGTGGAACAAATATGATCGCAAAAGCAATGGTTTCTTCACTCATTCCGAAGATTGCCCCAAATGCGCTGAACAGCAACATGATAAAAACCACGACCACATTGTCGATCCCAATGTAACGCAAAAGACGCGTTTTATCGAGTTTGCGAATTCGTTTCAGGAATGAAAAAATGGCTACATCAATGGCTTTGGTTTGATTCATTATCCAGAAAGCGCCACCAATTACAAGTATAAAAACGATGATTCCGGCTTGTTTTACGAATCCGTTGAAAAGTGCCGAAAATATCTGCCATGTTTGGGCTTCCGCAACAGTTTTTGATGGATGCCCATCGGGCAATTCGTCCATCTTGTGATAAACCATGAGCGTTTGTTCCTTACCGTCAATAATTTGTGCCTCTTTTACAAATTTTCCCGGCGGTATAATCCAGGTTAAAATGGCAGCAAAAACAATGATACTAAAGACAATTACGAAGGTATGCGGAACTTTTTTTGTCATCTGCAATTATTTTGCTTGGAAAACATGTACATCGCGCTGTGGAAACGGGATAACTATTCCTGATTTATCAAACTCTTTTTTTACATTTTCGTTGATGATAAAAAATACAGCCCAATAATTCGGGGTGTCAACCCAAACGCGTGTTACCAGGTTTACCGAACTATCGCCCAGTGAAATTACACCGATAAAGGGAACCGGATCCTGATGAATCCGTTCGTCATCATTGATAACTTTAAGAATTATTTCCCTTGCTTTGTCAATATTCTCGGAATAGCTAATGCCAAAAGTCCAGTCAACCCGCCTCGTAGGTTCAGTTGAATAGTTGGTCATCGTGCTGTTGCTCAGGCCACCATTGGGAATAACGATTGTTTTGTTATCAACGGTTTTTAAAATGGTATGAAAGATCTGTATCTCAGCTACCGTTCCGGTTGATCCTTGCGCATCAATGTAATCGCCCACCTTAAATGGCTTGTAAATAAGCAACATCACCCCGCCTGCAAAGTTTTGTAAAGTACCCGAGAGAGCCAGTCCAAAAGCCAAACCTGCAGCGCCAAGTATGGCGATAAATGAAGTCATTTGTACGCCGACCATCGTCACAACGCTGATTATTAACAGCACTTTTAGGGTGATGGCAATCAGAGAAATTAAGAATGACTGGAGCGTTTGCTCAAAAGAACGCATTTCGAATATTCGTTTCAGAATTTTAATGAGTTTGCCGATTAGCCATAAACCAACGACCAGAGTAATAAGCGCCAATAATAACTGGCCGCCGTATGTAATGGCAATTTCCACCATTCGTTCGGAACTTGGTAATAAGGTTGTTAAATCTTTCATGGTATAATATTTTTAGTGATAAGGCAGTACAATATACTACTTTTCAATTAAGTAATAATCGTCGGCATCGTTCAGTACCGGGAATTTACTGCGGAAATCTGATAGTTCAGGAAAAGAAAGTGATGCAGACAATAATTCATTTTGAACAGATAACATTTGTATAATTTGTTTCCCTTTTGGATTAAAAACCTGCGAGTCACCTGAATAGTCAATTCCATTTCCATCAGTGCCAATACGATTTACACCAACTACATAACATTGGTTTTCGATGGCCCGGGCTTTCAGCAAAGTATTCCAGACATCATTCCTTGCATTTGGCCAATTGGCCGAATAAACCAGCAAATCGTATTCGTTGCGGTTGCGGCTCCACACCGGGAAACGCAAATCATAACAAATTAACGGGCAAATTCTCCAGCCTTTGTACTGAACAATCAATCGCTCTGTGCCCTTCTGAAAATGGGATTCCTCATTACCCATGGTAAAAAGGTGGCGTTTATTGTAAAAATGTATTTTCCCTGAAGGTTCAACAAACAACAACCGGTTAAAGAATTGTTCGTTCTCCTGAATAATCAAACTTCCGCAAATGGCTAGCTGATGTTCAGCACTGCGTCTTTTCATCCATTGCACCGTTTCGCCTTCCATCGTTTCGGCCAGTTCCGAAACATTCATCGAAAATCCGGTTGTAAACATTTCAGGAAGGAAAGCGATATCGGTATTGGTGTTAATTTTTTGAAGCAATTCATCAATTTTTGCAAGGTTCGCAGAAGAGTTTTCCCAAACCAAATCGAGTTGAAAAACGGCGATGTTCAAAAGGTCTTGTTGCATAAATGAAGTTAAGAGTTAAAAGTCTAAAGTTAAATCTTTGAGTCCACTTCTCCGAAAACTATTTTTTTTGCCACCAAAACACGAAAACACTAAATTTCACCAAAATAAATCCATTGAATTTCAGCCTTTTGTGAAATTTGGTGTCTTGGTCCCGAGGCCTCGGGATGGTGGCATTTTATATTTTTTGACTTTTCAGAGTGAACTCGGCATTGAATTGGACAAGCCCACTGAACACTGAACACTGAACACTGACTACTTTTTATTCTAATCTTCCGCTGTGAATTTCTCCGGATGTCGGCCAATCGCGCCATATTCGCGGTAAAAAGCTTTCATTCTCCGGATGTCTGCTTCAGCATCGTCGGTCAGTTCAAAAGGTTTTACCCACCCGATTTCTTTGCGTCCGAAATCGAAAACTCCCAGGCAAACGGTTGCCCCGGTAGCTTTTGCGATGGTATGAAAACCTGCTTTCCACTTTTTGGTTAAATTTCGCGTGCCTTCCGGTGTAATGGCCAGGTGCATCGTTTCGCGGCTGTTCATTTCGTGAATAATTTGCTTGGTAATTGAAGCGCCTTTTGCACGGTCAATGGGTATTCCGCCCATTTTTTTCAGGATCGGACCAACCGGCCAAAAGAAAAATTCTTTTTTTATCATGGTATTTGCCACTCCGCCCAGAGATGTGTAAAACAAGTACGAAAGCACAAAATCCCAACCACTGGTATGAGGTACCCCAATGATAATGGCTTTTTTATATGGAATCACTCCATTTTTCGGTTTCCAGCCGAACAGCTCTAGTAACAGTTTACAGATTGACCTCCACATAATTACCTGATATTAAATTCAATGATGTTCGTTGCCCGACAATATTTTTTCAATAAACTGATTGCCATTTGTTTGGCAGTTTCCAACTGATCATCGCCTCCAAAATCAATAATGATCATCAGAAACCGACTGCATTGCCCTGTAACTTCGGTCCGTTGCGAATCGCTGGTTGGGGTGCCGAATGCTCCCAAACCGTCCCGAAATACAGGTAATCCTTCAATGTTCAGTTCTCCACGGCCAATGCCCTGATAGGGTTCATCGGCAAGACCAATCCCAAAACTGATATCACCCTGAATTTTGGCAGCATCGTAACCACCAATTGAAAATCCGGAAGAAATCGAAACCAGATTAAGCTGATCGACCACATTGTTGATTTTATACAGGTCTTTTCCTGAAACAACCCGGCGAAGCAATGCTTCAGCAGACAAGCGATAGCGCGCCGGATCTTTTCCGCAGGCTTTGTAAGCTTTGCGGGAGGCTGCAATGACCGGAATTTTTGAGATGTCTTCAATAACCCGCGTTTGCTTGATTTGTGTGATTCGGAAATTAATTTCAGAAGTAAGTTCAATAAATGATTCTGCTACAATTACATCAGCTTCAATGCAGCCCAGCCGAAGTTTTGGGCAAAGGGATTTTAGATTTTCACTGATATAAATATTGACCATATACAGAAAGTGATTGACTCTTTTAATATAAACCGACCCTGCAAATGTAGAAATTTAGACTGCAACAACTATTTTTAAAAATGGATTAACTTTTTGCTTACACTTAATCCGTTCAAATTAACCTTCAGAATATATAATCCTTTTGGATATCCGGCTAAATTGAAGTTAAATTGGGTGGAATACATATTGACCTCGTATTTTTTTGAAAACAATATCCTGCCATTTAAGTCGGTAACGAATGCTTCTGCAGTTCCATGGTCAGGATGAAAAATATTTATATTGAAGATGCCATTTGACGGATTCGGAAATACAAGCGCTTCCAGCGAATTGCCCACAAGATCTATTGTAACATTGCCGAAAGCGCGATTGTGCCCGTCAATCTGCAACCAGTGTTGCTTTCCCGGCTCGAGAGCCAGATTTTCGATGAGTGCAGTTTTGTCGCTGTTCGACCGGTTGTCGTTGGCTGCAACCATGGAATATTGCTTTTTGTCGTTTGATAAAATTCCCCGGTAATCCGATGCTTTGTAAACCGCAATCTGGTTGTCAAATCCGTAGGTATTGATTGTAATTATGCCATTTTCCGGAGCAACGAACGTAAACCAAATGGAATTATCCAGTAAACTTTTGGTAGGCTTGAAGTCGGGACACCAGCCATTTTTCACCAAACATCCCAATGAAGGTGGATTAGGTTCGTTTATTTCAACTGTTGCACATTTGTTTGAATATCCGGCATTTCGTCCCAGAAACAATTTTGTTGCATTGGCTATTTGATCGTTTTCCTGAATTATTACATGAAGCAAAATACTGTCGGAAGCAATACAGTGCCCGTTTGTTCCGGTAACCTTTAGCCAGGTATCAAACGATTTTGTGTAATTGGCTGATGATTTTAATGTAAGAAATACGCTGTTCGAACTATTTTCTGCATCAATTAATTCAGGTCGGTCAATTTTGAAACTATAGGCCACAGCACCACCCGCGATCAGCGGAAATCCTTTCAGGTCGCCTCCGCAAATTACACTGTCCCTTCGGGCTTTCAGGAACCTGACATCCAGCTTACTTCGGGCAATAATATATTTATTCTGAAGAAGTTCATGGGCTCCATATTTGTTTGATGTTTTTAGTTTTACAGAATAAGTTCCATCTTTCAGAAACAGTATTTGCGGATTCTGTGAAGCACTGTCGGTACCATTTGCAAAGCTGTACGTTGGTGGATCAACCTGCCAATGCCATTCGGTTGGCCTGTGCGTAGTTCTGTCGGTAAACAAAACCGGAGAATTCACACATACTTCCTGCAATTCGGCGCGAAAATTAGTTCTCGGTGGCATTTTCCATATTCCGTCAAGTGTTTTTCTCGTATTAAAAGGATCGAGCCAATAAGCCAATTGTTTGTTGTTGGCCGAATTAAAGTCCCATGAAACCGACAATTTTCCATAAAGCAAAACCGAGCCAACCCCTCCGTGAAGTTGCCCGACAATACGTTGATTCTGGTCGAAAAGCGGAGCTCCCGATGATCCGGTCTCAGGCAAACCAACATTAAATTGTGAATACCAATGTGTTCCGGGCAATGTTGTTGAAACCAATATTAATTCCTCCGAAAACCATTGAATTTTTTCAGGATAACTGAAAGAAGTGTTGTGAGCCGTAGCAATGCTTTTTGGCGCTCCGTCGGGATGATGGATGCTGGCACTGGTTTTGGGATTTTCGCCGCTTACATCCCATCCGGCATAAAACGGATTGTATTCATCGGGCGGATATTCCTTCAATAGCAACAAGGAAAAATCTGAATCCTGACTTCCTGATTTAAATGTTGCACCAGACAGTGTCTGCGAAAACGATGCATCTTCAGATTCACAAGTTGAATTTTCGAAATTGAAATAGGTAACAAGTGTATTTGCTACCAACTCGGTATTAATGCAATGGTTGGCAGTCAGAAAATAAGGTGTCTCATCATCTTTTACATTGTTTATCAGAGACCCGGTACAAAAATAGGAATTCTGAAAATTATGAAACGTCATCATGCAGACCGCGTGTTTTACAATTTGCCAATCGGCACCTGCCTGGCAATTGATACCAATACGGTTTTCAGCTTTTTGCTGAATATTGACATAAGCCTGCGATACTGAACCTAAAATCAGTTCTCCAGAAAATTCAGCCGACATTGGCTCAAAATATTCTATAATCAGGTTCTTTCCCTGAAATTCGGCAACGGGTAAAATTTTATCTGGGTTGTTATTTTTGTGTGTAAATGCCCCCCGAAGCTGGGTTTTGGAGGAATTGTAAATAAACACTTTGGCATTTGGAGGAAGGTGGTATTTTCTGAAAAATATTCCAAGTGACAAAGCATTCTCAGACTCTATTTTATATTGCCAGATGGTACCTTTGCCCCGAATTTCAGTACTAATTCCTGATTCTTTTATATTGATCTCACATGTTTTAACAACTCCATACCGGTTGTCAATCCTGAATTTTTTGTCCTCCTCCAGCATTTTCCCGAAACGAACCGAATCAAGTTTCAAAACGGGAATAATTACTGCTTGTTTTTGCTCAATGAGAAAGCTTTCAGGCAAACCTTTTTCACTTACCTGAGCTTTCGATTCGAAACAATTAATACCAATTCCAAAAGTCAGGCAGAAAACAAACCAACAGTAAATTAAGTGTTTCACAATTAATCTTTTTGATCATTTCTGAAAGTCATACCATATTATACAGACACTTGGACCTGAGAATAACCCTATCCCGGTTTATAACTGTACACTTTCTTATTAAACGAGAACAACCGACCGAATGTGATAATTATTTGCTGATTTTATTTTCCTGAATTTTAGAAAAAAACTTCGGTTCGGATATTTTCAGGGAGAAGTCCGTATTTTTCCAGTACAGTTGTAACTTCTTCAATCATTTCTGAATTTCCGCAGAGATAACAGATCGTATCCGGATCAACAGTGTTTTCCTCAAGGTATTTGGTAATGCGGCCAAAATAATTGCCATCATTGCTTCGCGAAGTACATAGAATATACTTTTCAGGATTAAAATCTTCTCTTCCGTATGCTTCATTGGCATACCGCACACCATGAATGACGCGGTAATTCAGGTTTGGATAAGATTTCATGTAAGAATAAAATGGCGAAATTCCGGTCCCGGTTGCAATCAGCAAAGTCGGATGACCCTGTTTCGTTTTTTCGTTCAGAATGAAATAACCTTTTGGTCCTTCCACATCAAGCTCAGCGCCAGGATTTAGGTGACGCAGGTAGCGCGAAAATTCTCCGGCGGGAATCTCGCGGATTAAAAAATCAAGGTAATCATCGGTCGTCGCGCTGAAAATGGAATATTCGCGCCCTTTTTTCATATCCGGAATGCGGATTACCACATATTGACCGGGCTCAAATTGAAAATCCTGCCGGTCGAGCCGCAAAATAAAAGTTTCAGGAGTTAAGCTAATAATGTCAAGTACGGTATGTTTTCTTCGTTTCATAAATAAGTTTCAAATTCAAATTGTCATTCATTAGTCATTGATTGTCATTCAATAGTCATTGATTGTCATTCAATAGTCATTGGAATTGCTGCCTATCTGACCATTTAATGACGCGAAGCTAATGACAATTAATGACGTGTGGCCAATGACTTCTCTATTCTGCTTACTGAGACTGACCACTGCGACTTCTTCTATCCATTCACATGTCGCTCTGCATGGTACGATGACCGAACCAGCGGACTGCTTTCGACATACGAAAATCCTCGTTTTAAGCCTTCCTGCCGGTACATTTCAAAGATTTCAGGAGTAATGTATTCCAGAACTGGCAATAAATTAGAATCCGGCTGAAGGTATTGGCCAATGGTCAGAACTTTACAGCCTGCCGCACGAAGATCGTCCATCGCCTGCAACATTTCTTCTTCTGTTTCGCCCAGGCCAACCATAATGCCCGATTTTGAAACAATCCCGGCTTCAGAAATAATCGAGATGGTTTTTAAACTGCGATCGTAACGTGCCGTGCTCCTGACTTTCGGGGTCAGTCGCCGGACGGTTTCCATGTTGTGCGAAATCACATCAGGAGCGGCATCAATCACTTTTTGAATGAGTTCTGCGCTGGCATTGAAATCGGGAATGAGGGTTTCAATGGTTGTTTCAGGGTTTAATTCCTTTATTTTGCGGATGGTGGTGGCCCAGAATTCGGCGCCACCATCGGACAGATCGTCGCGCGTAACCGAGGTGATTACGCAGTGTTTTAATCCGAGGGTTTGTATTGTTTTGGCCAGTCGAAGCGGTTCAAACCAATCGACCGGATCGGGAACATCATTTTGTACATAGCAAAAACGGCAGTTGCGGGTACATTTATCGCCCAGAATCATAAAACTTGCAGTTCCGGCATTCCAACATTCCCCTTTATTAGGGCAGTTTCCACTGGTACATATCGTATTTAAATGATGGTCGGCTATTAAACGCTTAACTTTCATGTAATTTTCACCTTTCGGAAGAGGTGATTTCATCCAACGCGGCAATCGTTCCCGTTCTGTTTTTAATTCGGTCATCTTACAAAATTGAGTACAGCCGTATTAACAGAAATGGGGAAATGAAGTTCATATGAGCTTTCCCAAAGTTTATTTAATCTGAAAAAAACTTTGGGAAAGCTTACAAAGTTTATTTAAACGGTTGCTGTATTAACTGAAGTTTTTCTATCCAACGATTAAAGCGGGTGCATTTTTCTCTTATTCTTGTCAAGCCAATTTCATTGGCCAGCAAGGAGCCATGAATGGGTTTCTGGTAACCGGTAATAATTCGGACAAGTCGTTTTGATGGGGCTGTTTTATTGCCATCATTGACCATTTCAGGATTCTCAAATTGGGCAAACGTTTCTTCCAGGTATTTATAGTCAGAAAATTCATGATCTTCAAAATTATCATCAAATACACGGCGATCGCTGAAAAGTAAACCTTCAAATTCATGCAACTGAATGTAAGGGATGAACCGGTTTCCAAATCTGTCATCAATTTCATTGTGCATGGCTTGTTCCAGAAAATCCATCCGGTCATTTTTGTTCCCGATTCTCAATGATTCATCCCAACCGGGGAAACAGTGTTTTTGATGAATGCCGTAATAATCTATTAACAAGGTTACAAAGGCAGAAGTGTCACCGTGTAAATAAATACTGATTTCCTTTTTTAGATCTTTCCAATCAATGATGCCACCTTTGGATTTTTTGATGGTCGGATTTTGAATAAAGATGTCTTTCGTACTAAAAAAAGGTTTCAAAACATCATGACAAAAAGCTTGCTCTGTTTGGCCTTCTCCAATAATAATCAGTCGTTTCATTTTGAAAAGGGTTGTGCCGAGTTAATAATGTTTCGTTGCCACAAATCTCCTAACGAGTAGTCTTCGAGCCATGTTTTTAGGGATTCCGGATCCAACCGTTTGAAAATTGATTGCTTCTCGTCCTCGCTGCGGTCAACAGCAACAATATTTTCAGGATCAAAACAATCCACAAGGTTCACCGATTGGGTTGAGATAATGACCTGGGTTTTTGCCGATGCGGATTTGATCAATGCCGCCAGCTTGGAAATTGACTGAGGATGCAAGCCCAGTTCCGGCTCATCGATAATGATGACAGCAGGAGGTTCTGGTTGCATCAAAACAGTGGCAAGGGCAATAAACCGAAGTGTCCCGTCGGAAAATTGATAGGCAGAAAAACTGGATTGCAAGTCGCTCTTTTCAACCCAACGCAACTCTATTTCTTTTTTATTTAAACGGCTTGGCTCCAATAATAAATGATCGATGTAAGGAGCAACCTGTTGTATCGTCTTCTCCAACCGTCTGAATGTCTTGGGATATTCCATTTTCAGATAATATAGAAATGCAGGCAGGTTGCGACCATCCGGTTTCAAATAAAGGTTATCTGCCAGATCGCATTCCTTTCTAAGCATGGAAGTAACTGATGTATCGTGAAAATGATAGATCTGTAAATTCTTGAGATATTTTTGTAAGTAAACGTTTCTATAACTATTAGACCCCGGAATATGGCTTTCTTCTATATTTTGGGTTCCGTAATAGCTATTAGAATCATCATGCCTTGATACATTGTAACCCGAAACTTCATGCTGTATAAAAAGTCCTCCTTCTTTTGTTTGGTTTAATTTGAATAAATAGGCATTGTTATTCTCCTTACCCTCCGTAAAAATCATCTTACCATAAAGACTTTCCGTCGTTTTTCGGCCAAAATAAAGTAAGTTGTCTGATTTTTCTTCAATAACAAAACGTTGTAACTGAAGGTTAAAAATGGCATGAACCATCCGGAAAAATGCAATAAAATTGCTCTTGCCCGAACCGTTGCTCCCAATAAGAACATTGATAGGCTTGAGTTCAAGCTCCATGGTCTTTATTGATTTAAAACCTTCTATTTTGATGTATTCCAGCATAGGTTTAAATTGTTTTTTCCTTCGAAAATGTTTGCCATTTGCAAACATTTTCCAAATATAGTTATAAAGGTCTTATCATTTCATCAGCATTCATTTTGCCAGGCAGGGTATTGGCAATATTCCATAACTGTTGTTCTAACAGTCGTTTCTGTTCTTCACTCATTTTTGGTTTTTAGTTGAAAGTTCAAACATACATAATTCGACCAATTCATCCGACAGGATGCACATTTTTTTTATTTTTTATCCGGAAAAGTTGGTTATTATAATATACGAATTTACTTTCATTCCAGACATCCTATACAATTCAGAAAAGATACTTATTTTGCATCCGAAAATAAATATTCAAAAAATCAATCATGAGCAAAACATACAACTGGGCCATCCTTGGATGCGGAAAAATTGCCCGAAAATTCGTTGGTGACCTGAAATTACTTCCCAATGCACGACTTTATGCCGCAGCAGCAAGATCGCTCGAAAATGCACAAAACTTTGCTTCCGAAATGGGTTTCGAAAAGGCTTATGGCGGTTACGAAGAAATGGTGAACGACCCCGAAGTGGACGTGGTTTACATTGCATCGCCACATTCGCACCATTGTGAGCATACCTTGCTGTGCCTGAACCATCAAAAAGCGGTGCTCTGCGAAAAGGCATTTGCCATGAATTCGCGTGAAGTGAATTTAATGATCGAGGCAGCCCGTAAAAACAATACTTTCCTGATGGAAGCTTTCTGGACAAGGTTTCAGCCCAGCTTTCAGAAAGTAATGGAAATCATCCGTTCAGGAGAACTGGGAACGCTGAAAATGGTTCGTGCCGATTTTGCTTTTAATGCCGAATACAATCCTGACAAACGATTGTACAATGTCGATTTGGGTGGAGGTTCGTTGCTCGATATCGGAATTTATCCGGTTTTTATGTCGCTGACAGCTTTCGGGAAACCTTCGGAAATAAAAACGATGGCCCAATTTTGTCCGACTGGCGCCGAGGAAACAATCCTGATGTCGTTTCGATATCCGGGTGGGGAAGTGGCTTCGCTGGTTTCCAGTTTCGCATCGCACTCCTCCACGCAAACCGAGTACAGTTTCGAAAACGGATTCGTGAGGCTAAACAGACGTTTTAACTGCCCAACATCTGTAACTTACTGGAAGGCAGGTGAAGAAGAAAGAATCATCACTTTTGAAAAAGGAATTGGCGCTGGCTATGAACTGGAAGCCGCGCATGTAATGGAATGTCTGGATAACGGAAAAACGGAAAGCGAACTGTTGCCGTTGTCGCATTCGGCTGATTTGATGGAAATTTTGGATTGGGTGCGAAAAGATGCCGGGATCGCATTTCCCAAACACGATTGAATCTTTTCAGGGAAGGTAAATGATTCCTCCTGAATGGTCGTGGTCGGCTCCTGTCACAGATTTCAGGCAATTGTTATCATTTCTGAAACGAAGGACACCAAGAAATGCGAATACGATGGCTTCCTTAAAATCAATGATCTGTGCTGAAGGCAAAATTGTTTTGTGTATTGTCTTTTCGCTGAAAAGTTCCATCAGGAATACATTGTTGGCGCCGCCACCTGTAATCAGTATTTGCCCTTTCTGATATTGGTCAACTGCAATGGTTAGCTGATCAGAAACGTGTTCGTACAATGTTCTGAGTGCGTCTTCAGGAGGAAGTTGAAAAGAATAAATCAAAGGCAGAAATTCTGTTTCAAACCATTCGCGACCCAATGATTTTGGTCCGTCAAGCTGATAAAAATCCAGTGAATTCAGCAGATCCAGTAATTCGGGATGAATTGTTCCGGAGCGACCAAAACTTCCATTGAGATCGTATTCGTAGCCCAATTCCCTGGTGAAATGATTGAAAGCCATGTTTACAGGGCAAATATCAAATGCTTTTCTGACATCGTTTTCGCGAAACGAAACATTGGCGAAACCTCCCAGGTTCAGGCAAAATTCATATTCTCCAAACAACAATTCATCGCCAATCGGGACGAGCGGAGCGCCTTGTCCGCCAAGCGCCACATCCAGCGACCTGAAATCGCAGATGGTTTGTATTCCTGTCGTTGCCGCGATGCTGGCGCCGTTGCCAATCTGAACCGTCAGTTTCATGTCGGGCTGATGGAAAATGGTATGCCCGTGTGATGCGATCATTTCAGGTTTTTCAGGAAGATCGGCACAAAAATCAACAATTTGTTTGCCGATAAACTTACCGTATTCGTTGTGAAGAAAGGCAAAATCAAGTGCATTCAGTTCCGAAGCAGTCGTGAGTTTGTTTACCCATTTGTGCGAATACGAAATCGTATTGGCTTTCAGAACTTCAAAATTCCACTTCGTGTCGAAAGTAAACCTGCAGGCCACCAAATCAAGTCCATCAATTGATGTTCCCGACATACAACCTATGCATATATAACTTTTCATTATTTGTAGAAGTTTGCTTTATAAGTACTTGTATTGTTTCTAAAATCGGTGACAGTTAAGTTCAATTCATGATTTTTACCAAACTGAATCCTATTTTTATCAAACGTATAACTGATTAATTTGTTTTTCAGGTCGTATTCAAACAGCACCCACTGGCCATCGATGGTTCCTCGTATGGTTTCAATTCCCGAAAGATTGTCGGTAATCGTGAACCGGATTCTCGTGGTTTCAGTCAGGGTTTTTTTGTCGGTTATGCTCAGCGGAACAATTTTGGGAGCAACCGTGTCAACTGCCAGCGCATAATTTCCTAAAACCCTGATGTTTCCTTCTACCCAGCCGTCAACGAACTTTCCGGTGGCCGAGAAAATTTGTCCTGTAGCCGGGTCAACCTGGGCAAGCATCACTTTCGATTCCAGATTTTTTGGAAGGTTCACAGCTTTTATCCTCAATGGGCAGGCAAAATGCAGGGGAGTGTATGGATTGTGCAATTTATAAACGGGTGAATAAAATTTCGGCGTCGATGGTTTTTTTTCGTACAAAAAATCCACATCGTTGTACAAGGCTCCTTCAGGAACAGTGAATTCAATTTCATCGTTTCGGATATGGTTGTTGCGGTTGAATTTGAAATGTTCCCCTTTCGGTTCTGATACTGCAAATGTCGCCTCCTTCGATTGAATTTTAAAGGAAAGAGAAGTGGCATTTCCGTATGTGTCTGTTATTTCATATTTTACATTGTGAAGTTTTCCGTCGGTAGCTTTAAATATCCCACCTTTTTCGTTTTTGTCGTAGATATTCAGTTTGTTACCCGGTTCAATCCAGGTACGGTATAGCTTGCGTTTTGAGCGGATGGCCTGTTCGTAATCAATGTGCGAATTAATATATTTGGACTCTTCAATGGCAAATTGATCCATCGTAAATGAATAAACCAATTCATCGTCGATGCTCAGTTTTAAACTGTAAATACCGCAATGGTTAAGGCTCCCGTCAAGTAAATCAATGGCCTGAATTCCAAAGCCGACTTTTCCCCAAACCATGATAGGCTGATTGACTTTTAACTGATAAGCATTTCCATTCAATATTGTTTCAAATCGCTGCGGAACTTGTTTCCCTGAAACGCCGGCATCGTCGGAAACCGGATAAACCATCAGAGACTGAATGACCGGTTTGGTTTTGTCTTTTACCGGCATGTTGAATTGTAAGGGGTTCAGCATCATCGTTTGATTTTTAACCTGCCTGATTTCAAAATGCAGATGCGGCCCTCCTGAACTGCCTGAATTACCGCTTTTTGCAATTTGTTGACCTTTTTTCACTTTCAAAGTATCGGCAGGAACAGTCTGGTCAATGGCGAAAGTTTCTTTTTCGTACTGAATTTTTCGGATGTAATTTTCAATTTCAGGAGCAAAACTATCAAGGTGCCCGTAAAGGGTAGTAGTGCCGTTCGGATGCCCGATGTACAATGCATTTCCGTATCCAGAAGGAGAAACCACAATCCGTTCGATATTTCCTTCCGCGGCAGCATAAACAGGCAATCCGGTTCGTCCCTGGGTTTTTATGTCGATGCCACCATGAAAATGGTTGGTTCTCAATTCGGCAAAATTTCCGGAGAGAAGAAATGGGATTTTCATTGGCGCCTCGTAATAATTCGGATCTGGTTTATCCAAAGGTTGGGCGTTGACAGAGATTCCTGCAATCAGAAAAAGTATAATTTTAAAAAGTCGTTTCATCCTTCATTTATTTGGTCTGCGAAAATATAAAACTTATCCGTTCCATCCGTCAGATGGTAAGTTTCGGTAAAAACGAAATAATCGGTCGCAAATTTCATCTATTGACCAAAAATGTTAATTTTGTCGATGAAAGCAGAAAAAAATGACTGATCCGGAGAAAAACCTACTGTTAGAGTTTAAGCTTAAAGTGAAGCAGATGATTGCTAAACACGAAAATCTTAAACAGGAAAAGGTGCAGTTGCGTGGAAAAATTGAAAGTCTTGAAGAAACTATCAATCATCTTCGTCAGGAAAATAGTTTGCTTGAACAGAAATATGAGAATGTAAAATTGGCAAAAATGTTGGTTGCATCAGACGATGATAACAAGGATGCAAAAAGCAAGATTCAAAAATTAGTGCGGGAAATTGATAAATGTATTGCTCTTTTAAACAAGTAATACAAAGATAAATGACAGACAAGCTTTCTATAAAGATCAAAATTGACGGACGTGAATATCCATTGAAGGTGGACAGGGACGATGAGGAAAAATACCGGAAAGCTGCCAAAATAATAAATGATATAATTCTTCAGTATCGACAAAAGTATTCAAGTAGCAGCACACAGGATTTTCTGGCAATGACTGCCTTTCAGTTTGCGTTAAAAACCATTGATCTTGAAGAAAAAGTTGATCGTTCGCCGTTGTTTGACGAGCTGAAAAAGCTGGATGAAGAATTAAGTGATTATCTGTCATTGAAGGAATAAAATTTTATCATATATACAAAACCCGCATTTTATATCTAGATTTTGGAATACTATTTCAATTCCGGGATTTTAGGTTGAAAATGCGGGTTTATTTTTTAGTGTAAACAAGTTTAATTTAATAACAAATGGAGATTATATATGCAATATCAGGCTTTTTAGGTGGAGGGATACTTTCCTATTTTATGTGGGATAAGGCTCTTCACAGTAAAAAACAGAAGATTGTTTCTGAAGCGGAAGCTGCAGGAGAAGTAATTAAGAAAGATAAAATTCTTCAAGCCAAGGAGAAATTTCTTCAATTGAAATCTGACCATGAGGAATACATCAATGAGAAGAATATCAAGGTCAACAATTTCGAAGCAAAACTAAAACAACGGGAAACCGGCATTAACCAACGCAGAGAGGAACTTAATCGCAGTATTAAGGACTTTGAAACTTCAAAACACGATGTGGATGTTATCCGCGAAAACCTGACCAATCAGCTTGAACTGCTTGAAAAACGCGAACACGAAGTGGAAGCGCTTCACAGACAACAAGTTGAAAAGCTGGAAGTGTTGTCAGGCTTATCGGCAGAGGAGGCCAAAACCCAATTGGTTGATTCGCTGAAGAATGAAGCCAAAACAGAGGCCATGTCGTACATCAACGAAATTATGGAAGAAGCCAAACTTTCGGCCAACAAAGAAGCCAAAAAAGTGGTGGTAAAAACCATTCAGCGAGTTGCAACCGAAACCGCGATTGAAAATTCGGTGACCATTTTTCACATTGAAAGTGATGAGATAAAAGGTCGTATTATTGGCCGCGAAGGTCGTAATATCCGTGCGCTCGAAGCTGCAACCGGAGTTGAAATTATTGTTGACGATACTCCTGAAGCCATTGTACTTTCAGGATTTGATCCGGTACGTCGCGAGATTGCCCGTTTGGCGCTGCATCAACTGGTAACCGATGGCCGTATTCATCCGGCACGCATCGAAGAAGTTGTTGAAAAAGTACGCAAACAGGTGGAAGAAGAAATTATTGAAACCGGAAAACGTACCACCATCGATTTGGGTGTTCACGGTTTGCATCCTGAATTAATCCGCATGATCGGTAAAATGAAATACCGCTCGTCTTATGGCCAGAATTTGTTGCAGCACTCACGCGAAGTAGCGAATTTATGCGCCATTATGGCTACAGAATTGGGTTTGAACGCCAAGGCCGCCAAACGCGCCGGTTTGCTTCATGATATTGGGAAAGTGCCCGATGATGAACCGGAATTGCCACACGCAGTATTGGGTATGAAGTTGGCCGAACGTTTCAAGGAGAAACCGGATATTTGCAATGCCATTGGCGCTCACCACGATGAAGTGGAAATGACCAGTTTGCTTTCTCCGATTGTTCAGGTTTGTGATGCCATTTCAGGAGCACGCCCCGGCGCACGCCGCGAAGTGGTTGAATCGTATATCAAACGACTGAAAACGCTTGAAGAACTTGCGCTTTCCTATCCGGGAGTACTGAAAACTTATGCCATTCAGGCTGGGCGCGAATTGAGGGTGATTGTTGGTAGCGATAAAATCAGCGACAAAGATTCAGAACAATTGTCGTTCGATATTGCAAAACGCATTCAGGACGAAATGACTTATCCGGGACAAATAAAAATTACCGTGATCCGCGAAATGCGTGCCATCAGCTACGCAAAATAAATAGGTACAAACTACATTAATCAAAGGCCATTCGTCAACCGACGGATGGCCTTTTTTTACGTCTTGCGTGGCATGTAATAGCTTGACTTTGCAAGTCGTTGTATTGATTGTGGTTTACGGCTATAAGCAAAGGTATTTGTTGAGGAGCGGAACAATGAAAGAAGCGTTCTGCTGAGCGTTCTGCTGAGCGTTCGACTGAGCTCACGCCGAAATCTCACGCCGAAGTACAAATTTTCTGGCGATCCCTAAACTTGGTTTATAAGAAATAACACGCCCATCATCTTCTATATATCTGAGGATGATGGGCGTGTTATTTACTTGTTCCGGTGGTAAGGCAGTACTATTCCTTTTCCTTTTTTGTGAAAAGCAAAAGCGCAAATATTGATTTGTTTTCTTTCTCTTCTACCATAACATTTTTACCCTGCCATTTAAGTATATAAAATGGAATACTGGCCAAAACAAAACCTACAACCAACAGAAGCATAAATAGCATGTTGTTGCCGATTTCTTCGATAAGAATAAAGGAAAGTAATATGATCATTGCATTTGTTGCAATAATAATTGAACTTGCTGCAAGGTGGTGTCCTCCTGTTAATTTTAGCAAATTGTGATGAATGTGGTTCATGTCGGGTGAAAATGGTGAGCGTTTTTGCGAAATCCTGATCATAAAAACCCTCAGCGTATCAATAACCGGAACAATTATTATTGACAAGGCAATTGCACTGGAACCGTAAAAGGAAGTTGATGAAATTGGCGTAAACTCGATAAAGTGAATGGTAATTGAAGCTACAATAACTCCCAGAATAAGAGAACCTGTGTCGCCCATGAATATTTTATTGGCGTGTCCAAAAACATTGTACAGAAAAAAAGCGATTAAACTACCAGTTAAGCTAAAACAAGTAAGTGCATAAATGTAATCACCGGCAGTTAGAAACAACAATCCGAAAACGGTTGAAATAACTATCCCAATTCCGGATGAAAGGCCATCAATTCCATCGATGAGGTTTAGTGAGTTGATGATTCCGACAATTACAAAAACCGAAAGGAAAATTCCTGAAAAATATTCAATTTCGTGAATGCCCAATATGCCGTGAAGATTAGTAATCTGATAATTACCAAGAATAACCAGATAAAATGCCATCAGAAGCTGAACGATTAGTTTTGCTTTGGCAGATACCCCAATAATATCGTCTTTCAAGCCAATGAGAAACATTACAAGAACTCCGGCTGATAAATATTTTAGCTCGTCGATATCAAAACTGTTTAAAGAAATTACCTGGCTAAGTCTAAAACCGGCGAATATGGCAATCCCGCCCAATGTAGGGACGATGTGTTTGGCTGCTGAACGATGATTAGGAACATCAAACAATTTCTTGATATTTGAGACCTTAATAATCTTCGGAACTATAAAATAGACGATTGAAAAACTTATGGCAAGACTTAGAAAGATATTTATTTGGATGATCATAGTCATAGTTTTGAATGCCCCAAAAATAGTCTTTTATATTTCTTCAACGTTAAATTATATGTTACGAAATTGACAAATGTCATGAACTATTCGATTTCCGTGACGAACTGGTCATATTTATACATGAAACGCAAATCTTTTTCCTATCCGAGCCTTTTGGCGGACTCGAACCGCCGACCTGCTCATTACGAATGAGCTGCTCTACCAACTGAGCTAAAGAGGCAATATTTGAGTTCAAAGATAAAAGAAAACCATCCCCGAAGAGATGGTTTTTATGATTTAGTTTATCTATTCGATAATCGTTGGAATCTGAGAAGTATTGTATTTACCTTCTTCCAGTTTTTTTCTTATTTCAGAAAATGCTTTGATGGTATATTCCACATCTTCCAGAGTATGCAAGGCTGTTGGAATCAATCGAAGCATAATCAGTCCTTTAGGAATAACCGGATAACCTACCACGGAACAGAAAATATTGTAGTTTTCGCGAAGATCCATTACGGCACTTGTGGCTTCTCCAACTCCGCCGGTGAAATAAACCGGGGTAACGCACGAGTTGGTTGCTCCCAAATCGAATCCTTCTGCTTTCAATCCGGTTTGCAGGGCATCAACAATAAACCAAAGTTTTTCGCGCAGTTCAGGTTTTGTGCGTAGCAATTCCAGACGTTTCAATGCACCGATTACCATGGCCATTGGCAATGATTTGGCAAACGTTTGCGAACGCATGTTGTAGCGCAAATAGTTGCAGATATCTTCATCGCCTGCAACAAAAGCGCCAATTCCGGCCATTGATTTGGCAAAAGTTCCGAACAGAAGATCAATTTTATCGCTTACTCCAAAATGCTCAGCTGTACCTGCGCCTGTTGCTCCCATTGTTCCAAAACCATGCGCATCGTCAACAAGCAAACGGAAAGAGAATTCATCCTTGAATTTGGCAATTTCATCCAGTTTACCAAGGTCGCCCGACATACCGAAAACACCTTCAGTAATAAGTAATATACCGCCTTTTTGTTTTTCAGCCAGACGGGTTGCTTTTTGCAGCATGTTCCTTAGGCTGTCCATATTGTTGTGGGCATACACAAAACGCTTGCCCATGTGCAACCTTACACCGTCGAGGATACATGCATGTGATTCAGAATCATAAACGATCACGTCATTGCGGCCACAAACAGCATCAATGATCGAAACCATTCCCTGATAACCAAAATTCAGCAGGAAAGCATCTTGCTTTTCAACAAATTCGGCCAGATTTTGCTCCAATTCTTCATGTTTGTTGGTTTGTCCCGACATCATGCGGGCTCCCATCGGGTAGGCAAGGCCATAATCCGCCGATGCCTGAGCGTCTGCTTCACGCACTTCAGGATGGTTTGCAAGTCCGATATAATTGTTCAGGCTCCAAACCAACACTTCCTTACCTCTAAATTTCATTCTGGTACCTATTTCGCCTTCCAGTTTTGGGAAAGCAAAATATCCGTGGGCCTGTTTCATGTATTTTCCCAGGTCGCCCAAGTTGTTTCTTAATTTTTCAAAAATATCCACTTGATTTGGGTTTTAAATTAACATCGCAAAAGTAATTCTTTTTAATAAGTCTGCAAAATTGTTAATTTATACTAAACAGGATTGTAATCTGGATAAAACATTCTAATTTTCGCCCTTTAATTTTCGATAAAAATGTATATTTGCGCCATGTTAATGAAAATGAGAAATTTCACACCAATTGCTATTGTGTTTGTACTGTTGTTGAGTTCGTGCGGCGATTATAATAAAATTGTAAAAAGCACCGACTATGAATTCAAGTACAAAAAATCACTTGAATATTACGAAGCCGGAGAATTCGTGCGCTCGTCCACACTTCTGAAAGAATTGTTGAATATATACCGTGGCACCAGCCGTGCTGACAAAGTGTATTATTATTATGCCAAAAGCCAATTCGGCATGAAGGACAATATGATGGCAGGGCATTATTTCAAAACACTGGTAAAAGAGTTTCCGCGAAGTGAATATGCCGAAGAATCGCAGTTCATGGTCGGATATTGTTTTTATCTCGATTCGCCAAACCCTCGTCTTGATCAACAAGTGTCGCAAAATGCGATAGATGCGTTGCAGTTGTTTATTAACTTGTATCCAAAATCAACAAGGGTTGAGGAAGCCAACAGGTTGATCATTGAATTGCGCGACAAGTTGGTGTATAAATCGTATGTAAGCGGAAAACTTTACTATGATTTGAAAAATTACAAGGCTGCTGTGGTTGCTTTATCATCGTCGTTAAAAGATTTTCCGGATACAAAATACCGCGAAGAACTAATGTACATGCTGCTAAAAGCGAAATATCTGCTGGCAGTAAATAGTGTTGAAGAAAAAAAGCGTGAACGTCTGAGTTCAGCTTTGGATGAATATTTTACCTTTGCGGACGAATACCCGGAGAGTAAATACATGAAAGAAGTAGAAAAATATCATTCTACCACAGCAAAATTATTAAATTATAAAGGTGATTCTAATTTATAGATAATATGGATTTTAAGAAAACAAAAGCAGAAACAACAACAATTTCAAGAGATTTAAGAGAATTGGAAACAAGGACCGGCAATGTCTATGAATCGGTAATGATATTGGCAAAGCGTTCAAATCAGATTGCATCTGAAATGAAGGAAGAGCTGAGTACCAAACTTCAGGAATTCGCTTCCTATACCGATAATCTGGAAGAAGTGTTTGAAAATCGCGAACAGATCGAGATTTCTAAATACTATGAACGCCTTCCAAAACCAACTTTGATTGCTTACGAGGAATTTGTAAACGATCAGATTTATCATCGCAATCCTGCAAAGGAAGCCCGCAACAAAGAATTGTAATACAAGCCTTTATGAGGCTAAAAGGAAAACATATCGTTCTCGGGGTTACCGGAAGTATAGCTGCTTACAAGGCAGCTTATCTTTTAAGGGGTCTTGTGAAAGAAGGCGCTGAGGTTCAGGTTGTGATGACCCCCGCAGCCAAGGAGTTCATAACTCCTGTTACCATGTCCGCATTGTCTGGAAAACCGGTCGCTTCCGATTTTTTTTCAGCCAATGATGGAACATGGTATTCTCACGTAGATATGGGTCAATGGGCTGATTTAATGATAATTGCTCCTGCAACGGCTACCACCCTCGGAAAAATGGCCAATGGTGTTTGCGACAATCTTCTTGTTACGACTTATTTATCGGCAAAATGCAAGGTGATGATTGCACCTGCAATGGATCTTGACATGTTCAGGCACCCTGCAAACCTTCGGAATATTGAAATTTTACGGTCTTTTGGAAATTTCATTATTGAACCAGGCGAGGGAGAACTTGCCAGCGGTTTGCATGGAAAAGGCCGGATGGAAGAGCCTGAAAATATCGTTGAAGAAGTTGTCAGATTCTTCAATCAAAAAAAAAAATTAGGGAATAAACATTTCCTTGTAACTGCCGGCCCTACCCACGAAAAAATTGATCCTGTGCGCTTTATCGGGAATTATTCTTCAGGAAAAATGGGTTATGCAATTGCCGGTGAACTTGCTGATGCCGGTGCAAAAGTTACGCTGGTTTCTGGTCCGGTGCAAATTAAATGTTTAAATGCAGGAATAACAGTTATTCCGGTTGAGTCTGCCAGAGAAATGCATGAAAAATGCCTCGAAATATTTCCTGAAACCGATGGGGCGGTGATGTGTGCAGCTGTAGCCGATTATTCTCCTGAAACATATTCTGGTTCAAAAATCAAAAGGGAGAAAGACGATTTAGCTATCCGACTCAAACCTACCGCAGATATTGCAGGTGATTTGGGGCGCATAAAATCAGATAATCAACTGCTTATAGGATTTGCACTTGAAACCAACGATGAACTTTCGAATGCGTTCGCAAAGCTGAAACAAAAAAACCTCGACTTGATTGTTTTAAATTCACTGAACGATGCAGGTGCCGGATTTGGAGTTGATACCAATAAAATAACATTGATCGATAAAGGCAATAATCAGACTTTTTTTGAGTTAAAATCCAAGACTGAAGTTGCTGCAGATATTGTGTCTGCCATCATTTCTGAAATGGAGAAAAGGGAAGAGCTTCAGGATTAATTTGTTAATATTGAATAAGATAAAATGACCGGTATGAAGAGAATTTGGTTGATTATTATTGTTTTCCTCGTGACCCAGCATTTATTTGCTCAGGAGTTGCGCTGCAATATCAGCATATCGTCACAGAAAATACAGGGAACCAACCGCACCGTTTTTGAAACCATGCAATCTGATTTGTATGAATTCATGAACAACCGTAAATGGACCGATCATAAATATTCAATGGATGAACGTATTGAATGCAGCTTTTTTATCAATTTGGAAGAACAAATTTCATCCGACGAATTTAAAGGTAGCATTCAGGTTCAGGTTCGCCGCCCGGTTTTTGGTTCATCCTACGAAACTATTTTGCTGAATATTAAGGACAAGGATTTTCATGCAAAATATGTTGAATATCAAACACTTGAATTTAATGAAACTTCAAACAAAGACAATCTGACCAATATTCTGGCTTTTTATGCCTACGTTATTTTAGGTATGGATTACGATTCATTTTTTCCTGAAGGAGGAACTGAATATTTCCAGAAAGCGCAGTCGATTGTAAATAATTCGCAGAATGCCCGCGAAAAGGGCTGGAAAGCTTTTGAGAGTGAACGCAACCGCTATTGGCTGGTCGAAAATATTCTGAATAAATCTTATTCCGGTTTCAGAAGTTGTATGTATCAATATCATCGTCAAGGGCTTGATATAATGGCTGATAAGTCGCCTGAAGGGCGTGGTGTAATTGCCGAATCATTGAAATCTATTCAGAAAGTTTTCAGGGCACGTCCATCCTTGTACATTTTACAGGTATTTTTTGATGCGAAATCGGATGAATTGGTCAATATTTTTTCAAAATCTTTTCCTGATGAAAGGAACCGGGTTTCGGTTATTTTAAACGAATGTGACCCTTCGAACGGCAGTAAATACGAAAAAATACTCAAATCAGAGAGTTTTTGATATTTGAATAAACAACTATCTTTAGGATCTGAATGTTGTTGTTTCGGTCATCAAAAATCTAATTTGAATTATTCCTGTGTTAAAATCTCTTTCAATTAAAAATTATGCCCTGATTGATTCACTAAATATTGGATTTAGTGACGATTTAAATATCCTGACTGGTGAAACCGGAGCCGGGAAATCAATCTTGCTGGGAGCCATCGGACTGATTATCGGGCAAAGAGCCGATTTGTCGGTTTTGAGAGATAAATCGAAAAAATGTACCGCTGAGGGAGCTTTTGAGATCATCAATTATGGTCTTCATGGCTTTTTTGCCGAGAATGAGCTCGACTATGAAGATGTTACCATCCTGCGCCGGGAAATTACCCCTGCCGGCAAATCAAGGGCTTTTATCAACGATACCCCAGTAAATGTGAAAATTCTGCATGATCTTGGTCTGAAGCTGATCGACATTCATTCACAGCATCAGAACCTCGACCTGAACGAAAAGAACTATCAGTTGCGAATTGTCGATCTGGTAGCAGGCAACGAAGATCTGTTAAAGCAGTACCGTGAAGTTTTTCGGAAATACAGCCAACTTCAGGAAGTTCTCAACAAAACACTTCTTTTATCTGTAAAATCGAAAAAGGACTTGGATTATTTTGAGTTTCAGTTTAAGCAACTGGAAGAAGCCAAATTGATTGAAAACGAGCAGGATAGTTTGGAGATTCAGCTTGAAAAACTAACACATGCCGAAGAAATTAAGTTGGTTTTCGGAAATGCTTACCAAATACTTGCAGAAGACGACCGTTCGGTTTTGGCTATTCTTAAAGAAAACCTGAACAGTATGGGCAAATTACGTCCGGTACTTCCTGAGGCGGATCAGATTTTTAACCGCCTCGAATCAGTTTATATCGAGATGAAAGACATTGCCGCTGAAACATCTGTAATTGCTGATAAAACGGAAAACGATCCGGAGAAAATAGAGAAAGTCAACCAGCGCCTCGACCTGATTTATACGCTTCAACAAAAACACAGGGTATCTTCGGTAAATGAACTTCTGCAGATTCAGGCGGATTTGAACGCAAAAATTGATCAGGTGAATTCGTATGATATTGAGATTGAAAAAATACAGAAGGACATCCAAATTAAAAAGGAGGTTTTGACTGACCTTGCTGCAAAAATGAGCAAAAAGCGTTTTTCTGTTTCGCAGCAAGTTGAAAATAAGGTAATTGAAGTATTGCAGAATCTTGGAATTCCCAACGCAGCTTTTAAATTGAAATTTGAAAATCTATCTGATTTTTCAATTTCCGGGCTGGACGAGGTCAGTTTCATGTTTTCGGCAAACAAAAGTCAGGAATTGCAGGAAATTGCCAAAGTTGCATCTGGCGGTGAAATGTCGCGGCTGATGCTGGCAGTAAAAACATTGATTACCGACACCAAATCGTTGCCAACCATTATTTTTGATGAAATTGATACCGGGGTTTCGGGCGAAGTAGCAGTTAAAATGGGAATCATACTTGGACAGATGGCAAAAACAGTTCAGGTATTGAATATCACACACTTACCGCAAATTGCAGCCAAAGGCAAACATCATTACAAGGTTTTTAAATTCGACGAGGCTGATCAGACTTACACTTCAATCAGAAAACTGAACGAACAGGAACGAATTGACGAAATTGCCCAGATGTTAAGCGGCGAGAACTTCTCCCAAACGTCTGTTGCGGCTGCAAAAGAGATGCTCCAGTAGAGAGGATTGTCATTAAGTGGTCATTGATTGTCATTCAATTGTCATAAAATGGTCACTGAAAATCCATCATGTTATTTGACTGATTCGATTTTCAATGACCACCAATGACAATAAATTACAATTTTCCTCTTATAATCGATCTTCCAGAATCAAACGAATCGCATCCGGGCCAATGTCGGCTTTTTCACCAATCTTGAACCTGCGTTTTTTGAACCGATCACATATTTTATCGATGGTATCTGTTGAAACACCATAATCAGGTAATTTGGTGGGTAAACCAACTGATTCAAAAAAATCAATAGTTTTCTGGATTGTCATGTCAATTCGTTCCTCCGCATTTCCATCATTTATGCCCCAAACACGTTCGCCAAGTTGCAATAACTTATCTTTTTTTAGTTCACGTTTGATGTGCATCACTCCCGGCAAAACAATTGCAAGCGTGCGTGCATGGTCAATTCCATGATAAGCAGTCAGTTCATGTCCGATCATGTGCGAAGTCCAGTCCTGAGGGACACCTACTCCGATCAGTCCGTTCAAAGCCATGGTTGCACTCCACATAAAATTAGCAGCAGCTTCGTAGTCTGTCCGGTTGGCCAATACTTTCGGGCCTTCTTCAACCAAAGTCATCAGGATACTTTCAGCAAAGCGATCCTGAATGGGGGAGTTAACCGGGAAAGTCAGGTACTGCTCAATTACATGCACAAAAGCATCAACGATGCCATTGGCCACCTGTTTTTCTGGCAGTGAAAAAATTACTTCAGGATCGAGAATCGAAAAAAGCGGCATCACTTTTTGCGAAGCGAATGACAGTTTTTCAGTTGTCTCAACACGCGTAACTACTGAATTACCGTTCATCTCTGAACCGGTTGCCGGCAAAGTCAAAACAGCGCCAATTGGAATAGCTTCCACCACGGGCGCTTTCATAGACAAAATCAGCCAGGGATCACCTTTCTGGAAACAAGTGGCAGCTGCAATAAACTTGGTGCCGTCGAGCACAGAGCCGCCACCAACAGAAAGTAAAAAAGTGATATTCTCTTGTTTTACCACTTCCACCGCTTTCATCAGGGTTTCGTAGTGTGGATTGGGTTCAATTCCGCCAAATTCAACTACTTCAAAGCCCTTAATTGCAGCTTTTACCTGTTCGTAAACTCCATTTTTAAAAATACTTCCGCCGCCATAGGTCAGCAGAATTTTTGATCCTGCCGGAATATTTTCGCCAACTTTCTGAATTTCACCTTTCCCAAAGATGATTTTTACCGGATTTTGATATTCGAAATTATACATGATATGAAATTTAAGTTTTACTTTTAAAGGAGCATAAAATTACCTTTAATTCTGAAATATGTATTTTATTACTTGTTAATAAATTTTAAGGCCTATTTTTGTAAAAAAAACTGCGATGAACAAGAATGAACAAGAACTGGATAATCCTGGTAGTTTTTACGAACGATATGCTGATTATTCTGATAGCCAGATTAAAGCGATATTGAAAAATCACAGGAATTATCAGGAACCAGCAGTTGGGGCGGCTGTGAAAATAGCGATTGAACGCCAGTTAATTCATACCGAACAGGATTTGCTTGGTCCTGAATATCAATCTGTACCTTCAGCAGGATTGTCGATTTTTCCTGAAATAACTGATGCCTATCAGTACAAAAAAGTGGTTGCGAGTATTTTTCGCGTATTATTTTTTGTGGCGCTTATTCCAATCATATTCGGTGCGCTTAAATATTCAGAAGGTCAGATAAATATGACTTATATTGGAGCTGGTCTTGGCCTGATGTGGATATTGCTTACTTTTTTGTTACTGAAAACAGAAAGGATGCTGATCGCGAATATCCAGATAATTCTGCTTATTCTAGCTTTGTTTATAATTGGATACCGCCTTCTTCTTCAGCCTACTGTTCAGGTGACTGATTTGATCATATTGGTGATTGGAACGCTGTTGTCGCTTTATTTTCTTTTGTACCTTAAACAATTGATTAAATCAAAATCCGGCCAATTTTGAATTTTCCAATATCCTGTTAAACCCGCAAATTTCCGTTTCACCTAAGTATTTCCGTTGTTCATCGAATATTTCATAGGTTTTTAGGGCTGGAATAATATTTTTGATTCAGAATTTTAAAAACTGAATATATGTTCTTACTACGTTTAACCAGCTTGATTTTTGCCCTTGGTTTGTTGATCAGCAAACTTTTCGCAGCGCCGGTTTCGCCGGTTTCACCGGTTTCTTCTGATTGGGGCGATAAAGATACCCGTACTTATAAAGTTCAGCCCTTTACCAAGATTTATCTTGAAGGCGCTTACAAAGTGATACTGGAACAAGGTCCGGAGCAGGAATTGAGAATTAAAACCGATAAAGATAATTTTCAATACATTGATGTTCAGTCGGATGCTTCGTCGTTAAGTCTCAAAATCAAAAAGAAACATTTTAATTTTGATGAGTTGGTTTTATACATCACATTCAAAGATTTGGAAAATCTTGTGATTGAAGGGGGAATCAGTCTTGAGACAAAAGGCTATGTCGATTTAAAGGATTTTTACCTTCATGTTGAGGGAGGCGCAAATATTGAAATGAATCTGAAAGCCCAAAAGATAAAGGTGATAGGGCAGGGAGGCGTGAAGTTTGAATTCGACGGAATTGCAGAAGAATTGGATGCAACTATTTCAGGAGCAGGCCACCTTGATGCAATTGATTTGAAAACCAAGAGGACTAACTGCAAACTTGAAGGTGTTGTGGCAGCAAGTGTTTATGCAACAGAAACCTTAAATGCCACTATTAGCGGTGTCGGAAAAATAAGATACCGTGGTGATCCGGAGGTGTACAAGAAAGTAGAAGGCATTGGTTCAGTATCCCGTGATTAGAATCTATTTTGTTAATATTTAGGAGGTTATCTGTTTCAGATAGCCTTTTTTGTTTTATCACTTTTTTTTGCTCTTGAACTATTCCTTTTTCATGCTGTTTAATATTTTTTCAGACAGAGTTCGCTTGTTTATTTTATTTTAATAAAATATGGCAGACTAATTCATTGAATGTAAGACGTTAGGTAGTGTAATGATGAATAAATGTTTAAACTAAATTAAAAATGTCTAAACAATATTTGATGCCCGCTGTTTTAGGATTAGAAAACAATTTTAAAAAGGAGAAACCAATATGAAAGTAAATGGGTTTTTAAAAACAGAAACGGCAAAACCAAAATATAACGGAAAACATTTGCCACTCAATAATAATCAAAACGGACATGATTTAATAGGTGATAACCATGTAGCAACCTCGCTGGAAACTCCAATGCGCGAAGATGCTTTTTTGCTCAGTGACGAGCAAAAAATATTGCTTATCGAGGATAAATTCCGTGAAATCATGAATGTATTGGGGCTTGACTTAAGGGATGACAGTTTAAACGGAACCCCACACCGGGTAGCCAAGATGTTTGTCAAAGAAATATTTTCGGGCTTGAACCCTCAGAATATGCCGAAAATTTCGGTATTCGATAATAAATTCAAGTATGGTGAAATGCTGGTCGAAAAAAACATCAACATGAATTCAACCTGCGAGCATCATTTTTTGCCGATTGTTGGAAAAGCGCATGTTGCCTATGTTTCAAGTGGTCAGGTGGTTGGATTGTCGAAAATTAACCGGGTGGTCGATTATTTTGCGCGTCGCCCTCAGGTTCAGGAGCGTTTAACTGTTCAAATTGCCAATGAATTAAAACGGATTCTTAAAACTGAAGATGTGGCAGTAATTATAGATGCGAAGCATTTGTGTGTTTCTTCACGCGGAATTCAGGACGAAAGTAGTTCAACAATTACTGCCGAATATGGCGGAGTATTCAAAAATCCGCATCGTAAAGACGAATTTCTAAAGTATTTATCGCTGGATATATAAGAAACTGAAAAATTTGATTTTTTTTTGTGATTTGAAAAATGGGATAGGAAGCCTTTCGTGAGAAGGGCTTTTTTATTTTATCCGGTATTTTTTGTTCTTTTACGTTTAAAATATTCAAAAAAATGGACGGAAGAAAAAGATCGGATGTGAAACCGGGTTTATTGGTAAACATCGTGCAAAAACATCATCAGCGAACCGGCGAATTAACCGAAGGAATTGTGAAGAACCTTCTGACCAATTCTCCAAACCATCCGCATGGAATAAAAGTCAGGCTTGAAACCGGCGAGGTTGGCCGTGTTCAGGAAATTCTTGATGAAGATTAACTTATTGTTTCTCAAATAAACTGTTCAAATGCAAGTTTTATCTGCAAATATTGCTCAGCCTGCCACTATTATTTGGCGTGGGCAGGAAGTATTGACTGGTATTTTTAAGTACGCTGTTGATACACCAATTTTTCTTAATTCGGAAGATGTTGACAATGACCATGTGCTCGATCGACGTTACCACGGTGGAGTTGATAAAGCCTGCTATCTCTATTCAGCCGATCATTATCCGTTCTGGAAAGATAAATTTCCGGAATTGAAATGGGAGTGGGGTATGTTTGGCGAAAATCTGACAGTCAGTGGATTGGATGAATCAACTATTCGGATTGGCGACCGTTTTCAAATAGGTGGAGCGATTGTGCAGGTTTCGCAACCGAGGCAGCCATGTTTTAAACTGGGTGTCAGGTTTGGTGATCAGAAAGTGGTGGATGATTTCTGGAATTCACCTTTCCCGGGAGTTTATATCAGGGTTTTACAGCCTGGCCATGTTACAAAAGGCGATCGGTTTACGTTGTTGGAAAGCAATCCGGAAAGTCTTTCTGTAAGCCAGGTATTTTCAATTTTCAGGAGCAACAGAACCGATATTAATTTGATCAAGAAAGCAATTGACGAACCTTTTTTGGCAGAATCGTGCCGGAAGGATATCCATAAACTTCTGAAATAACTAGTTTTCCGATGTTCGTATCCTCATTGAATTCATTCTCCGAAATACTTTATCTTTGCGGCAAACCTTCAGAAATATGACCAATCACAAAATAGTGGTAGCCATCGACGGGCATTCATCGTGCGGAAAAAGCACAATAGCCAAGGCTTTAGCTGCTAAATTCGGATATGTATTTATCGACAGCGGAGCCATGTACCGTGCTGTAACGCTTTACGCTTTGCGTCATAATCTGGTCGCCGGCGGCGAATTGAAAAGGGATGAACTTATTGGCGCGCTTTCTGAGATTAAAATCGAATTCAAATACAATCCGGTAAGTAAAAAAAACGATACCTTTCTGAATGGAGAGAATGTGGAGGAAGAAATCAGACAGTTACCGGTTTCTCAAAATGTGAGCCCGGTAGCAACCATTGCCGAAGTGCGTGCAGCCATGGTGCGTTTACAGCAGGAAATGGGCAAAAATAAAGGAATTGTGATGGATGGCCGCGATATTGGCACAGTGGTTTTTCCTGATGCAGAATTAAAGTTGTTTGTAACTGCAACTGCTGAAATTCGCGCTCAACGGCGTTTTGATGAGTTAAAAGCAAAAGGTGAAGATGTTTCGTATTCCGAAATTCTGGAAAATGTGAAGGAGCGCGATTTCATTGATTCAACCCGCGAAGCCAGTCCTCTGCGAAAAGCCGATGACGCATTGGTTTTGGATAATAGCTACCTGACCCGTGAGGAGCAAATGGAATGGGCGATAGAAAGAGTGGAGGAAAGGTTAGATGATCGTTGAAATTGACCAGAAATCGGGATTTTGTTTCGGTGTGCTGAACGCCATCGGGAAAGCTGAAGAAACGCTGGCAACTGAAGCTGTGCTTTATTCGCTTGGTCAGATTGTACACAACGAGCTGGAAGTAAAGCGGCTTCAGAAAACTGGATTAATTACGATAAGTCATAAGGAATTCTTTCAGTTAAAGGATTGTAAAGTTCTGATCCGTGCCCACGGCGAACCGCCATCGACCTACGAATATGCTGCAAAAAACAATATTACCCTGATTGATGCTACCTGCCCGGTGGTTTTAAAACTTCAGCAAAGAGTGAAAAATGCAGCCGAAAAAATGCGCAGCGAAAATGGACAAGTGGTTATTTTCGGGCATTTGGGTCATGCAGAAATAACCGGATTGGTTGGACAAACCAACAATGAAGCAATTGTAATCGAACATTCGGACGATCTCCAAAAGATAGATCCGACACGACCTGTGGTTGTATTTTCGCAAACTACAAAATCGGTGGATGAATTTGAAAAACTGACCGGAAACATCAAATCCCTGTCGCAAAATGGAATAGTGAAGGCGCACGACACCATTTGCAGGCAGGTTTCGAACCGTGTTCCGCATTTACAGAAATTTGCCACCCGTTTCGAAGTCGTCATTTTTGTGGGAGGTCAACGCAGTTCGAATGCAAAAGTGCTTTTCGATGTTTGTAAGAAATCCAACGAGCGCAGCTATTTTGTTTCCTCTCCTGAAGATTTGCGTGCTGATTGGTTTTCAGGAATTGAAACTGTAGGCGTTTGCGGAGCAACCTCAACACCGCAATGGCTGATGGAAAAGGTTGCCGGAGAAATAAATGAAATTTAATACTTCATTAAACTTGCAATAGTTCTCTACTGATATTTGAACTATTCGGAATAATTCATCTTACTTTATGCTTCATTCTTTTAAAGCTAAAAAAATATGACAATGATCCAGAATGAGAATCAGAAAGAAACTTCCCCAAGGAGAAAAAAATTACAAAAAATAGGTGTTTTTACCTCAGGAGGTGATGCGCCGGGAATGAATGCTGCCATTCGCGCTGTGACACGTGCTGCTATTGCAAACAAACTCAAGGTTGTTGGCATTCGTCGCGGCTATCAGGGAATGATTGAAGGCGATTTTATTCCATTAAAATCAAATGATGTGAGCGGAATCCTTCAGACCGGAGGAACGATGCTGAAAACAGCTCGCAGTGCAGAATTCAGAACGCCTGAAGGCCGGGAAAAAGCCTATCAGCAATTAAAAAAAGCTGAAATTGATGCAGTAGTTGTAATTGGTGGCGATGGTTCGTTTACTGGCGCATTGGTTTTGTCGCAGGAGTACGATATTTCGTTTGTAGGTATTCCGGGAACAATTGACAATGATTTGTACGGAACTGATTATACCATCGGATACGACACCGCATTGAATACTGTTGTTGAAGCTGTTGATAAAATTAAGGACACGGCACGCTCGCACGGACGTATCTTTTTCGTTGAAGTAATGGGTCGGGAGGCTGGTTTACTCGCGTTAACCAGTGGAATTGCCTGTGGCGCTGAAGTAATTTTAATTCCGGAGTCGAATGAACAACACTCTGAGTTGCAGAAATTCCTCAAAAAAGGATACCGGAAAAAGGAAACCAGTGGAATCATAATGGTTGCCGAAGGTGATGAAGCAGGTGGAGCTATAAAAATTGCAGAACAGGTAAGAAGGGAACATCCTGATCTGGATGTGCGTGTTTCAATATTGGGGCATATCCAGCGGGGCGGAAGTCCAACTGCCAAAGATCGGGTGAATGCCACAAAAATGGGCGTTGCTGCTGTTGAGGCTTTGCTCGACGATCAACAAAGTATCATGATTGGGTTAAACAATGAGAAAATTGTACACGTTCCATTCAATAAAGCGGTAAAAATGAATCATGCGATCGACATAAATCTGCTTGAAATTCAGAAATTGCTGAATATCTAAGTGACAAAATCGGATGTGTTAATTTTGGGTACCTGAACATTTTTATTCCTCAACATGGAAATAGGCAACCAGATTCTTCAGGTTTTCAGCTTGTTCCGAAATGTCTTTTGAATTGATCGACAGTTCAAATGACGATTCAGCATTTTGCTGTGTAACCAAATTCAACTGCTGGATTCCCTGATTAATTTCTTCTGAACTTATTTTTTGTTCGAGGCTAGAAGCCGCAATTTGCTGGACCAGTTTGGCGGTATGCTCAATATCAGGAAATATATCGAGTAGTTTCTGAGCGGTTTCCTGCGCCTGGTGCAATCCTTGCGACGAAAGTTGATTGATTTCCTTGGCTGCTGACTGCGATTTTTCGGCCAGTTTTTTAATTTCGGCTGCGACAACTGTAAAACCCTTTCCCTGAATTCCATATCTCGAAGCTTCAATGGCCGCATTGATTGCCAGCAGGTTGGTTTGTCGGGCAATTTCGCCAACAACTGTTACTTTTTCAGCAATATTGTTCATCGACAGGATCATTGCTTTTGTCACTTCATTTCCGGCCTGAATACCAAGCGCTGCCTTAATGGCTATTTTTTCGGTTTCCTGCGCATTCAGTGTATTGAGCTGAATTCTCGAAAGCATTAATTCCATCGAGGTTGAAATTTCTTCCGAAGAAGCAGCCTGATTATTTGCTCCTTCAGAAAGTCGTCCTGACGATTCCAATAAATTCAAACTGCTATTGGCAATGGCTTCCGAACTATGAATTATTTCTCTCATGATGGTCGTAAGTTTATTGGCCATTAATGATAATGATTCAGCCAAATCCCCAATTTCGTCATTTTGCCTGACCGATAGTTTTGTGCTCAGGTTGCCTGCTGAAATCGACTTTGCAAAATCAACCCCTTTAACAATCGGATCACTAATTTTGACAGCAATGAAATAAATAATAATATACAAGAGAATTAAACCCAAAACGCCAGTCAATATGGCCTGAATCAAGACTTTTCTTGCATCTTTTAATATTACCCGTGTGGGAACCTCGACACCAATAATCCAATTGGTGGGCTGATTGTCAATTGTGATGGGCTCAAACGAAACAAAATATTCTTCTCCATTACTGAAGTTATTGTAAGTAAAAGAGCTTGATGAGTTGTTTTTAACTTGATTGTAACTTGTCCTAAAAACAGTGCTGTCAGTCCCCATGGTTTCAAAGAAGTTTTCGCCGGTCAATGTTTGATCGGTATGGGCAACGATCATCTGGTTGCCTCCAACAATGTACGAAATGGCTTCCTCAAAAGGTTTTATTCCGGCAATCAGTTTGTTCATTTGTGTAAGCGAAATGTCAATACCGACCAATCCTTCAAATTTTCCGGCGGGATTTTGAATCGGAACAAAAAGCGCAGTCATCAGCATTCCTTCCAATTCTTTGGTTACAACATCGTAATAAGGATCCCAAATCATTTCTTTGTTCAAATCCCTGGCTGTATAATAAATCCCTTTTATTTCGGAGTTGGTTGTATCAACAATTGCTTTCTGCATTTTAATTTGATTGCCTGCACGGTACCAAATGTTTCTTATTCGCCCGTTTTTTTTATTGTAGTTTTCGTCAAGGGCATTTAATTCCCAGTAAAGTCCAACCGACAGAAAATCAGGGTTTTTCTCCAGATTGCTGTAAAGAATGGTTTCAAAAAAAGCATCCCGCTGTGCAGGTTGGTATTTTTTGTGGGTGCTGAACACATTGCGCAGGGTTCGTGCCGATTCCATCATAACATTCAGTTCATCAGAAATTTTGTTTCTGTATTCACGGGTCGAACCTTTTACTATCTCGATTGAGTTACTGTATGCGATGCTATTTAAACGGTAACTGATGTATCCGATTGCCAGGCAGTAAATTACGGTTGCAGCACTTAAAATGTAAACATTCAGTTTTACTTTGAGATTTAATCTTTTACGACGCATAAAATTTACAGTTAATATGAAACAGATATCAAAGATATATTTATCCTTGACGTATCTCATGAAATTTGACCAGGTTATAATTAGTTTCCGAAATCTTTTTCGGTATTTTGCAGACATGATGGAAAACGAACTTTTTGCCGACGTTATATTGCCATTGCCGCTTGAAGGCCATTTTACTTATCGGGTGCCCGTTGCCTTTCATGCGAAAATTAAAACCGGAATCCGCGTTATTGTGCAGTTCGGAAGGCGGAAATTTTTTTCGGCCCTGGTTTATCGTTTGCATGAAAATGCTCCTTCAGGCGATTTCGAAATAAAAGATATTGACGCCATTCTGGACGAAGAGCCCATCATCGACCAAAAACAGCTGAAACTTTGGGAGTGGATAGCCGCCTATTATTGCTGTACTTTGGGCGAGGTTTTTAAAGCGGCGCTGCCTTCAGGCCTGAAACTGGAGAGCCAGACGAAAATCAGCCTCAATCCTGAAACAAACCTTCCGGAGAATTTAAGTGACAAGGAAAGTGCGGTGATTTTGCTGCTCGAAAGCCGGAAAACGGCCACCGTTCAGGATCTCAACCAATTTCTTGGGCAACAGTCGTCGTATGCTGTCCTGAAATTGCTGCTCGAGAAAAATGCGGTGATCATGGAAGAGCAATTGCGCGATAGTTACAAACCACGTGTGGTCACTTTTGTGAAACTTAATCCTGAATACAATTCTGAAGAAAAACTGAATGCCTGCCTCGATTCGCTTAAAAAAGCCAAAAAGCAGGAACAACTCCTGAAAGTGTTTCTGGACGAAACCATGTTTGGTGAAGGCGGTCTGACCGAAATCAGCAAAAAGGAACTGCTTGAAATCGCAAATGCAACCGACACAGCGCTGAAAAGTCTGGAAGAAAAGAATATTCTGGAACTGTTTTCGAATGAAATTGGAAGAATCGACCGGCTGCAAAATGCTGATTTGCTGATCAAAGAACTGTCAGCCCCGCAACAAATCGCGATAGATGAAATAAAAACCCAGTTCGAAACCCATTCAACAATTCTGCTCAACGGGGTAACTTCAAGCGGAAAAACCGAAATTTACATTCAACTGATTCAGGAGCAGCTCGAATTGGGCAAACAGGTTTTGTACCTTGTTCCTGAAATTGGACTTACCACACAAATTATTAACCGGTTAAAAGTTGCATTTGGCGATTTGGCCGGAATTTATCATTCCAAATTCAACGATGCCGAAAGGGTTGAGATCTGGTTCAATGTGCTGAATGAAAAACCGGGAAAGACCGGTCAGCAATACAAAGTAATTCTGGGAGCGCGGTCGGCAATATTTCTTCCGTTTAAAAATCTGGGATTGATCATTGTTGACGAGGAACACGAAAATTCGTACAAGCAGTTTGACCCGGCGCCGCGCTACAATGCCCGCGATATGGCCATTCTGATGGGAAATATTCACGGTGCAAAAGTGCTTTTGGGGTCGGCGACGCCTTCGTATGAAACGTATTTCAATGCGCGAAGCAACAAATACGGATTGGTTGACCTGACCGAACGTTTTCAGGGTGTTGAAATGCCCGAGCTCATTGCCGCGAATACGCAGGAAGCTTACAAGCGTAAACTGATGCGCTCGGTTTTTACTCCTGAACTTTTTGACGGGATTACCGATGCCCTCGCCAACAAGGAACAAGTGATCCTCTTCCAGAACCGGCGTGGCTTTGCACCATTTGTACAGTGCGGCAAATGCGGCTGGATACCGAAATGCAAATATTGCGACGTAAGCAAAACCTATCATAAAAACCAATCGCGACTGATTTGTCATTATTGCGGGCACACCACTTCGCTGATTACAAAATGTGAAGAATGCGGTTCAGACGAGATAAAACCTCGTGGTTTCGGAACGGAAAAAATTGAGGATGAAATTCAGCTTTTATTTCCTGAAGCGCGTGTTGCCCGGATGGATTTGGATACAACCCGCGCGAAAAAAGCCTACGAACAGCTTATTTACCAGTTCGAGAACCGTAAAATTGATATTCTGGTCGGAACACAAATGGTTACCAAAGGTTTGGATTTTGACCATGTTCGCATTGTGGGTGTTTTGAATGCCGATAATTTGCTGAATTATCCCGATTTCAGATCGTACGAGCGAAGTTTTCAGTTGATCATGCAGGTGAGTGGGAGAGCAGGGCGTAAAAATCGTCGTGGAAAAGTAATTGTTCAGACATCGCAGCCAACCCATCCGGTGATTCAGGATGTAATTGAGTACGATTATATCCGGCTATTTAACCGGCAAATGGCCGAACGCAAGATTTTCAGGTATCCGCCATACTTCCGGCTTATTAAAATTGTGGTGAAACATCAGAACCGCGACCGGCTCGATCTGGCAGCCACGCATCTGGCGGCAGCTTTTAAAACTCATTTTAACCGGAATGTGCTGGGGCCGGAATATCCGGTTGTGAGCCGAATTCAACTGTGGTTTCAGAAAGAAATCCTGATTAAATTACCACGCGACGGGAAAATTCAGGAGGCAAAATCGAAAATCATGGAGATCATCCATCGCACTAAATCGCAACCAAACAACAGCCAATTGATAGTTTATGCGGATGTGGATCCGATGTAGAGGATCATTTGTTGATATTCTATTTCGGTAGCGATGATTTTTAATTTCATGATTACTGCTTTTTAATCAAATCCTTCAACTGTTTCTGTTATCGCTCGAACGATGAGAAATGTGCGTTAATTTTCAAGTGTTTAATTCGGGCACAGACGAAACTCTCTTATAAATAACATCATCAAAATTCTCAAAATGTGCTTTCCCGCATTCAATTTTCAATTTCTCGGTTACCCTCAACTCCTGACCGGAAGATTTTGTCTCAGCAACAAAGTAAATTTTCTTTTCTCCTTTGAAAACTACTGCCCAGTCTGGATTATAAGTGCCAATTGGAGTCGGAATTTTAAACCAGAATGGAAGTTTGAAATAGAATTCAATGTCTTCACTGCTCTCGCAATCCCTCGCAAACTGATTTTCAACATTGCTGTCGAGCGGCATATAATTTTCATAGATCGTTTTTGAACTGTCGGCAATTGTATGTGTAAAATCATCCAGGTAGATTTCAAAATCGCTGTCATCAAACAAAGCCATTTCATAAATTTTGCCTCCAATCTTCTCGTATTTAATTCCATCAATCATCAACTTATGTAATTCGTTTTTAATAGTTGAAACAGCATTGTCCATAAACAACTGAGGATTGATTAATAACTCTTTCAACCGTTTCGAGCCTTTCAGTATTTCCAAAATGGTGCTGCGTGTCAATTCTGTTTTATTTTGAATGTATGCAAGCATATCAGGAATTTCAAAACCAATACCATAATCGTCATTTGCACTATCGCTTAATAATTGCCCGGCCACACCTTCGTCAGTAATCAAAACTCTTTTCTTGGTTGATCGGATGGTTGGCTTTTTCGTTTCATCCATTTTGCTGACAGCATTAGCAGCAATCGTAATCAGTTTCCTGGTGTCATAATCGACACTGTATTTTGTTTGGAATCTGATCTTCTCCCAAATTTGTAAAAATTTAGGATCCGCTTCAAATCCTTTTCGGTAACTAACCTTCTCACTTTTACTTTTATCCTTTATTTTGCCAGTGAAATTTACGCCGCAATCTTCCTGAATCTCTTTTTGCAACGCCTTTGCAAAATCTTCGTAACGTTCGTTTGCAATAACTGTAAGCTTATTGATATTTCGGTCAAAAATGCGCTGTCCTTCCTGATTTACCGACAAGCGCAGTCCTCTCCCTATTTCCTGTCGCTTTTTTATGACTGATTTGGTTTCATTCAAGGTACAAATCTGAAATACATTGGGATTGTCCCAACCTTCACGCAAAGCTGAATGACTGAATATAAACCGAAGCGGAACATTTGCATCAAGCAACTTTTCTTTATCCTGCATGATCAATTTGTAGGTGTCGTCGTCTAACTGTGTTTCTCCTCCAGTGTCTTTTACCCTGCCTTTGTTGTCTTGCGAAAAATATCCGTTATGAAGGTCATTAACTGGATAATTATTTAACCCTTTATAAACTGGTTTCGAAATTTCTTTTTGATAAATCTCTTCAAACCATTGGGCAAACTTTCCTTTAAGTGTATTCCCATCGGAATCATATTCGCGGTAATTTTTTACTTTGTCGATGAAGAAAAGCGACAAGACTTTTATTCCCTTATCCTTGTAGCTTTTTTCCTTTTTGAGATGTTCTTCTACTGTTTTGCCAATCATAAAGCGCATAATCTCATCGTTCATTCCGCCTTGCGTTTCACCTTTCTTTAAAATAATTCCGTTGTTCAATTCAATTTGTTCGTTGCCAAAATCAATTTCGTAGATTTTCAATCCTTCGTATTTTTCATTTCGATTCGAGAGCAAAAATAAATCGAGATTTTTCCCGCTTGCTGTAACCGATTTTCTGTTAATCCCATCAGTAGTAGCAAAATCAATTTTTACTTTTGCCTTAATCGCATTTCCGGTTCGGGTAATATTTTCCAATTGGAGAAATGGACTGTTAAAATCATTTTCGCTTACAACAGAATCAACCTCGATCTGTTTTACCAGTCCCAAATCATAAGCTTTTACCGGATTGAGGGAATAAACCAGATTATAAAGGTTGGTATGTGTGGCAGAATAACGAAGCGTACAAAGAGGATTTAGGTTTGCTATTGCCCGCTTACGGATTTCTGTTTCCATATTCTGCGGTTCGTCAACAATTACAAACGGATTGCAACTTTGAATAAATTCAATTGGTTTTTTCCCGGTAAGTTTATCGTTTGGTTTATTGATGATGTTTTCATCCTTAGCAAACGAATCGATGTTGATGACCAATACCTGAATGGTATTTGCAGATGCAAAACCTCTAAGACCAGAAACTTTTCTGCTGTCGTAAACATTCGAAGTTACCGGAACTTTGTCGTAAAGATTCTGGAAATGTTCGTGTGTAATTTCAAGATTCTTCATTACCCCTTCGCGAATAGCCACCGAAGGCACAACAATTACAAATTTTTTGAACCCGTAAAGTTTGTTCAGTTCATAAATTGTGCGGAGATAGACATACGTTTTGCCGGTGCCGGTTTCCATCTCAACCGAAAAATTCCAGCCATTGCTGATGATTTCATCTTCAGTTGAAATTTTCAAACCGTTATTTTTCTGAACCTGCTGAATGTTTTCGGTCAACTGGGTAAGTTCTGAAAAGCGGATTTTATTCCCAAATCCATTTTCGGTCAATAATTCGCCAGTCTGACTGATGGTAAATTCAAAATCACTATTGTTTAATGGTTGTCCTTCAAAAATATCGGTAATGGCTTTTACCGCCTCTAACTGAAATTCCTGTTTGCTGTCGAAGTGTAGTTTCATCTGTTTTTTAATTTGTTTTTTAATTGCCAGATGGAACTCGCCATAATAATCATCCTTCTATGTGCTAGATTTTCTCTCATGGCTCGTTTCATGCCAAATAATTTAGATCACGATAAGCCTCTCGAATAGCATCTTTAAATTTTAAAAATGAAGGCAAAGTATTTAGTTTCTCAATGGTTATTTTCTGTCCAATAGGTAAATAGAGCTCACTAATTGTCAAATCCTTTCTTTTTCTTTTAGTTAATTCTGCTCTTGCAATTCGAATAGCTTCTTCAATTACTGTTTTTGGATTAGCTATATCTTCGGGTTGGCGGTTTATATTTAATTCGTTGTTGGTTTTGGTTGTGCCAATTTCCCTTTTCAATAATTCTTTATCAGCCAACATCCAAGCTTCTATCATTTGTACAGGAACAACAGCAGTTATAATCTTACAATATTCATTTTCATCTTTTGGATCAATTTCATTCTTTGCAGGAATAATTTTATTTTGGAATGTATTGAAATCAGTTGTACTATCAGCATCCGAATGAACACATAAAATCATTATTCCAAATTCTTCTATTCCTTTTTTTGATGAGGCTAATACTTGCTCAACAAACCCTAATCCCGCTTTATCAATTGTTATAAAACGCACATAGGTTTCAACGTCTCCATTGCACTCAAACCCGATTTCATCAAAAGTCTTCTTAACAATACTTTCCAAAAAACGGTTATCTGTAGTTCCTTCGGTCATCAGACCAATAAATATTTGCCTGCTCATTTTGAATCCAATGTTTTAATCGTGTTTTCAAAATCGGCAGTTTGCAAATATTCTTTTATGGTAGCAAGAGTCAGTTTTCGATCTTGTTCAGTAAATGAAATTATAGTTTGCTGTTCAACATCCTTTGAGACCGGTGTAATTTTAGTAACATTCATTTTAATTTTTGTCCCTTCCACTTCTGTTATTCGGGTTCTCATTTGTGAAAAATGTACAGAAACATTCATGTCATTTTTCCATTTAATCATTTCATTTACTAAAACAGGCGAATGTGTATTTACAATTGCTTGTCGCAAGGGCATGTCAGTATTGATAAAATCAGTAGTTAAGTCCTTGAGCATCCGGGCCATTGATTTGATTCGGAATGGATGAATTCCATTTTCAGGTTCTTCAAAACAAAGCAATCCAGTATGTTTTTCATCATATTCTAAAATACACAAAGCCAATAACCGCAAAGTTCCTTCTGATAGCACTCTTGAAGTAAATTCTTTACCATCCTCTCCTTTAACCGAGATAAGGTATTGTTTATTCTCTTTATCATCAATAACACTGACTTCAGTGAAATTGGGTAAGAAACTATTTAGTTTACGTGATATTTCAATCAAATTGTATTCGTCTTGTTGCTGAATCCGATAAAGTGCAGCAGCTAAATTTTGTCCACTTGAACTAATGGTATCTTCCCCTGTTTTTTTACTCGTTGGCTGCCTTAAATCTTCAGGATTAAGTTGTAGAAATTTCCAGCTTTTCATTTCTTCTTTAGCCGCCAGAATATGTCTGAAATCAATTGAATCGAAACTGCTTAATACCGTTTTTGAAGCATTTATTAAAGGAAAATTTCTTTTATTGCCGCCTTGTACCCCATCCTGAGGTACAACAACAGTAGGGAAGCCATTACGTTCTTCAGTGAAGATATATGGTATTGCCCGCCTTCCACCCTTAAGAATCTTAGGTCGCCAATATTCAAGCTTGTCTTTTGGAATTAGTTTAATCCACAAATCATCATTGTGTTTTAAGTTTTCTAAATGTTCAAAAACAACGGCCAAATCTTCGATACCCGATTCGTTTTTAAATCTTTTGATTTTTAATTCGTATCGCAAACGGGTATATTTTAAATCTGCAATTCCTCCCCAGGCGTCTTTTACTTTTTTATTCACTATCATCTCCACTGTAAACTCCATTTCAGAGGCACAATTTTCTTCATCATATTGAGTAAACAACTCAATCATTTCGCCTCGTTGCTCTTTGAAAGCATTTTGAAGTTTATCTGTTTCGGCTAGTCGCGAAAGCAACATCAAAGCATCAAACAGATTACTTTTCCCGGAAGCATTTGTACCCGCGATAATCGTTAGCGGCGTAAATTCCATTTCAAAGTTTTGAAATGATTTAAACCCGTTTATTTTTAAATATGTTATCATATCCTAAAAATTTAGATCGTTTTAAAATCAATTTCCGCATCTTTCATCTGTAACACTGCATTGGTTTTCAGTTGGTCGTTGCCGGTGAAAAGCTGATCAAGGGTAATTACTTTTTGAAGCCCCACCCCAACCCTCCCCGAAGGGGAGGGAGTTAGGATCGAATCTATAATTTCCTGGTTCATTGCTTCCAAAGCGACAATCAATTCTCCATCTTTAACTGAATAATAGCTGTCTGTACCCTGAGCTTGTCGAAGGGCGACTTTATCTGTTAACAAATACCCCGCTTTGAGGATTAACTCATAAAGCATATTTTCTTTTTCGCTTCCTTCGCGTACCGGATCGGTAAACAGTTCGAGTTCTTGTTCCAGATTTTCTTCCGTTATTTCACTGCCCCTCCATATTTTGAAATTGGAAGAGGAGAGTTTGAATACTTTGAAACCTAAATCCTGAGTTGTTTGATTTTCCTGATTCGAGGCATCTTCAAATTTGATTTCTCCGGCTTTTTTGGCTTTCAATTGTTCATTTTCAATTAACAGTTTATTGATTACCCGGCGTATTCTTTCTTTTGAGATATCGGCAATGGTTTTATACCCAGCTTTGAATGCTTCGCTGCCTTCGTCGCATGGTTCGGGCAACTGCACCAAAATAAATTTACGATTGCCCCCATCTTCTTTGTTGAGTTCTAATACTGCTTGGGCGGTTGTACCTGAACCACCGAAAAAATCCAAGATAATATCTAGTTCATTTGTTGATTGCAAAACAATCTTTTTAAGCAAATTAACAGGTTTAGGAAAGGCAAAATATCTTCCATCAAAAAGCTCTGAAAATTCTTGTGTCCCATTTGTTGTAAATCCGACTTCTTCCTTCTTCAAAATTGAAGAAAATCCAGTTTGTGTAGATAATAAATCCTTTAAAAATTTCTTTTGTCTTGGTCTGCCGTTGGGATTAGTTGGGAAAAGAATCTCTTTGTTTTCAATCATTTTAAGAATATTCTCCTTTGATTTAGACCAACCTCTTGCCGGATTTGGAGGGAAAGAGAACCCAGTTCTAGGATCGACAATATCATAATGCAGATTTGGTCGCTGATCTTTAGTCGCTAATCCTGATAAATCTATACTTGCCCAAGGCCCTCTAGAATCGTGATCGGGGTTTTTATATTTATTTATGTCAATTTCTTTCCCTTTGAATGAAAAAAGTGCATTTTTCGAATATGCTAAAACATATTCATGATCAGTAGAAGCAAAATTTTCATTGCGATTATCTGCATTTTGTCTTCTGTGCCAAATCATATTTAGTAAAAAATTCTCCTCCCCAAAAATTTCATTCATCAACAACCTCAGGTTGTGCACTTCGTTATCGTCGATATGCACAAAAATTACCCCATCATCACGCAATAGGTTTTTTGCAAGGAACAAACGGGGATACATCATGCTTAGCCAGTTGCTGTGGTAATGCCCACTGTCGCGGCTGTTTCGGCGGAAGAAACCTTCTTTCATCAAATAGCCTTCTTCGTCTTTTTCGCCAATGCGTTTCTGGTATTCTTCACGGCTTTCTTTAAAACTGTCGGGGTAAATAAAACTGTCGTTTCCGGTATTGTAAGGCGGGTCAATAATGATGCACTTAATTTTATTGTAGTATGCTTTTTGCAGAACCTTCAGCACTTCGAGGTTTTCGCCTTCAATAAAAACATTTTCGGTAGCCTCTCCCCGGCCCTCTCCAAAGGAGAGGGAGTCAAAACCATCGTTGATCCCTTCACCTGGACAAGGTTTTAGAGTGGCAGTGGTGGTTTGTTGCAGAACCTTAAATGCTTCCGATTTTCCAGCCCAATTCAAAACATAGCGTTCGTTACTGAATTCGATGTTTTCTTTTCCAAGCGTTGCCTGAAGTTTTTCCCAATCAATCTTTCCTTCTGTAATGGTTTCAGGAAAAAGTTGTTTTAGCTTTTCCAACTGATCCTGAACTATGCTTAATGATTCGCCTGTCATTATCTGGATTTGAAATTTTTGTTGTAAATATAACCGTAATCTTTGAACTACCTTGTGCAAAATGCCCGACAAATTGCCCTAAAAACAAAACCCATCGAACAGAATTTGTTCGATGGGTTTCTTTTCGACCTCAGTCTCGGATATTTTAACTTACACATCGAGGTTCTTGTCTCCGGTAGGTTTCATTTTTTGTTCAGCGTCTTTCATTTTTACAAACGCATCGAGGTCGATGATCCCGATATCTGGCTCTTTAGCAGAATTAAAAGTTTTAGAATTTTCCGAATTTAATAACGAGTCCGATATTGGTTCCTTCCAGAATATCGGGATTGGTATCGACCATTTCAATTTTGGAAGTAAAACGATAGCCCAGTGATGCTGCAAGCCGCAAATAGCGTGTCATGTTAAATTCCAGTTCGACCGAAGGTTCCAAAACCAGAAATACATCCTCGCTCGAATCATCAAATAACCAGTCATTGTCCCAATGAGGACGATCTTCGATTTTCGCAATGCCACCAACTCCGAACAACACCGGAAACGACACATGGACCGGCAGTCGCGGGAAGAGAATTGGCTCGAGGTAGAGACCGCCATAACCTCCGGCCAGATTGTAATCCAGATCGTTATCGCGCCAGTTGTGGTAATTTATGTCGTTTACAAAGCCATTACCACCCAAACCGATGGCAAACGAATGGTCGATGATCCAGGCACCACGGGCGCCCATCATAAATGCATCTTTTCCATCAATTTGGGTATAATTGAATGAAAGGGCTCCGTAGCCACCGTTTTTTCGGTCTTTTGAGAAGATGGTAGAAATCTGGTCATTATCATTGTATTCCTGAGCATTGGCCAACAGGAAACCTAACCCCAGAAAAATCAGGAGAGTTAACTTTTTCATTTTAAATTGTTTAATTGTTTTGTGTTTTCTTAAAAAGTATATTTCACGGTAAAGGCAAAATCAAAAGGCTGAAGCTGGAAGAAGTCTCTTCCGAATAGGTTAAAATATGGTTTTGCCTCAACACCCACCACAAGGGGAATTTGCGGAATGGTGTATTCAAGGGCTGCCAATGCATCGAGGCCTGCGATAACTCCGGTTCTGCGTTCCGGGTACAAATAGGTATAAGGATATACAACATCATAATGGTAAATGTTCCAGGTTTCGAAACCAGCATGTGCGCCAAAACCGTAAACCAGAGAAATAGGTTCACCAATATCAAAAACATCCGGAATATGGAATTCTTTCAGACCTGTAAGTTGCAGCCCTCTTTTGCGGGTTGAAAGCAATACTTTATACGAACTCAGGTCGCCCGAAAAAACACGGTATTCAAAGCCCGATGACAGTCCGCCACGGATACCAACAGCCTTTTGCGGACCTTGTGAAAAACCCGAAAGGGTCAGTAGGAACAGGATAATCAGAGAATAAACTTTTTTCATGATATGGTTTTAGATGCAAATTTTTGAATAAACGTTTGAATTAAGAAATGATTGTTTTAGGTGAAAACCATGTGCTGAAAATGCACCTTAATTCTTATCAACCACTTCGCCCGAACCCGAAATGCTTGTGTGAATAACCGGATGATTGATATAGAATACCCTTCCGCTTCCAGAAATACGGGCATCGATGGTATGACTTGCATTTACATACATATCGCCTGATCCGGAAATTGTTGCCTGACAATAGCGGTGCGGAAAGTTGTACGCTTTTATCTTGCCCGAACCACTGACGACGAATTCGGTTTCAGTGGCATCGCCTTCAAGAAAAACAGTACCCGAACCCGAAATGCTGACTTTCATTTTATCGGTACTTATTTCGGTATCAATATCGCCCGATCCTGAAATTGCAATTTTGAAATCGTCACTCAAAAAGCTGCCGGTTTTCATAATTCCCGATCCGCTTAATGACAATCCTTTGAGTACCGGTGTTGTTATATACACCTCAATCGGATAATTCAGGCGAAGTGAATGCACGCCGCGGGTTCTGATTTTGAGTGTTTTACCAACCACATCAGTTTCGATGTATGACAGCAGGTTCGATTCGGCGCTTACTTCAACCGAATAGCTGCTACCCGGAACAATTGTTACGTCAAAATCGCCACTCGAAGTTATCTCCTCGAAACCGGAGGCTCCGCGGGATTCTGTTCGAAGGTTTCCGTTGCCTTCCAGAAATAGTTCGTCAACGCAGGAACTTGTTCCGAAGAAAAGGCCAAAAAGCGAAAGTACCAGGGATAATTTAATTGTGTTCATGACTTTGAGAATTTGATGTTTCTAAAATGTTTTTGTTTTCTGATTTTTATAGACATCATTTTTTCGAAGTGGTTGCAAATCCGAAGAAAAAAAAATGGCTTTTTTTCCGGAACAAAGAAAAATTTTCAATCATTGCATTTTACTATTTGTATTCAACTCACATTTATAATTAGATTTACGCAATGAAGAATTTCAACCAGGTGCAAAAAAATAAGTAGAATGATACTATTAAGCATTTTTGAAACAACGCTTCCACTTACAAATCCGGTATTAAAATTTCTGGTAATACTGGTCATTATATTGTTTGCACCAATTCTGCTGAACAAGATCAGGATCCCACAAATACTTGGGCTTATTATAGCTGGTGCCATTATCGGGCCGAATGGTATTAATTTACTTTTGCGCGACAGCAGTATTATCTTGTCAGGTACGGCTGGATTGCTTTACATCATGTTCCTTGCCGGATTGGAAATTGATTTGGCTGAATTCAAAAAGAATAGTTCAAAGAGTCTGATCTTCGGAATGTTTACCTTTCTGATTCCCATGACGATGGGCATACTGGCAGGGCTTTATGTGTTGAATTATTCTTTGCTGACATCAGTATTACTGGCGAGTATGTTTGCATCACATACATTGATCGCCTATCCAATTTTAAGTAAGTTAGGTGTAACAAAAAACAGGGCGGTTAATATTGCTGTTGGAGGTACATTGATTACTGACACACTTGCACTTTTGGTTCTTGCTGTCATTGTTGGAATGACAACCGGAGAGGTAAATTCTCAATTCTGGACTAAACTTACAATTTCAATTATCCTGTTTGGATTGACTGTCATGATTCTTTTCCCAATTATTGGCCGGTGGTTTTTAAAACGTTATGACGACAATGTTTCTCAGTATATTTTTGTTCTTGTAATGGTTTTTCTTGGGGCCGTTCTTGCTGAAGTGGCAGGTATTGAGGCCATTATTGGCGCATTTCTTTCAGGATTGGCATTGAACCGTTTAATTCCGACGACTTCGCCATTAATGAACAGGATTGAATTCGTCGGAAATGCCATTTTTATTCCCTTTTTTCTGATCGGGATTGGAATGCTTGTCGATTACAGGGCTTTTTTCCTTGACTTTGAAACCATAAAAGTTGCAGCAGTTATGACAGTGGTTGCTACTTCAGCAAAATTTATAGCTGCCTGGTTAACTCAGAAATCTTTTAAATTCACAGTTGACGAGCGACGGTTGATTTTTGGATTGAGCAATGCACAGGCCGCCGCTACTTTGGCCGCAGTTCTGGTTGGTTACAATGTTATTCTGGGGCAAACAGCCAACGGTGAACCTATTCGTTTGCTGAGCGAGAGCGTTTTAAACGGAACAATTATCATGATCCTGATAACCTGCACAATTGCAACTTTTGTCGCACAGAAAGGCGCCCGCAATATTTCATTGGAATCGTCTTCTTTGGAAAGTAGTGAAGCGGATAGTGAGGAAAAAATATTAATTCCGGTTAGTAATCCGGAAACCATTGAAGAATTAATTCATCTGAGTACAATAATTAAATCAAAGGAAAATAAGACCGGGCTATATGCACTAAGTATTATTAACAATGACACGAATGATTTGGATGCCGGCAGAAAAGCAAATAAATTACTTGACAAAGCTATGCATACAGCTTCGGCTACCGATGTTATTTTAAACAAGTTATTGCGGTACGACCAGAATATTACAAATGGAATTACCAGTGTTATCAGAGAAAACAATATAACCGATCTGATTTTGGGGCTTCATGTTAAAAAGGGAATTTCGGAATCTTTTTTGGGTAATTTAACGGAAGGGATATTGACGAAAAGTAACACGACAACCTTTGTTTATAAACCGGCACAACCTATTTCGACTATAAAAAGACATATTATTATTGTACCAAACGATGCTGAACATGAAATCGGATTTCCGTTTTGGCTGTTGAAAATTTGGAATATTTCGCGCAACACAGGTTCAAAACTATTATTCTATGGAACTGTGCAAACAAATCAACTGATTAAGGATATCCATTCAAATTATCCGATTGAAGCAGAATTTAGAAATTTCGAGAATTGGAACGAATTCCTGATTCTTTCAAGTGATATAAAAAATGACGACAATCTGATAATTGTTTTGAGCAGAGAAAATAAACCTTCCTTTCACCCCATTATGAAGAATATTCCCAACTGGTTAAACAAATATTTTCAATCAAATAGTTTTATACTGGTATATCCGATGCAAATTGGTGTAGCCGAAAATAGACCAATTGACTTAAATTATCCTTCACTTCTGGAGCCAATTGAAAAGCTTGATGAAGTCAGAAAAACAATCGTCAGCATATTCACGCGAAAATAAAGGCTTCTGTTCTGAAGTCTTTTAGTACGCCAGTACATTTGTTTCTCCGCCCACGGCATTGATAATGAGCTGATCATCTTTCATCTTTTTGCTGAAATAACCGGTGTGCTTTATTTTTCCGGCTTTTGAATCAAGCACCTCTTTGTCCTCCACTTTCATTTCACGGCCTAGTTTCAGGTTGGTTTTTGTTTCGGTAATTTCGAAGTTGAATTTTGCTTCAGGACTGAAATACAGGTTTGCATCTGTTGAGCGTGCTTCGATATAAATATTACTGAAAGAACTTAACACTTTTTCAATGTTGAGATTTCCAAAGCTCATTCTGAAATTTGCTTTTCCTTTCAGTTCGTTCACCATAAAATTGCTGAAATTGCCCATTGCTTCTATTTTGTCGGCCAGCCTGATCCGGTATTTATCGCGGCGGGAGTCAATGTTCAGGTTGTCGGAGTTTTGTATTTCGATGGTCGATGATTTGCTTTCGAGTCGCATTGTACCGGCATTTTTAAGGTTTATGTCGCTGTAGTTGCTTGTAATTCTGGCATTTGGAAGGTTGTTAATGTTGGCATCGGCAAAATTCAGGTTAAGAGTAGCGCGGTTTGGAAGGTCACCGGCTTTCAGTTTTCCGTTGCTCAGATTTATTTGTGTTTCGCCCTGATAATCTCCCATGATGATGTCGCCAAATTTGTTTTCAAGCCGAAGATCGCGGTTGTCGGGCAGCCAAACAACCAGATCAATACGAATGCTGCCACTGGTTTGCAGGATGGTTTCCTTAAATTTCAGGAACTCACTTTCAACCTGACTGCGGTATCTATCCACCTGAGTTTTTACAATCAGGTAATGCTGGCTGTTGCTGATATCGAAATCCAGGTTGTCAAGCGTTTTCTTTAGCTTGTCCTGCTTTTTCTCGTTTATTTCCATTCTGAACTGTATCACCACCGAATCTTTTTTCCAGGTATTCAGTTCAATCCGGCCATATTTATTGGTAATGTCGATGCGGGTGTCAGGCTGTATCTTAAAACGTCTGACAAATTCACGGGTTTCGCTGAATTGTGCGTTGACCGACAGGCTTGTCAGGATAAAAAATCCCGCAATTAAAACCTGAAAGCATATTCTTTTTGAGTTTTTATTCATCGCCTTTTGGTTAACAGTTTATTTGTTCCAGAACATCGTCCACCAGTTTCATCCGGTTCCGGTTGTTTTCAATCATGGCCTCAATTACTTCTTTGTTAGAAATATTCTCTCTCAGATCGTTTTTTAACGACATATACATGGTTTCCAGTTCGTTCAAATCACCTTCAATTTCCGATTTCAGTTCAGGATAAACCTGGTAGCATTTCTGTATTTCAGCCAGTTTTCCTGAAACTTCCTGCGCGTAAAAAGCTTCGGCCTCCATCAATTCAAGAACATCAGGATCAACCTGTACAGCTTTTGCAGTTTGCGCCTTCTCCGAAAATTTCACCTGATACAATATTGTGGGAATTAATGCCATAACAGCCAGCACAGCAGCAACTTTCATCCAGCCGAATTTTCTGATTTTCTGCTTGGGTGTTTCATTCAGTTTGTTGCTGATGGCGTCCCACATCTTGTCCGAGGGTTCCATGTTGTCAAACTCGTGGCGGTTCTCATTTACAAACGATTCCAATCTATCCTGTTTCATATCGCTCTTGATTTTGTTTGTTTCATTATTTCATAAACCTTGCGTTTCGCGCGCATATATTGTGTTTTGGAAGTCGATTCGGTGATGTTCAGTATTTGTGCGATTTCGGCGTGATCGTATCCTTCCAGCAGATAAAGTGAGAAAACAATCCGCCCACCTTCCGGAAGCAGACTCATCGCTTCCCGTATATTTTCGGTGGTGTACAAAGCTTCTTCCGGTTCTTCTTCCGCAATTTCGAAACGATTCATTTCATCGAAATAGCGCAATTCCAGTTTCCGTTTATTTAGCGCGTTGATGCAGGTATGAACTGTAATTGTCTTCAGCCATGTTCCAAAACTTGATTCATTTCTGAAGGTTTCCAGCTTCTGAAACGCCAGGACAAAAGTTTCCTGCAACATATCTTCAGCATCCTCGCGGTTGTTCATCATGCGGAAACACACGTTGAACATCGCTTTGGAATACAACTGATAAAGCTGGTAGCGGGCTTTGTTGCTGCCTTTTATGCTTTCGGCTATCAAATCCTGATGTATGAATGCTGACTGACTCAAATTATTTAGATTTCAGTTTCAGTGACAATGTTTTTTCGTAAGGGTTGCAATTGTGTAATCCTTTTCCTGATTTTTAATTTTCCGGAACAAATTTGGAAAAATATTTCTGAATGAGCGGCATATAAAAAGGACCACCAAAGTTATACGAACTTTGATGATCCTGATTAATTGACAATATGAGATGCAGTGGTCGGTGAGAATGTCAAATCCCAGATATTACAACATCGTCGAATACCAAACTTGGAACCATGAGGGAGCTGTAAATCCACGGGTCGTTGGCAACTTCCGTGAGCTTGTGCCAGAATTTGAGATGGTTGTCGGCCATGTTCATTTCTGCTACATTCTGAACAAATTTGCCTTTGTCGAATAGTTTACCAATGATACCAATCGAAAAATCACCGGTAGTAGAATTTGAGTTTCCTCCAATAAAGTCGGTGATTAAGATACACCGCCCCAAATCCTTTACAATTTCATCTACGCTGCGGGATCCGGGAGGCAAAATCAGATTTGAAATTGAACCGGAGGTTGGTTCCCAGCCCAATTTCCGACTGTAATACCAGTCAACCAGAAACTCAGCCACTTTCTTGCCAATCATGGTACTGAAGGTGGATATTTTCTTGCGGTTAAAATCGACTTCCATGCCATGACCAATGGCTTCGTGCAATAAAATTCATGTAACTCCCGGGCCAAGTACAACCGGTACTTCTCCGGCTGGTGGCTGAATGGCATCAAAAAGAGTCAGCGCATGTTCACCGCTTTGGTTGAAACTTTGTTAACGACCTCGTCGGTATAAAACGAAAAATCGCGGTGACCGCCCATGTTGTAAAATGACTGTTCACGTTTGCCGTTTCTTTCGGCTACCACCGAAGCATAAACATTACCGGTTTTAAGTTTGTTGAATGAAGTGGCCACCGGGGCAGCGTTCATGTTGCACAAGGTTGAAGCGGTTGCTGCAGCCGACAACATTGATTCGGGAGTAAGTTCCTGGGTAAAACCGTATCCTATCTGGTCGCCTTTTACCGCGCGGATTCCAACTCCCAGTGAGATATTGCCATAAGACCGGTTCACTTTACCATCTTCAAGTCCGAGGTAATTCGAAACCGAGTATTGCAAATTAATTTTTTTCAATTTGTATTCTCCACTGGAACAAAATTCAATGTTTTGTTTCAGAAGTGGTTTTTTGAACTTACTTTTGTTGAAATTTCAACATACAACAAACAATCACAATCAATTAAATTTTCAATCATGAGTTTAAAATTAAATGTTAAAAAGTCATTAACAGTCATTGCACTGGCCATTTTTGTTGCCGGTGGAATCGTTTCATGTACACCTGCCAAACCTGCCAAAGAAATTGGTTTACAGTTATGGTCAGTTAAAGACGACATGAAAACCGATGCAAAAGGTACCATCGAAAAAGTTGGCGCTATGGGTTACTCGTTTGTGGAGGCTGCCGGTTATGGCGATGCTAAATTCTACGGAATGGAGCCTGTTGATTTCAAAGCTTTGGTGGAAGCCAATGGTATGAAATTCCTGGCTTCACATTGCGGACAGGCTGTTCCTGATTCAGCTGGCTGGGAAGCTTCGATGGCATGGTGGGACACTTGTATTGCTGCCCACAAAACTGCTGGAGTAAGTTACATTGTTCAGCCTTTTATGGACAATGTTGGCTATGAAAGCCTTGCAGGAGTCCAGCGCTATTGCGACTATTTCAATGCAATTGGCGAAAAATGCAATGCCGCCGGAATTCGTTTCGGATACCACAACCACGATGGAGAATTCAAAGAAGTGGAAGGCCAGATCATTTATGATTATATGCTTCAAAATACCGATCCTGCAAAAGTGATGTTTCAGCTCGATTTATTTTGGATTACTGAAGGTGGTAAAAACGCAGTTGATTATTTCAACGCTTATCCGGGTCGTTTCGAATTGTGGCATGTAAAAGACAAAGCTGAAGTTGGCGCCGGTCCGATGGATTTCAAACCAATTTTCGAAAATGCAGCATTATCAGGAATGAAAAAAATTATCGTTGAAGTGGAGGAATACAATTTCGCCCCAATTGAAAGCGTTCAGAAATCATTGGAATTTCTGCAAAATGCTGAATACGTAAAATAACCCGTATTCAAATTCAATAGAAAAACCGTTTCAGAACCAAATCTGAAACGGTTTTTTTTATGTGCATATTCAACTATATCGGTTGACAATCACCCCCAATGTTCATTTCCCCAAAATAATGTTCCCGTGTGCGGTACAAATCCATTTTAAAATCAATATAATTTTGAAACTAATTTATTAGGAATGACTCTGTATGGCAGTAATATTTGAAGATGATTAATATAATTTATGCCCTGAATCGCTGGAGATTCATTAGCCTTTTGGTGCCAATGTTTTAAATGATATGCCAGTCGTTTATCTATGGCGGTATTCTCTAGGCGACATGCTCATAACTTTTCTGAATTGCCGCGAGAAGTAAAACTGGTCCTCAAATCCCATTTCACGGGCAACATCGGCAATCATCCAACCCGAATTGTCGAGTAGCCGGCAGGCGCGCTGAATTTTAAGCTGAATAAAATAATCGATGGGCGAATGTCCTGTACGAGATAAAAATAGTCGTGAAAAATGTGATGATGATAGGTTAACATTTTTGGCTAATTCTTCCAGGCTAAATTTTTTGCTGATATTTTCGAGCATATAATTTATGCTAAGACTTGCCGGATCGTTTTCGCCCGATTCTTTAATCAGCCTGAAATGACTTAAATGGGTGAACGAAGCCAGTAAAAGTGGCAGACACAGATTCACATATTCCAGTGTTTCGATGCTGAACCCGCGGTCGAGATTGCGGAATAACTCTGAAAATAAATCGACCCGGTCGGCTATTCGCGAAGTTTTTCCACGTTCAATGGCTATTGGCTGACAAGCAAACCGAGAATAAATGCCTGATTTATTTCCTGCAAAATGGATCCAGTAAATAGACCATGGATTTTGTAGGTCGGCCGCATACGAATGAGGAACACCTGCCGGAATTAGGAAAAAATGGTCGGCTGCAAGTCGGTATTCTTGCTTGTTTATCGTTATTATCCCCTGTCCTTCAATGGCATAGATGAGAATTGTTTGTTCGACACCTTTTTTCCTTTTGCGAAAGTGATGCCTTGCGTTTGGGTAGTATCCAATATCTGTAATAAACAAATCGCTGCAAAATGGATTCTTTTCGATAAGCAGTAAAATACGGTCAGGTATCACATAACTTAACTGGCCGGGAAATCCGTCTTGTTTTTTCATTCTATAAATGTCTTAATTGTGTATAAAATTGATGTTTTATTCTTGAATGAAATGTTTGTTCCAGACACAAATATAATTTATTTAAGCTGTTATGAATTTATTTTGATGAACTGTTGAATAGTATGATTTGGTAATATCATCCATATTTTGGTGAAATTGTTCATTTTAATAAGCCAAAAAGAATTCTATTTTTGTTTCAACTAAATTCTGAACTTGTGAGCAAATTGAATTTAAACCGACAATTTATTCTGGGCATCACAATGGTATCTGCCATGGGCGGATTACTTTTTGGCTACGACTGGGTAGTTATTGGGGGCGCCAAACCTTTTTACGAGCGTTTTTTCGATATCGCAAATTCGCCGCATCTGCAAGGCTGGGCGATGAGCAGTGCGCTGATCGGCTGCTTGTTTGGCGCCATGATCTCAGGCTACCTCTCCGACCGTTTTGGCCGTAAAACTCCCTTAATTATAGCTGCGGCTTTGTTTACCATTTCGGCCATTGGAACAGGGGCAGTTGATCAGTTTACGCCTTTCATCATTTTTCGTTTGGTTGGTGGTCTTGGAATCGGATTGGCTTCAGCCATTTCGCCCATGTACATTGCCGAAATTTCGCCTGCAAAAATGCGCGGACGCTTAGTTTCCATTAATCAGTTAACTATTGTGATCGGTATTTTAGCCGCGCAAATCATTAATTTCCTGATTGCCGATAAAGTTTCGGAAGGTGTTTCCGACCTGGAAATCGTTCAGTCGTGGAACGGACAAATGGGATGGCGTTGGATGTTTTGGGCAGAAACGCTGCCTGCTTCCGCTTTTTTTGTGCTCGCATTTTTCATTCCTGAAAGTCCCCGCTTCCTGGCTAAATCAGGCAAATCGGAAGCCGCATTTTCTATTCTGAAACGAATTGGCGGACACGATTATGCCCTTCAGGAGCAAAAGGAAATTGCTGAAACGTTGCACGGAACAGATTCGAAAATTGACTGGAAATCGCTGAAATCGAAAAAAGTACGACCAGTACTGGTTTTGGGAATTGTGTTGGCTGTATTTCAGCAATGGTGCGGCATCAACGTAATTTTCAATTATGCCGAAGAAATTTTTACTTCAGCCGGATATTCTGTGGGCGACATGCTTTTCAATATTGTGATTACCGGAACGGTGAACCTGATTTTCACCCTTTTGGCCATGCGAATGGTCGATAGCTGGGGTCGGCGCAAATTAATGCTTCTCGGTTCAATCGGACTGGCGCTCATTTATTTTATGCTTGGAACAAGTTACTTTTTCGAACTGAAAGGTCTGGCCATTCTGGTTTTGGTGATGCTTGCAATTGCCACTTATGCCATGACCCTGGCTCCGATAACCTGGGTTGTGTTGTCCGAAATATTTCCGAATAAAATTCGCGGGGCAGCCATGGCTTTGGCAACCACTGCTTTATGGAGTGCCTGCTTTGTGCTAACCTATACATTTCCAATCCTGAATAAATTGCTGGATGCCAGCGGAACTTTCTGGCTCTACGGATTTATCTGCCTGTCGGGCTTTCTGTTTATCCTGAAAAAACTTCCTGAGACCAAAGGAAAATCGCTGGAAGAAATTGAAAAAAGTAGCCTCCCCAACCCCTCCGAAGGAGGGGCTTAAAAAGGCCTTCGGTGAGTATTTTATTTGCCAACTTATATTTTTCAGAAATGATTGCAACACGTAATAATTATAAGATTTGTAGGTACTGATATTGAAAATCAACTTATAACAAGGCGCCTTAAGCCTCCCCTTCGGGGAGGTTTGGAGGGGCTTCTAAATACAACTTATGAAAACCAAATTAATTCTGATCGCTATTCTGTCAGTTTTGTTATTTTCCTGCCAAAAACCTGCAATTCAGCAAAAAATTGATCTTGCCGGAACCTGGCAATTTGCGATGGATCCTTCTGATAAAGGCATCCCAGAAGCCTGGTACAATCAGGTTTTGCCGGATAAGCTCATACTTCCCGGATCGCTGACAACGAACGGAAAAGGTGATGATGTCACGTTGACCACTCAATGGATTGGTCAGATTGTTGACAGTTCGTTTTATAAAAAACCGAAATACGCCAAGTTTCGTGAGCCGGGAAACATCAAAATTCCGTTCTGGTTGCAGCCGGTGAAATATTACAAAGGCGCTGCGTGGTATCAGAAAGAAGTAACCATTCCTGAAGAATGGAACGGTCAGTTTGTAGGTTTGTTTCTCGAACGCTGCCACTGGGAAAGCCGTTTGTGGGTTGACGACAAGGAAGTTGGTATGCAAAATTCGCTGGGAACGCCACATCAATACGACCTGACCAATATCCTGACTCCCGGCAAACATCGCCTGACTTTGTGCATCGACAACCGTGTGAAAGACTTTGATCCTGGCGTAAACTCGCACAGTATTTCAGACCACACCCAAAGCAACTGGAATGGGGCAGTGGGGCAACTGTATCTCGAAGCCCGACCAATGATGAAAATCCAAAATATTCAGGTTTTTCCTGATGTTCAGAATAAAAAGATAGCCGTAAAAGTCAAGGTTCAGAACCTGACAGGAAAAGCAACTTCTGCAAAACTGAATCTGCAAGTTACAGGAACTTCGCAGAAAAAATCAGCAGATTTTGAATTGAAGAAAGGTGAAAACGAACTGGAAATGAATCTCGGATTGGGTGCAGATGTGAAACTTTGGAACGAATTTCATCCGAACGTTTATTCGTTGGAAGCCAGTTTAAAAGATAAAACTTCCGGGCAGACAGATATTTCAACCACGACCTTTGGAATGCGTGAGTTTAAGGTTTCAGGAAAGCAAATTTTGATAAACGGCCAACCAACATTTTTACGCGGAACTTTGGAATGCGCCATTTTCCCGAAAACAGGCTACCCTGCAACCGATCTGGCTGAATGGCTGCGGATTTTCAATGTTTGCCGTGCCCACGGGCTCAACCACATGCGTTTTCATTCGTGGTGCCCGCCAAAAGCCGCCTTCGATGCTGCTGACCAAACCGGTTTTTATCTTCAGGTGGAAGCTTCGTCGTGGGCCAACCAGTCAACCACTTTGGGTGACGGAAAACCATTCGATAAATACCTCTATGAAGAAAGTGAACGTATGATGGCAGAATATGGTAACCATCCGTCCTTCTGCATGTTTGTTTATGGCAACGAACCGGGCGGGCCGAATCAGCATCAATTTCTCACAGAATTCGTCAACTTCTGGAAGAACAAGGACAGCCGCCGCATTTACACTTCGGGAGCAGGCTGGCCAAACCTACCGGTTAACGATTTTTTGAGCGATTCCAATCCGCGAATTCAGGGCTGGGGACAGGAATTGAAAAGCATTATTAACGGTGAAGCTCCTCGCACTAACTACGACTGGTCTGAATACGATGCCAAATTTCCGCAGCCAATTGTTAGTCACGAAATTGGCCAGTGGTGCGTGTATCCGAATTTCAAAGAAATTACCAAATACGATGGTGTGTTGAAAGCCCGCAACTTCGAACTTTTTCAGGAAACTTTGAAAGATCACGGCATGGAACAACTGGCCGACAGCTTTTTGCTGGCTTCGGGAAAATTGCAGGCGCTTTGCTACAAGGCCGACATTGAAGCAGCTTTGCGCACAAAAGATTTCGGCGGATTCCAGTTGCTCGATTTGCACGACTTTCCCGGACAGGGAACTGCTTTGGTGGGTGTGCTCGATCCGTTCTGGGGTGAAAAAGGATACATTTCTCCGGAAGAATACAAGCGTTTTTGCAATTCAACAGTACCGCTGGCGCGCATGAAAAAACTCATTTTTACCAATATCGAAACTTTTGAAGCAGAGGTAGAAGTGGCTCATTATGGCGATGGAGCAATTGCAGCCAGCATTCCTGAATGGAAGGTTACCGATAAAACCGGTAAGCTGATTCAGTCTGGCAAATTTGCTCAAACCGATATTCCGTTGGGTAATGGATTTAAATTGGGAGATGTTTCGTTTCCGCTGTCGTCAATTACAACTCCTGAAATGCTTAAACTGGAAGTGACCGTGAATGGCCTGAGCAATAGTTGGGATTTCTGGGTATATCCGGCGGTGAAAGAAGCAATTTCAGGAGAAGAAAACATTCGGGTGGTGCAGAAACTGGATGCCCAAACGGCACAGTTCCTGAAAAATGGTGGTTCTGTATTGTTAAACCTGAAAAAAGGAACACTTTCAAAAGAAATGGGTGGTGACGTAAAAATCGGGTTCTCCAGTATTTTCTGGAACACGGCCTGGACCAAAGGACAAGCGCCGCACACGCTGGGCGTTTTGGTTAACCCGAACCACCCGGCTTTGGCAGATTTCCCGACCGAATACCACAGCAATTACCAGTGGTGGGATGCCATGAGTCATTCAGGAGCAATTAACCTGACCAATTTCCCCGCTGATTTGAAACCCATTGTTCGGGTGATCGATGATTGGGTGACTAACCGTCCGCTGGCTTTGGTTTTCGAAGCCAAAGTTGGGAAGGGCAAACTACTTGTTTCAGGAATCGACTTAACTTCAGATTTGGACAAACGTCCCGAAGCACAACAATTGCTCTTCAGCCTGAAGAAATACATGGCTGTCGAAAAATTTAGCCCAAAAGTGGAAATAGAAACCCTATCCCTAACCCTTCTCCAATAGGGAAGGGAATTTTCAACTTGTAAATTGAGATCGGTTGCTCAAGAAAATAAGTGTTCCATTTGATTTTTGATGAAAAAAGTATGACAATATTAATTAATGATGCCAAAAACTCCCCTCCTTCGGAGGGGTCGGGGGAGGCTTTTGGGGAGGCCATTGCCTGGTACGAAAAAGTAATCATTCCAACTTATGGAATCGGGAAACCAGAGAAAAATCCCATGTTTTTGGAGAAACGGGTTTACCAGGGAAGCAGTGGAGTGGTTTACCCGCATCCGGTGATTGAGAAAATTCTGGATGAAAAGGTTGACCAGGAATGGAATGCCGTTTTTCTTGAAAACCAATACCTGAAAATCATGATCCTACCCGAATTGGGTGGCCGTGTTCAGATGGCCTTCGACAAAACCAAACAACGCCATTTTATCTACTACAATCAGGTGATCAAGCCTGCACTGGTTGGCCTTACTGGCCCCTGGATTTCAGGAGGTCTCGAATTTAACTGGCCGCAGCACCACCGACCATCAACTTACGATGCAGTTGATCATTGCATCGAAGAAAATGCCGATGGCAGCGTGACCGTTTGGTGCAGCGAGGTAGAACGCATGTTCCGCACCCGCGGTATGGCAGGTTTTACACTGCATCCGGATAAAGCTTATCTCGAAATCAAAGCAAAACTTTATAATCGCACCAATCATGCTCAAACTTTCTTGTGGTGGGCCAATCCTGCAGTGAAAGTGAACGACGAATATCAATCGGTATTTCCGCCTGATGTGAATGCCGTTTTTGATCACGGAAAACGCGATGTATCTGAATTTCCGATCGCCAAAGGCACGTATTACAAGGTCGATTATTCGCCTGGAACCGATATTTCGAGGTATAAAAATATACCTGTACCAACTTCGTACATGGCCATTACTTCGGATTATGATTTTGTTGGCGGATATGAAAACGATAGCAAAGGTGGTTTGTTGCATGTAGCCAATCATCATGTATCGCCCGGAAAGAAGCAATGGACCTGGGGACATGGCGATTTTGGCCGTGCCTGGGACCGCAATCTGACCGACGAAGATGGTCCGTACATTGAGTTGATGTGCGGTGTTTATACCGATAATCAACCCGATTTTTCGTGGCTGATGCCGGGAGAAGAAAAATCTTTCAGCCAGTATTTTATACCGTATCGTGATTTGGGTATGGTGAAAAATGCGACCAAAGAAGCCATGGTTAACCTCGAATTTGAAGACGGAAAAGTAATTATAAAGGCTTACACAACCGGAGTTTATCCCGGTTCGAAAATTTTCCTGAAATACAAAGATGAAATCCTTCTCGAAGAATCGTTCGATTTCCATCCGGTAACTTCGTATGAAAAAACCATTTTGCTGAATAATTCTCTGGAAAATGGAAAACTAACGAAAAGAGGTGTCCTAAAGCCCCCTCTTTCGGAGAGCTTGTCCCGAAACTTCGGGAGGGTGGGGGGAGGCTTCTCTGTCTCAATAGCTTCTTCATCAGGAAAAATCCTGGTTGACTGGAAACCTGAATCAGGAGAACAAAAACCAATACCGGACGCTGCAAAAGCCGCCAAACTGCCTGAAGAAATTGAAAGCAACGAGCAATTATACCTCACCGGCCTGCATCTGGAACAATACCGTCATGCAACCTACGATCCGCGGCCTTATTATGAAGAAGCGCTTGTTCGCGATCCGAAAGACAGCCGGTGCAACAATGCTCTTGGCTCTTGGTATCTTCGTCGCGGGCAGTTTGATAAAGCTGAAAAATATTTTCAAACCGCAGTTGATACCTGGACTGAACGCAATCCCAATCCGTTTGGTGGAGAAGCTCTTTTCAACCTTGGATTGGTAAATCGCTATTTGGGTAACACTGAAAAAGCCTATAAGTCATTCTATAAATCGGTTTGGAATGCTGCGTGGATGGACAATGGATATTTTCAGGTAGCCCGAATCGAAACATTGAATAAAAAATGGGAGGCTGCCCTTGAAGTTATTGATCGTTCGCTGATCCGTAACTGGCATAATCACAAAGCACGCCAGTTAAAAACAAGCATTTTGCGGCATTTGGGTAAAAAAGAACAAGCACTGGAGTTGATTGAAGAATCACTTCGGCTCGATCAGTTTAACTTCAGCCTGTATTTCGAAAGGTATTTGCTGACCAACGAAGAATCAGTCTTAAACGAAATGAAATCGCTGATCCGACGAAATATTCATAATTATATTGAGTTTGCACTCGATTATGCATGGGCAGGACTTTATGAAGAAGCCATTCGTTTCATTACCATCGGTATTGAAGAGCAAATGAGAGATATTTATCCGCTTGCGCTTTACTATAAAGCATGGTTTGAGTCACTGTTAGGAGAAAAAACTGTTGCAGAAGAAACATTAACCAATGCAATAAAACAGTGTCCCGATTATTGTTTTCCGAACCAACCTGAAACTGTTGTGGCTTTGCAGTGGGCACTTGAGATTAATCCGAATGATTACAAAGCTCTTTATTATCTGGGCAATTTCTGGTACGCTTTCAAAAATTACGATGAAGCTGTTGCCTGCTGGGAAAAATCGGTAACCATCTATCCTGAATTTCCAACCACTCACCGTAACTTGTCGCTGGCATACTTCAATAAACAAAACAATGCTGAAAAAGCACTGAAATCGCTTGAAAAAGCATTTGAACTCGATAAATCGGATGCCCGAATATTGATGGAACTCGACCAGCTTTATAAACGATTAAATTATCCGCTTGAACAACGACTGGATAATTTGGTTTGCTTCAGCACATTGGTCGATCAACGCGATGATCTGTACCTTGAGCTTGCCACGTTGTATAATCTTACGGGTAAATTTAAAACTGCGTATGATTTGATTCTGTCGCGGCAGTTTCATCCGTGGGAAGGCGGTGAAGGCAAAGTTACCGGGCAATATATTTTTAGCCTGACTGAATTGGCGAAGAACGCAATTCAGGATAAGAATTTTAATGAGGCAATTAATTTGCTGACTAAAGCACGCGAATATCCGCATAACCTTGGAGAAGGAAAATTGCATGGCGCGCAGGAAAATGAACTGCTTTACATATTAGGCATAGCTTATGAAGGATTGAATGAAACAGAAACGGCAAACGCTTATTTCAACGAAGCATCTCATGGATTAAATCAGGTTTCGGCCGCCATGTTTTACAACGATCAGCAACCTGACACCATCTTTTACCAGGGATTGGCGCTCAAAAAACTCGGTAAAACTGATGAAGCTCTGAAGCGGTTTGATCTGCTGGTTGAGTTTGGTAAAGCGCATTTAAACGATCAGGTGAAAATTGACTACTTTGCTGTTTCATTGCCCGACCTTTTGATTTGGGAAGACGACCTGAATGTACGTAATCGCCAGTTATGTCAATATTTAATTGGTCTTGGAGAACTCGGCAAGGGAAATGTCATGGAAGCAAAAAAGTACTTTTCTTTTGTTCTGGAGGGGGATTCTTCCCATAAAGGGGCAATAAGCAATAAAAGCAGAACCCAAGAAAAGTAACATGAACTGATTCTCCTGAAGAATCTGCAAAACCCTGGGTTTTTGGTACTGGATGCATGGTGCGATTTCCAAAGATGCCATAACTGCCGATCTTGACTCTATGAAACAGATTGGATTGGGTGGTGCCTATATTTTTGCGATCAAAGATGTAACCGATCCTCCGCTTTACGATCCTTCTTTCCACCTGCCGCTCGGTGACGATAAGCACAGGTTGGAACAATTATCAGTCGAATAGATTGAAACTGGAAGTCAGCGACGATGGTATAAATTTCAGGCAGCATGGCGAGTTGGGCACACCTCAACCGGACATGTAAATTGCGTGGGCGGCGGCGGACTTGGTCTGGAATGCGATAAGCTCAATCCTGAAGTGGTTAAATTTCAGTTTAATCAGTGGTTTGGAGAAGCATTCCGGTGTTAGCCAAACCATTTCAGAATTAGTGATTGATAATTTTTAAACGGTTTACACTTCTTTACCAATCAAATAGATGGTGTAAATGATAAATGTGGCCAGCAATATTCCTGCTTCCCACCGGTCTAGTTTTTTCTTGCCCAATGTAAACATTGCAATAAACAGAAACGCTGTTCCGCCTGCGAGCATGTACATATCAGTATTAAAAGAAGGATTGTACCTGATCGGATTGATCAATGAACTCACAGAAAGTATCAGTAAAAGATTAAAGATATTGGAGCCGATGATGTTTCCTATCGCTATGTCGCTGTTTTTCTTCATAGCTGCCACTACCGAAGTTACCAATTCGGGCAGCGAGGTGCCCGCCGCGATAATGGTTAATCCAATAAATTTTTCGCTTACGCCCAGATTGGTTGCAATTTCAATCGCATTGTTTACAACCAGTCTGCCTCCAAATATCAGTCCGGCAAGTCCGATTGTTATCTGTCCCCATATCTTCCAGTTTGATAGTTCTTTTGCCGGAATTTCCAATTCAAGTCTTTCCGTTTTCATTTGTTTATAGACGTAAAAGAGGAAAAGCAAAAACAGAATTAGAAGTACCAATCCATCCATTCGTGAAAGTACATTGTTCGTTTGCAGAAAGAGCCGGTTCGAGAGAACAAACACTACTATTATTGCAAAAAAAGAAATTGGTATTTCTTTCCAGACAGTACTCGACTGGAGAGTAATTGGCATGATTAATCCAACAATTCCGAGTATTACAAACAGATTTATATTATTGCTTCCAATTACATTGCCGAAAATAATGTCTGAATGATCCTGGAATGAAGCAATTGAATTTACAATTAATTCAGGAGCAGAGGTGCCAAATGAAACAATAGTCAAGCCAATTACAAGGTCAGAAACATTGTGTTTTTTTGCTAGTGATGATGCCCCGCCTACTAACCAGTCCGCGCCCTTTATCAGTATTGCAAAACCTACTATCAGTATTGTAATTGAAAGAATCATTTTTTGTTTGTTTTGCGGTTGCTTTAAATTTCTTTGGCAATCAAATAGGTTGTATATATAATAAATACTGCCAGTAAAACTGCTGCTTCCCATCTGTCCAGTTTTTTATTTTTGCCTGTAAACATTGCAGCAAAAAGGAACAACGTTCCGCCTGCAAGCATGTAAACGTCTGTATTGAAAGCAAGATTATAAGTAACCGGTTTGATGAATGAACTCACCGAAAGAATCAGTAAAAGATTAAAGATATTGGAGCCGATAATGTTGCCGATCGCGATGTCGCTGTTTTTCTTAAATGCTGCCACTACCGAGGTTACCAATTCGGGCAACGATGTGCCAGCCGCAATAATGGTTAATCCAATAATTTTTTCGCTTACGCCCAGATTGGTTGCAATTTCAATCGCATTGTTTACAACCAATTTGCCTCCGAATATCAGTCCGGCAAGTCCGATTGTAATCAGCCCCCAAATCTTCCAATTTGAAATTTCCAATGTTGCTATTTCCAATTCTGTTTTTTCCGTTTTCATCTGCTTATAAACGTAAAACAGGAAGAGTACAAACAGTATAAACAATAAAGCTCCGTCAATTCGAGAAAGAACATTGTTTTCCTGTAAAAAGAAACTGTTTGAGAGGATAAACACGATAACTATTGCAAAAAACGAAATTGGTATTTCTTTCCAAACCGTACTCGACTGCACCGTAATTGGTAAAATCAACCCAACAATACCGAGTATTAAAAACAGGTTAAAATTATTACTTCCAATTACATTGCCGAATATAATGTCGGAGTGACCTTGAAACGAAGCGATTGAATTTACCACCAGTTCTGGAGCCGATGTTCCAAATGCCACGATCGTCAATCCAATTGCCAGATCGGAAATGTTGTGTTTTTTTGCAAGCGATGAAGCTCCGCTAACCAACCAGTCTGCACCTTTTATGAGTATAGCAAAACCAACTATCAGAATAGTAACTGAAAGAATCATTTAAGTTTGTTTTTGAGGTAGTTTTATACTTCTTTGGCAATCAAATAGGTTGTATATATTATAAATACTGCCAGTAATACTCCTGCTTCCCATCTGTCCAGTTTTTTATTTTTGCCTGTAAACATTGCTGCAAAAAGGAACAACGTTCCGCCTGCAAGCATGTAAACGTCCGTATTGAAAGCAAGATTATAAGTTGGTGGTTTGATGAATGAACTCACCGAAAGAATAAATAAAAGATTAAAAATATTGGAGCCGATAATGTTTCCGATCGCGATGTCGCTGTTTTTCTTCAATGCTGCCACTACCGAAGTTACCAATTCGGGCAACGATGTGCCAGCCGCGATAATGGTTAATCCAATAATTTTTTCGCTTACGCCCAGATTGGTTGCAATTTCAATCGCATTGTTTACAACCAGTCTGCCTCCAAATATCAGTCCGGCAAGTCCGATTGTAATTAATCCCCATATTTTCCAGTTTGAAATTTCCAATGTCGCTATTTCAAATTCGGTTTTATCGGTTTTCATCTGCTTATAAACGTAAAACAGGAAAAGTATAAACAGTATCAGCAATAAAGCTCCGTCAATTCGTGAAAGAACATTGTTTTCCTGAAAAAAGAAACTGTTTGAGAGTATAAACACGATAACTACTGCAAAAAAAGAAATTGGGATTTCTTTCCAGACGGTGCTCGATTGCACCGTAATTGGTAAAATCAACCCAACAATACCCAGTATAAAAAACAGGTTGAAATTATTACTTCCAATTACATTACCGAATATAATATCAGAATGATCCTGAAACGAAGCGATTGAATTTACGACCAGTTCAGGAGCTGAAGTGCCAAATGCCACAATCGTTAGGCCAATTGCCAGGTCGGAAATGTGGTGTTTTTTTGCCAGCGATGAAGCGCCGCTAACCAACCAGTCCGCACCTTTTATAAGTAAAATAAACCCTAAAACAATGAGTACAACTGAAATTGCCATTTATGTTCGCTGTTTGTTTGTATAAACCAAAATGTTTGTATTTCAGGCAGGGCAGTATTTTGAAAACAAAACTGACCCCGCAGAAACAAACTTGCCGCGAAGATAAAATTTTAAGCTCAAATTTCACATTTCTACCCAATAGTTGCCACCATCACTGCCTTTATTGTGTGCATACGGTTTTCAGCCTGATCGAAAACAATGGAAGCTTCGCTTTCAAAAACTTCTTCGGAAACTTCAAGTCCGTCGAGCCCGAATTTCAGATACAATTCTTCTCCAACTTTGGTGTCGCGGTTGTGAAACGCCGGTAAACAATGCAGAAATTTCACGTTTGGATTTCCCGTGAGTTCCATCGCATTTTTATTTACCTGATAGGGTAGAAGCAGTTGGATTCTTTCTGTCCAGACCGATTCCGGTTCGCCCATAGAAACCCAGATGTCGGTATATAAAAAGTCGCAATCCTTTACAGCTTCGGCCAGATTATCTGTAATCAACAGTTTGGCGCCGCTTTCGGCAGCAAGTTTTCGGCAGGTTTGTTGCAATTCGGCTGTTGGCTGGCAACTTGCCGGAGCGGCAGCCCTGAAGTCCATTCCAAGTATTGCCGCACCCACCATCAGCGAATTCCCCATGTTGTTGCGGGCATCTCCCAAATAGCAAAATTTTATTTCTGAAAGTGGTTTTGCAGAATGCTCCAGCATGGTTAGGAAATCGGCCAGAATCTGTGTCGGGTGAAATTCGTCTGTCAAACCGTTCCACACCGGAACGCCGGCATATTTACCCAATTCTTCCACGATGCTTTGGCCATAACCGCGGTATTCAATGCCATCGTACATTCTGCCCAAAACCCGGGCGGTATCTTTAATTGATTCCTTGTGCCCGATTTGCGAACCTGATGGGCCAAGATAAGTGGCATGTGCGCCCTGATCGAAAGCGGCTACTTCGAATGCACAACGTGTTCGCGTGGAGGTCTTTTCGAAGATCAAAGCCACGTTTTTTCCGCTTAACATTTGTTCTTCAAGTCCCGATGCTTTTGATTTTTTCAATTTTGTAGCAAGCTGCAACAGGTAATGAATTTCTTCAGCATTAAAATCCAGCAATTTCAGGAAGTTTCTGTTTTTTAGGTTGTTTTTCATAGTATTTATTTATTAAAAGCCTCCCCAACCCCTCCACAAGAGGGGCTTTTGGCCATTCGTAAATGATTAATTTCGGTTATAATAATTTCCTTCTCTCTTCACTGGCAACTGTGACTGACCACTGATCACTCTACTCGTACTCCATTGTAATTTTCGATCCGTACGATTTGTCTTCCAGCTTTTTTGCTTCCGTAATCACACTTTTTCCGCCGCCATTTTTAATAAAGTACAAACACGCTCTGATTTTTGGCGCCATTGTTCCTTCCGCAAAAGTTCCGGCATCCAAATATTTTATGGTATCAGCATAATTCAGGAATTCGAGTTTTTCCTGGGTTGGAAGTCCAAAATCTTTGTAGATAAATGAAACATCGGTCAGGATATAAAACTCGTTTGCCTTTATTTTTGAGGCCAGCAATGCCGAAGCCAGATCTTTGTCGATTACGGCATCAAGTGTGCGAAGGTCGTTGTTTTCGTCGTAATAAACCGGAATTCCGCCGCCGCCCACTGCAATTACAATATTTCCGTCCCTGACAAGCGTTTCAATTATTTCCTGATTAATAATGTCTATTGGTTGCGGGGAGGAAACCATTCGCCGCCAGCCACCTTTGGTTTTTGCAGAGGGTTTAAAAATCCAGCCTTTTTCTTCCTGAAGTTTTTTAGCTTCCGGCTCCGAATAAATTTTCCCGATTCCTTTGGTTGGATTTGTAAAAGCCGGATCGTTTGGATCGACCGTTGCCATGGTTACCAAGGTGATGACATTTTTCTGAATGCCGTGTTTCTTCAACACATTTCGAATCATTCGTTCAATCATGTAACCAATTCCGCCTTGCGAATCGGCCACGCAAACGTCCAGTGGCATTGGGGCGATGTTGTAAACTTGCAGCCCTGCTTCGTTCCGCATCAGAATATTGCCTACCTGCGGACCGTTCCCGTGCGTTATTACCAATTCGAATCCTTCCTTCAGCAGAAAAATCAGGTTTTCAAGCGTTTCGGTCGTATTTGATTCCTGTTGTTCAATGGTGCCGGATTCATTTTCCCTGAGAAGGGCATTTCCGCCAAGCGCCACAACTGCAATTTTTTTCATTCGAAAATAACGATATTAATTAATTGATTTTTAAGCGTTCTCATGGAACTCACATACCAGAAAGCATCCACTTAAACATTAATTTCCATTCTCTTTTTGTGCTGCCACTTTTGAAATCATTTCTGTGGTATGTTCGTTTCATTCTGATGTATTGTTAAGTCTTTGTATTTGTCGGCTTTACAGTCATTTTGGTCATAATCTGTCGCTGACAAACTTATAAAAAGGAACCAATTATAATCATGATGAACGATTGTTGTGTATCCGGAAAAGGATGCTATTAAACAGATGATAATATATTCAGGAAGAAATTAATGTGCGGTATAAGTTCAAAGATAAAATATATGATAGTCAAAAATCGTTAACTTTGCGCACGAATTTTATAACCCGAATGGCAAAACAAATAAAGAAACCGGCAAAGGCTCCCACGCCTAAAAAAACCTTGGGAGTTGTACTTTTTTTCAGGAGCAACCAATTCAGATATACCTTAGGACTTTTTCTGATGATCATCAGCGGATACATGGCAGTCGCCTTTGTTTCCTATGTTATTTCAGGTGGGGTCGATCAAAGTAAGCTGGATCTTCCCTGGCGTGATTTTCTTTTTGATCCTTCGGTGAAGGTTCAGAATATTGCCGGAAAAGGGGGCGCCTTTTTGAGCGAAAAGTTTATCAACATGGGTTTTGGGTTTCCATCCTTCTTTTTTATCCTGATATTTTTTGTGGCTGCACTCAATTTGTTTGGGTACAGAAAAATCAAGTTTTTCAAGACACTGGTTTTTTCGATTGTTTGGATGCTTTGGGCTTCCATAGCTCTTGGACTGTTAACAAATTCACTGGATAGTCAGTTTTTGAATTTCGGAGGAATGTATGGTTTTATACTTTCCAATTTAGTTTCTTCACTTTTGGGTACACTGGGTGCCACTTTAATACTGATTTTCATCTTGTTTATCTTGCTGATTGTAACCTTCCGGCAGTTTATTCCATGGTTAACCGGATTGTTTGCAAAAATGTCAAAAGAACCTGAAGTTACAGATAAATTATCCGAAGAACAATCTGCGGAATTGGTTTTGGAAACCACCCCTTTGGGGGGAACTGAAGTGATGTCGATTTCGAAAGTGATTACTGAAGACGATAAAATTGAGGCAATTTTTAATCCGGATGCACCCGATGATAATGATGAAATAATTATTGACGACGATGATTTCGAGATTGAAAATACCTTGTCGCAAAAAGACGTTGAAGCGAGTATCGAGGATCTGATTTTCAGCAATACGACCAGACCTGAGAAATTTAAAAATAAGGATCCGGAACTTCAGGTTACCAAAATAGTTGAACCTGAAGTGGATGACCACGGTGTTCCGGTAATGGAAGATTATGATCCGACACTCGATTTGTCGAATTATAAATACCCGACCCCCGATTTGCTCGACGATCATGCATCGGGCAATGCCGAAGTAAGCAACGAGGAACTTATTTCAAACAAGAACAAGATCGTAGAAACGTTGCGTCATTACAAAATTGAGATTACGAAAATACGTGCAACCATTGGGCCTACGATTACTTTGTATGAGATTGTACCTGCTCCCGGAATCCGAATTGCAAAAATCAAAAATCTGGAAGACGACATTGCACTGAGTTTATCGGCATTGGGTATTCGTATTATTGCACCAATTCCGGGAAGAGGCACAATCGGTATTGAAGTTCCGAACCAAAAGCCAGAGATTGTTTCAATGCGTTCAATTATTGGTTCCAAAAAGTTTATGGAATCGAACCTCGAACTTCCCATCGCTTTGGGAAAAACCATTTCGAATGAAACATTCATGGTCGATCTGACCAAAATGCCGCACATTCTGGTGGCGGGCGCTACCGGTCAGGGAAAATCGGTTGGTTTGAATGCGATCATTACTTCGCTTCTTTACAAAAAACATCCGTCTCAACTGAAATTTGTTTTGATCGATCCGAAAAAAGTGGAACTTAATCTTTATTCATGTCTGGAAAAACATTTTTTGGCCAAAATGCCTGACGAAGAAGATGCGATAATTACTGACATTCAGAAAGTTAAAAATACATTGAATTCAGTAAATATTGAGATGGATGGACGTTACGATTTGCTGAAAAAAGCACACGTCCGCAACATCATCGAATACAATACCAAATTTATTGGCCGTCGTCTGAATCCGGAGAAAGGTCATCGGTTCTTACCTTATATAGTAGTCATCATTGACGAGTTTGCCGATTTGATCATGACAGCCGGAAAAGAAGTTGAATTGCCGATTGCACGTATTGCCCAGTTGGCGCGTGCGGTGGGTATTCACATGGTAATTGCCACACAGCGTCCTTCTATCAATATTATCACAGGAGTAATCAAAGCGAATTTCCCGACCCGAATTGCCTTTAAAGTTGCTTCGATGATCGACTCCCGTACGATTCTGGATACACCAGGTGCCAATCAGTTGATTGGAAAAGGCGATATGCTTGTTTCAACCGGAAGTCAGATGACCCGCGTGCAATGCGCATTTGTTGATACTCCTGAAGTTGAGCGTATTTGCGAGTTTATTGCCGATCAGAGAGGTTATACAACAGCCTTTCTTCTTCCTGATTATGTGGGAGATACCGAAGGTGGAAATGGCGCCGCCGACCTGACCAACCGCGATGAAATGTTTGATGATGCGGCTCGGTTGGTAGTGGCAAATCAGCAGGGATCAACTTCGATGATACAGCGGAAATTCTCCATCGGGTACAACCGTGCAGGTCGTATTATGGATCAGCTCGAAGCTGCGGGTATTGTAGGACAGAGCGAAGGAAGTAAAGCCAGGCAGGTGTTGCTTCAGGACGAATATAGTTTGGAACAATTATTGAAACAAATGAAATAGAACCATTATATTAATACATCAAAATGAAAAAATTACTATTAATTACGATTCTTTCCATTTGTGCAACTGCCGGATATAGCCAGCAAGATGCTAAAGCGAAAGAAATACTCGAAAAAGTTACCAAAACGACCCAATCGCTCGCTTCCATCGAAGCGAAATTCACCTTCGAAATGAATAATAAAGCTGAGAATATTCAAGAGAAGAGTAGCGGAACCATTGTTCTGAAAGGCAAAAAATACAAGTTGGATATTCCTATGATGGGATTGCAGGTGACATGTGACGGAAAATCAATCTGGACCTATATGGTTCACGCGAACGAAGTAAGCATTTCAAATATGGATGAAGAAACCGACGATTTAATGGATCCTACGCGTATTTTTACCATTTATGAAAGAGGTTTCAACTATAAATTTGCGGGCGAATCGACAGATGCAGGTGTTCCGGTTTATAATATCGACCTGACCCCACAAAAGGCCACAGGCGATGTTAGCAACATCAAACTAATAATTGACAAACAAAAAATGCTGATTCGGGGAGCAAATATTCTGGGAAAAGACGGGAACAATTACAAAGTTTCCATCAGCCAGTTAAAAACCGATGGTGTTTTCAAAGATTCAGACTTTGTTTTTGATCCATCGAAATATAAGGACGTCGAAATTGTTGATATGAGATAAAAAAAAAGGGAGCCGATTGGTTCCCTTTTTTTGTAGTTTTTTTTGATTAGTGCTTCATTTTAGAATGTGCCATTTGCTCAACTGAGGCAATCTCTATAAATGACGTACCTCCGCCAACACCGAAGTTTCCGCCAACATATACCACGGTGTCTTTTTCAGTAATCAGCTTTCTTTTAACTAAATCCAATAAAGAAGTTTCAATCAGTTTATGCTTGTTTTTCTTTGAAAGTATTTCACTCGGGAAAACGCCATATGAAAGGGCAAGTTCGCGTTTTACCCGTCCGTTATGACATTTTGCAAATACCGGTATTGCCCCTCTGAAAGCGGCAATATACCTGGCAATTTTTCCGGTAAGTGTGTCTGTTACAATGGCACTGACTCTTAATTCTTTTGAGGCCAGCACAGCAGCTTCAGCAAGAAAGGCAGAAGTTTCATTGTCAAGGCGCGGAACTGGCAAATCGTTGCGTCGGTCTTTGCTTGCCTCAACTTCAAGAGCAATTTTTGTCATAACATTTACTGCCTCAATCGGATAACTTCCGTATGCTGTTTCTCCTGAAAGCATAATCGCATCAGTCCGATCGTATATTGCAGTAGCAACATCGCCCACTTCCGCACGCGTTGGCCTCGGATTGTCGATCATGGAATGCAGCATTTGAGTTGCAATAATTACAGGTTTTTTTTGCTGAACCGCTTTCTTAATTAGTTTTCGTTGAATACTAGGGATTTTTTCAGCAGGTATTTCTATTCCAAGGTCACCGCGGGCAACCATAATGCCATAAGCATATTGGAGAATTTCATCTATATTATTAACTCCGTCCAGATTTTCGATTTTGGCGATAATTTTTATTTTGCTGTTAAATTTGTCCAGAATTTTCTGAACAGCAATGACATCATGCTTATTCCTGACAAATGAATGGGCAATGAAATCGACATCATTTTTCGCCGAAAATTCAATAAACTCAACATCTTTTTCGCTTATGGAAGGCAGGTCAACGCTTACACCCGGTGTATTGATGCTCTTTTTGTTTTTGATTTGCCCGCTGTTTCCGAGCCGACAGGTTAAATATTCCTCCGATTGTTCAATCACATCGAGCGATAGGTCACCATCGTCGATCAGAATTTGGTTGCCAACAGGAACTTCATGTTGTATTTTTTCGTAGCTGACAAAAAACATTTCATTATCCGATTGACCTTGTCCGCCCTTTACTTTGATAATATCGCCTTCTTTGACATTAATTGGTTCCGAAATACCGGTAGTTCTGATTTCAGGACCTTTAGTATCAACAAGAATTCCGATATCTTCAGATACGCTCCTTACATTTTTTATCATTTCAATTGCACTCTCCGGCGAGATATGTGCAGTGTTAAGTCTTACAACGTTCATCCCGGCTTCGTAAAGCTGACGGATAAATTCAGGGTCGCAGCGTTTATCAGAGATGGTGGCGACTATTTTTGTGTATTTCATACTTCATATTTATTGGTGAGGGCGACAAAAGTATTCAAATTTTTAAATTCGGATCAAACGATCCGCCAGTGAGGGTGTAAATGTCATTAAGATTTAATGTATTCAGTAATTGCTTCAATTCCAAGTCTGTATGAATCAAGTCCAAATCCCATAATGCTTCCGATACAAACCGGGCCAATCAAAGATTCGTGCCTGAAATTTTCCCTGGTCAAAATATTGGATATGTGAACTTCAACAACGGGAGCTTTTATTCCTGAAATGGCATCACGGATGGCCACAGAGGTGTGTGTATAAGCGCCTGCATTGATAACTAACCCATCGTAACTGAATCCTGTTTCATGGATTTTATTAATCAGTTCACCTTCGATATTTGATTGATAATATTCAAGAATGATAGAACTGAATTTTTCCTCAAGAATCCTGAAATAGCTTTCAAATGTGGAATTTCCATAGATACTTTTCTCGCGAATTCCTAATAAATTCAAATTTGGACCATTTATTAACAAAATTTTCATATTTTGATTTTTTATTTTAATAATAATAGTAACTTAACCGATCGTAAATTCGTATCTAAAAATTATGTAATCTGGGTGGATGGTCATACTTTATAAATACATCAGAGTTTACAAACCAAAATTATCAATAAATGTTATAGAATTAAAAATTTAAAGCTTTTAATTATGAAATGGGAAGATAGCAAAAAAGGATTTGAGTCTTTCTTACGTTTGGAAAAGGGTTTGTCTGCAAACTCAATTGCTGCTTATATCAATGATATAAACAAGCTGATGACCTTTTCTGACGAAGAAGTTAAGAAACTGGCTCCAGAAAAAGTGAAATTGAATCATTTGAAGAAATTCGTAGAATGGATCAATGACAAAGGTGTTTCACCAAGAACACAAGCCCGTACAATTTCCGGTATTAAATCGTTCTATAAGTATATGCTTATGGAAGGTAAAATTACCAGTGATCCGACAACTTTGTTGGAGTCTCCAAAAATTGGCCGTAAACTTCCTGATGTTCTTACCATCGAAGAGATCGATCTGATGATCGATACAGTTGAGTTGGCCAAACCTGAAGGTCAGAGGAACAAAGCAATGCTCGAAACTTTGTATAGTTGCGGGTTGCGCGTTTCTGAACTGGTAAACCTTAAAATATCCAATCTGTCCTTCGATCAGGGATATATTAAAGTTGAAGGTAAATCCAACAAAGAAAGATTGGTTCCTGTAAGCGAAAAGGCGATTGAAGAAATCAATAAATACCTTGATGTTTACCGAAAATCATTGAAAGTTTCAAAAGAAAGTGAAAACATTCTTTTCCTGAATCGCAGGGGCAAAAAATTAAGCCGTGTGATGATCTTTACCATTATTAAAAACCTGGCCATTAAAGCCGGATTCGAAAAGAAGATCAGTCCTCACACTTTCAGGCATTCATTTGCAACCCACCTCATTAATGGTGGAGCCGATTTACGTGCTGTGCAGGAGATGCTAGGGCATGAATCAATATTAACTACCGAGATTTACACACATCTTGACAGGGATTATTTAAAGACAACTTTAAATCAATTTCATCCAAGATCATAACGTGTAACGATAAAAAATAAATGCCGGTATAGAACATACCGGCATTTTTATTTTTATGCAACAACCTTATCAGAAACTATGCAAGTCTTGATTTAAGATTTTCAAATTGTTCCTTCATTTCTGCAGGTAGCGAGCTTCCAAACTGAGCCTGATGTTCAGCGATCAGTTCACACTCATCCATCCACAATGATTTATCAACAGCAAGAAGATCGTCCATCAATTCAGCCTGACCAGCAAGACCTTCGATGTTGATGTCTTCTTTTTTTGGAATCAACCCGATTGGAGTTTCAATAGCATCAACATTGCCCAATACACGGTCAATAATCCAGCCCAATACGCGAATGTTTTCGCCATAACCAGGCCACAGCCATTTCCCATCCGAGCTTTTACGGAACCAGTTCACATTGAAAATCATAGGTAATTTGCTCTTGTCAGGAGCATTTTCGCCAATGCTTACCCAATGTCCGAAGTAATCGCCCATGTTGTAGCCCATGAATGGCAACATTGCAAATGGGTCGCGACGTACGCCGGCTTTCAAGCCAATAGCTGCTGCAGTGACTTCAGAGCCTACAATTGATCCCATGAAAGTTCCGTGGTTCCAGTCGAAAGCCTGATAAACCAATGGAACTGTAGTTGGACGACGACCACCGAACAGGATAGCCGAAATTGGCACGCCAGCCGGATCTTCCCAGGCCGGGTCAACACATGGACATTGGCTTGCAGGAGCAGTGAAACGGGCATTCGGATGTGCTGCTAATTCGCCTGACGCAGGATCGTGTAGTTTGTTTTTCCAGTTAATTGTGCCAGCCGGGCAATCGTATCCGATACCTTCCCACCAAACATCACCATCAGGAGTTACACCAACGTTGGTGAAAATGGTGTTTTTATCAGCGCTATGTAAAGCATTGGGGTTGGTTTCAACAGAAGTCATCGGAGCAACGCCAAAGAAACCGGCTTCTGGGTTAATGGCACGCAATACCCCTTCGTTGTCAAATTTCATCCAGGCGATGTCGTCACCAACGGTTTCAACGGTATATCCCGGGATGGTTGGGATGAGCATGGCGAGATTGGTTTTTCCACAAGCGCTTGGGAAAGCGGCAGCGATATATTTCTTCGCTCCCTGAGGATTGGTGATGCCCATGATCAACATGTGCTCGGCCAACCAACCTTCGCGTTTTGCCATTGTTGAAGCAATACGCAGGGCGAGACATTTTTTGCCAAGCAGCGCGTTGCCGCCGTATCCTGATCCAAATGACCAGATTTCGTTGGTTTCAGGAAAATGTGAAATGTATTTATCGTCGATGTTTGAAGCGCAGGGCCATCTTAAATCTTGTTGTCCTGGTTCGAGCGGGGAGCCTACCGAGTGGATACAAGGGATGAAATCATCATCGCCAAGAACATCGAGAACGGCTTTGCCCATACGGGTCATAATGCGCATGTTAACTACAACGTAAGCTGAATCGGATATCTCAACACCAATTTTCGCAATGTTTGAACCCAATGGTCCCATGCTGAAAGGAATAACATACATGGTACGTCCTTTCATGCAGCCTTTGTAACTTTCAAGCATTTCGGCTTTCATTTCAGCGGGAGCTTTCCAGTTGTTGGTTGGCCCGGCATCTTCTTTCTTTTCGGTACAAATAAATGTACGGTTCTCAACACGGGCAACGTCACTTGGATCGCTGTTAAAAGCATAACTACCCGGCCGTTTTTTTTCGTTTAGTTTTATGGCAGCCCCGGAAGCTACCATTTCATCCAATAATCTTTGGTTCTCTTCTTCCGAACCATCGCACCAATAAACGTTGTCAGGTTGGCAAACCGATGCCCATTCATTTACCCAATCTAAAAGCTTTTTGTTGTTTGTCATTTGATAATTTGTTTTAAATAGTCAGTGAATTCAAATTTTCTCAATTGCTACAAATATAATTAGATCTACAACTTTGCTTCATTTAAACACAATAGCTCAAATGCTTCTTTACAATTAATTAATCCTGAAAATTTTTGCTTGACTTTGTTTATGTGTTGATTTTCAGTGCCTCTTGCTTCATTTGGTTTCGAAACGATATACTTCACCCGAAATGATCTTAATTTAATGTTAATCGACCATTGAGGGCATAAAAAAAAGCTAATTTTGTTACCGAGAAAATTTTGAATTGTTGAAACTTGTTAAATTTTAATTACTTATCATGAAAAACACAGATCTTTTAAAGTATGGTATTAATACCAACGTAGAAATTATTCACAATCCAACTTATGAGGAACTTTTTCAGGCTGAAATGGATCCAGCCAACGAAGGTTTTGAAAAAGGAATATTAACCAATACAGGAGCTATTTCTGTAGATACAGGTATTTTTACCGGACGTTCCCCAAAAGATAAATTCATTGTATTGGATGACACTACAAAAGATACAATGTGGTGGGACGGAACTATCAACCGCCCAACTTCTCCTGAAGTTTTTGACACATGTAAAGACCTGGTTGTAGAACAACTTTCAGGTGCAAAAAAATTATATGTTGTTGATACTTTTTGCGGAACAAATGAAGATACCCGCATGAAAGTTCGTTTCATCATGGAAGTTGCTTGGCAGGCTCATTTTGTAACCAACATGTTTATCCGTCCTTCTCATTACGAACTGGCAAACTATGGCGAACCTGATTTCGTAACCTTGAACGGTTCTAAAATTACCAACCCAAACTGGAAAGAACAGGGATTGCATTCTGAAAACTTTACATTGTTCGATTTAACCCGCAAAATGCAGGTTATTGGTGGAACATGGTACGGTGGCGAAATGAAAAAAGGTATTTTCGCTTTGATGAACTATTATTTGCCATTGCGCGGTATCGCTTCTATGCATTGTTCTGCCAACGTTGGACCTGAAGGTGATGTTGCTATTTTCTTTGGTCTGTCAGGAACAGGTAAAACCACTCTTTCTGCCGATCCAAAACGTTACCTGATTGGTGATGACGAACATGGCTGGGACGATCATGGTGTATTCAACTATGAAGGTGGTTGCTACGCTAAAGTTATCGACCTGAGCAAAGACAACGAGCCAGACATTTGGAGAGCTATCAAACGTGATGCATTGTTGGAAAACGTAACTGTTAAAGCTGACGGAACTCCTGATTTCACTGCTGCTGCTTCAAAAACTGAAAACACACGTGTTTCTTACCCGATTTACCACATCAGCAAAATCGTTTCTCCTTCACGTGCAGGTCACGCTTCAGAAATCATTTATCTGTCGGCTGACGCATTTGGTGTATTGCCTCCGGTTTCTATTTTGGACGATAAATCGGCTCAATACCACTTCCTTTGCGGTTATACTTCAAAATTAGCCGGAACTGAACGCGGTATCACTGAACCTCAAATGTCGTTCTCTCCAGCATTCGGTGAAGCTTTCCTTACTTTGCACCCAACCATGTATGCAAAAACACTGGTAGGTAAAATGCAGGAACACGGAGCAAAAGCTTATTTGGTAAACACAGGTTGGAACGGAACCGGCAAACGTATGTCGTTGAAAGATACACGTGCCATTATTGATGCCATTATCGACGGATCAATTTTGAAAGCTGAAACAAAGCAAATTCCTGTTTTGAACTTAACAGTTCCTGTTGCATTGAATAACGTTTCTGAAGGAATTCTTGATCCACGTGATACCTATCCAACAGAAGCTGACTGGACTGCAAAAGCAAAATTACTTGCTGCAAAATACATCGCAAACTTCGAACAGTATTGTGACAACGATGCTGCCATTGCTTTGAAAGTTGCAGGTCCTCAATTGTAGTCAAATCAATTTGTAGAATATAAAAAGAGGCTAGCTCATTAGAGTTTAGCCTCTTTTTTCGTTATTAACAACCTCCCTTTACCTTTAGTGTTTTAGCTACAACCGGTTGGTTTGAATTTTTAAGCGCTTCTACCAAAGCAGCCATATCAGTAGCAGCTTTCTTCCTGAAATTATAAACGTTGATTTCTTTTTTGCTTGCATTGGGAGTGGGTACAACCAGGTCAGAAAATATTTTTCTGAAATCAGAAGATGATTCAGTAAGAATGTAATTTTCAGGTTTTTTCATGGTTTCAGCATACAAATAGGCCTTTTTTGTCATTTCATGATCATCAGAATAGAAGTAATTTACTTTGTGTTTCTGATCCAGAATTTTTTTCCACTCCCGCTCGTTCATCTTTTCAATCGGGATATTAATAGCAAATGGAAGATGGTAAGCTTTAAACTCTTCCTGACTTCTAACATCTATAACGTTGATTTTATAATAGTTATTAACAATTTCACTGGCAAGCTTATCAGCAGGTATTTCGGCAGAAGTAAAATCATTCAGCTTAAGTTCTTTGTTGATCCGTGTTTCAATCCGACTTTTGCTATCTGGCACAAACGCCACAAAAATCAATATTGCAAAGGCTATTCCTACAGCTGAAGAATAAAGTACAACCCTTTCTTTTAATAATTTTGGATGAATGTTATTTACGCGGTTCTCGATAAGGCGTGTAAAATAAAAAGCAGCAAAAGCAACCGCTGTTAGTAGAAATGCGAACAAGATCTTCGACATTCCCAGCATTTCACTCATCAGTACCGGGCCCCAAGCTTCAGCCAGATAGATTTTTTCGAGCATCGGATATCCCTCGGCAAATGCGAGCACGCCCAATCCTGAACCAAATACAAAAGCCAAACCGTCGAGTTTACCAATTGCAGCGGCGCAAACACTTGTTCCGGGGCAAAAACCTCCAATGATAAATCCAACTCCCATAATGGCACCGCCAATTAATGCAGACCACAAAAATGTTGGATTAATATAAATCAGGCTCAAGTCAAGAATTCCCCAGTGAGCGAATAATAAAACTCCAATCATGGCAGTCACTCCGGCAGTGAAAAATACTTTCAGAACCGTAAAATCGTACCCATAAAAAAGTCCGACCAATTTCTTTGTAGATGAAAAACCTGCCTGTTCAAGTATAAATCCAAAGCCGATACCGGCAATCAGGGCAACGATCAAATTGAATTCATTGCTGAGTATAAATGGTACTAATGGTCCCATGATTGATGATTTTTGATTGATGAATTATAATTTGAGATTACAGACATCAGACATTATATTAAAGACAAAAAAACTAAAAAAAAATATCCAACGCACAATAACCAATATCGAATATTCAAGAATAAACTTGAAACTTTGAACTTGAAACTTGAAACTTACTTCAGCCAAAGTTTTCTGAAAAAATAAGCAAAAGCATAACCCGAGCCAAAGATGGCGAGCATGGTAATTATTCCGCCAAACGACATTACGGCCATTCCGCTAAGCGCTGAACCACTGGTGCATCCACGCCCCAGTTGAGAGCCGAATCCGAAGAGCGCGCCTCCTATAATTGCAGCAATTATGCGGGTTTTATTGGTAATGTTGGGGCCTCTCTCCAGCTTAATGCCAGTACGGTTGGAGATCACACCCGAGAAAAAAGCTCCGATTATTACACCAATCACCTCGAAAACCAGCCAGTCTTTCAAAGGGCCTCCGGGATTTTCTTCACCATAAGATTTCAGGTAAGGAGTATTGGCCGAATGTTCAGGCGCCATTTTTATGATGGAGGTCAACACCACGCTTTTTACAGCGCCGCTGGCGCCAAGACCGCGTCCGGTTACATAAATCGTTCCCAGTAAAACCAAGCCAAGTAAAAAACCGGCCAGATAAGGATTCATATATTTTTCTGCGTTCATTGTTCAATATTTTTTTCGTTCTCAGTTGCAGTATGTTCTTCATCAATTTCTTCGTAGCCGGTTATCATTGCTTTGATGTTTGATGTGGGTGTTGCGCCGGTCGTAGTCATATAAACATGTACAACCAGAAAAATCATCAAAAGAATTGCTCCCAATGTATGCCAGAAGGCGATGGTCTCAAGCGGATAATCTTCAATCACGATAAGGTTGTTTTGATCAAAAGTTTTATACAGCAGGTAAAATATACCCGAGACAATTGTAACCGGAATAAGTACAATTTTAAATCCGAGGTAAACAATTCGCTGCAAAGGATTTAGTTTTGATAAGCTTGTTCTTTCAGTAGGGTGGGGGTCACCTTTAAAAATTCCTGAAATGTAATAGAGAACCTGATCTTTTAATTGCTTGGTGGTAGGAATATATTGTCGCCATTCGCCAGTTGTAATGTGCCAGAAAATGGCAAAAATGAGCAATGCGATAAGCAGCCATGATGCCGTTCGGTGAAATTCGGCCGCTTTTTCGAATCCGAAAATATTAAAGACGCCATGCACCTCGAACCCGGTCACTGCCAGAAAAATTATTAATACAGCCTGTGTCCAATGCCAGAAACGTCCAAATCTCTTATAAATTAATACTTTATACATTCTTTTAGTATTTAATTGTAAATTGGTTTATTAATCTTCAGGTTTGTGATCCTTGTAGTTGATAATTTGTTTTTCAAATTTATCTTTCATGATATTGGCAATAATGCGAATAATGGCATGTCCGAAAACTCCAAATACAGTAAGTATAAACATCCAATAGCCAAATCCGTCAAGTGTTTTGTTCTGATCGCGACCCGGAAGATAAAATCCGGTAAGTTTGGCAAGTCTTCCATTTTCGCGGGTGTGGCATTCTGCGCAACCAACTGCCTGCTCTTTGGGCGACACCATGTGATTGACAGGCCAGTACATCACTGTTTCAACAAAACCGTATTGGCCACTGACAGGAAATCCTGATGTTTCCATTCCTGCTTCTGCGGCCTTTGCCCAGTCAAAATCTTTCCAGAAAGCGCTGTCTCCTTCATGTTCGCTGTAAAGTTTAGGTTGAATCAACCGATTGTAAATTTTATCATAAGGTTGATCGCCCACATGTATTTTTACAGGAATGATTTTAGATAACCGATCGTTGTGCGAACCATGAAGGGTATTCATTTTAACCGGTACCGATTGAATGGTATCGCCAATTAAATACTGATCGGCAGTGCCATTGAACCAAATGTAGTCGGGCTGAACATTTCGTTCCCAAACAAACGATCCCTTGATTGACATGTAGTTATGGTTCCCAAGTGAATCATCTTCTTCGTAAGGTTCTCCATCTTTTAGCTTTCCGGCATCCGACCATTTCCATGCCATTTTGGTAGAATTTTCCTTTGCATATACCGGAATATGACAAGCCTGACAGGATACTTTTGATCCGTGCCGGTTAAGCACATTGCTGTGATGGGGTGTATTTGTATGGCATTGCTCGCAGGTTGAACGATTGGTATTATCGGACGAAACCGAATAAAGTTTTCCAAGCATCTGGTGGTTTTCAGCAGTGTGGCAGGCAACGCAATCCATGTTCATTCCGTTTGCCCCCATGTGTACATCAACTTCGCGACTACACGAGTTAAGCGCAACTTCCAGATCGCCATGTTTTACATTGTTTCCTCCACCGCCAAAATAATGGCACGATCCGCAGTTGTTTTTATTTGGCGCACCAACGCTTTGTGCCACTTTCTCCAGATTTACAGAACGATCGGGATAACCGGCCATTGATGTTCCTTTCATGTATTCTTCGCTGGTATCGTGGCAAACCATACAGTCCACATTTCGGGCATTGTCGAAATCGAAATGGTTATCGCTCATGCCAAAACCAATGTGACATTTTGCGCACGATTGTTGATTTGAGCTTGTTCCGATACAAAAGTTATTCAATACGTTTTTCTTTCCGGCCGATGAGATTCCCCTTCCTTCAACATACGAAACCCTTTCCCAGTTCCAATGCGATGAGGCCATTATTTCTTTGTGTGTTTCGGTGTGGCACAAAAGACAAGATTCTGTAACTTCCTGTGGGGTCTTAAACGCTTTGTTTAACTCCGGAAGCTTGCTGTGATTGACTGAAGGGATCTTTTTCAACGCGTACTTGTGCCGCAGCATTTCAAGTTTTAGATTATAAGTATCCTCATTGTGGAGTACATTTACCATTATCAGGGCGATAACTACCAGAAAAAATACGAATAGTATATTTTTGAACATCCTATCCCGGAATATTTTATTCATTTTCTTTTGAGCATTGGTTTAATCAATTTTGCAAATATATACACATTTCTATATGTATGATTTTGAAAAATTGATATTCTATTGATGCACAAAAGAAAATAAACGTATCAGTCAGTTAATTAGCTGTTTGTAATTATCAGGCAGATGTAATTTAAAACTATTCTAAATAATAAAGTGTAAATGAAAAACCGGTTACCTGAATAGATTTTCAGATAACCGGTTTATGAGGAAATGACAGAAATTGCCTATTTCGCTTTAATCGCGTTCATTACTTTTTCTTCTGATAATTCTTTGGTGCAGAAAAACCAGTCGTAGCATTTTACACCTTCTTCTTTAGCTTCCATGCGATCTTTGGCCACTCCGCACGATCCGGCTGGAGGTACAATCACCGCATCGCCTGGACGCCAGTCAGCAGGCATGGCAACGCCGAAACTGTCAGCCGCCTGAAGAGCGATAACAACACGCATCAGTTCGTCGAAATTACGGCCAAGCGACAATGGATAATAAATCATTGCGCGGATAATTCCTATCGGATCAATGAAGAACACAGCACGTACCGCTTTTGTATTGCTTTCGCCCGGTTGAATCATGCCGTATTTCTTGGCAACTTCCATTGTAATGTCTTCAATCAAAGGGAAATTAACTTCCACATTCTTCATCCCTTTGTATTCAATTTTTTCCTTGATGGTGCGCAGCCAGGCAATGTGGCTGTAAAGACCATCAACTGATAAACCAACGAGTTCACAATTGAATGCACGGAATTCTGCTTCCATCGAAGCGAAAGTCATAAACTCCGAAGTACAAACAGGTGTAAAGTCGGCTGGGTGACTAAACAGAATAACCCATTTTCCAGAATAATCAGAAGGGAAATTGATAGGTCCCTGCGTTGTAACTGCTTTAAATTCAGGTGCTGCTTCGCCAATTCTTGGCAATACCATCATTACTTGATTTGTTGTTTCCATAATTCAAAGTTTTAAAATTTATAACCTCATTTTTTTAAATTCTTCTTTCATTCTTCTGATATCGGTAAGCCAATCTTCGATATCATTTTCATGTTCAAGTTCTTCGTTCAGGATTGTTGTAGCCATAGCGTGTGTGGTATGATCAGCCCCGCTGGTAAAATCAGCAATTTCTTTGTAGCGTTGTATAGCACAACGTTCACCTTTCAGGTTTTGTTCAAGAATAACCTCTACATAAGGATCGGTCGGTGCATCGTAAGAGCAACGGCTAAGTTTAGGCCACTCTGCCGGATCGAGAACAGGTGTTCCTCCCAATTGAATAATGCGGCTTACAACCAATACGGCATGTCCTAATTCCTGATTGGCATGAACCAGAAGTTCAGGTTCAACTTCACTTCGCATCGGGCCTTCCATCAGTCTTGCGCCAATCCAGTATTGATAATAGGCGAGCCACTCTTCAGCAAGTGCGGCATTTAGCATGTCAATTAATTTCGGTACATCTAATGATAAAATGTTTACTGCTTGTTTTCCCATAATTTATAGTTTTTGATTTTTGATTGAATAGAAAATTTCTACTGTATGATTTCTGTTTTTTTTTGGATTTCGAAACAAATATAAGAAATATAACCTGAGTAAGCAAAAGTTCATTATATTTGTATCGAACAAATGCTCATAACTATGGCGCGGCCAAAAAGAATACGAAAGATGACAAATCCCCCACATTTCAAGGGATTTAGGCCCATTGGCCTGCCGGAAGAAAACAATCCGGTA
>JAUYMU010000061.1 GCA_030698405.1 Bacteroidota bacterium
GCACAATCGCGCAATAAAAAGCTTGTTTAAATCAGCCAGTGTAGTTATCTCCTGAAGACTTTCAATTGGAAGTACCAATGCTATTTTTCCGGTTTTATTCAGTAATCCAATTGCTCCTGAAATTAAATCACCAAGCGGCAACGAATCGGAATGCCGCGCCGTCGACCGATTTTCGAGTGGCGCTTTGTGCCCGTTGGTGAAATACGGCGGATTACTTACAATCAGATCGTATTTTAAATCTGCCTTTCCTGAAAATTCCTGAAACGAACACAATTCAATCTGAATCCGCTCATTCCAAGGCGATTGCTGAATATTGAAAACAGCTTCCTGAAAAGCTTCCGGTTCGATTTCCAAAGCATCAATTTGCGCATCGGGATTTCGCTGTGCCATCATCAGGGCAATCAGTCCGGTACCGGTACCAATATCCAATATCCGTTTTGCGCCCGAAATATCTGCCCAGGAACCAAGCAAAACACCATCGACACCCACTTTCATTGCCGATCGCTCCTGAACAATACGGAATTGTTTAAACTGAAAATAATTGTTTCGAGGCATAATTGTTATTACAAAGTGAGCGGGTGACTTTGAGTCACCCGCTCACTAAAAAGTCATGCAAAAATAGCAGAAATTGTTCAGTTCCGAATTGCCTGAAATATTTTAAGTATTTATCCCCGGTTCAATTCGCCAAGCGCTTTCTCAACACGTTCATGGTAATTGTCAATTTGTGCAGTATTTTCAAACCCGACGATCATCATGTTTACGGTTCCCAAACCCATAACAAAGCGTAAAGTGTTGTCTATTTTTTCGCTGTCGTTACTATATTTGCCATCGCCAATTAATTTCATCCCAATCACACCTTTTCCCGAATCGTGCAATTGTTTGATCACTTTAACAACTTCTTCCGGCTCCGGCTTGTCCATGGCAATTCCATACGGATTGATCCGCACATGAATGACATCTACCCACGGACTTTTAACTGCAGCTTTCATTGCTTCCAGCGAATGAACCGAAACGCCATGCGCCTTGACAATTCCCTTCGATTTCAAATTTTCCAGAATATCCATCTGACGCTTTTGGGAATCAGTCCAATCGGCATCCACCATGCAATGTATCTGAACCAAGTCGATGTAATCTGTTTTCATTTCTTTCCTGAAACGATCGACAACAATATTCGCATCAGGTCTGTCGGCATCAGGAATACCGCCGCTCCGAACCCAAATTTTCGAAGTGATGGTGAGTTCTTCACGGTTCATGTGTGGCAATACCTCCGCCATCATCCAGTGCGTTCCGTAAGTGTCGGCACAATCGAAATTGCGAAATCCTTTATCGTACGCGTACCTCAACAATCCCAGACTTTTATCCTTTTCCTGTTTGGTGAGAAACGAAGAGCGGTTGGAGGCATGCACTCCCGTTCCGATGCCCAGCAAAGTCGTTTCAATTCCTGAATTTCCAAGTTTTACCTTTTGCAGCGGATTTAATGAGTTGCTCTGAACTAAACTTGCATAAAGTGGATTCGAAAATAAAAAATGTGCTGTTCCTAGCGAAAGGGCTGTAAGAAATTTTCTGCGGTTTAAATTCAAGTTTTCCATGATAGCTAATTTATATCCAATAAATTAGTAAAACTTCTGAAAATCGTTTTTGTTCAAAAAGGGGAAGGGAGGGTTGGGCGGTTGAAGGGTGAGTTAAAAACGTGTAACAATGAACCTCTCGTTGCAAACGAGCGGCAGTGCAGGATGCAAGCTGTTTGAGTAGCTTTTTCATGGTTTTAATGAGAAAAAGTTACTTCAAATTCTTCAAGATATTTCGTTAATTCTTCACAAAATAAGTTTAGTTTACTTCCATCACTATTTAAAACTGAAATATAGTTATATTGTTTAGTATCAGGGTTGTAATACATTCCTCTCTTTTCAAACATCTCTTTTTTCAATTTCTTTATTGAATCAGCGGAAATGACCTCTGTTCTATATTTATCGAAAAGCGGAAGTATGTTATTTAATTTCATATTTGCATCTAATACTGGTAAGATCTCACCAGTATATGGATAAAAAAATACTTTGTTTTTAATATCCCATGATTTAACAAGATATACTCGGAAGGAATGTACTCTCTGTTGAGGATCACTGTTTTTAGTTTCAAAAGAGATTTTTAGCCCTTTCTCGTGATAAAAAATTACAGGACCGAAACGACTATCAGGAATTAATTGACTTTGATTTTCTACTGCACTTGGACGCCCTAGCATATCAGTCAATTTTTCAATGGTTAATTCGCTTAATATTGAATCATTTAACGTCAGTTTATAAAGATCAAGTTTCGATTGCCCACTTAAATTAACTGCAACAAAAAGCATAAGGATGAAAATAATTGTTTTCATAATAGTGATGTTTTTAAAGGTTACTATAAATTTAAGCTAAATATTTGATTTTCTTTTCGGTGGAATTAATGTTTGTTGAACCCGAAACAAGCTCCAAGTTTTGCCGTCAAGTGTCAAAATACCTTCTAAGTTAAGTTGATCGACAATTTGTTGATAGCTCATTTTTTTACGTTTTGAATTAGAATTGAACCCGTTTTCAGTGTAGAATTTTTCTGCCAATTCCAATAAACATCCCGGAGTGGCATTTAAGATTTAAACTACTTGCAAACCAATTATTTGCGGATTAATAGAGAAACTCCTCCAAAAACTGCCAACGACTTTACACGAATCGCATCTGCCCCTCTTTTGCAAGGAGGGGTAAGCGGTACCGAGTTTGCAACTCACCAAACGCTCTATTAGAATACGATTTACACATTTACCAAACCTTTTTCTCCGGCACCGGCATCGCATATATCCGAAAAAGTCAGAAAAAGCCGAGTAAATTATTCCAATTTACATGTGTGTTCAAAAATGCAAATTCCGTTTTCATCGGCACATTTCTGAATACGATCATGATCAGATCTTTTACCTCTTGCATTCAGCAATATAAAAAAACAATTACATTCTTGGTTTAAATCATGAACTAATTTGAGTTTGCCAATATCCTTCTTTGTATCGTCAAATTTGCTTTGAATTTTAACCTCAATGGCAGTATGAAAAAACTCAACTGGAATTGAAGAGAATCTTGCCTCAATGGAACCTTTTGAACATTTATCTTGAAGCTTCATTGCAGATGAGATCCAAGTTTGTCCGTCTTTATTTGAGAGTATAATAACATCAATTACGGGAAGTTTTTTCAGCTCTATTCTATTTGCATCTTCATTATATGCAGGTTTTATTTCGCAGTGAACATTCAATCCCTTACTGTTGCAAAAACCTTTAAGTCGACAATAAATTTCAGCAACAATATCTCGCTCAGTCATTGGAGCATTTTCATTGATTAAATCGTATTGACAAAAAGAAATATAATCTGATTTAATCTCAGCCAGAATTGATTTAACTAGCTCGAAATCACTATTCATATCATTCAATGTTAATTTGACTTTCCATGAGACTATATTGAATTGTTCTATGGCTAAATTCTCTTTAGGGTCGACAACTCCAAATAACAAAATCAACAGTTTGGTTACGCTATCTTATTTACTATCAAATAATTTTTCGACCCCACCTATCGTAAGAATTATAATTGTCCAATAATTTAGTTTTAATGATTTTTTTGTTCTCGCCTTCGCCCAAAAGTATCGCAAACCCCCACCTGACAGCTACAAACGCAGGATATCTACTTTGCTTTTCTGGTTTGTGTTTAAGTACTTCATCAGCATTTCTATTCAATAATTGCATTAACTGATTTCTTCTGTAATCAGTTAAACCACAAGCTTGTTTTTTCCAGTCATTTTTCTTCTTGCCAAATGGATTATTGACCTCGTCAATAATTCCGATTTCATCAATGTTCGGCTTCATGTGATTTGATTTTAGTTTTATCAAATTTACACTATTCCCATTGTAGTAACAATTAATTATTCAACCTTTCCAGATTCTACAGCTATTATTCCTCCTAAAACCTATCTCTTTTTGTGGCTTGGGATTTTACTGTTTCTCGATTAGTTCGTCCAGAAAATTAAATACCGCCAGGATGCTTGGAAGGTATCGCATTTTGCGATACCCAACTTGAGGTCACAAATTGCGACTTCAAGTTGTTATTATGATATTGACGGGGTGACTTTGAGTCACCCCGTCAATAAAATGCAACATCTCCCATCAATAAATTGTAATATCCTTTGATTTTTTCCTCCCCAATTTCCCTATCCAAACTCCGGTACTGAATGGCTTCCAAAAAAAACGATGGTTAAATGATCAATAATGTATCCCCAATCGCATCGCGCAACTTAGCCTCCACCTTTACCTGTTCGGCGAAATTGTGCCATTTGGCAACCGTTTCAGCGATTTGCTGGACGATGGCAGGCGCTTTTTTAACGTTCATCTGCCTGCCAACTTCGAGTAAATCGTCGCGCGTAATTCCCTTGCGTTTCCCGTTTATGCTTAACGCATGTTGGCTCACCCAATCGCTGCCCGGCCGGTAAGCGTGGCAAACGTCATAAGCCGGAGCCAGTTTCCACTCGCCCGATTGGTTCATCAAAAAAGCAAAATTCTTGGTATGATCGTCGCAATTTTGGGCCATTACATTGAACACCATCCGGCGAAACATTTGTTCAGCTTCAGGATAAGTCAGCCGCAACATTCGCATAGTTTGAAACAGTTGCTCATAGCTGTACGAATAGATGTCGTTAAAATCGTAGTGCATCAAGCCACAAAACGTTTGCACATGCAACTTTTCGTTGCCAGTTGGGCGGTCGAACCGGCGGGTCATAAAATGTGCGCGACCGCTTTCTTCAATCAAACGGCATTCTGTCATCTCGATGCCGCAATCAACCGCCATCAGGTAGTAGGCCATCTCAACCCTCCCATAGCCCCAGGTTGCCCCAAACTGACTGTCTTCAACCCCATCGAACTTCAGGAGCCATTGCGTAAAACCTTCAGGAGCATCGGTTTGTCCAGATCGCACTTCTCCGGTTTCGGCATTCCAGGCCACAATTGCTTTTGCCCTCGCCCCTCCGGCAGAAGTACCTATTTTCAGAATATCAGAAAGCGCCTTCTGCTCATCGTGCGAAAGTTGCGCCTGAAACGATTGTCTTCCGGTCAGGATTTGCTGCGCCACATCAACCAAACTCCCAATTTCTACAACGGTAGCCTGATTGGCAGATTTTGGCACTACCGGCTCGAATTCCAGAGCGCCCATTCCGCGTTTACCCGTAAAACAGAGCATTTCAACCGGATTCATACTTCCTGAAAGCCTCCCGACACGGGCAAGCCAGGTATTAATCAATTCATTTCCGTAACGATCGGGCAAAACATCGGCCAGCAAACCGGGCAAACCTTTAAATGTTTTGCTTCCGGCAAGTTCCCGAAATGAAAATATATGATTTTGAGCTTCCGCAATTGGCATTTTCATTGGCGACACATCCAACCCATACTGAAAAAACATCGGATCAAATTCAAAATCAGCAAATCCCGATTCTGAGTGAATTGCGCCAATGCGTTTATTCCAGATAGTTATGAAAGCATTTTCAATCATCACCAATCGGGTAAAGAATAGGGTTTGGGATCTTCAGTTTTTGGGGTTCGGGCTCGCCTGCGCTTTTTCATTTCCAGTTTTGCAAGATACATGGGGCTAATTTTTTCTTCAACCTGAAAAACGTTCAGAAACGAAATTTGGTTGAGTACCCTCAAAATCTGAATCAGTGAAAGAAGAGTTCCTCCACGGCCGTTTTCAATTTGACTCAAGGTACTCCGGTTAACTCCGGCAGCATCTGCTACCTGTTGCTGGCTTTTATTCTGCTGAAGGCGTGTTTGCTGAACAAATTGACCGATTTGCACCAGCACTGCACCATCGCTTAATTCATTCCATTTAATGTTTGTTTTTTCCATCATTGTATCGTCTTTTAATTGTTATTGATGGTTTTTCTATACAAATATAGTGTTTATTTTTGAAGTCAAAAAATAATTCAACTCATTTTTCAATTATTTGTTAGCTTATTCCATCATTAAGTGCCTTTTATTATACTATTGATGGTTTTTTCCAACTTAATTAAAGAATGCATTTAATAGACCAACTACATTCCGCCCGCAAGATTGAAAATGCGTTAATCATCAATTTACTGCGGACGGCCTTTTTATGGTTGCATGCTATTCGTCCCATGAATGGGACGGCAAAGGATATCGCAATTCTCATCAATTGCGCCAATATCCTTTGCCGTTCGGCTTTAGCCAACGGACATTGAAACAAAGAACGAAAAGGGCTTAAGCACTTTGAATCAATTTTACACTCGATCACCCATTCCAATCTTCAAAACTCCAACCTTCAAGATTCTCCACTATCCTCCCCAATTCTCCCGATCCAAACTCCTATATTGAATAGCTTCCGACAAATGGTGGCTTTCAACGCGTTCGCTATTTTCAAGGTCGGCAATGGTGCGCGAAACTTTTAGGATACGGTCGTAGGCACGGGCTGACAAGCCGAGTTTTTCCATGGCATTTTTCAGCAAACTGCTGCTGGCTTCATCCAGATCGACATGTTGGCGGATCATTTTCGACGACATTTGCGCATTGCAAAAAACGCCATCGCTTTTCGTAAACCGGTGCGATTGGATTTCGCGGGCTCGAATTACCCGCAGGCGAATGTCAATACTGGGTTCGGTAACCGAATTCTCCGACAGCTTTTTAAACGGAACCGGAACAACTTCAAGATGAATGTCGATACGGTCGAGCAAAGGGCCTGAAATTTTGTTCAGGTATTTGGTAACAATACCCGGACCGCAAACACATTCTTTGGTTGGATGGTTGTAATAGCCACACGGACAGGGATTCATGGAAGTGACCAACATAAACGAAGCAGGAAATTCGACCGAAAACTTGGCCCGCGAAATGGTAATCGTCCGATCTTCCAAAGGTTGGCGCATCACTTCAAGCACTTGTCGCTTAAATTCCGGAAGTTCGTCCAGAAAAAGTACGCCGTTGTGCGCCAGGCTAATTTCCCCCGGTTGAGGAAACGCACCGCCGCCTACTAAAGCAACATCTGAAATTGTATGGTGCGGTGACCGAAAAGGCCGTTGGGTCATCAGCGAAGTGTTTCGGTCAATTTTGCCAACCACCGAATGTATCTTGGTAGTTTCCAATGCTTCGCGAAGGGAAAATGGTGGAAGTATTGTAGGTATTCGTTTGGCTAACATAGTTTTACCAGCTCCGGGGGGTCCGATCATAATTACATTGTGACCGCCAGCTGCAGCTATTTCGAGGGCGCGTTTCACGTTTTCCTGGCCTTTGACATCACTGAAATCGACATCACATTCGTTTACTTTTGTTAGAAATTCTTCCCTGGTATTTACAATGGTTTGTTCCAGTACTAATTCATCGTTAAAAAAGTCGATTACTTCGCGTAGGCTTTCCACTCCATACACTTTTAAAGTATCAACTACGGCTGCTTCGCGTGCATTTTCCTTCGGAAGGATAAACCCTTCAAAACCTTCCTGCCGCGCTTTGATGGCAATTGACAAAGCTCCTTTCACAGGTTGCAGGTTTCCGTCGAGCGACAATTCGCCAACCATCAGGAAACGGGAAACCTTGTCGGATTTTATCTGCTCGTTTGCCGCCAGAATGCCAATGGCCAGTGGTAAATCGTAAGCAGAACCTTCTTTGCGTATATCAGCCGGCGCCATGTTGATAACCACCTTTTTGTGCGGCCACTTGAATTTATTGAGACGCATTGCTGACTCTATTCGTTGCTGACTTTCCTTTACCGCATTATCGGGTAAGCCAACCATATAAAATTTTATCCCCTGAGAAATTTCTGTTTCGATGGTAATGGTTGTTGCGTCGATACCATGAACGGCACTGGCAAAGGTTTTTATCAGCATGTAATAGTTTTTTTGGATTTATTGTTAGCTAAATGTACGAAGACTGTATCATCTGCACAATAGCTGTTTCAATAAAAATTTGAATATCTTGCATACCGTTTAAAAGACTTTGTATGCTAAGCAAATCAAGCCCGAAAGATCAGATTGAAAATGAGAACAAGATTTCAGAGTTGCCACCTGTGACTGTTCATGTATCCAAACCTGTGTCCAAATCACAGATCACAATTCAGGAAGTAACCAATAAAAAACAACTGCACCAGTTTATTCATCTTCCGGCAGAAATTCATAAAGACCATTCGAACTGGGTTCCCCCGATTTACATGGACGAACAGGAGTTTTTCAATCCGAAGAAAAACAAATCGTTTGAAGTGTGCGACACGATTCTGCTACTGGCATATAAAAAGGAAAAAGTTGTTGGCCGGATTATGGGAATCATTCATCGGAAATACAATGCCGACCACAACGAAAAACATGCGCGGTTCGCTTTTTTCGAAACATGGAATGACGCGGAAGTTGCTTCCGAACTGCTTCATTTCGTTGAAAACTGGGGCAGAGAAAAGGGAATGGAGAAGCTGATCGGTCCTCTCGCCTTTTCGGACAAAGATCCGCAAGGGTTTCTGATTGAAGGATTTGACGAACCTGTTGTGATTGCTTCCAACTGCAATTTCCCCTATCAGGTTGATTTACTGGAACAAAATAGCTATTCCAAAGAAATGGACCTGGTGGTTTACCAGATAAAAATCCCCAATCCAATTCCTGAATTTTACCTGAAGATTCAGGAACGTGCCATTCGGATGAACAAAAACATGCGTTTATTGGAATTTACTTCCCGCCGAAAAGTCAAACCATACATTCATCCGGTACTCCATTTACTGAACCGGACTTTTACTGAAATCTTCGGATTTGTGCCTTTTACTGAAGCCGAGATGGACGATTTTGCCAACCGCTATCTTTTTCTGATCAATCCACGTTTTATAAAGATTGTGGTGAATCCGCAGAGCGAAGTGGTGGCTTTTGTAATCGGCATGTCGCACATTGGCGATGGAATAAGGAAAGCGAAAGGATATTTGTTCCCTTTTGGCATTTTTCAAATTTTCCGGGCGGCCAGAAAGTCAAAACAGCTGAACCTTTTGCTGGGCGGAATTGATCCTGAATACCGGGGAAAAGGATTGGATGCGATGATGGGCGTAAAGATGTTCGAATCGGCCATCGCGCTCGGAAAAACAAATATTGATTCGCACCTTGAACTGGAAACCAATGTAAAAGTGAGAGCTGAAATGGAACGGATGGGCGGCAAGGTTTACAAACGCTTTCGGATATTTGGCAAAACCCTTACAGATCAGCGTTCAGATTCCTTAGTTTCAACGGCAACTTCGCAACCACCAGCCGGTAAGAATGGTCGATCAGTTCTAAAATAAGGTTTTGACTGAGTGATCCATCCATCATTACCGAGTTCCAATGGGCTTTGTGCATGTGGTAGCCGGGTTGAATGGCCGGGTACATTTCGCGAAGTTCGATGGCGCGTTGCGGGTCGCATTTCAGGTTCAGCGACCATTCGCCATCGAGATTGGTAAGTGCAAACATTTTGCCCATCACTTTAAATACCAGCGTCACCTCATCGAACGGAAATTCTTCGGTTACGCCCGGTTTCGAAATACAATATTCCCTGACTTCTTCGATATTCATGATATTTAGATTATGCTTCTATACTCCTGAATAGGCGCTAAAACCACCATCAACAGGAATGATTGCACCTGTAATAAAGCTCGCAGCATCGGAACAAAGGAATTGAACCAACCCGTTCAACTCGGTGATGTCTCCAAAACGACCCATCGGTGTTTTATCCATGATTTTTTTGCTTCGATCGGTATATGAACCATCAGGATTAATCAGCAAATCGCGGTTCTGATCGCCAATAAAAAATCCCGGTGCAATGGCATTTACCCTTAATCCTTCTCCGAATTTTTGTGCAAGCTCAGTTGCCAGCCATTGGGTGAAAATATTCATCCCGGTTTTGGCCACCGAATAACCCGGAACGCGGGTTATTGCAGAATAGGTTGCCATCGATGAAATGTTGATAATACTTCCTTTGCCACTTTTGGCCATCACTTCGCCAAAAACCAAACATGGGTAAACCGTTCCGTTTTGGTTGAGATCCAGTACTTTTTCCCAGGCTTCAGTATTCATATCAAAAATAGTCTGGTCAGGACGGATATTGGCTCCTGCAATGTTTCCTCCGGCGCAATTTACCAGGATATCAATGGTTCCCCATTTTTCGACGATTAGAGCACAGGCTTTTTTGAGTTCGCCCATTTCTACCACATTGCTAACCACAGCCATGGCCTCACCTCCCAAAAGGGCTATTTCTGCAGCTCTGGCTTCAATACTTTCAGGAGTGCGGCCAAGTACAACTACTTTTACCCCTAACATGGCCAGACTTTTTGCAATACTTCCGCCCAAAACTCCACCACCACCGGTAACCACAGCGACTTTGCCAGTTAAATCACAATTTGAATTGCTCATTCACGTTTATAATTTTCTTAAACATTTGCATTTTTCAACGCAATAAATATCAGCGCATATAGCAGCTTTACTTTTATAACAATTTCGGATGCGCCTTGTTTTTGGAATTCTCTTTTACCCCGGGTTCCATTTCATTTCACCCGGGGTTATTCATATTTGACTCCTTCGGAGTCTTATTTTCTTTTAATATTTCCAACTCCATATGGGAATCGTTCCGGACGGCTAAGCATTGAATTTGCTTCGTCATCATTTTCGAAACGTTCAGTGCCCGGATTCCAGCGCAACTTACGGTTCAGTTTCATTGCAATGTGCGTAATCAGGCAAATGGAGCAGGCGCGGTGGCCAATTTCGGCAGGAGAAATAGGCTCCTTTTTAGTCTGAATACATTCCAGCCAGTTGCCATGTTGCTCGTCGCTCTTGTACAAATGAATCTCATTTTCGCCAATTACTGAAGTTAAAATCTTCGGATCGCTGGCATCCAGTGCTTTGCTGCTTTTAGCTTTCGAAACCGGGTCGCTGGCCGAAGCCGTATAATCGCCACGTGAAACAAAAATCCAGCCTTCGGTTCCCTCATAACGAATGCCGTTAGGATAACCACCGCTTGTGTACATTGTTATTCCGTTTGCATATTCGGCTTTGGCCATAAAATCGCCGTGAACATCCCACAAACCTGCTTTTGGAAATTCAGCAACTGACTGAATAGAAATTGGCCCGGTCAATTCTGTGTCCATTCCCCAGGCCGCTGAATCGTAATGATGCTGCCCCCAACCGGTAATCATTCCGGCGCCAAATTGTTCGCGACGCAACCATCCCGGACGGTCGTAGCCTTTTTGCGGATGAACACCAATTTCGGTATAGGGAACGAATGGCGTTTCTCCCAGCCATGCGTCGTAATTGAATCCTTTTGGAACAGGCATTTCAGCGGCTTCAGGACCGGCAGGATCGCCCGGCAAACCGACTTTTACCGTATGCAAACGGCCAATCCTTCCGTTGCGAACCAGCTCGGCAGCCACGCGGAATTGCGGCGATGAACGTTGTTGCGTTCCAACCTGAAGTATGATGCCTTTTTCCTTTACAATGTCGGCCATGATACGGCCTTCAGCAACTGTTAGAGAAGTTGGTTTTTGTACATAAACATGCTTTCCGGCAAGTGCAGCTTCTATAACAGGCTGTGCGTGCCAGTGGTCGGGAGTACTGATAACAACGGCATCAATGTCTTTATTCAGGAGCATTTCTTTGTAATCGTCGTACATCTTGGCATTGACATAATTATCCTGACCAGTTTTCTTTTTGTAGAAATCATCCACTAATTTCTTTCCATCAAGCAAACGGTTTTTATCCAGATCGCACACTGCCATCATTCGGGCTACTTCGTGCCGCATGGTTCCGGGCATATCGTGATCACGGGCAATACGTCCGCAACCAATTTGTCCGATGTTGATTTTATTGCTTGGAGCATTCTTTCCCATCACGCTCGATGGAATAATGGTTGGCAATATGATAGCGCCGGCAGTTCCGGCACTCACTCTTTTCAAAAAATTACGTCTTTCCATTGGTTTGATATTTATGATTTAGTTTGATAGTACATCTCCTTATTTTAATGATATTGAACCCTTTCAGGGTTCAGCGTCCAACTGCATTTTGCACCACCGGTTTCACCGGCGGTTATTCAAATTTAAGTCCTTCGGACTTTCAACTCAATGTCAAGAGAAGATGAATGCATTGTTCAAAGTGCCAATTTGGAATTTGAAACCTGGAACTTGGAACTATTCCGCGGCATACTTCTTAAATTCCGCGCCAATCTTCGCTGTTTCGTTTGTTCCGGCATGAACCAAAACACGGTATTTAAGTTTGATGGTTTCGCCTTTTTTCATCACGGTCGCTTTGTCGTCGGCTGGCCAGTACATGGGTGTTGGCGAGAAAAATCCGTAGTCGCGGGTAAACCAGGGCGACGGATACCATTCGTTTGACGGATGTTGCATAATTGCCATTCCTTCTGTTTTATCACCTCTTGTTCCGTAACAGTCGATCCAAGGCGAAGGTTTCCCAAATGTTCCTTTTTCGCCTTTTTCACCTTCCGCATTGATCATCGTTCCACCATTTGTTACAGCCAGCGCGGGATCCATCCTTCCGGAGAAAAGTGAATGATTTGTTTTTTCAATGATCACGTCCATCAGCATTTCCATCTGCGCCTCAAAATCGATCTGGTAAATTTCAGGAGAAGGAGCCGAAATGGTAATTTTCCTGAAATCCTTGACCGGAGCATTCGCACCGGGACGCCTCCAGATACATTCATTCTCAATCACAACACGAGGTCCGTCATTTTCGATGATATCCTCACGAAGCGAGATGATTTGCCCGCGTTCCAGGCCTTCCTGCCAGTAATTTCCACCATTTACCCGATCGCATCCAAAGAACAGTGAACTGTGGTGAGGATACGTTCCGTTTCGCATCGAAGTTACCCCAGCTCCGGATGGCCCGTTGACAGGATAGAAAAACGGATATTTTTCATCGTTAGAGAAAATATAACTGGTAAAGAAAATATCGCCAATGCTTACATCGATTTTCGAACCTTTTTTGACAGCCGAAATTTTGGTTTGTGCCTGAATTGATCCTGCAAGAAAAATCAGGATCAGGATGTTGATTAGTTTGAGTTTCATTGCGTTTAGATATTTTTCGCCAGCGGCTAGCAACTAGTTACTGGCAAGGGTTAATATTTCAAAATCGTTATTGCTGGCGGATTTGCGAATGCCTGCCAGTAATTTTCTGCTTCTTCTGCAGTCATTTTTCCGTCGAAAATAATCAATCTGTATTTTAAAGTATAGTCGTTGCCCTTTTCGATCATCCAGTCTTTGTGGCGAATCGGACAGAACTCAAAAAACATGTCGCCGCGACCACCGTTGGCATCCATTGGCCAAACACGCATTGGTTCGGGGTGCATACGATTGGCAGGAAAACTCAGAAACAATATTCCGGAGCTACCTTCTTTGGTGCCTGATTCTCCGTCCACAATACACCAGCGGGCATTGCTGCCATCGGCATCCTTGCGGGTTTTTCCTTCCGAAGTTAACACGGAACTGTTGTCTTTGGTCCATTTTTCGGTAGCCCGCCAGCCAATTCCACCTCCGTAACGATAGGCTGCCAGCAAAATTCCCGAATCGAGCGGTGTATTGAGCGTGCTCGCATAATCGAACATGTACCGCTGATTATTGATGTTCCAGACACGCACATCAAAAAGCTCGTTCATCGCAACGGCATCTGCTCCAACGGCTCCAAAATCAATGTGTTCCTGAAGTGATTTAAAGCCGGTGTAAACGGGGCCCTCCACCTGAGAAATGAGTCCGGCAAAACGAACAGTTCCCTGACCTTTCATCAAATTCCAGAAATCAACTTCGCGCTTGCCAATAAAAGTAAGTGTCCATGGATTCCAAATTCCGTAGTGATGGTAATGGTCGGGCGCCTGAATGCGGGTCAGCATTTCGCCTCCGGGAGAATATACAGGATGAAGGAAAGCCGACCTTTTGAAAAGCGGACTAACTCCTTTTGGCGGGTTCACCGTTTCGATCTGGTAACTCAGGATTGGTTTTTCTCCGGAAAACAAATTCAGGGCGTCGTTATTTTGCACTGCACTTATTCCTGATTTAAACATTTGGGGCGACAACATTTTCCGAAGTATAAAAGTGCGTTTGGTATTTTTGAGCGTTTGTCCGTTTAAAATAAACCAGAGTTTGGCTCCTGAAGCGGTTTCCAACTGAAATGGGACAGCAGTTTCCGTTTTCCCTTTGACTTCAAAAAGCGCAAGTTTCAGAGAATCGGTGTTGTAATTAAACTGATCGATGGATAAACTTACAGGGCAATCAATTCGGTCAGTGTTTCCGGCGGAAACCTCAAATTTCAGAAGATCCTGAGCCGAAACCCCAACGGCCAGTAAAACGGCAATAAATATGGATATGATTTTCATTCGAAAATATCGTTATTAGTTAATTGATTATTAAGCGTTCTCATGGAACTCACACACCAGAAAGCATCCACATGGAACATTTATTTTCATTCTCTTTTTGCGCCGCCACCTTTAAAATTTATTCAACGGCATGTTCGTTTCATGATATTATTTTTAAACCACATAGGCACATAGAAAACATAGTTACTATTTTTCTATGTGAACTATGTGTCTATGTGGTTATTTTTCATCGACTTTTTTACTATTTAAATGTAATGCAACGAGCTTCATAAGTCCGGTTTTTTGGATTTCAAATGGTCAATGGTCAATCGTCCAATAGTAAATTTCTGCCCCTTGCTCCATGCACTATGCTTCTTCCAGCTTCTTTATGGTTTCAACAAATGCCTGCATGTTTTCAGTAGGCACGTTTTGCGGAACTCCGCCGCCACACGACCAGATGATGCCCTTTTTATCCTGAACTTCGTTCCACATTTGTTCGGTTTGAGCCTTTACTTCTTCAGGAGTAGCGGCTGCCAGCACATCACGCGGAGGAAGGTTTCCTAAAAGTGCTACTTCCGGTCCGGCCAGTTCGCGAATTTCGTTGATGGAATGTTCGAAGCTAAAATTAAACAAATTAACGCCTATTTCCTTCAGGAATGGCGTACTTATTAAACCTTGAGCATCGTTGTGAAAAAAGCGGATTTTGGTTTCGAAGGCTGCAAAAATCGGAGTCAGGTAGGGTACCACAAATTCGCGACACTCGTCTTCGCCAACAAAACCAACGATGTCGTCCAAAACCAGAATTCCCTCAATCGATGGGAACTGTTCTTTCTGGTGCCGCAGCCAGTCAACCGTAAATTCTGAAATGACTTTCAGCAGTTGGTGGGCTTCTTCAGGATTCATCATCAGCGCCATCATAAATTCCGTGGTTCCCATCAGGAAAGTGGCGATATTCAGCGATCCGCGAGCAATGGCAAATTTTATTTCATGACCCATTTCATTGATGGAAGGTTCAAATTCCTTCAGGCGTTGAATGATAAACGGCAACAAACCATCCAGTTTCGGGTTGGGTTTTTTAATCGCTGCAATGTCTCCTATCGAATGAATGGTTTTATCGGCGTGTGGCAAATTAATTTCGTACCAAACCTGTTTGGCTCCAAAGGCGGAGGGTTCGCTGCACATGCCATATTCCGACCAGAAACCGGGAAGAAAAATGGTTTCAGAAAAAGTTTCGATGACTTTTTTGTTGGTTTCGAACCACTGCTTGCCGCTGGCGTAATAATCGAGTGTTGAAATGCCCGCCCAGCCAGGCAGCCAGGGGGAGTCGATAATGAAGCCAACAGGCGCAGACCCAATGTGTTTTCGGTTGACAACATCAACCAGCAAGTTCCATTGTTCGTTTGTCATGTTGATTTAGTATTGTTAGGATTCTATACATTTAAAGAGTTGCTCTTTTGCCAGTTGCTTGCAGCTGGTTGCTAGCGACTGGCAAAATCAAAAATAGCTGTTTCACGACACAAATACCAGTACTATTTTAATCACAATTAGTACTATTTTAGCACGACTTAAAAAGTACCCCAATGAAGATAATGCACGAGCAAGTCAGCTTTCCGCCGCGTACGATGCTGAAAGTTAAATGGGACGACTTTCCTCATTTTACCTATCCGTGGCATTTTCACAGCGAATTCGAGATTGTGTATATCCTAAAAAGTTCAGGAAAACGCTTTGTTGCCGACAGTGTTGAACCTTTTGGTGAGGGCGACCTGACATTGATGGGCAGCAATCTTCCGCACTTCTGGAAAAGTGAAGACAATCCTTCAGGAACAGAAAATATGCATGTGAATGCCATTGTGGTTCAGTTTCACAAGGATTTTTTCAGGGACGAAATAAATACATATCCCGAATTTCACAAGATCAACGAACTGTTAAAAATGGCGGCGAGAGGAATTCATTTTCCGCAGCAAGGCAATGAGAAGATCGGGAAAATGCTTAAACGGATGTTAAAAATGAAAGGACTTGAACGGATGTTGTATTTTATCCAACTGATGGACACCATGGCCCGAACCGCGAATTACAGAATACTTGCCAGCAGTGCCTATCAGCTTGAAGATCATACTGAACTGAACAGCCGCCTCGACAAAATCATGCATTTTATAAACACCAACTATCAGAGAAAAATTACACAGGATGAAATTGCAGCTAGGATTGGCATGTCAACCGTGGCTTTTTGTCGCTATTTCAAGGAAAAAACAGGGAAAGGATTTATCTTTTTTGTGAATGAAATGCGCATTGGTTATGCCTGTAAACTACTGATTGAACATCATTTGTCTATTTCGCAGATATGCTTCGAGTGCGGGTTCAACAACCTATCGAATTTCAACCGGATGTTTAAGCGGCAAACCGGACACACGCCGGGCGAATACCAGCAACAATTTGTGAGAGCGACTGTTTAATTCATTTACGATTGGACGATTTACTATTTACAATCTCCGTAATTCAGTGCAGAAATCCGTAAGTCTGAAAAAATTCATGTATCAGGCAAATCTGAATAACTATTTTTACCAACATTGACAACAAATACAACAACGATAACTAATTTTTTATTCCCATGGAACACATCGAAAAATACATTGAAGAAAACAAAGACCGATTTCTGGACGAATTGTTTGGTCTTATCCGGATCCCGTCAATCAGTTCGATTGCAGCCAACAAGCCTGAAATGTACCAGGCGGCTGTTTACTGGAAACAACTACTGATGGATGCCGGTGCCGACCGCGCCGAAGTATTTGAGTCAGACGGAAATCCGGTAACTTACGGCGAGAAGATCATTGATCCGGCCAAACCAACCGTGCTAATTTATGCCCACATGGACGTGATGCCAGTTGATCCGCTCAACTTGTGGACTACCCCTCCATTTGAGCCTGAAATCCGCGATGGAAAAATATGGGCCCGTGGCGCCAACGACGACAAAGGCCAGAGTTTTATGCACGCCAAAGCTTTTGAGCTGATGGTAAAAACGAATACACTTCCCTGCAACGTGAAGTTCATGATTGAAGGTGAAGAGGAAATCGGATCGCCCAACCTTGGCAAATGGTGCGAAGAAAATAAAGAAATGCTGAAAGCCGATATCATTTTGGTTTCGGATACCTCAATGATTGCTCCTGATATGCCGTCGATCACCACCGGATTGCGCGGACTTTCTTACTGGCAGGTGGAAGTTACCGGTCCCGATAAAGATTTGCATTCCGGATTATTTGGCGGCGCAGTGGCCAACCCGATCAACGTTTTGGCGAAAATGATTGCCCAAATGACCGACCAATATGGACGCATCACCATTCCCGGATTTTACGATGATGTGGTAGAGGTTTCTGATGAAGAACGGGCGATGCTGGCCAAAGCTCCGTTCGATCTTGGAAAATACAAGGAATCAATTGGAGTCGAAGCAGTTTCAGGAGAAGTTGGTTATTCCACCAACGAACGTACCGGCATTCGTCCAACTTTTGATGTTTGCGGAATTTGGGGCGGATACATGGGCGAAGGGGCAAAAACAGTTTTGCCATCAAAAGCTTTCGCGAAAATTTCGTGTCGTTTGGTTCCCAATCAAGATCACAAAAAGATTGAAGTTCTGTTTAAAGAGCATTTCGAAAGCATTGCTCCGAAATCGGTTAAAGTTGAAGTCACTTATTTGCATGGCGGATACGGTTATGGTTGCTCCATCGACGTTCCTGCCTATAAGGCTGCCGAAAAAGCCTACATGGATGTGTATGGCAAACGGCCTGTTCCGGTTCGCAGCGGTGGAAGTATCCCAATTATTTCCACCTTCGAGCAGATACTGGGAATCAAAACCATTTTGATGGGATTTGGCTTGGAATCTGATGCCATCCATTCACCCAATGAAAACTTCCCGCTGGAACAGTTCTTTAATGGGATTCGAACGATACCGTTGTTTTACAAGTATTTTGCAGAGATCGAATAAGATTTTACCACTAAGAACACCAGGATAAACACAGATTAAATAGGATTCCATTCTTCGAGTGAAGGGTGGAATTTTTTGTTTGGGAAGGTCAATATAAAATATCCAATTCCTGAATAAATACCTGTGGGGTCATTACTTTAAGACCACTTAATTCGAAATCCGGGACATTTCTGGTAATGACTAAATCAATTGAATTCATCTTTGAAGCAAACACCTGAATTGCATCTTCAAAATCAGGCATGTCGCTTTCCAATGCTTGAATAACAATATCTTTATCAATCCCAATTACCTCAAGAATTTGAATCAGGCTAATAAGAAATTTACGCGCCTGCAATTTGTCTTTTTGTTTGCTGGCAATGTAATAAATATCAGTGACTGAGGAAGCAGTAATGTATCCTTCCAAAATTTGATCATCAATCTTATCAAAATCATGGAAGAATATTCAAAAAACGGTTCTCGTTTAAGAGCTATATCCAGAATGACATTGGTATCGATAAGAGCTTTTATCATTTATATTTCTCTGATAGGTAATCAAATTTGGAAGAGTCGGTATCATTTGATTTTAAAAATCCTGCCCATTTCTCAACAAACGCCCTTCCTGCCTTTTTAATGCTCTTTTTCTCAAATTTTGGGACAACAATTAGTTCTACCTCCCTATTAAAAAGAGAAGGAGTAAAAGGCAGATGAATTGTTCCATCTTCGGAAATCCTCGTATTAAATTTAAATGCTCTCATAGCTAATCTTTTTCCAAAGATACAGATTTTCACTTTACTTATCCAGCCAGTTCTTAAACTCCACCACCCTTTCCCTGGCGACAATGATATCGGAATCATCGATTCCCTCAATTTTCAGGCGGAGGCGGGAGTTGGTCCATGCCAGAATGTTGGTGCAGGCGTCGATGGAAACGATGTATTTGCGGTTAATGCGGAAGAATTTTTCAGGGTCGAGCATTGGCTCCAACTGGTCGAGCGCATAGTCGATGCAATAGGTACGGGCATCGGTAGTGCGAATAAAAGTGGCTTTCTCCTGACTGTAAAATACCAGAATATCATCGGCCGGAACGCTTTTTATTTTGTCGCCCACTTTCACCATAAACCGCGATTTGTAAGCTTTTTCTGAAGTGGGATTGTTCAGTGCCAGAAGTTTTTCCAGTACCAGTCCGGGCGAAAAATGGCGTGCCTTTTCGATGGATTGTCGCAGTCGTTCTTCTTCAATCGGTTTCAATAAATAGTCAATGCCATTGGTCTGGAAAGCTTCGATGGCATAATGGTCGTAAGCCGTGGTAAAAATAATCGGGCATCGAACGGAAACCTTTTTGTAAATCTCGAAACTCAGTCCGTCGGCCAGTTGGATATCGGAGAAAATCAGGTCAGGCTCCGGATTATTCTGCAAATACTTCAAGCCATCGCGTACCGATTCGAGGCGGGCAGCCACCGTCATGTTGGGAGCAACTTTGGCGAGCAACCGCTCAAGGTGATTGGCGGCACGGGTTTCGTCTTCTAAAATGATGATCTTCATTTTTCCATTCTCTTTAAAATGGGCAATCTCACCAAAAACCGTTCATCCGAAGTAATAATTTTGATGGGTCTTTCGGAGAAAAAAGCATATTGTTGGGTGATGTTTTTCAGACCGGTTTTTATCGAATCGTCGCCCGCGTTTTTTGGTTGCACATTGTTTTCCACTTCCAGCGAATCAGCGTTTTTCCGGATTGAAATCCGCAGTGGAAATGCCTCGGAAACCTCATTGTGCTTCACCGCGTTTTCAATCAGCAACTGGAGACTCATGGGCACGATGTAATCTTCTGCGTTGGGATCAACATCAATTTCAATCTTCAGTTTTTCTTCGAAACGGGTTTTCAGCATAAAAGTGTACGAACGGATAAATTCTAGTTCATCTTTCAGCGGAACCAGCTCTTTATCGCGGCTATCGAGCACATAACGGAACAAATCGCTCATTTGCTGAATAAACTTTATGGCCATCGCCTGATCGTCGTACACCAGATCGCTCAGCACATTCAGGCTGTTAAAAAGAAAATGCGGGTTAATCTGGTTCCGGAGCGATTCGTATTTGTAAGCCAGCATTTCTACTTTTAAGTTTTCGGCCTGAACAAAGGATCGTTTCCATGCCTGAAAGAAACCAATTGCAGTAAATATCAGCGAAATAATAAATGAAATCAGCAAGGTATATGGAACCGACTTGATGATCCAGCCCCACGATTCAGAAGGTAAAATGCTCCGCCATACGTAAAAATTGAAGAACTGAACCAGAATAAATGCACTAGTGGAATAAACAAGAAATGTAATTATCTGGACAAATGTTTTTTTTACCGGAGTATCAATCCATGAAATTTTTCGGTCGATGTAACCATGAATCCATTGAATTCCTGTCCATTGCGTAATGCAGATACTGAATGTCCAGAGGAAACCGATCAGGAAAGTCTGCCAATCTTTCAGCGCACCTGTCATAAAAAGAAAAAGTATGAAGAAACTCAAACCGACATTTGCCAGAATAAAGATCAGTAAACTAACGGGCTTATTTCCAAACCTGAACGGAGTCATCTGGGAATTGATTTATATTTTCGATCGTTTTGTAAAAGTAAAGATTAATCCGGATCAGAAGCTCGTCAGCTTCTGATCCGGATTATTAAATAGAATGAGTATCCGGCTATGTAACTATACAGTTGAATAGCGTGAAGATATCCTTTGCCGTTCGCCTTTAGGCAACGGGTTGAATGAGCAGTGATTATGGGCTTTAGCCCAAAATATTGTGGCTAAAGCCATTGGCCGCGATCATCAATTTATCCGTCAGCTGAAGCAGACGGCAAATGATAACTTGGGTACACTCCAGATACTCATTAAAATAGTAATCTTCGTTTTCATAGGTTTGAAAATTCCTATTACTCCGTGCCACTCCGGCGCTTCATCTTTAAGTGGCCAGATCTGAACACTGAGACTGAATACTGCGACTGAACACTTTCCTATTCGCAGCCTTTCACAACTCCTTCTGCCTGATCTTTTCCCCAGTTGGGATGAATGGGCGATTTGGGTTTAAAATTATCCCAGTTGGCCAGCAATTCTTTCGCTTTTGGGCAGAATGATTTTGGATCCTGGCCGGTATATTGAGCAGAACCCATGTCCATTTGAAGCTGCAACAACTGAGCCCGTGGGTTGGTGGCATCCAAAGCCAGGGCTTTGCCAAGAGCCTGACCTGAAAGTCCGGAGTACTCCTGCCCTCTTTCCATTGGGTTTACCACCAAACGCCCCACCAGATAAAATGCCTTCAATGTAAAGGCTTCCGATTCGGCAGGAACCATTTCAAGCATTGAAGTGACCGATTTTTCGGCAACATCCAGGTAACCATCTTTTTTAGTCGCATCCTGTTCCATAAAACTCATGATGATGTAACAATTGGCATGGTAATACAAAGGCAGCCATTCGCTTTTTTCGGCAGCGGCAATCATCTGAAACTTATTGCCCAACTCCTGAAAGTCGGCAACACTTTGACAGTTTGCATACTGCCCGAGCGATTCGCCCATGGCCTGATAATACTCCGGCTTTTGAGCCATAGAAACCAAACTAATCAACACTACTGCAAGTGATAAAATGATCTTTTTCATGATTGTTTTAATTTAAAAGCCCCTCCCAAACCCTCCCCGAAGGGGAGGGCTAAAAAAAGAAGCCAGTTGTAAATTTACACTATATAACTAATTCGATATCAAAGCAAAATATTCCACAATCATAGTGCCTTAAGCCCCCTCTTTTGGAGGGGGTTGGGGGAGGCTTTCTTCCTATTCAATCTTATCCAACTGGTTTGCATTTCCTTTTCGGGTCAGGGTAATGAAACAGCCCAACACGTAAAACTGGTTCGAACCGGGTTGAATGGCGGCTCCCTGAAAACGACCATTTGTATCGGGATTATTGCTGTACCGCTGTCCAAATTCATTCTTAAAATCGAGCACATTCGTTGCAGCAGCATAAATAATGATGTGTTGCCGGTACAAAAAACTCCAGCTTAAATCCAAACTCCGGTAGGCCAGCATCTTTTCACCATTAAATGTGGCCGAATTGGGATCATTAAAAACACGGGGCGATGAATACCTGAAATTGGCGCCGGCCAACGATCTCAGGTTACCGAACCAGTGTTTGTAAACCATTGAAAAATTGTGTTTGCTGGCAAAAGTTGGAATCGCTTCCTCTGGAAAATTGCGGTAATCGCGTTTGGTATCTAAATACGAATACGAAATCCAGTAGTCGCCATTTTTGATCGTTTTTTTATCTCTCCAGAACAAATCGAGACCATTGGCATAACCATTTCCGGAGTTATTGTAGCTGGTTGGCAGGTAAAATTCGCCGCCTGTAAGCTTCACCAAATCCTTGTAATCTTTACGATACAACTCAACTCTGATTGTGCGGCTGTTTACCGACGACTGAAAACTAAAGGTATAATGATCGGCCCGTTCGGGTTTCAGCAAATCGGTGTAAAGCAGGTAATCGTCCACCGGATTCTGGTAAAACCAACCGTAGGCTGCCGAAAACTGGCTTTTATCCGTGATTTTGTAAGCCGCAGAAAATCGAGGAGAAACAGTGAAACTATTCAGGTAATCCGAATATTCAACGCGACCACCAATGCGGGTTACGAATTTGTTCGAAGCATACACCTGCGCTTCAGTAAATCCGGCAAAAGTGTTATTGGTAAAGTTGTTATCATGCGTTTCGTTGGGCATTTGTACATTTTGAGAGAATTTCTTCGAGAACAATTCACCACCAAATTTCAGGATAAATTTTTCGCTGAACGGATACGAAAACACACTTTTCAGGTGAGTTCCCTGAATCTGTTCGGCAACGGTGGTCTGTTCGAACTGAATATCATCGGTATTGTTGGTGAACGATGCGGCAGTGCTGACCGCCCACTTTTCACCCAGCTTGTCGTTCCACGAGGCGTTCATAAACTGATTGCCATTGTCAAGTTTGTAGTCGATAAGTGTCCCACCTGCATCCAAATTTTGCTGACTGAGCGTAAAACTGCCGTTATCGAAACTCGAATAGAACTTGAACATGCCCGTTTTGCTTGTCTTTTGCCTGACGCTCACTGCACCGGTAGCCGATTCAGGAGCTTTTACCCAATCGTAATTCTGAGGTGCAAGGCTCATGTATGGCTGAAGATTGTTGTAAGCCAAAGTTCCGGTAACTGCTCCTGAATTCCATTTTTTTGTACCGGCAACTTCAACGCCAACCGACAGAAATGACAAGTCAAGCTGATCTTCGGCGGGCATATCGTTGGTGCTGAGCAGCAAAACCGATGAAAGAGCCTGACCATATTCGGCAGAATATCCTCCGGTGCTGAAAATCGTTCCTTTAAACATGAACGGATTGAACCGCCCACGGGTGGCCAGATTGGGCGCTGACGAATTGTAGGGAACCGACACCAGCGAACCGTCGATGTAAGTTTGCGATTCTTCACTGTCACCGCCTTTTACAAACAAGCGACCCGATTCGCCGTTAACAGTGGTTCCGGGTAACGACTGCAAAGCGCCATACACATCGCCAACCGCACCTGCAGTGGTCACCATGTCGATTGGCGTAATGGTTACTGCTTGTTTTTTATCGCTTGCTTCGAATGTTCCGGCAGTGATGGTTACTGCATTTAGCTCATTAAATGCTTCTTTCAGCTTGACATTCAACCGGATCGTATCGCCTTTTAATTCAACTTTCAGTGAAAAAGGCTCGTATCCCATAAATTCCACCTGCAATGTTTGCTGCCCGGTTTTGGATGTCCTGAATTTGAATTCACCATCTTCTCCGGAAGAAGTTCCATCGTAAGTTCCATGCAAATAGGCATTGGCACCGGGCATTGGTTCGCCTTTTTCCTGAATAACTTTTCCAGTAATCACCGTCTGTGAAAAACCATTCAGGCAAAATAAAAATAAGAAGATATAAAAGATTGTTTTCATGTATCCGACTTCTGCATGTTTCACGATTCAAAAGTGAAACAAAGCCGGCACTACTCAAAAAAACAGTTACTGAACCGTCGGAAAAGATGGATGAATTGTAAAATTCAGAAGGTAGAAAAAGAAATGAAGTCCATTACAGAATTATGCGCTTGCCTCCTTTTCTAACGGATTTACGCATAGCATCAACGATCACCATGTCGCGCAAACCTTCTTCTCCGGGTGTTTTGGATGGACGTTTATCCATTATCGACAGACACATTTCGTCCATTTGGTTGGCTTGCTGATTCATAACCGGAAAATCAAAAGTCTCCCCATTAGGTAAATATCCATGAAGACCACCGTATCCGCTGAATGGATTGAGACCATATTCTCCTTTTTGTGCATTAATATTCAGGAAATTAACATTGGATGCAAATGAGGTTGAACAATTGGCTATAATATTACCCGGAAACTCGAGCTGAAAAGTGGTGGTTTCATCCACACCATCGAAAACTTTGGGATCGGTATTGAATTGCTGGGCAGTAACAGCAATTGGTTCAAGTCCGGTGGCATAGCGTGCGGCCTGCAAAGGATATGGCCCCATGTCCATAATAGCACCACCACCCAATAAACTTTTCGCCTTCCAGTTCTCAGTTGGCCGACCCATCCTGAAGCCTGCAGAAGCATGAACCATAAATATTTCTCCAAATGGTTTTTCTTTAGCCATTTGAATAATGCGTTGGGTATAAGGCTCGTAATGCAAACGGTACCCAATTGAAAGCGATACGCCGGCTTTTTCGCAGGCACCAATCATATCGCGGCATTCAGCAGCATCCATGGCCATCGGTTTTTCGCAAATCACATGTTTTCCTGCCTTTGCCGCACGAATCGTATATTCTTTGTGCATACTGTTTGGAAGAACGATATAAACCACATCAATGGCAGGATTCGAAGCTATTTCATCGAAATTCCGGTAATTATAAATGTTCTCTTTCGGGATATTGTATTTTTCGCCATACTTTTTGGCTTTTTCAGGAGTGCCGGTTACCAGACCAACCAGCTTAACGTGTTGGGTTTGTTCCAGTGCCGGCATCAGTAATCCGGTTGAATAATAGCCCAGACCAACCAGGGCAATGCCCAGTTTCTTCTGCTGATTTACAGATTTGGCAATCGAGATAAAAGGGAACGATGATAGTCCGGTTACAATTGTGGCTGCCGATACTTGTGTGAGGAAAGTTCTGCGATTTAGTTGTTTGCTCATAGTCAATTTATTAGGGTTACACTTTATAAACAATCGAATTGATGTTCATTCCTGCACCCACCGAACACAAAATAATGTAGTCGCCTTTGTTGATGGCCTGACCTTCCATACGGCCTTTCAGTATTGAATCGAGCAAAGTTGGAACCGTTGCTGCCGACGAATTTCCAAGTTTCTCGATGCTCATCGGCATAATGCCTTCCGGAATATTTTTTTCGTCATAAAGTTTGAAAACGTTCTTCAGAATGACTTCATCCATTTTCTCATTCGCCTGATGAATCAATACTTTTTTAATGTCGCTCAGCTGTAAACCGGCCTTTTCAATACTTTGTTTCACTACTTCCGGAACATAACTGATAGCATATACATACAATTTATGCCCGGCCATCTTTATATATTGAAGGTTTCCGTTGAGGTCAGGGTTAAAGGAATCGCCATTTGTCAGCAAGTTCCAGTAGTTTACTGAATCCGACCTGCTTGAATGGGAAAGTATTCCGGTAGGTGCTTCACTTTCAAAAGCTTCCACAATGGTTGCTCCAGCTCCGTCGGCATAAATCATCGTATCACGGTCGTGCGGATCGGAGATTCGCGAAAGGACATCAGAACCTACCACAACACCTCTTGTATATGTTTCGCTACGGATATAGGCATCGGCAACAATCATTCCCTGTGTCCAGCCTGGACAACCAGAAATAATATCGTGACAGATACAAGCCGGATTTTGAATATTCAGCTTTGCTTTAACTTTGTTTGCAAGGCTGGGAAGAAGGTCAACCTGAGTTGAACCAGGACTTACATCACCGTAGTTATGTCCAACGATTATGAAATCAAGTGTTTCAGGATCAATATTTGCCGATTCGCACGCATCCTTAACAGCCAGAGCAGCCATATCAGAATTTAACAGGTCGTCAGTAATCCAGCGGCGTTCGCTGATGTTGGTTATTTCCTTGAATTTCTGAATGATCTCGTCATTGGTTTTTTCCAGTGGCAGTTTGGTTTTGGAATTAAAAAAAGTATAATTCCTGAAATAATCGTTCCCAATCGCACGTGAAGGAATATAGCTTCCTGTTCCAACAATTTTTGTATATACCCGTTTTGTCATAATACTATTTTCAGTGGCCACGCGGGCCTTGATAATTAAATTGTTTTAATTCAAATTCTTTCCCATCGAATACCCCGTAAGAAAAGTGGTTGATCCAGTCGCCCAGGTTGATAAAACGACTATTTTCACCAATTGGGCAATCCACCATGATGTGCCGGTGCCCGAAAATGAAAAAATCAAACTTTTCAGTCTGGAGAATTGATTCTGCAAAAATAAACATTCCTTCCTTATTTGCACCCTTAAAACTTTCGCCGGAAATACCTTTTGAAATTCTGGAATGTTTTGACCAACGATGACCAAAAGAAAGTGAAAAGTTGGGATGGATCCGGGCAAACATCCATTGAAGCATTTTGCTGGTAAACATTTTTTTCAGGAATAAATAACCTTTGTCCGACAAATCGAGACCATCTCCATGCGCCAGAAAAAATTTCTTTTCTCCAAGTTCTGTTTTGAATTCGTCGCGGTGCAAAATCATTCCCAGTTCCTGCGGCAGGTAATCAAAAACCCAGACATCGTGATTTCCTGTAAAAAAATGTACTTCGACTCCGGAATCAGAAATTTCGGCAATTTTACCCAAAGTACGGGTAAATCCGCGCGGAACAACCGTTTTGTATTCGAACCAGAAATCGAAGATATCGCCCATCAGAAACAAGTGCGATGCATCGTGTTTAATTTCATTCAACCAGCTTACAAAGGCCAGTTCGCGCTCTTTATTGTTATTTAAAGCGGGAGCGCCTAAATGAACATCAGATACAAAATATGCCTTTTTATCCTGAGACTTCATTATCTGAAAAGTTTGCCGATCAGCTTGTCAAGTTCCGGCCCTTGTATGTCTCTTGCAACAATATTCCCCTCTTTATCAAGAATATAGTTTGAAGGAATTTTCTGTACATTATAGTTATGCAAAGCCGACACACTACCTTTCATATCGCCAACATTTATCCAATTCATTCCGTCCTGCTCAATGGCATCAATCCATGCATTTCGCTCGTTATCAACACTTACCTGATAAATCTCGAAACCCCGCGATTTGTATTTGCTGTAAAGTTCCGTTAAGGCTTCATTCTGAATCCGCGAAGCACGGTCTTTGGCCGACCAGAACTGAATCAACACAATCTTTCCGCGAAGTGATGAGAGTAAAATGTCCTTCCCGTTGTAATCTGGCAAATTGATATCAGGCGAGTTTGTACCATGTTCTTTAATGAACTCCCTTAGTTTGCTGTTTTTCTCATCAGCCATCAACCTCATCGTATTGGCATACAATGCTTTCACATGCTCCGATTTTGGAAATACAGAGTTCAACGCCGATGCAGCAACTTTTAACGATTGCAAATCCTGGACTACATAATTTGAGTCGTCAAACTTCTGATAAAGAGCCAGCACCGATGCCATCGAAAAAGGATGTTTCTGAACAAAATCGGTTGAATATTGTATTTGACTTTTTTTAATATCAATCAATTCCTGCTCCCACCTGACCTTCTCCGCGCCATAACCTTCACGTGTTCTGAATACAATCAATCTCGAACGGATGGAATCCAGCTTGTGCTTTGTCACTGTAAGCCGGTTATTCAATTCCTGAACCAGCAATGAGCCTGGTGATCCTTCAACGATATAGTCGCGTGAGAAATTTGCAGCATCGCCATAAACGGTAATCTTCTCGGTTGTATCGACCAACAGAGTCAGAAAATTCTGGTCAGTAAGGCGCAACAGAAAAAAATTTGGATAATTGATTTTTCCTTTGAATTCAAAAGACCCATCCTTTTTTATTTTCACCGAATCGATCGGTACACTAGCAGCTACTTTCAACTCGTCCAGATAGAGATATTTCTCTTCGGCATTGGTAATTTTTCCGCTAATAACGAATCCATTTGGTTTTTTGCAGGCAGAAATAAACGCTGCAAGAACAAGTAAAATCAGAAATATTTTTTTCACAGTACTACTTTTTACAATAATTGGAGGGCATAAAAATAATAATTTCAACCGAACGGTTGTTCCTTTTTCAATATTGCCACCTTAAATAACTATTTTTGACCCGAATTTTAATCCTTCAATTTGTGAAGATACACCGAAACCTAAATAGTTTCCATGCCCAAAACCCTGTTCTGACAATCGGAACCTTCGATGGAGTTCATTTGGGACACCGAAAAATCATAGCCAGGCTGCACGATCTGGCAAAAACAATCAACGGGGAATCTGTTATTTTCACGTTCGATCCGCACCCGCGTAAAGTAGTTGCTCCGGGCGAAACCACTTTGCGCCTTTTAACTACTCTGGAAGAAAAGATCGTCTTGTTTGAGCAATCCGGTATCGATCACCTGATAATTTATCCTTTCACCACTGAATTTTCGAAACTGACTTATGAAGAATTTGTTGAACAAGTGCTGGTTGGCCAGATACATACCAAATTTCTGGTAGTTGGTTACGATCACAAATTCGGAAAGAACCGGCAGGGCGATTTTGAATTTCTGAAAAAATGTGCCGAACGCCATGAATTTGAAATCGAGAAACTGGATGTACTACTGATGAACGAATCCCAAATCAGTTCAACGAAAATTCGCGAAGCCATTCAGAAAGGAGATTTTGATGCAGCCAATGCGTTTCTGGGATATCCGTTCACACTGCACGGTACTGTTGTTGAAGGACAAAAACTCGGGCGAAAAATTCAGTTTCCAACCGCCAACATTCAGGCTTCAGATCCCGATAAAATTATTCCCGGGTATGGTGTATATGCAGTTGAAATAACTGTGAAGAACCAGAAATTTAATGGAATGCTGAACATTGGAAGCCGGCCAACTGTTAACAACAATGCTGATAACCGGAGCATTGAAGTTCACATATTCGATTTTGAATCAGACATCTATGGCGAATCCATTGAACTGGTATTTTTCAAAAAACTCAGGGAAGAGCAGAAATTTTTGTCGATTGATGCTTTGAAAGATCAGTTAGTAAAAGATAAAACGGATACCATTGCATTTTTTCAGAAACCGGAATAAACCACAAGATCTCAACATTCAGGAAAAAGGATTGTTAACATACATTAATACTAAAAATATATCCATTTAATTAACTTCGCACTCTAATATTAATTTCAGAAATGACAACAATAACACTGGAACAAACGACTTATAAAGTTGCAGATATATCGCTAGCAGCCTTCGGTCGGAAAGAGATTGAAATTGCAGAAAAAGAAATGCCCGGACTGATGTCTGTCAGGAAAAAATATTCCGCAGCCAAACCGTTGAAAGGTTCGCGCATCATGGGTTCGCTCCACATGACCATACAAACCGCGGTATTGATTGAAACACTCGTAGAACTCGGCGCTGAAGTGCGCTGGGCAAGTTGTAATATTTTCAGCACACAGGATCATGCTGCCGCTGCCATTGCTGCTGCCGGAATTCCGGTTTTTGCATGGAAAGGCGAATCGCTGGCCGAATACTGGTGGTGTACCGAGCGTGCACTCGATTTTGGCGACGGCCTCGGACCAAATTTGATCGTTGACGATGGAGGTGATGCTACGATGATGATTCACCGCGGTTATGAAGCGGAAAGAAATCCATCTATTCTAGACCTGCCTGTTGACGCAGAAGATGAAATTGAGCTGAACAATGCTTTAAAAGAAGTACTGGCTTTCGATCCTCAGCGTTGGAGCCGTCAGGCGCCTTTGATCAAAGGTGTTTCAGAAGAAACGACTACAGGAGTTCACCGTTTGTACCAAATGAAAAATGAAGGCAAACTGTTGTTTCCTGCTTTCAACGTGAACGATTCGGTAACCAAATCAAAATTTGACAACCTTTATGGCTGCCGCGAATCGCTGGCCGATGGAATTAAACGTGCAACGGATGTAATGATTGCCGGGAAAGTGGTGATTGTGGCTGGTTACGGCGATGTTGGCAAAGGTTGTGCCCACTCAATGCGAAGTTACGGAGCCCGTGTAATTGTGACCGAAATTGATCCGATTTGCGCACTTCAGGCTGCCATGGAAGGTTTTGAAGTGAAAACAATGGACGATGCCGTTTCGGAAGGAAACATTTTTGTGACCACTACCGGCAACAAGGATATTATCACCGGAGAACACATGGCTGCCATGAAAGATCAGGCAATTGTATGTAACATCGGCCATTTCGACAATGAAATTCAGGTTGTACGCCTCGAAAAATGGGCTGGCATCCGTAAAACGAATATCAAACCTCAGGTCGATAAATACACTTATCCCGATGGGCATTCTATCTTCCTGCTTGCTGAAGGACGTTTGGTAAACCTAGGTTGTGCCACCGGCCACCCATCGTTTGTAATGTCGAACTCGTTCACCAACCAAACACTGGCACAGCTCGAACTTTGGAAGAAAGATTATCCGGTAGATGTTTACCGTTTGCCAAAATACCTCGACGAAGAAGTTGCGCGTTTACACCTTGAACAACTAGGCGTAAAACTGACTATTTTAACACCCGATCAGGCGGAATATTTGGGAATTTCTGCGGAAGGACCATACAAACCGGATCATTACAGGTATTAAAACAAGTTCAAAGTTTAAAGTCAAAAGTTTAAAGTTTGAAGTTGGTCAACTGACAGAATTAGAAAAGGAGCTTTTACGGGCTCCTTTTTATTTGTGCAAAATGTAAATCCTTATTTCAACTTTCATTCACTCTAATTTACTATCTGAATTTCAAACCCAAAGTAACATTAACTCCATCATTCAATCTTAATTGATTTAACTCTTCTTTTATATTGTCATTCAAATTGACACAATAACGAACGTCGATTGTGACAAATCCTAAAATGTCAACTCCCCCACCCAGTTGAACCTTGTATTCATATTCTGATCTTTCAATTTCATGTTCTGTATGGCTTTGACTAAGAAACATTGTTGCCATTGGCCCTGCCATCACATGTGCGTTAACGACACCCAGATTGATTATTCTAATACCCAAAAGAACCGGAATTTTTAACGAATTTACCATCACCTTTTCTTCAAATGGTGCCTGTGCGAATGATAATTTTTCATTTCTGACTGCATAATAAACTTCCGGCTGTATGAACAACTTCTTCCCCAACCTCATGAATACACCAAACTGATAATTAGAGTTTAACTGAGATTTGATCTCTTCAGTGTCAATCGTGGGAGTTTCCAAATCCATTCCTCCCCTAATTCCAAACCAAACGTTGTGCTTCTTATCTGATCCTTTTTTTTCACTTTCTCCATTGGAATTCTGACTATATGCATTTGAAAATAAAGCAACTAAAAGTACTATTGCTGCGATTGTTAAGACTGAATTTTTCATGATTGCTATTTTTAGATTGTTTATAAATTCTTACATATTAACTGGTTGCATTATTTTGACAAATCTTAATTTTTTCTGAGACTTGGTAATTCAATACCATCAGGTTGAATTTTCCCACTTTTCAAAAATGTTTTTGAGAATTCGGTGATATAAGTTTTCCCTCCGGGTGAAATAAATCCTTTGTATTGTTTGGTCCGTCCATAAGCCTGGACCAGAACTGAGAAGTTTGCACTACCGCCCTCAAAATGCTTTACATAAACTTGGTAATTTCCGGTTGGGGACACGTTTTTCCCCCAAAAAATGTTTTCGGGTCCAAAACCATCTCTGTCATCAACATCCAACCAGCCCCCTGATTGAGAATTTTTGTGCTTGTACCAGATCCATTCACCCATGGGATCCTGCACGTACAGGTCTATATCGGCGGAAGAATCCCAGCTCAGTGTTACCTGGATATCGCCATAACCACCCTCCAGCGATCCTTGTGCCAACTTTATTTCTTCTTCGTGGTATTCCACGATATCAGCGGCGGTTGCCATGAATATACCAAGTGAACTTTCTATACAAGTTGTCAAATCACCTACTGTACAATGTATAACAGTCAAGAAATTTTCCAATTCTTTTGCTGACATTCCAGTAATGTCGGCTATTTGCTCATCTGAAATAAATTCTGTGGCAATGCTCAAGGCGGTTGAGCCACATCCTAAACCAATTAATACTGCCGCAACCGGGGCGCTAACTCCAAGGGAGGCAACGGTAGCGGCTGTTCCACCAATCAAGGAGGCACCGCATGAAACAACGCCCATAATATGAGAAGTCCATCTCAGTACATCAGATGGATCAACACTTTTCAACTTTGAATATTCCAGTTTGTCAGCAGGAATATTCACTTCTCTGATTACTGAAATTTCACCTTCGGGACTAACAATGGCAAGGTCGAAACTCGTAGCGGTATAGTTTGATAAAAGCACAATGTAACCATCCTTCACAATTTTCTCAGGATAGCCATTGCAATCAAACCAAATGGAATATGCTTCAGATTGAACAGATGGTTTAAACATTGCGCGAACCGGGAGACCATTTTCCTGATCAACCGCGAGAAAGGATTCATCCGTTTCGGAAAAGACAAGGTAATCAAAATCAGAAGTTGCGCTGATATCAGCCACAAAACTTTTTTTCTCAATGGTGTCGATAGGATCATCGAAGAAATCGCACGAGCAGGTGAATAAAAGGATCAGAACAAGGATGGTGGACATTTTCGTTTTCATGATTTTAATTTTTAGGGTTGGTGAATTTTAATTTTTATTAAATGTAAACCGCTTATTATGAACCTCCAAAAATTGTGTACGAAACGTACTCTTTCGTTTGTAAAACACTTTAGCCCCAAAAAGCAAGGCCGTTTCAATGTGAATGAAACGGCCTTTTATTATTTAAAATGACAATAAGTGTTTGAATAACAATCAATACTAAATGAATTCTCTAATCCTTAACGCAACGAACAGAAAGACCCTCCTTTTTATCTGAAACGAATGCTTCTAGATCATCATCAGGACCCGTGTCGTAGTCGCCTGCACCGATCCTTACCAGAAATCCAACAGTACGGTTTGGCTGAACAACGAATCAACTAAAATCCCATTAACCTTTTCCGGTAATGGGATTTTTAATGCCTGGGATTTCGGCTATTGAGCTAAATGTGATGGGCTTGGGTTTATGGTGCAGATGCCTGTAATTTAAGTTTTTATTTTACAAAAATTGATGTCGCAATACCGTCTGTTATGTTAGTGACTGTGCCATTTTTCCAATATCTGCCTTCAGGCCAGTCAGATCTATATTCATAACCGGCCACATAAATATCACTTCCACTTACAGTAATTGATGTGGCTATTGCATGGTTAGAACCATTTGTAAGGTTAACAGCCACACCATTCTTCCAATATTTTGCTACATATTTTCCTGAGGCATTCTCTTCTTGACCTGTGATATACACATCGCTACCACTAAGGGCAATTGCATTGGCCTGGGCAGCAAATGCGCCATTGGTAAGATTTGTCTCTACGCCATTTTTCCAATATTTTGCTACTTGTGGATTATTCCCGATTTGTACAAAACCAACCACATGTACATCGCTACCACTTATTGTTATTGAATTGGCTCTTGCAAGGGATAAAGGATCTGTCAAGTTTGTAGATATACCGTTTTTCCAATATTTAGCTATCTCTTTTCCAACATTACCTTCACTTCCTGCAACATAGACATCGCTACCACTTAGCGTTATTGAGGTGGCATGCGCCATATTCTTAATATCCGACAAGTTGGTGGCCACTCCATTTTTCCAATATTTGGCAATACTACCTTTGAGAAAAATTTCATCCTCAATGATTTGTTCTTCTCCTGCAACATACACATCGTTTCCGGTGACTGTTACTGAATTTGCAACAGCGAATTTTGAAGCACTTGGTAAAGAAGTAGCTGTGCCATTTTTCCAGTATTTTGCAACCTTCACAAGGCTATTGCTTTCATAACCTGCCACATACACATCGCTGCCATTCATGGCTAACGACAGGGCAAAGTTATTTTGTGTACCATCCGATAGGTTGGTGACTTTTCCGTTCTTCCAGTATTTCGCTATTTGTATGCCGCTGGCAGTACTTCCAATTCCTGCAACATGAACCTCCGGCAAGATAACCTCGGGGGATTCTGGTTCATTTGTTGGTTCGTTTTTTTCGCAACTATACAGGATTGTAAGTGCAGTGAAAGCTGATATTGCGTAAAGGGTTAATTTTTTCATACATTTTTTTTTACCCTACTCATAAGGCTTTTCGGTGTCGCCCCGTTTTTATAGTGGTTTCTGGTCTCCACTTTTATCTTCGCCTTTTCATTGCCGGGGTTGATATAGCATACCCGCCGTAACATCGCTGTTTATACTATTGCTTCATATACACAGTAGTTTCCCCCGAGTTTTTTATAATCAATGAGTTGCCATTTATTGTACCGATTAGTGTTGAAGCACCTTCAACGTGAAATTCAAAATAAATATCGGGTGGTTCATATGTATAGATGCCCGAAAGTGATACATTATAATTTGTTGCACCAGTTGAAACGCCATCGACAGTGCAATTATTCCTACTTGTAAACTTTATTGTCTCTACATAATTCACACCATTACTCGATGTACTGTATGCCCAGGTAGTACCTGTCAGGTTGTTTGGATCAATGCTATCATCCTTCCTGCATGATGTAATCACAACAGTCAAAATGACCATAAATAAGAATAAAGCTTTTTTCATAACCTGTATAAATTATTTCTGATCCTACTCTTTTGGCTTTTCGGTTCGCCCCGTTTTTTAAGTGGTTTCTGGTCTCCACTTTTTATTGGTTTCTTGTCAGTTCTTAAGCGAACATTATCGGTTAACTAGCTAATATTTAATGATTTTCTTAAATTCAAACGTGTTTCCTGATTTAAGTTTTATTAAATAAACACCTGGAGTAAAGGATGATGTTTGCACTACAGCCTTTTCGAAGACAGTTCCTTTGAAAATAACCTGACCTGATGAGTTTATAATCTCGAAATTTGACTGGATTGTATTGCCCTTGATTTCAATTGTTAATTCATTTGTAACAGGGCTTGGATAAACGTTGAAGTTTAGTGAACTATTTTGGTTTGAATCAATACCTGTCAACAATTCTGCACCAGTTTTAAAGTTCCAGGCAGAAACATCGGTCACGCCAGCAAATGCATTTCCCGCATTATCTTTAAGAGCTGAACCATCAACTAAAACATAGTATCTTGTATTTTTATCAAGACCACTTGTAGTATTATAATTAACAGTAACAACGTTACCACTAATCATGGCAGAAGTAATAGGAATCGTTAATACAGGGACAATTGCCGCAAGTTTGTAAACTTTTAACGAACCTCCGGCTCCAGGTATTAGGCTTTCATTGAAAGACATTTTGAAGATTGGATGATTGTTCATAATTGTTTCACCATTTGGAGAAAAGGTTATCAATTGAGGTGCAGATAAGTCATTTGAGGCGACCGTCAAGTTGGCAATGTTACTTTGTGCCTGATAAGTGCCATTGGAAGTTGTAATATGGCAGTAATATTTATCGCCGTTATTACTCGCTGATAAAGTTGGTGTTATGTATGTATTACTCTTATCATAAGTGTATGTTGTAGTGATCCGCACTCCGTTTTTATACCAATTGTAAGTATAGGGAGCTGTTCCATTTGCAGATATACTAAATGTTGCTGTGCTGCCTTCGGTTACTGTTTGGCTGGAAGGTTGTGAAGTAATTGAAACCGCAGTACTATTGTCGTTGATAGTTAAATAGGCTTTGTTGCTTTCGGCTCGATAGGTATAATTGCAATTAGTTATTAGGCAATAATAATAACTATCTTCTCCAATATTCAGTATAGGTGTAGTAAATGAGCTGCTTGTTGATAAGACATCCCTTGTACTTGTTTGAATGTTATCATTTTTATACCAGTAGTAAGAAAACGGTCCTACTCCACTCACCGTTACACTAAATGTAGCAATACTTCCCGCATTTACCGATTGATTCTGCGGTTGGGTTGTGATATTAACCGGAGTACATGTAATACTTCCTTTACCACTAACTGAAATATACCTGGCTATTGCACCTGTACTTGTATGTGAAATATTTCCAGATTGAACGCCAGTACTTGACGGACTGAATCTCACATAAATTGGAGTGCCTGAAACCGTGACACCGGATTGTACCAATGTTAAAGTACTTCCAAATCCTGAACTGGAACTTGTTGAGATTTGAAAACCGCTAGGTGCAGATATCGTAATGTTTGATAATAAATAACTACCTGAAACTATATACGATTGTGGTATTGAATTCTGGCCAACTGATACATCACCGCAATCGGGTAATGAAGTTGCTGATATTGTTATTGTGGGAGTTGAAGATGCTATAAAATTTGCAACCAATGTTCGATTCCCTGATAGCGTAAAAGTATAGCTGGCATTGATCGAAACCGGTGAACCACTTTCTGTCCAGTTTGAAAAAGTGTAGCCGCTGTTGGCGGTTGCTGTAACAGTTCGGGATTGCCCACTTTGGTAGGTTCCGCTGCCACTTGTAGCACCTCCCGCTATTGGGTTTGAGGAAGTTGAAATGGTGAAATTTGTATTCACGCTAATAGTTACTGATCGGCAAGTTGTAGTTATTCCGCATGCCGACGCCTGAACAAAGTATGTAGTGGTTACAGTTGGCGAAACCAATAAAGAAGTGCCAGAACCAACTTGCGTTCCTCCACAACTACCAGTGTACCATGCCCAGTTTGGAGCAGAATTAAGTACGCCTCCAACTACTTGTAAAGTTGTTGACTGACCCGAAGTAATTGTAGTTTGGCTGGCTGTCGCACTGGTTGGCGAGGTTGGAGCTATGCAGTAGGAATTAGTCTTAAAAGCAGATGACGGTCCGTACCCCGAATTAGTACTGTTACAACTCGTAACAGCGTAAACTCTGAGATAATATGTTGTTCCATCAACAAGCCCTGTTACTGATGCAGATGTTCCTGTTGTACTGCCTTGTGCAACCCCATTACCATAAGAAACCGATGAACTTGTACCGACCACCCAATAAAAAGTTACCGTTGAACTTCCGGTCGGACTTCCTGCTGACCAAGATAAACTTGCTGTGGTTTGACCTGTTGCAGTACCGCTAACACTGACAGGTGTTCCCGGTGTGGTGCAGATGCCAGAAGTAGTTGTTCCGCAAGCCGAATTTGACGTATTAAACCGGATATCACCATCATTATTTCTTGCTTTTGCATAGAAACAGTATTTTGTGTTTCCCGAAAGACCAGTAATGGTTTTTGTACCCCATTCACTTTTGGTCTGAAATACTTCAGTGCTTCCCAATGCACCGTTTGATTGCAGGTATTGAGATGTAGTTGTGCAATAAATGGAGTAAGTGGTAATTGCCGGATTTGCGACCGGAGTTTCGGCATTCAATGTTAGGTTTAGTGAATTAGATGTGGCTCCATTCACAGTTGGAGATGCCGGAACATCGCATGCAGTATAAATGGGTTTTGGTGAGGTATAGGTATAATTACTGTATTGTTTTGGGGTACAACTGTATGCTCTGACACGAAAATATACCGGAGTATTCGGTTTATCTCCCAGATCCCAATAAAGATTTAACCAAGTCTCCGAAAACCAGTTAATCACCCAATTTGTGCCGTCATATGAATAATCCCAGGAATATCCATCGGCATTTAGTACACTTTCAACTGAAAAATTTATCTTATGACTTGTTCCGTTTGAAGGACTCCCAATGGATGCAGAACTTGAAGCTGGAGCCGCCGGAGCCGAGCAATAAGTTATTGTTATCGACTTGCAGGTAGTTGATACCCCACAACCTGTAGCCTGAACATAATAGGTTGTGGTTGTAGTTGGCGAAACCGTTATAGTAGAACCAGTTCCAACTTGCGTCCCTCCGCAACTGCCGGTGTACCATTCCCAGTTTGGCGCAGAATTAAGCGCACCGCCATTTACCTTTATGCTTGTAGTTTGGCCAGGTGTAATTGTCGTTAGACTGGCTGATACACTCGTGGGAGTGATGGGGACACCAATTGCAACTAACAAACTGCTCGATGTTCCCGAACATTTTGCACTGTTTGCCTTTACCTTAATTGTACCGCTGGTACTTCCCGGAGTAACTCTAATAGATGTTGAAGTCGAACTGCCTGTCCATCCGGCTGGGATTTCCCAGGTGTAATAGACCGCACCGCTAACAGGTGCTATGCTATATGTTTCGGACACACCAGAGCAAACCATAGTTTTACCGGTTATGACTCCTGTAGCAGCAGGCAAAGCATTTACCGTAATAGCCAATGAACTTTCAGTAGTAGTACCTAAACTGTTTTGCGCTTTTACTTTGATGTTGCCGGAAAGTGCAGTTACCCCAAAATTGACAGTAATACTGTTGTATGAACTTGTCCCTGTTGCTCCTGACGGTAAAGTCCATGTATAGGAAGCTGCATTCGGAATAGCCGGTACAGTATAAGTAACCCCTGTAAAACCTGCGCAAACTTCAGTAAGACCAGTGATTGGGCCAATGGCATCCGGCACTTTGGCTGGAAATACTTTTATAATAGCACCCTGATTTAAACTGTAATTTTTACTCCCAGGGGTCAAACTTCCAACTAAGAAATAATTATCTAAATATCCTCCCCAGCCCCAGTTAAAATGAAAATAATTTAAATTCTGGTATCCATCGCAAACAAAAGCATGTCCACTTGTGCCGCCATTATCTCCCCGATACCAAATTGGTCGATGGGAGTCTAGCTCAGATTTTAACAGGTTGATCCAGTTGCTTTCTGTATAAGAACTCTTGTTAACATTCGTTGCATCTGAAGAATATTTAAAGTTGCTGACAAGTGCAGTTCTTGGAGAGCCTGCACCCGAACCTTCTGGATCATAATCCATATTGACAGCCACCCCAGAATGATAAATTAAGGTTGCAACAGCATTATTTGGACTGGTAAGGGAATTGGGCATAACAGTCCAGTCGTATGTTGTTGCACCAAAGTCGGCAGCTTGAACTCCATATTCAGGATGAGATGATGGTGTGTAGGAATTAACACCATTCCCGGTGGTGGGATAATTCCAGTATTTCATAACTTGAGCCATTGAGGTTGCTACACATCCGGTTGGTACACGACCATTATAACCATAAGGGCTATTAGCATCTTCAGGGCATTTATCGTTGTAATATTGAGATTGGTTCCATGTTGTTTGCAAAAGTGGCCCAACAGTGGTTGCTGTTTCTGAGTAGTTGGTCGAACTTAGGTTATCCCATTGCTGTGCGGTTTTGCTGTCTGCTTGCTGAACATTTTCTTTGATGTAAGCAATTTCCTGCTTCCTGTTTTCCATCCATTCAACAAAGGCCGGAGGCTGATTGGCTTCATCGAAGTTTCCTTCTAACGAATACCCAAGAATCGGGTAAGCTCGTTTATCTGCCGAAACAATAACAAAGCCCTTATTTATGGTATCATTAAGCACAAAGTAGAGGGTGTCATTTTTCTCTTTTGCAATTGAAGCCGTCGAAAATTGAAATTTAGTTCGGTTTATGCTGGCTGATTTTAGGTTTCCCATACCAACGGACTGCAAATGATTTCTGGCAATTTCTTTTGCCATACTGATTGTGATTGGTTGGGCGTTGGCATTTGTAAATAGAATAATGCCAATCAATAAGATAAATAAGTTTTTCATAGTGTTGATTTTTAGAGTTTTAAATATTTATTACAATAAAACTACCACACTATTAAATTTTCACCAAAAAGAATGTACGAAACGTAGGTTTTGCTTCGTAAAAAACATTTAAGCACATAGCTCCCTGAAGTGGGCTCTATTCAATTGTAACAAACAGGTTGTTTTTCAAGATTTGTAAATGTCTGATTGTCTTGCTGGTTGGTGAATACTTTTTGGTCGCGGAACCAATTAAGAGGGTAACAACCCATTTGTCTTTGGATAACATTTGTTTAAATTCCACAAACGATATTTTACCTGTTTTTCTGAGTTTGAATTTATCATTTGATTTCGCATTCAGAAGCGTTTGAATTGAGCTAATTCGGACGCTATCTTTGTTGGTTAAAAAATAAATTTGATCAGGAGAAATAATGTTATTCTGTTCTTCCAGTGTGAAATTAACAGTCACGCTATCTGAACCATTACGAAAAGTAAAATCGACTTCGAACAAATCATCATTGTGTTGAAATGCCAATGGTTTAATGAAATACTGAATTACGCCGGGAGATACAAAGAATTCTTCCCAGAGGTTTTTGCCGGTTTTTGTTGTCGCAGGCTTAATGGAAAAACAAGAACTGAAGAGTAGAATAATGAATAGGTAAAAAACTGGATTTCGTTTCATTGAGAATTATTGAGTAAGTAACTGGCTATCGAAGTACTTGAGAACAAATGATTCGTTTATGATATTTTCGCTGTAACTGATTGCCGAAAATATGTATTTATTGCCCGAATCGAGTTCCTTCAGGTAATGTACAACAAAGGCAGATGTATCTATTTGCTGGAATATTTTTACTGAATGTACTGCTGATGAATCAACACTCACAATACTTGATTTCGAATTTGCTAAAATCTTCACTTTCAGTTTTTCAATCGTGGTTTCGAAACCTACCCCGATATAAATTTTGAAATTGTCACCTTTTAAAACCTTGTATAAAACCAATGAATTCTCCATTGAATTATTAAACAATGACTTATAAAAATCTGATTCAATTTGAGATACATGAACAGAACTAATCCCGGGCTGGATGTTATATTGGGTGGTATGGTCGAGAATAATCTTATTATTATTATTATTTGTACAGCCCAACATCAGGAATAAGATTATAATACTTAATTTCAATTGCTTATGCATACGATTTAAGTTCTGGAATGCTTTCCAAATTTGTATTGTTGATTTTTTTTAATGGTTTAATACAACTGGTGGGAGTTAATTAAAACTCCCACCAATGTAAAATCTATTCGCCACTAACAATTGTTTCATAGGTAACAATAATACCCAACAGGCTTGTTTGTTTTAAATCGACTGATGAAATACGTGTAATTCCACCATTTTTAGCGGCTGTTTTGATACTTGCATCCGCATTAAAAAACAGAACTCCAAAATAACCAGTAGCAGTCGCTGTTCCAACTTTACTTCCCACTGCATATCCGGTTGCATTTACCGGAAGCGTTAGGGAGCATGATGTTACTAAAATCGCAACCACAAAAGCAGCAGCAATAATTTTGATTTTTTTGTTCATGTTACGCATAATTTTAAATTGTAAGTTAGTCCTACTCGTTAGGCTTTTCGGAAACACCCCTGTTTTATTACCTGTACAGGACAGTTTTATTTTTTTAGCATTGTAAGCGTTAAAAAAGCAACGAATAAGATGGCAAACGTGTAAAGTGCGATTTTTACAACTTTATTAAGTTTGTCGCTCTTTTGTCCAATACCAGAATTTCCTTTATAAATAAAATCTGGTAGATTGTTTGCCATACTGTCCATATTTGAGTTGTTTGTAACTGGCCGATAAATCCAATTCAATTTGTCTTCGCCAAGCAAATTAATTTGATCATCATCCTCAAATTCAAGAAGGATTGCTGAGTGATTGTCAGATGAAACAGAAAGACATTTGAGTTTTATCAATTCAAGCTTTTTATTGATTTCCAGTGCCGTATCGCAAAGTATATCAACTATTTCAGAATCGTTATAAGCCTCCAAAACACCATCACTACACATAAATATCAAATCACCAGATTCAACTTTTGTTAAAGCTGAAATGTCGGCTTTTGAAACCTCACCTCCTGAATTCGCCTGAATTGCTCTGGTAATTTGATTCCTCCGGCTGTGGTTCTTAGCTTCCTCATTGTTAATTATACCTGATTGCACAAGTTCTTCAACAGTTGAATGATCAGTTGAGCGCCAATATTTTTTTTCACTAGGTTTGACAACATAGATACGGCTATCGCCAATATGAGCAAGTAAAACCTCCTTGTCGGAAATGAATACTGCGCACAATGTAGTACCCATTCCATAGTTTTCCGGATTCTCAGTTATGCTTTTATTTAATTTATCCTGAATCTCACCAATAATTTTTTGTACCCATTCTACTGAAAACGAAGTTCTATTTATCCCTTGTGCTTTTCGAATTACTGAATCACCCACAAATCGACTTGCCACTTCTCCTTTTGCTATCCCTCCTACGCCATCACATAAAGTGAAAACGAAGTCGTTAAAGGCAATAAAATCTTCATTGTTTTCCCTTTTCCCAATACTCGTATAGGATGATATTTTCATTTCAGGTATTAAATTTCAGGTTGTTAAAATTGATTAGTCTTATTTCGGGATATCGTTTTTCTTCCAGAATTTTATTTTGCTTGAATTATTTGGGGTAGATGGGGTCTCCGCCGTTTTTATACTTGTTGTCCTTCTTGCTGGATCAAGAAGTGGTTTATGCCAGAGCCGCAACATATTATTCGACTTATATACTTTGCCATTTAATGTAATTCCAATTGAGCCGACCCATGACTCTTTAAGCTTCGCTAAAGGGAGACTTTCTTCTACAAAAACATCCTGGTTCATATAACCATACTTTTTTTGATTGCTATCCCAATAGTTTAATTTTCCTTCTTTTACCTGCATGCCCGTTTTAAAATTTATATTGAAATAGGAAAGTCTGGTTGAAATCTCGATCCCATAAAAATAATTTAGCATTTGAACATCGGCAAATCCAGGAATATTCGCACCAATAGATTTCAATCCAGGAGTGTATTTAACTCTACCAATTAAGTTTACATCAACTTGCCTCAGAATTGAACCTCCCAAACGCCAATCCCAATTCAGAAAGAAAAAATTGGGCGCTAAAGTTTTAAAATTAACCGAATCTGTTTTAATCAATTCATAGTCAACATTTAACAGCGCTGACGAAAGACCTGATCCGGGAAAAATAATTATGCGCCCAAATGAAGCTTCGAAATTATCAACGTCATCAAATTTTCTTATATCTGTAATTCTGCCAGTTCCTTGCTTCAAACCAATACTAGCTTCGAGCAAATGGAATGAAGACTTTGAATAGTTTGGTAATTTTCCTCTCTTGATTATTTCAGGAGTATGGTTAATTGAACTCTTATAAAGTACCTTTTTACCATCACTCAGCGAAAGTCCGTAATCGCCAAATGGAAGTGGCATATTGGCCGGAGTTATAAACTTTTCTTCAATTGCAATATTTTGATTTTCATTTCTACCTATAATAGTTACAACTAACCCTTCTTTTTCGCTTGTTATATTTAATGGAGAAACTGAACGAAGATCATATTTTACTGTTTCTTCATCAGGCGTATTTTCACTAATAAGCTTTGAAATTTTCTCAGTGGCAAAGCCGCTTTTCCTTATTAATATTTCATGATTACCTGCATTAACAAGAGTAGAAACGGGCGTAAATCCTATCCGATTCCCATCCAACATTACTTCAGACGAAGATGGTGTGGTCTCAAAATTAATTTTTCGTGCAACCTGCATTGAAACATCAAAATCGGTAATCTTTTTTTCAACCACCGTAAGAGCATATTCTTCCTCAAGAGGAATAAATCCAGGCTTTTCAAACCTCACTTTATGATTTCCAACCCTGGTTTTAACCTTGAAGAGAGGTACATTTCCTATCTTTTGATTATTAACAAATATGGTAGCTCCTTCAGCAAATTGTTTATCGACAAAAGTTAAATATCCAAAAATAGGCTCAAGACTTACTGAAATATTGTGCATTTTCCCATTTTTTGCCAGAATTGTGGTTTCATAGGGGATGTAACTTTCTGCTTCAATTTTTATTTTAAGTGTACCTTCATTCACAGGTACAATATTTCCTTCATAGAACTTAAAAAACTCTACGTCGTCAAAAAAACTTCGTAGATTCATCCCCGGTTTTACCATCGCATCAAGTTCAATTTTAACGGAGTCTATCCACAAAACCGGAGTCTTAAGAAATAATGAATTATCATCAGTTCTCAAATCAAGCTTAATTCTTGAAAAAAGCGGAATCAGATCAATGTTATAAGTCTTTTCCGCATCGCGGGGAATGACAACCATTGTATCAACATTTTTATATTGAGCCTTAACTATATTAACCCGATACTTCCCGCTTACATTTGTAATTGGCTGATTTGATGACAATACGAGATTATTTAAATCAGGAAAGATGACAGTCGAGTTCCTTGGATTTGTAATTATATTGACTTTTCCTTTTGCCGTATTTGCAGAAATCCTGAATGCTATTGGTTTTTCGAGATCGAAAATTTCAATGTCTTCCGATTGAAGATTGGATCCCGATACGGTTAATTTAAATTTTATCTTTTCGTGACAGATAATGTATTGATTTTCCTGTTCATTGTGAATCACAATAAACTCTTCAACCGGAAGCATATTTGAATCAAACTTCAACCCGGGCAGTGAGCTGTTAATTACAATAATCAAATCTTCAGGAGTACATTGTTCCGGGAAAACCAGTGATACACGTTCCATTTTTTCGATAAACATCGTTTCCATATTCTGAGAATAAATCCTATTACAGAACAAGAAGCCTATCAGAAGTAAACCTAACTTAAAGCAGTTTGAACATTTCATAGCAAGGTAGTTTAATTGGGATTTTATTTTTTATTTTACAGAATCTCCAGCCGATATTTTAAAATTATGAAGTCCAAAGGCATCATTTTCTGAGGTTTTTTGGGCATCCTGCCAGGTTCGCACCCAAATTATCGGATTTTCGTTTTCTTTAAACTGAACCAATAGAAATAACAAACCATCATCCTTATACTTTTGGGTATCCCAAATTTGTTGAAGCATAATACCATAAAAGTTAGGATGTTTGCGGTGTTTGACGACTTCTATATTCTTAAAATCCAATCGCAAATAACTGATGCTGTTAAATACATTGTTGAGTTTTGCAATGTATTCGCTCTTTGTGGAAACCTGATACTCGATTTGATTTTTTGTAAAGTTGTTCTGAACATGATCAGTAGAAATTTCTTCTGTTTTCAACACTTTGCCTGTTATTATCAGAGCTTTATCACTATATAATTTTTCGATGTAATTAATATCTTTTTTCACATAGGAAGTACGAAGATTTTCCAGAAAATTTAATATAATTTCTCTTCGGGTTTTATCGATAACACTTGTAGCGTCGAGAACACTCTTGTATTGGTGTGCATCCAAGGCAATGTAGAAATCATCAATTCTTCCGTCAAAACTATATTCCAAAACAATATCAAACTTATCTGAGTTTCCAAAAATGAAAGGAACATTTCTGATCTGATAGAGATCATCTTTTTGCAGCACATTCTCTGAGAAACTTGCAGCAGAGCAATAAAAACGGCTATCTTTCCACAGGTCAGTAATCTTTTCAATCCCTCCCTGCGTTATAAACTTTTCATCAAACTTGGGTAGATCATAACCGTTTATAAATGCTTCATTTATTTTAATCAGTAATTGTGAAGTATTCTTCTCAATGCTCTGTTTTGTCATACCATCTTGAATTCCCCCAATTATTTTAAGTGAAATTCGGGTCACCTGAGAGTAGCAAGTCAAACTAATAAATAGTTGAATAACTGCTAAGATTAGTACAGTTTTGATCATATTGCTTGTGGTATTTGTATTAATATATATTTAATTGTCACTTTCTCTTGGAATATAGGCAAAGAACAATCCTTCAACTTCTCCATTATTTTTAAAAATCGTTTTTGCACTTGTTGTCACAACCAGTAAATGGTTATAGTTATAAATCTTGCTGCTGATAAAAACGCTGGCTTTCATATTATCTTTATCATCGTTTTGCCATCCAAAATAAATATTGTAATCTGATGAGAAATTACCAAAAAAGGTATTGAGATTGAGCCTGAATTTTTCATCAATTCCTCCGTACAGCTTTTGAGTTATATTTAGCTTTACTGAAGTTGGTAGCAGGTTAAGGAACAAATTTCGTGTTGATTCTTTGTAATATCTGTTGCTAAATACCGGATATATTGAATCGTTTACATAAAAATATTTACTGGATGACAATTCTGGCGTTGTTGAATATATTTCACCCTGATACAAATAAATGTCCTGAGTTTTTAGTTTAAGCTGAATTCTGGAAGGTCTTTCTTTGCTAATCTCAACACCTTTTGAAAATTTCATTTCCCTAAACAAATCTCTCTCTAACTCGTCCTTCGTTTTTTCTGTAATTAGCGAATAGTTATTAGGAATCCTGATTGACAATGCATTTGGCTTTTCAAGTAGCCAGGAAAGAGAAAAATATTTTGAATCATGTTTAATATTTAACGGCGTATTTTGGTCAATTGAAATCTTTGGATTAAATGACATGATATTTTGTTTGGTTAGGGAACTGCCATTGAATAAAACTTCAATACCATTTTCATTAACTGCCTGATTCAGTATATACTTTTCTTGCTTTAATACTGAAACAAGAAATGCTCTTTCGACATAATCAAATACCTCGCGAATATTCGTAACATTCTGACCTTCATCTATCAAATATAATCCAATATGGTCTAACTCGTTGTATTTGTTATACCTGCAAATTAGCATCCTCTTTTCTCCAAATAAAGTAACATTCAAAAAATGTGAACCCACCACATTCGATAAACCTTTAAGTTTTATTTCTTTTTGATATGCTTCAGGGATCATTTCATAAACCTGCCTAATTCTTAAAGAGTTAAATTTCAGTTCTGCACCAATAACTGAATTAATTCCGAGGATCAAAATAACAAGCAATGCAAGTAATTTTAGAAATATCCCTCTGGGTTTTGCGATTTTTTTCATCCTGCTGAACATTATTGATTTCTTCCAATTACTAATCTTTCTTTTCTTATTCCATTTTTATCAAAAAGATAACCTATGTATAGTTCTCCTTCGATCCAATCTCCTTCAATATAATTTCCTGCCTCTGCTTTCCTTTCCATCGGATCATCTTTCGAGATCAATCCTCCTGTTTTGAAATAGTACTTTCCCTTTCCATGCATTTTCCCATTTTTCACATACCCAAAATAAGTGTCGCCATTGGGAAATATAATTTCACTTTGAGTTATAACAGGCTTAATCTCTTGTTCAACCGGTTTTTCTTCAGGCTGGGTTTTAGGTTTAATTATCATTTCGGATGAATCAACTAAATTGCTGCCTTGTTCAACTTTGTTTTGAATTTCCGAAATTTGTTGAATTCTTTTATCAGCTATCTGGTTATTAGTTTCATAACCTATTTCCGCCACTGGCCGGAAATAATAAATTGAAGCGCCAAATAACATTACGAGAAAGAAACCTGTAAATACAAATATCCAAGGTTTTTTCAAATGCTTTGTTTTAGCTACTATCTTCTTCCCGGCAGTACTCGATACTATTTGAGTAATCTCATTGTCAATATCTTTAATCCTGAATTGTCCATTTTTTTGATTTTCTTCCTTTTTTTGACCGGAAAGTAAAAGAATGCACTCTTCTGCATCTTTAATCCGCAGCGCAGGATCGGTAACCAAACATTTTTCAATTATTGATTTCCATGGAGCAGGAATTGAGTCAATTGTTTGAGGTAATTTCCCTGAATTTACTTGTTTCAATATTTCCTGTCGGCCCAATTCACTTGAAGTACTATGCTCACCTGAGTTAAAAGGTAAATTGCCAATAAATAAATGGAAAGCAATCACTCCGAAACTCCATAAATCGGTATTCTTTCTAATAGTCTTGTCAGCAAGTTGTTCGGGCGAAGAATAAGCTATAGTTCCAGCTCCGATTAGCGAATTACTGTATTGGGTATTTTTTGTTAATGTTAATTTTTTGCTTATACCAAAATCTGTAATCTTTGGAATAAAGTTGTTGTCCCTTTTTACAATGAGGATGTTTTGTGGCTTAATATCCCTGTGAATAATATCTTGGGAATGTATAAACCTTATTCCTTCTAACAGGTTTGATAATAAGTAATATTTCTGACTCAGGTTAAGTGTTTGATTTTGTAATAGCTGCAACAGGTTTCCCAATTCATAATACTGAAGTATTCCAAAATCATATTCTCCGGCCAGTGAATTAAAGGTATAGCATTCTTCGTATCTTGCAATATTTGGATGAGCAGGCAATTTATTTACCAACTCCACCTCATTTTTGAGCCGCAATTCAGGAAAATCAGCTTTTATTTTCGACACTTTAATGGCAACCCATCTGTCAAGAAAAGTATCATAAGCTTTGAATACTTCTCCAAAGCCACCTTCTCCCAACCGGTCACTGGCAGTTTCGTACTTATATCTTTGCTGAAATTTTTCCTGGGTAATCATCGAAAATCAATTTGAATTTTTTAGTAAGGTGGATTATTTTAGCTCAATTTGAATTTTGGTTTCTCCAATGACAAAAACATCCTGATCATTTAGAAAAATCTCATCATCTGGCTTCAACGCTTGTGTCGAATCATTTAAGAAGGTGCCATTTGGGCTGTTATTATCCCTGATGATGGCCTCATAATTATTACCTTTCTTCGTCAAAATTATTTCGCAGTGATAATTGCGTGACATTTTTTTATCAGAGGTAAATATTGGAATATCCGGAGTCGACTCGCTTTTTAACATGCTCAAACGACCAATTGTATTTTCTCCTTCCTTCAGATTGAAAATTTGCTCTTCAGTTCTTTCATCCTTAAGTACCTTTAACTTTGCCGAAGAAGCGTTAATGTTTCTGGAATTAACTATTTGGGTTGGAGGCAGGTTAAAAGCAGTTTCCATCAACCGAGGCTCTGCCAAAGTATTAAGCCCAGGAACTTGCACTTTCATTGGCTTACCACATTTGGGATTAGAGCATTTGATGGAAACTACTTTTCCTTCATAAGGAATCATTAATTCTTTCTGCACGGAAGTAATTTCCATACAGTTTAAGCATTTAATTTTTATTACCTCCATTGAAGTATGATTGATTTTGAAGTTATTAGTAAATCTCAGGTACTTTAATTTTCAAGTGAAGCCCACACGCAGGATTACCGCACTTTAATTTGATCAATTTGCCACAAAAAGCCATAACAACTTTTGTTTTCACTACAGAAACACTACCACAGTGCAAACATTTAATTTTTAGTAGTTCCATTGAAATTGTTTTTTTAAATAAACAAATACCCAAATTATACTTGTTGCGATCTATTAACAAACAGCTTGATTTATAGCGTTTAAAGTGAGTCGTCCCCATTATCTGTTTCCTCATTTAGACCAATTTGTGAATCCAATATAGATTCACCCCAGGGAAATTCAGTAACATCGTTAAAGCTGGGAGGTAACTGGCTGTGAAAAATCGGTTCAATGACATCAGTTACAATTATTCCGACATTTTCACTTTCAACTTCCGGACGAAGGATTTCTCCTGTAATTTCAGAATTCACGATCTCAGTAACTGGTTCATAATGGATATTCTTTTCGCCCCAGGGAAATTCTTCAACATTTTGGAAGCTCAACACAGGTGCACTCTGAATATCTATCGACGGAGCAGAATCAACAATAATCCCTGTCTCCACAGTTTCGGCAACAAGAGCTTCAGTCCCAACAGGTTCTCCCCATGGATATTCAGTAATTCCTTTAGGATCAATGACTACTGGATTGATTGTTTCTTCGGCAGCAATGGTGTTTTCTGATAATGAAACACTAACAGTCGGCTCTTTGTGTTCTACAGGTTCACCCCAGGGATATTCTTCAACTTCTGACAATTCCGAAACAGATGCTGATTCATTCTTAATTTCCTCATTAAATATAATTTCTGAAGTATCGTTATCAGGTATCTGAACATTCATTTCATTTACAGTTTCTCCCCACGGAAATTCTGTAATCTGGCTTGAGTCAATAATTACAGAATCTAATTTGATCGATTCGTTGTCTGACAAAACAGTAATCTCAATATCTTCCGATAGCTCAAAAACACCTTGTTGTTTGAGATCAATGTCATCATCCAGTGTAATTATTTCTGCATTTGTAATATCTTCAATTTCAACCTGCTCGATTTCTATTGGTTCTGCTATTATTTCAGCGTTTACAACAGGCTGCATTATATCAGATTTGCTTTGAACATCTAATGAAGCCAAATATTCATTCTTTTCAGATTGCGGCATCGACTGCCATTCTTCCTTATAATAAGTATTGTAAACATTGTCTTTCCATATAAACCATCCTCCCGGACCATTTATGCTTCTGGCAATTTTAAAAGCCTCACTGAATGGTAAATTTTCATCACTAATCTCTTGAACTGGATTTTTTGTATGCAGAATAACGGATTCATTTTGCTCTTCCTGCGGATTGATAACGTTTGCCGAGGCCAAGCTACCCAGATTACCTTGCGGAGATTCCATATCGTCCGGATTCTGCATTTTGGGTATAGTATTGGGTTCGTCCAATGAATAGAGCGAGAACAACCCTCCACCTAGGCCAATGCCAGCAAAAATAACACCTGCAGACGATAGTAATTCTTTCTGGCGCCTTGTAAGATTTTTCAGAACGAAATGGTTCTTTACTTCTTTTGTTCCTGATTTGATTTCTGTATTTTCCATCACATTAGATTTTTAAATTTAAGGTTAAGTTAGTTGCTCATTTTTTATTTCCCAAAATGAATGTACTAAATGCAGGTTTTTGTTCATGAAATTAATTGACCCAATTTGCTCCACAATTCTCACATTCTTTTTTAGCCGCCCAATGTTGCCATCGTCTGCTAATTAAACTTTTACCACATTTGGGACATTTATATACCATTTCAAGCTCCGCAGTCAAAATATCTATCCGGTCTTTTAGTTTTGAATCTCGCTGCAAGACAAGAGAGATAATTCCACCCAAAAGTCCTGCTCCTGTCATTACCGGGTAGCGGATCTGAGGATCTGAAATAATAAAAAATGCAGCACCCATCACAAAGATGGTAATTAACGACCTTACAGTCAATGGTATAATTTGAGATTTACTTCTTGAATCGTTCACCTTTTTCTCATAATCCTCATAAACTTTCTTTAATTGTTTAAATTCGTCATTAAAATCAGTTCTCGATTCTTTGACTTTTTTCGATATCTCTGAAAAAAGATATCTGGTATCAATAATATATGAACCTAAACTAATCTTATTGTCTGGTGCGATGGATTTTTTCCTGATTCTCAAACCATTAACATAGGTGTTGTTATTTGAATCTAAATCCTCAATAATCAATTCACTCTCCGACTTAAATATTATTGACAAATGTTTACGTCCAACAACAGGTTCGTTAATAACGATATCATTTTCAGGAGATCGACCCAGGGTATATTGCGTCTTCATTGTCTTATATGTTATTTTCAAAGATGTTTGTTAATCAGGCTGTAAACCAAAGAAGATGTTCCTTTAATCTTTTTAAATATACAGGAGAAAGAACAATGCTAGTCGAATTATTATTCAATCCCTTAAAGTGTACCTTCATATCATCTACTCGAGTGATATTTTCAACATTGACAATGTAGGATTTGCCAATTCGGACAATTTCCGGGAATGGGGATAGCCTTTGAAAAATATCTTTAATCTTCTTTGACAATAACACGGATTTCGAATTCCGCAGATGTACTGTTGTATAGTTGCCATCTCCTTCGCAAAAACAAATATCATCGGAAGTTACAATGTCGAAACCTCCCTGGTAGTTTAGTTTTACTTTCAATCTTGCTGCTGTGTACTTTTCTTCAATTTTTTGATACATCAGGGCAACTGCCCTACGCGAAAATGGATACGGCAGAAAAAACACAGCATTGCATTGCCAGGAAAAATTAGCCACCATTAAATCCTTTGAGCAAAAGATCATTTGAATGATCGGGTAGTTTATCCTGAATTGCCAGATAAATCTACGTTGTTCAAGATTGAGCTCTTCAATATAAATTATGATTGTATTCTCAACTTTAGCATCAATTTTTTTCAAATCAGGAACATAAGCGATCGGAACTGAAGTATATTTATTGCCATACATTGCAGCCGTCAAATTTTTCAGATTTTCAGCTGTATCAGGCTTGAATCCCAAATAATAGATTTGTCTGTACACGAGGATGGATTATAATGTGATTGTTTGAATAACTGCCTTGAAATAATAGAATTGGAATAATTTATTGTTTATAAAAGTATGCATTACAAAATAAAATACAAATCGTATAGTAAGCTATATAAATGTTTTATGGCATTAAACGAAAATCATATTTTTTAATTTTTTTTTATTATATTACGAGGAGCGTTGATTTCTTTCGAAATGATTTTCGAAACTCACTGACAGGAATTGTCAGCATTTTAATGGAGTGATGATATGTTTCGTCAAAAGATTTATTATCTTTTCAACCCAATAACCACGCCAGTGGATGAGCCACAACTAAATTCACAAACGTTGAGAGAGATGCTGATCATGGAACAGTTCAGAAATGAGGACACAGATTTTCGGTAAGGAAAACCCATGAAATCTGAATCGAATGATTTTGTAGTGAAAATAAGTCTTAAAACAAGAATTGGGATTAGCCGGTATTAGTTCCTGACGATGATACGACCACCTGTGTATGAAGTGCGGTATTGTTTTAAAGGTTCAATTGCAGGTCCCTTCATCACGCTGCCATTTCCTCCGAACAGCATGTATTGAGATCCACAGCAGGGGCATTCGGCTATACCGCTCCCATCCGTTGTTACCTTACAGGTTGATGATACTTCATGGGTGCAGGCAGCATCAAATGACAGAAACGGAGCTGCTTCGTCGCCCCAATTGTTGACAACGATGATTCCTCCAAAACCAGCGTTGCCAAAATAAACAGAACCACCCGGAGTATTGAATTCGATGTAATTGGTTGGGCTAAAATTCATATTGACGGTTACATAAGGGACAACTGACGTGTAGTCATCTTTACATCCACTTATTCCCGTCAGAAAAAACGAGCAAATCAAAACTGTTTTTAATACTTTACCCGAAAGCTGAGCCATTTTTTATATCTTTAATGCTTTAATTAGAACAAAGAAAAGGACAAATTATTTTATTCTGTCTCAAAAACATTCAAAATGGAAGATTATATATTTCTGATTATTGCTGTTGCGCTCTCGATTTATGCAGCCATCAATAAAAACAAGAAGAATAAAGAAGAACCCGTTCTTTTAGAAGAGGGAGATGAAGAATTGGAAGAGAACAACGCGCGGAATTTTTTCATGGATCAATTGCTGGGCGAAGATTTCCTGGAAAAACCGATCGTAAAGAAGCCTAAGACGGTAAAGGTACCACAGATTCCTGTCAGGGCTGAATTTAAAAGCGGACTCGACATGAATAAGAAAGGGCTATTCAAATCCAGGTTTGTAAGCACCTTGCCCGAACGTGTCAAACGCCCATCTGTTTCAAGCATGAACATACAGCCTGAAGAAGAGGAAGATAATTTGATGGAAGAAAGAGGCAGCTACCTCGATGATTTTTCGTTACGAAAGGCAGTTATTTACTCCCAGATTCTGGAACGAAAATATTAGCCCACACCTAATCACAAGGATTTATTGACAGATTGAACACCTTTTTTTTTCTGCAAATAAAAAGAACAAGGACTGAAACTTTTTATTATTCAGACAATTAAATGTTTTATAAAACATACCGGTTAGTTAAGGTGAAAATTTTTTATATGTTTGTATCCCGAAAGAGTTCCGCAATAGCCGGAATTCTTTTTTGTTTTAATAGTGTTTAAAGAAAGAATAAAAACCATGAAGAAGGTTACTTATATTACAGAAGAAGGCCTTAAGAAATTGAAAGATGAACTCGATCGTCTTATCACAATTGAGCGCCCTAAAATTTCGAAAGCAATTGGTGAAGCAATTGAAAAAGGTGATATCTCGGAAAATGCCGAATACGATGCTGCAAAAGATGCTCAGGGCATGTTGGAAGCAAAGATGTCGGTACTGAGTGAGCAAATTGCAACCGCCCGAATAATCGATGAATCGAAAATTAATACAACCAGTGTCCAGATATTGAACAAGGTTACGATACTGAACAAAGCGAACAATACCACCATGCAATATACAATCGTTTCAGAACCCGAAGCAGATCTGAAAGTTGGAAAGATTTCGATCCAAACTCCGATTGCCAAAGGGTTGCTGGGTAAAAAGCTTGGTGATGTAGTTGAAATTCAGGTGCCGTCGGGCAAAATGCAATTTGAAATAATTGATATCGCAATCTGACAATTGACAAAATGGCCAGCATTTTTACCAAAATTGTAAACGGAGAAATACCTTCATGGAAGGTAGCCGAAGATGAAAACTTCTTCGCTTTTCTTGATATTTTCCCCGTTGCCAAAGGTCACACACTGGTTATTCCAAAAAAGGAAGTCGATTACCTGTTCGATCTGGACGATGAAACCTACATCGGATTGCAACTGTTTGCAAAAAAGGTAGCGCTCGGAATTCAAAAAGCCATACCCTGCAAAAAAGTCGGGGTAATGGTTTTAGGACTTGAAGTGCCTCATGCACACATTCATTTGGTTCCGATGCAGACAGAGGCTGACTTGCTTCACTTCTCGAAGAAATTGTCGTTCAGTAAAGAAGAAATGGCTGAAATCACTGCCGCCATTGCAAAAGAAATTGAATTAGGATAAAGTTCCGATTTAAAAATTCAAGATACAGAGATCCCGGGAAACCGGGATTTTTTTTGCCTTGGAATGAACCCTTATTGGCGAAAATGATCGATTAATTCAGGAAGAGGGCAGTTACTATTCAATGGCAGCTACGAACTTTTGGGCTTATGAAAGAATTGTAATTATTTTTTGTATCACATTATTTACAGATATTTCATTGAGCGAGGCTACCTTTTTAATAATAATTCCCTTGTCTGCTGTAAAAATACGGTTAGGACGAATATTGCTTGCCACTGTTAATTTGTTGGTTTTAAAATCATTGGATTCAATGGCAATAGCGTAGTTATCTTTAATTTGCTGGCTGGTAATCTGACAAAGTATAATATCATCGCCTTGCAAATTAGCTAATACAAGGGCTGGCCTTTTCTTACTCCCCGAAAGGTCAGAAAAAGGGAAAGGGATCACAACGATATCGCCTTTTACAAATTTTTCCATGCTTCATCTTCTTCGGTTGAGAGCCAGTCTTTTGCTAATGCTTTTTCACTTGCAAAATGCGTATAAACTTTGTCATTGTCCATGGATGGATTCGTTTCCTTACGAATAACCTCGCCAAGTTTAACCTTTTCCTTATAAGGTAATTGTTTTACAAGGTCAACTACCTGATTGAAACTAAGCGAAAGATTTATGTTGCCTGCTAAAGTTTTCATAGTGTCTTGAAGGATTTATTGTTGGCAAATTTACAAAAAGAAAAAAGACAAAACTTCTAAAATATTATCAAATTCAATGTCACTACTTCACCCTTCCCGGATTCTTCTTTACAAAATCGCCCCAGCTTTTCACTCCTGATTTTGTTACCGGGTTTTTCATTTGCAGGTAATGGCAAACAGCTACTGCCACGGCATCGGTAGCATCCAATTCCTTCGGAAGTTCGTTCAGGCTGAACATGTTTTTCAGGAAAAAAGCAACCTGTTCTTTGGCAGCGCGTCCCATTCCGGTGATCGATTGTTTCACTTTCAGCGGGGCATATTCAGAAACGGGAATGTTGCGGCTCAGCGCCAGTCCCATCACCACACCCTGTGCGCGTCCCAATTTAAGCATTGCCTGAATGTCCTTTCCGTAAAAAGGTGATTCAATCGCCAGTTCATCAGGCTGCAACTCATCCAGAAGCAAAACAGTACGATCGAAAATGTTCTTCAATTTCTGGTAGTGATCCGATCCTGTCGTTTTGATAACGCCAACCTGCATTATACGAGGTTTGTTGTTTAACACTTCGATCAATCCGAAACCCATCACGTTGGTTCCAGGGTCAATACCAAGAATTTTTATTGGTTTAATGTCCATGAATAATTTACTAAAAGTTCAAAGTTAACGCTTCTGCTGAAACCAAATTCCTGAAACAATAAATGCAAGGCCGATAAAAGTGGTGATGTAAATTGTTTCACCCAAAATAAAATGAATGAATATCAGTGAAAGAAAGGGTGACAAAAAAATCAGATTGCCGGTTTTTGCATTGTTCTCGCTGTAATGCATCGCTTTCATCCACAAAATATAGGTTATTCCGAGCTCGAACAATCCAATATAAATTGCTGCCGGGAGCGCCTTCAATTCAGGAAAATGGAAGTCGGTAAAAAGGAAAGCTGTGATCAGCAAATAAACCAATCCAAATGCAAAATTCCAGAACAGTTTGAATAGCTGATCGCGTTTGTCCTTCACGCTTAAAATCCAGAAAAGAGCCCAGATAACGCTGCTTCCAACAGCCAGCAACGCTCCGGAAATATTGGTATTTGCCATTCCGTAAAGACTTCCCTGCGACGAAATAAAAATCACACCCACAAAGCTGATAAGAATTGCGGCAATGTTCCTTCCTGTAATTTTCTGACCGAGCATAGGAGCTGAAAGCAATGCCAGCATAATGGGCCAAATCATGTTCAGCGGCTGCGCAACCTGCGCCGGAAGCAGACTGTATGCCTGAAAAAGAATGAGATAATAACCGAATGGATTCAGCGCTCCAAGCATGGCTGATTTTCCCAATCCTGACCATGTAACGGTGAATAATTCTTTTAATTTACCCTGAAAAAGGATGACCACAAAAAAGGTAAGCAATGAAAATACCGAAGCAGTCAAAATCAGGTAAAGCGGCGAAAGTGTTTTCAGTCCGATTTTAAAGGCTGTGGCAACTGTTGACCACAATACGACAGAACAGAGGGCATAGATATATGCTTTGGAGAGCCTTTTCATGAAATATAAATTAGTTTGGGGCTAAAGCCCTGAGATCTTTGTATATCATCTCCGTCGGCTAAAGCCAGACGGCAAAGGATAGTACAATTATCATTAGAAGTGCTGATATCCTTTGCCGTTCGCCTTTAGGCAACGGACTTGAAAATTCATTTTGAATTGGGCTTAACCCAAAACTATTTATCATTATTTTCTAACGGAATTTGTGATTTCATTTCTGATTCCTGCATCTTTCGGAATTCGGCTCTGGCATCCACCACGTAAACACTTCCGGGGTAATCTGTCAGCATTTTTTTATACAGTTCCATTGCCTCCTCTTTTCTGTTCAGTTTATTTTGGTAGATAGCAGCGAGCTGAAAAAGTGCATCGTCAGCCAGCATTTCCCAACTATTATCCTTTACGATGGATGCAAGCAAAACAGCGGCTTCTTCGTATTTTCCCTGTTTCTGAAAAATGTTGGCTTTCCTGAAATTCACATCGTCGGTAAGCGAATGAAATGCATATAGTTTACTGATAGAATCGAGTGTTGTCAATGCTTTTGCAGAATGATTGCGGAATAAATGCAGGTCGGCACGGGCAAACATCCGGAGCGGAGTTGCAGTAGAATCATCTTCCATGTTCTCGCTGATAAAAAGTGCCTGTTCCATGGCATCATTGGCAATCAGTTTCGAAGTGCTGGCTTTCAAGGCATCGAGCTGTGCTTTTGCCCACGCAAAATTTCCCATGTAATAACCCAGCTTGGCCTTTTTGAACTTCACATCGTCGGCAAGCAAATTACTTTTGTTGCTTTCAATTACCTGCGAATAAGTGATCACCGCTTCCCAAAGGTCGCCCGAATAGACGTAAATGTCCGACAATTCAGCCTTCATCATCGATATTTGTTGCTGATTGATTCCTTTTAAAACCAGTCCTTCTGTTAAAACCTGAATGGCTTCATCAGGTTTGTCGAGGTAAAAAGCCAGCAAATGGGCATATTGTGTCTGAAGTCCGGAGGTTTCAGGAGAAATACCCAGAATGGCAAATGCTTGTAAAAATTGTTCTTTCAACGTATTGGCCTGTGTCAAATCCAAAGTTCCGGACTCCACAAAACGGGTGTAATACATTTGCATCCGTTGCTGGCTGGCCAGATTATAGTATTCCGCCCGCTTCCCTTTGCTGATCAGGTAATCGTAGGCTTTTACCGCCTCATCGTAATTTTTATTGGTTGCCGACACATTCGCCATCGCGAAAATATTGCCGTCTTCCAGGCCCGTTCTCTTATCAAGCGAAATGGCCTGCCGTGTGGCTGCCGTAAAATTTTTATCCTGAATGAATAACCAAATCAACAGACGGGTATATAAAATCTGTGCAGGATCCTGTTGAATCCGTTTCAGGATATAAGTTTTCATTTGATTGCTGATTTCCTGATCGTTGTCAACCGACAAAACTGCCTGAAGATTGCTTTTTACAATTTCAAGGTTGGTGTCATTTTGTTTCGACCATTCAAGATATTCGTTCAGCATCGCGTCGTAGTTGCGCAGGTAATAATAAATGCGCCCCAGTTCGTAGTTAAACATTGCGGGATTTCCAGCCCTGCCTTTTATGTAAACTTTTTCAGCAAATTCAAATTCGCGCCGGTTTATAAACTGGTTCGACAAATTCATAAATGTCGCCGGATTATTCGAGAGCAATGAGATTGCCTTTTCATACATTTTTACCGATTCTGCTACCTGTCCCTGCGCCTTTTTCAGAAAACCCCACTGAACATACCAATACGAATCGGATGAATTTCCCCGAATCCCTTTCCTGATCTCCTTCTCCGCTTTGTCAAAATCCGGAATGCCCAGCAGACAATCGAGGTAAATGTTGAAATAGCCTTCGGATTTGGTATTTGCATACAATTGCCCGTAAAGTTCGGCGGCTTTACTAAACTCCTTGTTCTGATAATACTGACTGGCCAGAATTGACATATTCTGTACGTCAGTATTTTGCCCCCAAACGAACACAGGCGCCAACAGAAATATAATCCAGACCAAAGTCTTCATGAATGCTTTTTAAAATTGAACTACAAAAATAACAATCAAAAGCTTTCGTGGCCGGTAAATCTGAGATTTATGGAAGAAATTGAACCAGAGTAAAGAACTTGTCATATTTCTCAAAAAGAATAGAACGCGGATTACAACGGATTAAGCGGATTATCACAGATTATAAATTCAATATGGATTATAAACGGATTTTTATTCATGCAAGCATGAATGATAAGAGCGTAAATGGTGAAAATCGTTCCGACAAGTCGGAATGAAAATCCGTTGTAATCAGCCAGATCAGCGATAATCCGCGTTCCATTCTAATTTTGTTACTTACTTCGGTTTTAAAAAGTAATTTTGCGAAAATTTGTACCCGATGACAACAGAAATGAAAGGAAGGGAACGGCTTCCGCGGTGGATGAAAATGCAAATGCCCAAAGGCGAAAGTTATTCGAAGGTTAAAAATCTGGTTGCCGAACACCAGCTTCACACCATATGCACCAGTGGAAATTGCCCAAATATTGGAGAATGCTGGAACAGGGGAACCGCCACCTTCATGATTTTGGGCGATATTTGCACCCGAAACTGTAAATTCTGTGGAGTAACAACCGGAAAGCCTTTTGCTCCTGATGCCGAAGAACCCAAACGAATTGCAGAATCGGTGCGCGTGATGCAACTTAAACATGCTGTAATCACCTCGGTTGACCGCGACGATTTGCCTGATTTGGGAGCCGGTTTTTGGGCTGAAACCATTCAGGAGGTAAAAATGCTAAATCCTGAAACAAGCATTGAGGTGCTGATTCCCGATTTTCAGGGGAAAGCAGAACTGATTCAGAAAGTAATAAAAGCTGCCCCGGAAGTGATTTCGCACAACATGGAAACCGTTGAACGGCTCACCCCGCAAATTCGCAGCGCGGCCAAATACAGCACCAGCCTTGAAGTTATTCGATTTATCGCAGCTTCCGGACTTGTTGCCAAATCGGGAATTATGCTCGGATTGGGAGAAACAGAACCCGAAGTCTTGCAGGTAATGGACGACCTTCGGGCAGTTGGCTGCAAAGTGATGACCATCGGACAATATCTGGCGCCAACGCTGACACACATTCAGGTAAAAGAATACATTACTCCTGAACAATTTGAACGCTACCGAACAATCGGTCTCGAAAAGGGTTTTTCATACGTGGAAAGCAGTCCGCTGGTACGATCGTCGTATCGGGCAGATGCACATGTAGAGGCATGAATCCAAAAGTGAGCGAACTTTTCACTAATTTTGAATCAATCCTTTTAAATCTGAATTGATGTTTACCGTTGAAAAAGCATGGTACGAAAACGAAATGATTTGCATGATTCTTTCTGATAAAAAAGAGATCCGTTTCCCTGTTTATCTGAATGAAAAATTGAGAAATGCCACGCAATCCCAAGTCGGCAATATTGAAATAATTTGTGGCGGAACTGGATTAAACTGGCCCGAATTAGATGAGGATTTATCAGTAACCGGTATTCTGGAAGGCAGGTTCGGAAAAGTTTAGAATTAATAATATTTCACACAAATGGCCAATTTCAATTACGAAGACCTCGGTCTGAAAGACTACAAAGAATGCTGGGATTATCAGGAAACGATACATGCCCGGGTGGTTGCCGACAAACTGGAGAACAAAAAAAGCAGCGATATCAATCGTTTTTTGCTGGTCGAGCATCCGCATGTTTACACGCTTGGTAAAAGCGGCGACGAGCACAATCTGCTCATCAATGGCGATTTCCTGAAAAAAATCGATGCCGTTTATTACAAAATCAACCGCGGCGGCGACATTACATACCACGGTCCCGGCCAATTGGTTGGCTACCCGATAATTGATCTTGAAAACTACAAAATAGGGGTGAAAGATTTCATTTTCAAAATGGAACAAGCCATCATTCAAACCATTGCCGAATACGGTTTGGAGGGCGGCCTGAAAGATGGAGCCACCGGCGTTTGGCTGGATCCAACCATTCCGGCAAAGTCGCGAAAAATAAGTGCGATTGGCGTGCGCATCAGCCGGTATGTTTCGATGCACGGTTTCGCGCTGAACGTGAATACCGACATGCGCTATTTCAACTACATCAATCCCTGCGGGTTCATTACATACGGAGTCACTTCAATCGAAAAGGAACTTGGGAGAAAAATCGACATGCAGGAAGTTAAAGAAATAGTGAAAGCGAAATTCAATCAGATTTATTGATCAGGACTGTTTATACGCCTGCTCCAGAAATTTTTCCCTGTATTCAAATATTTGCCGAAGTTGTTTCTTCACAAAAATGAAATGAGCGATTCGTCCCAGAAATCCGAACGGCAACTTGTACGAAACACGGTCGGTCATTAAAACTCCGTTCCCCTGAACTTCGAAATGATGCTCGTGGTGCCACATACGGTATGGACCAAACCGCTGTTCGTCCACAAAAAACCGACCTTCAGAAACATGGGTAATTTCAGTCACCCAATTGGTTGTAAAGCCGGGAAACGGTGACACTTTATAGGTAATTATTTGTCCGGTGTACATTTTACCTGCTGCTCCTGAAGTGATGATAAAACCCATTTGTTCAGGAGTAATTTTTGAAAGATTTCCGGGCGATGAGAAAAAATCCCAGGCTTCGGCGATTGGTATTCCTATAAATTGTTTGACTTCCAGCGTGTAAATACCGGAATGTGATTTGATTGAAATCATGATGAATTGTTTTTTGTAACGATTATTAAACCGGAAAGTATTGGTATTGTTTAATCAAATTTCAGATTTAATAAACAAGATGGATTTGGTTTTTGCGATTTGGCTGATAAAATGCACCAGTTTAGCAAAGCTCAAAAGCATCCAAAAATAAAATTTATAACTTTGGCCGTTCCTTAAGAATAATAACATTTAAAAACAACATACGATGGCATTGATTAACGAGAATTACCTGAAACTTCAGGCGGGATATTTGTTTCCCGAAATTGGAAGAAGAGTGCGAGAATTTGCAGCAGCCAACCCTGATAAAAATATCATCAGAATGGGGATCGGCGATGTTACACAACCGCTGGTTCCAGCAGTAATAAAGGCTTTCCACGAAGGTGTTGAAGAATTGGCCAATGCTGCCACCTTCAAAGGTTACGGACCGGAACAAGGCTACGATTTCCTGCGCGATGCCATCGCTTTGAACGATTACCAAAACCGCGGAGTTGATATTTCTGCCGACGATATTTTCGTGTCAGACGGTTCGAAATGCGATACCGGAAACATTCAGGAAATATTTGGGGCAGGCAACAAAATTGCGATCTGCGACCCGGTTTATCCGGTTTATGCCGATACTACCGTTATGTCGGGCAAAACAGGCACGATGCAAAGCAACGGTTATTTCGACGGAATTATTTACATGCCTTGCAACGAGGCAAATGGTTTTATTCCTGAATTGCCCACCGAACGGCCGGACCTGATTTTCCTTTGCTATCCGAACAATCCAACCGGAACTGTTGCCAGCAAGGAAGAACTAAAAAAATGGGTGGATTATGCCCGCACCAATAAATGCATTATCCTTTACGATGCAGCTTATGAATCGTACATTACCGATGATTCGATTCCCCATTCGATATTTGAAATTGAAGGCGCAAAAGAGGTTGCTTTAGAATTCCGTAGTTTCTCGAAAACAGCCGGTTTCACCGGAACGCGTTGCGCATTTACTGTTATTCCGAAAGAACTGAAAGCCTACGACAGCGAAGGAAATGCCCATCCGGTAAAACCGCTTTGGAACCGGCGCCATACTACCAAATTCAACGGAGTTTCTTATCCGGTGCAGAAAGCAGCAGCTGCAATTTATTCCGAAGAAGGTAAAAAGCAAGTAAAGGAAGTGGTTAATTATTACCTCGAAAATGCCCGCATCATGCTTGAAAGTCTGAAAAAAACCGGATTCACCGTGTTTGGTGGTGTGAATGCGCCTTATGTTTGGGTTAAAACTCCGAACAGCATGAAATCATGGGATTTCTTCGACAAGCTGCTGAACGAAGCCAATGTGGTCGGAACGCCCGGCTCCGGATTTGGTCCGTCGGGCGAAGGTTATTTCCGCTTTTCCGCTTTTGCCGACCGGGCCAATGTACTGGATGCAATGGAAAGAATTAAAAATCTGAAGTAAAATTTTCAACCACGGATTTCACGGATCTAAGCAGATTAAAATCTGTGATAATCTGTGAAATTCATGGTTAATTTTCAACCTAAAAATTAGTTCCGGTTTTTATATCCTATTGGCTTGCGGGATTTAACTTCTTCTCGTTTAGTGATCAGTTCATCAAGGTAATTAAAAACAAGCTCAATGTTCTTGTCCTGATTTTGAAGCTTTTTCTTAATCTCTTCGATTTCTATCTTCAGGCTTAAAGTATCTGTCAACATTTGCCTTATACGCGTGAAGATTCTCATGATTTGGATGTTGACACTTATTGCTTTTTTGCTGTTCAACACACTTGAGAGCATCAAAACTCCATATTCGGTGAAAGCCATTGGGGCATAACGAGAACCACCCCAACTTGAGGTCGCAAATTGCGACCTCAAGTTTGAATATTCGTCATCTGTCAATTCGAACATAAAATCCTCCGGGAACCTAAACAGATTGCGCTTGACAGCTTCTTTTAACCTTTTGGTTTCTACACTATATAACTCTGCTAAATCTCTGTCAAGCATAACCTTCTGGCCTCTGATTAGATAAATTTTATCCATGATTCGTTCGTCAGGAATCAAAATGCCGGCGTTTTCTATTGTCATCGGGTGAATATATTGTGATAAGCAATAAGTCAATATTAGAATTGGAGGTCACAATTAGTGACCTCCAATTTATGAAATTCTTCTTTTGCTAATTTAGATAGAATTCCTGATTGTGAATTTTACGGTTTCTTTGCCTAAAAATTTTCAGCTTCGATTTCGAAATAAGCTTGCGAATGTTCGCAAACAGGGCATTTCAACGGTGGTTTGGCCGATTCGTGCAGGAATCCGCAAACACGGCATTTCCAAACAACTTTTCCTTCGCGTTCAAATACTTTTCCTTCTTCGAGGTTTTGGTACAATTTGCGGTAGCGTTCTTCGTGGGCTTTTTCAATTTTGGCAATCGACCGAAACAGCAAACCAATCCGTTTGAACCCCTCTTCATCGGCAATGCGCGCAAATTCAGGATACAATTCGGTCCATTCTTCCTGTTCGCCATCAGCGGCAGCTTTCAGGTTTTCCATTGTTGTTCCGATTTTTCCGGCCGGATAAGTGGCTGTAATTTCAACCATACGTCCTTCCAGTTGTTTGAAGAACTGTTTGGCATGTGAACGTTCGTTCTCTGCCGTTTCCAGGAAAAGTGCTGCGATTTGCTCCAATCCTTCTTTCTGTGCAACTTTTGCTGCAAACTCATAACGGTTGCGGGCCTGCGATTCACCTGCAAATGCTTTCAACAGATTTTTTTCTGTCTGTGATCCTGCTAATTCCATGTGTAAATATTTTAAGTGAAATTGAAATTGTTGAAATGAAATATTCTCTAAATCTACAATTTTGAAATCCAATGGTAATGGCTTCTATGTAATTTAGATCCATTCAAAATTGGGAAGGAGCTATTTCAGCTACTTGTCGTGTTCTGGGAATTTCTGGTGGAGAGTCATGCCGAACTTGTTTCGGCATCCCTAAATAAAATGAGACCCTGAAACGAGTTCAGGGTGACTGGCCTTTAATAAAGTATAGTTTACACAACACGTCATGAAAATTGCCTGCTTTTAAAAAATTAGCAATTTGTTTACCTCGCGAACGCTGCTTTTTTGTTGCAGGAACACAAAAAATAACGACATTTGCATCCTTTAAGCCTTAGTTCATGACAATAAACGAAATACAAAAAGAGATCGTCGAAGAGTTTTCAGCTTTCGAAGACTGGATGGATAAATACGGTTACCTGATTGAGTTGGGAAATGAATTGAAAGATTTGGATCCGAAAGATAAAATAGATCAGTTTATAATTAAAGGTTGTCAGTCGCGGGTTTGGTTGGTTTCTGATTTTCAGGATGGGAAAATCATTTTTCGCGGTGAAAGCGATGCGGTAATTGTGAAAGGATTGGTAGCCCTATTACTGCGGGTAGTTTCGAACCGGACTCCGCAGGAAATTCTGAACAATGAACTTTTTTTTATCGACGAAATCGGTTTAAAACAACATCTATCCCCGACCAGGTCAAACGGCTTGTTGGCCATGATCAAACAAATTAAACTCTATGCTGTTGCATACAATAGAATTTCAGAAAAAGGAGATTGAGTGATGGATACAAGAATTGATTTGATAATTGAACGTCTGAGAGACGTGTACGACCCGGAAATACCAGTCAACATTTACGATTTGGGATTGATCTACAATGTGGACGTTGACGATGCCAATCAGGCAAATATCATTATGACATTGACGTCTCCAGGATGTCCGGTTGCTGATATGCTTGTTGAGGATGTGCGTCAGGCGGCGCTGGCTGTTGAAAATGTCGCAACTGTTGATGTTGATCTGACTTTTGATCCGCCCTGGGACAAGTCGATGATGAGCGAAGAAGCCCGGTTGGAACTTGGGTTCTTTTAATTAGAATAAAAAAGCGGCTGTTTCCATGGAGACAGCCGCTTTTTCTGCATTTATATGTTACTTTTTCTCTTTCAGATTTACCAGCAAATTCAACTCTTCCAATTGTTCCGGAGAAATGATTGAAGGACTGTCCATCATCACGTCACGCCCTGAATTGTTTTTCGGGAACGCGATGGTATCGCGGATACTTTCCAGTCCGGCAAACATTGAAGTCAGACGATCGAAACCGAAGGCAATACCAGCATGTGGTGGTGCACCGAATTTGAAAGCATCCATCAGGAAGCCAAACTGGTAATCGGCCTGTTCAGGAGTAAATCCGAGCAAACCAAACATTTTTGCCTGAAGCGCTTTGTCGAAAATACGAACAGAGCCGCCACCAATTTCAACGCCGTTGATGACCAAATCGTAGGCATTGGCACGGACGGCTCCCGGATTGGTTTCCAAAAGAGCAATATCTTCGGGTTTTGGCGCGGTAAACGGATGGTGCATCGCGTAAAAACGTGCTGTATCCTCATCCCATTCGAGCAATGGAAAATCGACCACCCACAATGGCTGGAACACACTTTTATCGCGCAATCCCAGTTGGTTGGCCAGCTCCAAACGCATATCGCCAATGGCTTTCAGCATTTTTTCTTTTACTCCTGAAAGCAATAAAATCAGGTCGCCGGGTTTGGCGCCAAACACTTCGGCCCATTTCTGCAAATCTTCGGGAGAATAGAATTTATCGACTGACGATTTGATCGTTCCATCGGTATTCACTTTCGCATAAACCAAACCTTTGGCGCCAATCTGCGGACGTTTCACCCATTCAGTCAGTGCATCCAGTTGTTTGCGGGTATATTCAGCGCAACCTTCGGCACAAATTCCGCCGATAAATTCAGCATCCTCAAATACCGGAAAGCCTTTCCCCTTGACCAAATCGGTCAGGTTTTTGATTTTCATTCCAAAGCGAATGTCTGGCTTGTCCGATCCGTAGTTTTCCATTGCTTCAGAATAGGCCATGCGAGGAAATTCAGTAATGTCAATGCCCTTGATTTCTTTGAACAGGTATTTGGTCAGTCCTTCGAACATATTCAGGATATCTTCCTGCTCAACGAACGACATTTCGCAATCGATCTGGGTAAACTCGGGTTGACGGTCGGCACGCAAATCTTCGTCGCGGAAACATTTCACAATCTGGTAGTAACGGTCGAAACCTGCCACCATCAGCAATTGCTTTAATTGTTGCGGCGATTGTGGCAAAGCGTAAAATTCGCCTGGATTCATGCGCGAAGGAACCACAAAGTCGCGCGCACCTTCCGGAGTTGATTTGATCAGAACAGGCGTTTCTGTTTCAATGAAATTTTGACTATCCAGATAAGTCCGGGTGGCAAAGGCCATTTTCGAACGCAGAATAAGCGTATCGCGAACGGGTGCACGTCGCAAATCGAGGTATCGGTATTTCATGCGGATTTCGTCGCCGCCATCGCTTTCGTCTTCGATGGTAAACGGAGGAGTTTCCGAACTATTCAGGATATTGAGTGCAGTTACAGCCAATTCGACTTCTCCGGTCGGGATATTTTTGTTCTTGCTGCTGCGTTCGCGAACAGTTCCGGTTGCCTGAACCACATACTCACGGCCAAGATGATTGGCAATTTCAGCAACAGCCTGATCTGTTTTTTCGTCGAAAACCAATTGTGTAATGCCATAACGGTCGCGCAAATCAATAAAAGTCATTCCGCCAAGGTTTCTGACGCGCTGAACCCAGCCTGCAAGGGTCACTTCTGAACCCTGATGATTGATGCGGATTTCACCGCATGTATGTGTTCTGTACATATTTGTATCTGTTTTGTTCGGTGCAAAAATAAGCAGTTTTTGGAATAATAAGAGGGAGAAAGTCAGATTCGGGAAGAAAGTGATAATTGTTTATGTGATTAGTTGTAGAATCAACCATCTTGATTATTCCTGAAACATCTGTCTTAATACTTCCAGAAGAGCTTCCGATTCACTGCGATCCAATCTGTCAATCATTCCTTCCAGTCGTTCTTTGTCAATAGTGCGTAATTGGTCAGTGGCAATAGTTCCCCACTTCCCCGCGACCTTGCATTTAATCCGCCAAGGGTATTCCTTCAAGGTTGAAGTAATTGGAGCAACAATAACCGTTTTCAGGTGCTTGTTTAATTGATCGGGACTCACCACCACGCAAGGCCTGGTTTTGGCCATTACATGTCCTTTTGTAGGATCCAGGTTTACCAAATACACTCCGTTCCTTTCGGCATGTTTCACTCCCATGTCCAATCCTCCATGTGTTCGTCCTCGAATACATCAGGAATCAGCAGCTCATCGTCGCCATTTTGGCGCATCCTAATTGCAGCCTCTTCCCATCCCTGCCTGACACCCGGACGGATCACGATTGCCCCTTTTTCAACATCAATCCGTACCGTTGATTTTGTTGAGAGCTTTAACTCTTTCAGCAAAGCAGCGGGAAGTATAATGCCGTTGCTGTTTCCAACTTTAATAATATTTGCATCCATGTTCAAACATTTTAAACTATACCCATTGATAATGTGCAAATGTAATGAATTAATGTAATAACATGTGTTACTGCAAAAACAAGCAGTTTTTGAAATAATTGGCGGGAAAAAGTCAGGTTCGGAAGGCAACTTTGCTTTTAGTGATGCCATCTTTCAAATGGTAAAGGCATTTAACCCGGCTTCTGTTTTAAACCTATCGAATTCGATAGGTTTAAAATTCGGATTGTATAAAGTTTCTCATATACCAAGGTATTCTATCGTGTTACGGTTACGCATCCAGGTACAAACTACAATATAAGGATCTGCAACTTTAAATTTTGCAATATCCGTCAGCGATATGTAATCCATATCGCTGATTTACAAGATGGTTACATCGGCTTGTTGTACATTAATTTTTGCCATAAGGAACGCATTAAGTATTTATTCTGACTATTTGGGCTTTAGTGCCAGCAAGGTCAAAACATACCTTGGAATTCCTTCTTTAATAATTAGTCCTTTTTGTTTAATCTAAAATTCTTGCTCCTTTTGTTCTGTTGCATTTCCAGCATAAGGTTTGAAGGTTATCATATGTAGTCATGCCTCCTTTCGATAGTGGAATTTTGTGGTCAATTTCTAATAATAAATTTGGTTCATCTTCTATACCCAGACAGCAGGAGCAACATTTGTAATTATCTCTTTGTTTGATTTTCTCCCTCAATTGAGAAGTCATTAGGGCTCTTTGACCAGCAATACTTTTTGCCCATTTAATTACATCATTTAAGTAATTGATTAAATGATTAAGATTTTCAATATTCAGTTTTATATCACATCTTGAAGAACTGTTACCGCCTGCTGAAACATATTGAAAGGTGAAAGTTGGAATATATGCATCACTAATATCCACTCTTTCAAATCCCAATTTTCTAGTTAATTTATTTTTACTGAATTGCTTGATTAGGAATGGAATAGATTTAGATATACTACTTAAAATTGATTCTCTCTCTCTTATTATTAAATCTTTACCTTGTTCAACAGATATGAAATCATTTAACACTTTTTCAAATTTAGAGAGTGACTCTTCATTATTTTCTATATCGAAGTATTTACAAAGGTATTTAATTGGTTGGCTACTTGCATTTTTACAAACGGTAGCCGAACTATGATGTATTTGATTGCTTTGGATGAGCTTACTCCATTCTCTTCTTTGAAAATTATATACGCTATTATCAATCATTTTTCCTGTACCATAATTGTATGATTCTATGTTTACATAGGATCCTTTTAATTCTTCTATATATTGGTTTAGTTCATTGCATTGGTATTCCTATTAGTATTAGTATAAATATTAATGACGCTTCGCTTTTAGACATATACTTGAGTTTGATTATAGTTTGTAAACTTGTCTGTTATAAATTATTATAGTTGAAACTGGTTGCATAATGTTGTTTTTTATGTTGCCTAATGTTTGTATACCCTCACATTGAGGGTATTTCGTAATTACCAAACCCGGTTTCTCGCGCATTATCTCAAATTCTGATGTATACCCGCCAAAACCTGTTTGAGTAAAGTACTCCCAAATGTAAACAAATTCTATGTTCAATTCGGTTAAACTTACAAAATAATCAGTAACCAACAGGCTCCTCCACTCGCCCTGCTGGAATTTTCGCTGTCCCGCTAAAGATTTCGCTGTCCTGACGGAGGAAATCGCCGTCCTGCTATAGTTTTTGGCGTCCCGCTGGCAGAAATCATCGTCCCGCTGAAAATCTGGGTGTCCCGCCGGTTGGGAATCCGTCCCGCTGGTAGGAGAGGTGTTCCGCTGTGGTTTCAGCGTGTTTTCAGGAATTAAAGCTTTCATTTACGAAAAGATTCCATTCTTATTTTCTGGAATTAAATCCTTAGACAGGACTGGGCAGCGAGTATCTGCAAATAATAATTTACTTTGCCTTACAATTCTTACCTTGACCAAATGGATCTTTTCAACGACGAATACTTTATGCGGCAGGCCCTTCAGGAAGCACAACAGGCTTTTCAGGAAGGTGAAATTCCGGTTGGCGTAGTGGTGGTTTCACAAAACCGCATCATTGCCCGTGCCCACAACCTCACCGAAACGCTGACTGATGTAACCGCTCATGCCGAAATGCAAGCCATTACTTCCGCAGCCAATTTGCTGGGCGGAAAGTACCTGAACGAATGCACCTTGTATGTTACCCTAGAGCCTTGTGTGATGTGTGCCGGCGCTTTGGGCTGGTCGCAAATTGGCAAAGTGGTTTATGGCGCTTCCGACGAAAAACGGGGTTTCAGAAAGTTTGCTCCCGCAGCTTTACATCCCAAAACTGAGGTTGTCTTTGGCATTCTGGAAAATGAATGCGCACAATTGATGAAGGAATTTTTTCAGAAAAAGAGATAGAAATAGTGCTTCATGTCCGTTCGCTGAAGCGAAACGGCAAAGGATAGTTGCTTGATGATCCTATTGAATTATCCTTTGCCCCCGATTTTCATCGGGGCAGGCTGTTTGCCTTTAGCCGACGGTTTCAACAACAAACCCCACCTTTTTCAAATCCTCCCAATAGCCCGGATAGGATTTGGTGATTACCATCGGATCGAGAATTTCAACCGATCCATAAGTTTGGCAGGCTGGTGCAAATGCCATAGCCATGCGGTGATCATGGTAGGTTTCAATTTCAGGAACAGCCTGTTTTTCGAGCGGGAAAGTGCCGTCCCATTTCAGTTCTCCGTGTGCCGGTTCGGTAAGCTGAGCGCCAAATTTTGCCAGTTCGTCCTGAAGGGCGGCAATGCGGTTGGTTTCTTTTATTTTCAGGGTTTCCAATCCGGTAAAATGAAACGGGATTTTTTTCATCACGCACAAAACCGCAAAAGTCTGCGCCACATCAGGATTTTCGATAAAATTAAGTTGCAGAAATTTTGGAAGAACTTGTCCGTTTTTTGTCAGTCGGGAGCCTTTTTCGGTGGCAGTTGTTTTAATTCCCAATTGCTCAAACCATTTAGCCAACGCGGCATCGCCCTGCAAACTTTCGGTGCGCAAACCGATCAGTTCCACATCTACTTCATCTGCCATTACAGCCATTTCGTACCAGTACGATGCTCCCGACCAGTCGGCCTCCACCGAGAACGGACGGGCTTTGTATTGTTGCTCTGCAATGCGTATTTCGTTGCCTTTCCATACATGCTGAACTCCGAATTGCTCCATCAGTTTCAATGTCATTTCGATATACGGACGCGACATGACCTTATTTTTCAGTCGCAATGTCAGGCCACCTTCAACCGTTGGCGCAATCATTAACAAAGCCGAAATGTATTGACTGCTAACACTTCCGTCCAGTTCGAGCACGGAGCCTTTCAGGTGCGATCCGTAAATTTTCAGGGGAGGGAAACCGTCGTTTTCGAGGTATTCGATTTTCGCACCGAGTTTATGCAATGCATCGACCAGAATACCAATTGGCCGCTGTCTCATTCGGTTAGAACCGGTCAAAGTCCATTCGCCAACGATTTGCGAAAGGAAAGCAGTCAAAAAACGCATGGCAGTTCCGGCATGGCCAATGTCAAACTGATTCGTGTTCGAGTTAAAAACCTGTTCCATTACCCGCGTATCGTCGCTATCCGATAAATTTTCAATCGGGTACGGGCTGTAACTCAAAGCATGAATAATCAATGCCCGGTTGGCGATACTTTTTGACGAAGGAAGAACAATGCTTCCCTTCAGGGTTTGGTCAGATTTTGAGACAATGTATTTCATATTTGAACGAGACAAATGGTTATTAACTGTTCCAGGTTCCAAATTTCAAGTTCCAAGTTGGCGTCCACTTGGAATTTGAAACATGGAACTTGGAATTGCACTCAAGATTCGAGATCCTAATTCTCGAGACTCCTATAATATTCCAGCGCTTCAATAATCAGTTCCTTCGGGCAATCTACATTGATTTCCACTTTCCCAATTTCGGGAATTAAAGTGAAATTGATGCGTTTGCCTTCGTTCTTTTTATCGTGCGTCATAAGCTGGTACAGCGCTTCGAAATCGCTTTCCTGAATTTCAAATTTTCCGTATTTGGCAATCAACCAGTTCGATATAGAATCAAGTTCGCTAATATTCAATCCACATTGTTTTACCGACAAATAAAGCTCGGCAATCATTCCGTAAACCACCGCATAGCCATGCAAAATCGGGCGACCGGTCTTCATGGCATAACTCTCAAAGGCATGCCCAATGGTGTGACCAAAATTTAAGGCTTTCCTGATGTTTTGCTCGGTCAAATCATTTAGCACGTGCCATTCTTTCACCGCCACCGAATGCGCGATTATCTCTTGAAGCGCATCGTAATTGATGTTTTCCATATCGAAAGTCAGCAGCTCATCCCAATGTTCGTGGCTTTTAATTAACCCATGTTTCAGCATTTCGGCATAACCCGAAAGGAAGTTTTCGTGATCGATGGTTTTCAGGAAATTGGTATTGATGATGACCGAATTTGGTTCCATGAAAACGCCGATTTCGTTTTTCAGGCCATTGAAATTGAAGCCTGTTTTTCCACCGATCGATGCATCGACCTGCGCCAGTAAAGTTGACGGAATGTTCACAAAATCCAGTCCCCGTTTAAAAGTTGAAGCTGCAAAACCTCCCAGATCGGTCAACATTCCACCGCCCAGATTGATAAGCAAGGATTTGCGGTCGGCTCCGTTGTTGCTCAGAAAGTCCCAAACCAGCCCAACCGATTGTATATTTTTGTTTTCTTCTCCTGAAGGAATTGCGAGATATTTGATCGAAAATTCATCAAGAACCGCTTGAACCAATGGTAAACAAAACCCTGCTGCAGTTTGATCGGTAAGTAAAAACACTTTTCCTTCAGGATAGCTTTTTACTATTTTTCGAAGTTCGTCTATAATGTGTTGTGAAAAGACGATATTTGAATGTACTTTTGAATCAGTCATAAAGTATAAAATTAACTTCGGCAAAGTTAACAAAGCTCAGATTTTGTAAGCAAAAAGGACTTATTATTTACAATTTTATCCGTAAACATGGAATTTTCGAATCAAAAAAGAAGCAAACAAATCAAGCGAGGCTTCAATATCGGTGGTATAATCATCGTTTTGACAGGACTTGTATTGCTTTGGCTAAAGAACGACATTGGGGTAATGATCGCGGTGGGTGTATTTGTTGTTTATGTCGGTTTATCGCAATTTGCCAATCTTTGCTACGTCTTTTTCAGCACCGAAAACGGCAAGGTTTTGATCAAATATTACCCCATTATTACCATTATGAAAAAGGAATATGGTTCGGTTGAATTTGCGCAAAAGGCTCTGGTCAACTTCAGGATTGAGAGAGCAATGGGTTTTAAGGATCTTGAAATTGCGATCAGAACCAAACGCGGAATTGCGGAATATCCTCAAATAAGTTTATCCGCGCTCAGCAAAGTGGAAATTGAGCAGATTGTTGATGCATTGACTGAAATTATTAGAAATAACAAGAAGGGTGCTTAAATTATGGAGTTTTGTTGTTATGCCTTTCCCCACAAAGACACAAAGGAACACAAAGAATTAAATCTTGAAAATACAAATCTATGAACCAATCAGATGCAAGATTTTCCCCAATTTCTCCAGAAGAAGAATTAGTTGGAAAGGCGTGTGTAAATGCAGCATATACAGTTCATAAAGCATTGGGGCCAGGGTTATTGGAAAAGGTTTATGAAGTCTGTTTTTGTCATGTTCTCACAAAAAATGGATTTCATGTAAAACGACAATTAAACATACCCATCGTTTTTGATGATATTGTTTTTGATGAAGGTTTACGTTTAGATGTATTGGTTAATGACCTTGTGATTTGCGAACTTAAAGCACTTGAAACAGTGAATCCTGTATGGGAAGCTCAAATTCTGAGTCGCTTAAAACTTACCGGGAAACGACTTGGATACCTTATAAACTTTAATGTCCCTTTAATTAAAGACGGAATTAAACGTTTCGTTTTTTAAAACTTAGTGCAACTTGGTGGCTTTGCGACTTTGTGGCTCATTTTAACTTTTGTCCTTTTAAAAATGGAAACCCCTGAAAATCTCGCCCATAAAATAGCTATTTCGCTGATTCCGGGAATTGGAGCAGTGACCGCCCGAAACCTGATTGCTTATGTCGGCAGTGTGGAAGGCGTGTTTCAGGAGAAAGAAAAAAACCTGATGAAAATACCGGGCATTGGCGAAGTGAATGCACAAAGAGTTGTCAGGCAAAACGTACTTGAAAGGGCAAAAAGAGAAGTTGACTTTATCCTGAAAAATCGGATCAAAACATTCTTTTATCTGGATGAAAACTACCCCACCCGCCTGAAGAATTGCAGCGATGCCCCACTTATCCTTTATTTCAGGGGGAATGCGAATTTGAACGGACCGCGAATTATTTCGGTGGTTGGAACCCGAAACGCAACCAATTACGGAAAAGAATTGTGCGATGAGCTAATCCGCACCTTTTCTGAACGCAGTTATCCAGTTCTCGTGGTTTCCGGACTTGCTTACGGCATTGACATTCATGCCCACAAAGCCTGCCTGAAATACAATATTCCTACAGTGGGAGTGTTTGCCCATGGACTTGACAATATTTATCCGGCACTACATGCACCCATCGCTTCCAAAATGCTCGAAAAGGGTGGAGTGCTTACTGATTTTATCAGCGAATCTAAAATTGACCGGCAGAATTTTTTGCGCCGGAACCGCATTATTGCAGGGTTGGCCGATGCCACCATTGTGGTAGAATCGGCTGAGAAAGGCGGTGCACTGGTGACTGCCGACATTGCCAATTCCTACAACCGCGATGTATTTGCATTTCCCGGCCGCAGCAACGATCCGTTTTCGAAGGGCTGTAACAAACTGATAAAATTGAACGAAGCAGTTTTAATCGAAAATGTTGCCGACATAGAAAAAGCGATGAACTGGGATGTGAAAATTTCATCGAACAGGGTTTTTCAAACTTCGCTTTTTGTGGAATTAACTCCTGAAGAACAAAAATTGGTGGATCTGCTAAAAGGAGGCGACCGCTTTGTGGACGAAATCACCATTGAAACCCAAATGCCCATGAGCCGGGTGTCTGCCCTGCTGCTCGGACTTGAATTTAAAGGACTGATAATTAGTTTGCCGGGAAAAATGTACCGGTTGAAATAAATAAAAAGACAAATTCGTCCGCTAATAACTACATTTGTAACGATTGTTACAATTAAAGATCTGCAATCCGAATACTTTTGCAGCATTATCATCTGACTTCATGACAAAAAACGATCTACTCAGAAAACTCCGGAAGTTCCATAAATGGCCGGGGATATTAATTACACTATTTGTGATACTCTTTTCCTTCTCCGGAATTTTCATGAATCACCGGAGCCTTATTTCAGCGGTTGACATCAGCAGATCTATTCTTCCTGACGATTACAGCTATCGAAACTGGAACAAAGCGGCCGTAAAATCGGTGTATCATCTTGGAGGCGATTCTTCTTTGGTGTATGGCAATATCGGAATCTGGCTCAGTACCGACCATTTCAACATTTTTCAGGATTGGAATGCAGGGTTTCCAAAAGGCATCGACAACCGTAAAATCAGCAAAATCCTTAAAACTCCCGACGGAAAATTGTTTGCCGGAACGTATTTTGGTTTGTATCAATATTCGTTTCAGGAACAGAAATGGCAAAAAGTGGTACTTCCTGTCTCCGAAGAAAGGATCACAGATTTGATAATGAAGCAGAATGAATTGATCGTTCAAACCCGTTCTTTTTTGCTGAAAAGTGGCGATGGAAAAGCATTTCAGCAAATTAAACTGCCTTCGCCTGTTGATACCAATCTTAAAGTGAGCCTGTTCAAAACACTTTGGTTGCTGCACAGCGGCGAATTATTTGGCTTGGCAGGAAAACTGATGGTCGATTTGTTCGCTCTGGCCATTCTTTTTATTTCAGTCACCGGATTGCTGCACTTTATTTTTCCGGGCTGGCTGAAACGCCGACGGGAAAAGAAAAAGGACAATGCGAAACTGGTATCCGCCCGAAATTTCAATTTGAAATGGCACAATCGTCTGGGCTGGATTTTTGTTCCTTTCCTGATTTTTGTAACCATTACCGGAATGTTTTTGCGCCCGCCATTGCTCATTGCCATTGCCAATTCAGTGGTTTCGCCCATTCCCGGAACTGTGCTGAGTTCGCCAAATCCCTGGTACGACAAGCTTCGCCGGGTGGCGTACGACGAACAGCAGCAAATTTTCCTGTTCTCGACCAACGACGGGTTCTTTTTTGCAGACGAAAATTTTGAAGGTCCGATGCGACAACCCATGAACCAGCCACCGGTAAGTGTGATGGGCTGCAATGTACTGGAGAAAAAAGGGGAAAATACTTACCTGGTTGGCTCTTTCAACGGCCTGTTTCTTTGGAATCCGTTTACCGGTCAGGTATCCGATTATCTCTCCGGAAGTCATTATCAGGCGTCGCAAGTTGCCGGATCGCCTATTTCAAAAGACATGATCGACGGATGGTTTGCTGATCTTTCAGGAAATGAATTCTATTTCGATTACAATTACGGCGTTTTACCCATCCGCACAAACGCTCAGTTTGGCGAAATGAGCCCTGAAATCATCAGCAAAAGTCCTATTTCACTTTGGAACCTTTCGCTCGAAATTCACACCGGTCGCATCTTCGAGCCACTTTTGGGCATGTTTTACATTCTTTATGTTCCAATTGCCGGAATATGCATTTTGGTGGTACTGATCAGTGGGTTCTTTATCTGGTGGATTGGGTATCGAAAGAAAACGACAAACTCAAAAGCTTGATCACTAACATTGTTGGACATTCTGAATATAAAACATCCATGAAATACCAGAAATATGAACCGGAGTGAAAAAAAGGTGAATAAAGGGTTCAGGGAATATGTCGATCGGATCCAGACAGAGAAGAATAAATAATGAAATTATATTCTAACCGATTTTCTATCAACTCTATCCTGAATTCTCGTAAAATGAATAGATAGCTTTAGAAGAAATAAATAATTTCCGTAATCACTTAATGAAAAAATCCGTGTCTTACTCATGGTTGGTCTATCTATATAATCATTTGCGATATTGAATACTCGATCAAGAAATATTATCGATTCATCTAGGACATCTCCAAAGCTGGGGAGAAAAAAAATTTGAGTGATTTTCTGTTTCCTAATTTCAAGTATATGATTGTCTATTCTTTCTTCACTACCAATTGTGCTTACCAATCCAGCTTGATATCGTTCAAGATTAATTATTGGGGAATATACAATTTGTGATGGGAATGGTCTTTTGTTGGATTGCTCAATATCACAAGTATTTGATAGCACCATGCCATCAACACTTTTTAAATTAACGTCCGGGAGATTAACCGCAAGCATTTTTCTCAACCCATCGCCTTGATATATAATCTCATCTTTCAGATAGGTAGTGTATAATCTACTGTCTAAATTGTCGGGAAAATCTTTTAATCCTTCAAATAATTCTTTGCTGGATTCTGAGGATAAATATTTTGGTAAATAGATTTGAATATCATCAAGGTTCATAGTAAATCCCAAAATATTTTATTTACTGCCAGTTGAATGTCGAGGTCAATATCTTTGCTCTCTGAAACAACCTTTTTTGCAAATGTTATCATAGTATCATACTCATGATAATCATTAACCAACAAATTATTGGTTCCAAGTTCATTTTCCCAGGGATAGGCTAAGTTACATTCATTATATTTCGCAGTCATTGATGGCATAGGAATAGAATTAACTTCATAATTAAATGCAGCGACAAGCGAACTTCCTGCAATGGTTGCAAATATTAGCTGTTTTCCAAAATTCAAATTTGTACTACTTTGTGTCATTTAAATATTGGTTTTAGTGAATCAAGGAAATCATCTTTTAAAAGAGAGAAGAACAACTCCTTTTCGGAGTCATGAGCTGATTCAACTTCAGTTTTATAATCAATTATAAATTTTGCATCTGGATAATTTCTTGATGTATCTATATCGATTATTGAACCAACTATTGGTCTGCCGTTCACAATGTGATTAACATTATTTGCTATGTGAACTGTATTTGTAAAATCGTTCTTTAAAATTTCTGTTCTAATTAATGTATTATCACACTTATGCTCATTATCATCAATACTTAGTGATAATTTTATACTTGAAAATATATCAGCTTCAAAAAAATTAACATATCTAACTCCCAGTCGAATCACCTGAGTTATGATGTTCAGACTAAATAATTTTTCTAAGAAAATACAAATATGGGTTGAATAATCAGCCCATCCAACGTATGGTACAGATGAACTAATCGCAATTACATCCGGTCCAATTTGAACAGAAAACCTATCATTATGTAATTTGTAATGAGGTTTAAATTTAAAGTTCGGGTCAATATCTCTTAATTGATCAGGGATCTGAAGTATTGGCAGTTTTTCAACATGTGGATTGTAATCCTTTTGAAAAAGGTTATATATCATTCCAAAGACAGCATTTGGAAAAAGATTCGAAATGAATCTAATTTCCACAACTGTATCTATAATTGGACAATTTTCAATCTTGTGTGGGAGCATGTGAATTTTTAATAATTTTCAAATCTAAGGCATTTTTATGAAATGTAATACTATACAACTGTCAAAACAAAAAATATTTAACGAAGTTTAAGAAATACAAACTTTAGTTTCACGTCATCGGTTCAGAGTACTCAAGTATTTTTTCAACCTGCACTTTCTGGCTCAATATACGAATCGTCTGATCAATAGGACGTTTAGAAAATTTAAATTCAGAATAAGTATGAATAGTTATTATATAGCCAGCTATCTATTCTGACATTACTTTTCGTTCAAAAACCCCGGCGCTTTGCGGTGTTTGGTGGCTTGTTCGAAAGCAAACGCCAATTTGATCAAAGTTGGTTCGCTCCATGCACGGCCAAAGAACGAAATTCCGACCGGCAAACCATGAACATATCCTACCGGAACGGTAATGTTGGGATAGCCCGAAATGGCCGCAACATCCGAACTTCCGCCTCCAAAATGATCGCCGTTCACCCAATCGATCGTCCATGCCGGCCCGTTCGTTGGTGCAATCAAAGCATCCAGCTTGTGTTCATCCATTAATTTATCGATGCCTTCCTCCCGTGTTAGTTTTTTTGAGTTTTTCAGTGCTTCCAGATAAACGGGATCTTCCAATCCGGTAGTTTTTTCAGCCGTTTCAAATATTTCCTGACCAAACCATTTCAATTCTGTTTCGGCATTATTTTTATTGAATTCAATCAAATCGGCCAATGTCTGAACCTTCAAACCCGTCCTGGTTTTCAGGTAAGCATTCATATCCGCTTTAAATTCTGAAATCAACACCTGCCATTCAGCACTTCCCCATTCTTCCCGCTTTTCAAATTTCAGGTTCTCAACGATGATCGCACCAACGTCTTTCAAAATTTGAATCGCATCAGCCATCAATTTGTCAACTTCAGTATTGAATCCAAAATAGTCGGAAGCAATACCAAACCTGGCATTCTTTAACCCGTTCACATCCAAAGACTGTGTGTAATCCTGGACATTTTCAGCCAGCAATCCCAGCAAAACAGCGGCATCCGAAACGGTTCGCGCCATTGGCCCTGCCGTATCCTGACTGTGCGAAATCGGAATGATCCCGTCGCTACTCCACAAACCGACAGTTGGTTTTATGCCCACAATTCCGTTAATTCCTGAAGGGCAAACAATCGAACCATCGGTTTCTGTGCCGATTCCAATCGCACACAAATTGGCTGAAACTGCAGCACCGGTTCCTGAACTCGAACCGCAGGGACTTCTATCGAGGCAAAACGGATTACGAACCTGCCCGCCTCTTCCACTCCATCCGCTCGACGATTTGGTTGAACGGAAATTCGCCCATTCGCTGAGGTTGGTTTTGCCCAAAAGAACAGCACCGGCTTTGCGTAATTTTTGAACGATAATAGCATCGTCGGGAGCCGGACTTCCAACCAAAGCCAGCGATCCGGCAGTGGTTTGCATTTGGTCGCCGGTATCAATATTGTCTTTGATCAGCACCGGAATTCCGTGCAATGGTCCGCGCAATTTACCAACCATGCGCTCGACATCCAGCTCCTGTGCAATTTTAATCGCTTCAGGATTGATCTCAATAACTGCCCGCAATTCAGGACCATTGATGTTAACCAACTCGATCCGGTCAAGGTATTTCCGGGTAATTTCTTCGGAAGTTAGTTTCCCCGAACTCATTTGCTCCTGAAGTTGGGAAATGGTCAGTTCATTCAGTTCAAAATCAGCATAATCCGGACCTGAAGCAATTGACGATGTGGGTTGAACACATGAACTCAAAGGAGCGAGTGCAAGTGTTCCGCCACCCAAAACTGCGGTTTTAAAGAAATTTCGGCGTTTCATAAGCTTGGTGTAAATTGAAACGTCAATTTAAGAAAAGTTCTTTTGGTTCTGTAAATTCAGGAAAAGAAAAGTCGCTCAGGAATTTCCCAGGCGACTTGTTAAAACTAGTCAGGGCTTCACTTGAAGTGAAACCCTGACTAAATCTAGTGAATTGTGAATATTTTAATAATTATCAAGCTACTTCATAAGTAACTCCATTTGGTTGAACCATCTTTTTTGAAGCTTCAAGAATCTCAATACCTACAATATTACCATCATCATCATAGTCTAAGATAATTCCCGGTTTATCCTCATCGCTTTCAGAGACTTTCTTTTCTGAAAACTGAATGTAAACTATATCAACTTCTTTATCATATTTTATTAGCATACTTGTCGGTCTTTGAAGTTTTATATACAGTAATTATTAAGGAAGGTTTCTTCAACTCATTAATAAATACGCGGTAAAGATAGCTTTTTGAATTTTCAGTTATCAATTTTGAATAAACTTTTGTGTCAGCATCCTGAATTGCAATTGAATCTGGATTTTCAATGATTGATTTCACCTGTTCTTTCAGGATTGATCTTCGAATCATCTGATCTAAAGCATGTCTTGAAAATTCAAATTTCATAATCAGTATGAATTTCTATCAGTCAAAGCTTCACTTGGAGTGAAACCCTGACTTTGTTCTTTGCCTCTGCCTGCGCCTTTACCTGTTTTGATATTGTTTTTGGTAATAGCTTTGATAATCGCCACTTGTAACGTTTTCCATCCATTCGGTGTTGGCGAGATACCAGTCAATGGTTTTTTCAATCCCTTCTTCAAACTGAAGACTTGGCACCCAATTGAGTTCTTGTTGCAGCTTGGTTGAATCAATGGCATAGCGCAAATCGTGTCCGGCGCGGTCTTTCACGTAAGTAATCAGCTTTTCGGAAGTTCCGGGTTCACGCCTGAGTTTACTGTCCATGATGCGGCACATCACCTTTATCAAATCAATGTTTGTCCATTCGTTGTGTCCGCCGATGTTGTAAGTATCGCCGTCTTTGCCCTGATGGAAAATCACATCAATGGCTCTGGCATGATCTTCAACCCACAACCAGTCGCGGATATTGAGGCCTTCGCCGTAAACGGGCAACGCTTTGTTATTCTTGATATTGTTGATAAACAGCGGAATCAGTTTTTCAGGAAACTGGAACGAACCGTAATTGTTAGAGCAGTTTGAAACCACTACCGGTAAACCAAAAGTATCGTGGTAAGCACGCACAAAATGGTCGGAACTGGCTTTTGACGCCGAATACGGACTGTGCGGATCGTAACCGGTTTTTTCGGTAAACATTCCTTCGCTGCCCAAACTTCCATACACTTCGTCGGTGGAAATGTGGTAAAAGCGTTTGCCTTCGGTATTGTCTTTCCAGATGTGACGGATGGCATTCAGTAAATTCACTGTACCGATCACATTCGTAAAGACAAATTCTGTCGGGTTGGTGATCGACCTGTCAACATGCGATTCGGCAGCAAGATGAATCACTGCATCGAATTGCCTTTCAATGAAAAGCTTCAGGATAAAATCTGCATCAACAATATCGCCCTTTACAAATTCGTAATTTGCTTTGCCCTCAATGTCTGTCAGATTCGCCAGATTTCCGGCGTAAGTGAGCTTGTCGAGGTTCACAATTTTATATTCAGGATACTTATTTACAAACAAACGAACAAGGTGCGAACCAATAAATCCGGCGCCTCCGGTAATCAGGATTGTCTTCATATCAAACGGTTATATTAATTAAAGTCATTAATTGTCATTCCTGGTCATTCAATAGTCATTAAGTTGTAAGGGAACAATTAATGACTTATTTATTCATCGATATTCAATTGCGCAACTCTTACTCCATTCCGCGCACCCGCTTTTCCCAGTTCCAGGCAGAAAGCAGCGTTTCTTCCAGTCCGGTTTCAGCTTTCCAGCCAAGTTCTTCGTTGGCCAATGTTGTGTCGGCCCATATTTTTTCGATGTCACCAGCCCTGCGGTCAACAATCTTGTAATTCAGCTTCACTGCGGTTGCCATTTGAAATGCATGAACCATTTCAAGAACTGAAACACCCTGACCCGTTCCAAGGTTGAAAATTTCGTACCCGTTTTCGTTCTTATTATAGATTAAACGCTCAACAGCAATAACATGCGCTTTTGCCAGATCAACCACGTTGATGTAATCACGCACGGCCGAACCATCGATTGTATCGTAATCGTTTCCAAAAACCTTCAACTCGCCACGCAATCCGGCAGCGGTTTGAGTGATAAACGGAACCAGATTGGCCGGTACTCCCAATGGAAGTTCTCCAATTAAGGCTGACGGATGGGCGCCGACCGGATTGAAATAACGAAGCGCAATCCCTTTAATTGCAGGATTCGCAGCGATGGTATCTTTTAAAATATCTTCATTTACTTTTTTCGTATTTCCGTATGGCGATTCCGCATCTTTACGTGGAGTATTTTCGGTAACCGGCAATTCGTCAGGTTGCCCGTAAACAGTGCAAGACGATGAAAAAACAATGTTCGAAACTCCATATTTTAACTGGCATTCAAGAAGATTGATCAACGAAACCAGGTTATTTCGATAATACAACAAAGGTTTTTCAACCGATTCGCCAACTGCTTTTGAAGCTGCAAAATGTATGATTGCCTCAATGTTGGGATATTTTGCAAAAAAGGCATCCACTTTATCTGCTTCCACCAGATCGAACTGTTCAAAAGCCGGGCGGATTCCGGAAATTTTTTCAATTCCGTCCAAAACTTCAAGGCTCGAATTCGAGAGATTGTCAACAATAATCACTTCAAAGCCTGCATTTTGCAATTCAACTGCTGTATGCGAACCAATGTATCCGGTACCACCGGTAACCAAAATTTGTTTCATTATTTGATTTATTTATGTTGAGCCGCAAATTTAGGAATTATCTGGTTTCCTTTAGCTTTCAAAATGAGTTAAGTTTGATTGATAATAAAATACCCCGGGTTGTTGAAAACTTTGCCTTGAAGCATCGCATAATTTTCTTACTTTTGACTCTTTAAACAGGAGAAATATGGAAATAAATCAATACATAAAAGAGCTTTTGTTGCTGAATGATTGCGTTATCATTCCTGAGTTTGGTGGCTTTGTGGCCAATTACAAACCGGCAACAATCGAAAACAATCAGTTTTTCCCTCCTACCAAAGAAATCGCTTTCAATAACAAGCTGAATTCAAATGATGGTTTGCTCATTAATTACATTTCTGAAACAGAAGGCATTGATTATTTCAGCGCAAAGCAAAAACTCGACAGTTTTGTTGAAGAAACCAACCTTAACCTCGAACGGAACCGAAATGTATTTTTCGAAGGTGTAGGCTATCTGCACTACGATTCGCGCGAAAATTTGCTTTTCGAACCTCAATTGAGACAGAATTTGCTGGTTGATTCCTATGGCCTTCAAAATTTCTCTTACGAAAAGCTTTACCAACGGCAAATGCCAAAACCAGCATTTAAAGTTGAATACCGCGAGCCTGTTCCTGTTATTTTTCAGAAGCGCAAATTGCAAAAACTGGTGATTGCAATTCCTTTATTATTTGCGATGGCGCTCATCCCAATTAAAAACAACAAAGTATTTCTGTCGAAATCGGACATGGGAATGTGGGAAACATTCATTCAAAGTGCTCCAGCGGTTGCAGTGCAGGCATCGGAACCAACAACTGCTGAATATACTGCAAACATTACTGCTCCGGAACAAGTTCAATTCAATTATTACATTATCGGCGGAAGTTTTAAAAGTGAAGAAAATGCTGTTAAATACCTTCAACAACTAAAAGAGCAAGGTTACGACGGACAAAATCTGGGGGTATTTCATGGCTTGCACCGCATTGCAATGAAAGGTTTTGTTACAATTGAAGATGCCCAGAAAGAACTAAACACACTGCTCTACCAAAACCCGCAGTCGGGTGTCTGGATATCTGCAAACGAATAATTTTTGAAAGCTCCGAAAGGAGCTTTTTTGTTTTATGAAACTTACAGGACAAAAAGAAAGCCACTCCGAAAATCCCGAAATGGCTTTTGTAATTGAAGTATGAAAACCAGTCAAATTTTATAACCCTTTTCTCTCTTAACCTTATAAATTGACCGACTTGTAATTGTTCATGGCTTTGAGACAAACTACATGGCGTCTCTTTTCACAAAACCTGTGCCAACAATCCAGATAAAGTGATCATTTCTTGGTTTTATTTAGCCAGTTAAAACAAGTCTAAATCTTCCCAATCACATGAATCAGCAAATCAATCACATGACTGACATTTTTATTAAAAACTTTTAATACATCACCCCATGTAACCGGAGCCTCATCGGTTTTCCAGCAGTCGTAGTCGGTACTCATGGCAATGGCTGCATACGGAATTCCCAGTTCATTGGCCAGAATCACTTCCGGAGCGGTTGACATATTTATCACGTCAGCTCCCCACAAACGAAACATATTTGATTCAGCGCGGGTTGAAAAGCGCGGCCCTTCGATGGTTACAACTGTTCCTCTTTCGCGGATGGCCCAAATGTTGGCTCGGTTGTTTACCTGTGTTGGAGGAATAGTATGCTGGCGCCCGTGCCGGGAAAGGATTGCAACTTCGCGGCCATTGATTGTACCGCATTTGAAATCGGAAGTTGTTGATCCGTATGGTGTGTCAATTTTCAGTTCGGTGGCATTTTTCAGGATCGCTGGATTTTCGAGACCTGAGCCACCGATGATGGCAATTTTAGTCATTTTGATAATGGTTATAAATTTTGATAATTTCAGTTGTCGCTTCAGTAAGGTTACTGCCAAAGGCTAAAATACCTTCCCGATGCCCACCCATTACAATTATTTTTTCTTTTATTTCTGAAGCCAGCTTCCTTACTGAATAGGCCATTTCAGGAGTTCCGTATTCAATCTCGGCGGAAGTTGCCGGATAGTCGTTCAGAAGTTTTTCCCATAACCAAAGGCAGTGAATATGAACCACTGATCCTACTTCAGGAAGTGATTCGTAAACGGCAGCATGGGTGAGACTTTCGGCAGAAGCCTTTGTCATTCCTGAACAGGAAATAGTGTTTTTCTCAAAATCATATCCGGTAACCAACGCATAATACGATTGATCAAGTTTTGCAAACTGTCCGGTTGCACTGCCGGTAATAATGAAAGATGCGCTTTCTCCGGACCTGACTGATATATTTCCGAAGCCAATTCCGTCAGGATACATACCAATCAATCCCAAAGCGTAAAGTTGGGTTCTTGCTGCTTCCAATTCTTCATAAATTTCTTCCTGAAACGAAAAATCCTCTTGCAACCATTTGCAGTTAAATTTGATATATCCTTCTGTCATAAGTTCGCTTTTTCAGGAAACAAGTTTAAAATACCTTCTCGGGTTGCTTTACAAACTCCACGTTCAGTAATCAGACCGGTTACCAACCGTGCCGGGGTAACGTCGAAACCATAATTGGCAACTGCACTTTTCTCCGGAAATATCCTGAATTCGTGTACTTCGCCGTCCAGCAATCCTTCCATCATTGAAACCTCTCTCCCATCTCGCTGTTCAATCGGAATTTCAAGAAGTCCGTCATCCAGATTCCAATCGATGGTAGTTGATGGCAAGGCCACATAAAATGGAATTCCATTATCGGCAGCAGCAAGCGCTTTCAGGTAAGTACCAATTTTATTGGCCACATCGCCGTTTAAAGTAGTCCGGTCGCTTCCAACTATTACCATATCAACCATTTTGTGCTGCATCAAATGTCCACCGGTATTATCTGGAATGATGGTATGCGGAATGCCGGCTTCACCCAATTCCCATGCAGTGAGGCGCGCCCCCTGATTTCGCGGACGGGTTTCGTCCACCCAAACATGCACCTTAATGCCAGCTTCATGCGCCAGATAAATAGGTGCGGTTGCCGTGCCCAATTCCACACAAGCCAACCGTCCGGCATTGCAATGTGTCAGTATTTGAACAGGTTCTCCATTTTTAAATTTGCTGATTTCCTGAATAATTTTCAATCCATGCAATCCAATATTTTTGCTGAAATCAATCTCCCGTTGCTTCAGGTTTTCTGCATAATCAAACAGTTTTTCAACGTTTTCTGAAAATGAAATGGGTTCAGAAATCACTGAGAGTGCTTCATCCACCGCGAATGCTAGATTTACCGCAGTTGGCCTGGTTGATTTTAACTTTTCGGCTGCATGTTTCATTTCCGTCTGAAAATCATTTCCGGAGTAATTGCGCGCTGCTAGGTACATTCCGTAAGCAGCAGTGACGCCAATAAGCGGTGCACCTCTCACAACCATTTCACTGATAGCATTTCTGGCCTCCTGCAGTGTTTCAATCTGTATTGTAACATTCTCAAAAGGCAACAAACGTTGATCAATTGTTTCGACGATATTTCTTTCCTGGTTAAACCAGATAGTTTGAGGATTTCCCATAATTTGAATTTTGAATTCCAAATATAATCAAAGCTTCTTGGGGTTTATGATTTTTGATATTTTCCGTATCCAAATAACATTGATTGCCTTTTCTTTAAACCTTATTTTAAATGGCTACCTAAGTAGAAAATCCACGCTCACAACCAACAACCTTATTCCCTTATTTTGGATTGATAGTCTTCTGATAGAAATATGTGTGTACAGGTTGTTGTATTTAACTTTCATAAATAAGGTAATAAGGTTTGGTTATGTTAGTTATTTCCTTTCTACTGAGGTTTTTTTCTTTAAAAATAAGGTTTTTTAAGACATCGTGTAAGAGTTATCCAATTTGATGTTTATTACACTTTTATTCCCATTATTTTTCAGACTTTTGTGATCTCAAAAATTGACTCAATGGAAATTTTAAAAGGAATCAAAAACATAATCTTCGATCTGGGTGGTGTTTTACTGAACATCGACCCTAAAAAAACAATTGAAGCATTTGGCAAGCTTGGAATGGAGCAGTTGATTGGGGACAAAGGACTGACCTACGATCACGATATTTTCTACCTGATGGAACAGGGCAAAATAACTCCGGAAGAATTCAGAAACGGCGTTCGGGAATTGCTTCCGGGAGAAGTCACAGATGATGAAATTGATGCAGCCTGGACTGCCATGTTGCTCGATTTTCCGAAAGTGCGAGTAGAACTTGTTCAAAAGCTCCGGAATGAATTTAAAATCTATCTTTTCAGCAATACCAACGCCATTCATGTTTCAAAATATCAGGATATTTTCAGAAAACAACATGGCTTTGAAGTTTCCTCCTTGTTTGAGAAAGACTTTCACTCGAACGAAATAGGCTTCAGGAAACCATCTGCAGAATCGTTTCAGGAAATCATCCGCCTTTCAGAAATTAATCCTGAAGAATCATTATTTATTGACGATTCGCTTCAGAATTTGGAAGGCGCCATTGCTTGCGGACTGAAAGGATATTGGCTCGAACCCGGCCAGAAAATTGAAGAAATTTTTCAGAAATACCAGTAAAAGAAAAAAACTTGCCTTGCCTTTTTGCGACTGAATTCTATGATATTATTGGTCAAATATATCAGGTTATAGAAAATGACAAACTTGCTTTAGGAAAGCGAAGGTTGCTATACTTAATTCAGCAATTAAGTACTTCCCCGCACAGACAAGCAAAAATAAATATGTGATTTATTCAGCCCCCAGGCTTCCCCTTGACCATTCGTCACCCATTCCGTCACCCACAAAAACTAAACCGCTATAATATCCTGTATTATAGCGGTTTAACATTTAATGCTGTTGTCCTGTTAGGTCTCGAACCTAAACTCTTCTGATCCAGAATCAGACGTGTTGCCAATTACACCACAGGACAGAATTATTGTTGACCCACTAGGGCTCGAACCTAGACTCTACTGAACCAAAATCAGTTGTGTTGCCAATTACACCATGGGTCAATCCTTAGTTGTCTTTTCTTTAAAGACGGTGCAAAATTATAAAAATTATTTTTTTAGCACCTTTTTTAAGAGTAAATTTTCACTCCGTCTTTAAAACATTCTATATGTTCTTCATATTCAACAGATATGATCCGTTTAATTTTGGCAAATTAGCATAAATCCGTGTTCTTTGGGTGCAGTATAAATTCAATGTTAAGATTACTACCAATACATTTGATAAAATCGACGGATGTTCTGATTTGCCTCGTAGATTTGCAGGAAGTATGCATGCTAACTTATTAGAATTTGATATGATAGAATTTTTTCAGGAGAATAAAAAGATTGCAAAGGTTATTACTGAGGTGGCAGGTTTGGCTAATTACCTCTGGCAAAAAGGTTGGGCAGAGCGAAATGCAGGTAATATTTCGGTGAACCTCTCGGAATTGATGACCGACAATGACTTCGAACTCGATCACTTCCCGATGTTTCAACTGGAACGTAGTTACGACGCGCTGGCAAATCTATATTTTTTTGTCACCGGAACCGGAAAACGGATGAGGGATCTGGCTATCAGTCCGATGAAAAATGCCTGCATCATTAAGATGAACAAAAAAGGGAATGCCTACCACATCATTACCATGAAGAAGAAGAACCTGTACAATTTCAGGCCAACTTCCGAATTGCCAACCCATTTGGCCGTTCATAATTTGCTTGTAAGCACTGGCTCGCCAAACAAAGCGGTGGTGCATACCCATCCGAACGAATTGGTAGCAATGACCCAGATACCGAAATTTCAAACGGCTGAAATGCTGAACAAAACGCTTTGGGGAATGCATCCTGAAGCATTTGTGTTTGTTCCGCGCGGAGTATTTCTGGTTCCTTACATTTTGCCCGGAAGCCACAAAATTGCAGACGCGACCATCGAAGGTTTTAAAAATGGACACGAGGTGGTGATTTGGGAGAAACATGGCGCTTTTGCCATCGGAGAAACGGTTTCTGATGCTTTCGACATGATCGATATTCTTTCAAAATCGGCTCAAATATGGTTTATGGCTATGCAAACCGGCAACGAACCGGAAGGGCTGAACGATGCACAATTGGCAGAACTAAAAGAAGCTTTCCTGAAAAAGTAAAAATCAACCTGCTTTTTCTGGATTATTGATTAATTTTAGCACGTTGATGCAAGTCATCGGATCAATTGGGTGATATTAGAAAACATTTTGTTAAACCGAAATTGCTTTATTTTGCGGCTTGATCCGATGACGGAAATGCCAGCCAAAAAACAATAAAAATAAATACAGCCATGCAAAACTTTTTTGTCAAATCACACGGACTCGGGAACGACTATTTTGTGCTCGACCAGGCCGGAATATCTTTCGGGTTGAATGAGAAAAATATACAGTTGCTTTGCGATGTCCATTACGGAATCGGCTCAGATGGAATTCTGCTGAAAGTAGCTTCAGAAAAAGCCGATTTTGGATTGAAAATATACAATCCCGACGGTTCGGAAGCCGAAAAAAGTGGCAACGGTCTGCGCATTTTCGCCAAATATTTATACGATTACGGCCATACTTCAGGAAAAATATTTACCATTGAAACGCTTGGCGGCCTTGTTACTGCTGAAGTTTCAGGAGAAACCAACGGAAAAGCCAACCGGATAAAAGTGGATATGGGAAAAGCGATTTTCAATTCGCACAAGGTTCCGGTAATGTGCGATGAATCCGAGTGTTTTGATCATCCGCTGAATATTGTTGACGAAACTTACCTGATCAATTGCGTGTCGGTTGGCAATCCGCATTGTGTCATTGTTTGTACTAAGCTGACAAAAGCAGAAATTATTAAACATGGTTCAGAAATCGAGAATCATCCGATGTTTCCAAACCGTATCAATGTTCAGTTTGCCAAAGTATTGTCGCGCAACGAGGTTGAAATTCTTATTTGGGAACGCGGCGCCGGTTATACGCTTGCCTCCGGAAGTTCGTCGTGTGCAGTGGCAGCAGTAATGGTAAAAAAAGGATTGACCGACCGCAAACTGACGGTGAAAATGCCCGGAGGAGTTTTACAACTTGAAATTGATGAATCCTGGAATATTCGCATGGAAGGCGAAGTGAAAGAAATTGCTTCAGGCTATTTAAGTGATGAACTGATAGCAGATGTGCTTTGTTTATAAAAAACTGTAAATTTACAGCCCCAAATTTTAATAAATTATAATGACGAAACAAATTCCATTTTCGAAAAAACAGATCGAAAAAATCATAGAAAAAACACCAACCCCGTTTCATATATACGACGAAAAAGGCATCCGCGAGTATGCGCGAAAATTCATCAAAGCATTTTCGTGGAACGCTGGTTTTAAGGAATATTACGCGATTAAATCGGCGCCAAACCCTTACCTGATGAAAATTATGCGGGAAGAAGGTTTTGGAATTGACTGCAGTTCGTATGCCGAATTGGTGATTGCTGAAAAACTGGGTATGTCGGGCGATGAAATCATGTTTACTTCCAACGATACGCCAGCCTACGAATATCAAAAGGCAATTGATTTGGGTGCCATCATTAATCTCGACGACATTTCGCACATCGAATACCTTGAAGAAAATACAGGTCTGCCCGAAATGGTTTGCTTTCGCTACAATCCAGGTTCGCTCAAAGAAGGAAACACAATTATTGGTCATCCGGAAGAAGCGAAATATGGCTTTACCCGCGAACAGTTGTTTGAAGGTTACCAAATGCTGCTCGACAAAGGCGTGAAACGTTTTGGGCTTCACACCATGGTTGCTTCCAACGAGCTCGATTCAGCGTATTTCGTCGAAACAGCCCAAATCCTTTTCGACCTGATTGTTGATCTCAATGAAAAACTGGGAATTAAAATTGAATTCGCCAATCTCGGCGGTGGCATCGGAATTCCATACCGTCCGTCCGACCAGCCTGTTGATCTGGATTTTATGAGCCGCGGAATTGAAAAACTGTATCAGGAAAAAATTGTTGCCAATGGATTGGATCCGCTGAGAATCTGCTTCGAGTCGGGTCGCGCAATGACCGGGCCGTTCGGATTTCTGGTGTCAACGGTTTTGCACATCAAGAAAACATACAAGCAATACGCCGGACTTGATTCAAGCATGGCCAACCTGATGCGCCCCGCACTTTACGGTTCTTACCATCATATTACAGTGATGGGAAAAGAGTATGAACCACTGGATCAGGTGTACGATGTTACCGGTTCACTGTGCGAAAACAATGACAAATTTGCCATTAACCGCAAATTGCCGGTAATGGAACCAGGCGATATTGTGGTGATTCACGATACCGGAGCTCACGGACATTCGATGGGATTCAATTACAACGGCAAACTGCGCTCAGCCGAGTTGCTGCTCCGCGAAAACGGAGAAGTGGTTCAGATCCGCCGCGCCGAAACTCTTGAAGATCATTTTGGAACACTGGATTTTGAAGGACTGAAGGATTTCTCTTAAAAAAAGAAATATCAGAACAGGAAGCCGGTAAATGCCGGCTTTTTCGTTATGCGATATAAAGCATGGTATAACTGTTTCAAAATATCGTTAGTAAATAAAGACTATATTTGAAAAAAAATAAAATGCCAAATCTTTATATCATAGCAGGTTGCAATGGTGCAGGAAAAACAACTGCATCCTACTCCATTTTGCCTGAAATGCTCAAATGTAAAGAGTTTGTCAATGCCGATGAAATTGCCAAAGGACTTTCTCCATTTCAACCAGAAAAAGTAGCAATTGATGCCGGACGAATTATGCTTGATCGCATTAAATCGTTGATTGGTCTCAAAGTTGATTTTGCTTTTGAAACGACTTTGGCAGCAAAATCGTATGCTAAATTCATTTGTGAAGCTCAGGCTAAAGGGTATTTTGTAACACTGATTTACTTTTGGCTGAACTCTCCTGAACTTGCTGTTGAAAGGGTAAAAAGCAGGGTGCTTTCAGGAGGACATGACATACCGGAATCAGTTATTTATCGCAGATACAAATCGGGTATGGATAATCTGTCAAAACTGTATTTGCCAATTTGTGATTATTGGTTAATTATTGACAATTCAGAACCTCCGTTTCAAATAATAGCTGAAGGCTTAAAATCGGAAACGACAGAAATAAACGATCAGGTAAAATACAATCAAATTTTACGAAGATGACTAAGGAAAATGTAAAAGATTTAAGGGCGAAAATTCTTCAGGGAATTAAAATGTCCTACAATAAATTGTTGGCAGCCAAACAAAAAGATGATGGTGAATTGGTAATTTCCCGAAAGGGAAAAGTTGTAAAAATAAAAGCTAAAAAATTGGTTAAACAATAATTCCTAATTTTTCATTTTCATGCCTTCTATGAACATCGGATTTGACGCTAAACGTGCTTTTAACAATGCTGCCGGACTCGGTAATTTCAGCCGGAGTACTATTTCTGCGCTTGCGGATCAATTCCCCGATGACCGGTTTTTCCTCTTCCATCCCGGGAATACGAACCAGCTTTTTACCGCTCCTGAAAATGCCACAGAAATAAAACCGAAAAATCTGGCATGGAAAATACTGAAAAATGTATGGCGCAGCTTTCAGATTTCAAAACTGGCCAGAGAACTTAATTTAGACATCTTTCATGGATTAAGCCACGAATTGCCCGCAGGTATTGAAAAAACCGGTATTAAATCGGTGGTCACCATTCACGACCTGATTTATATTCGTTATCCCAACTTTTTCATGAAAATTGACCGGAATATTTATGATCTGAAATTCAGACATGCCTGCCAAGCTGCCAATCGGATTCATGCCATTTCGGAACAAACCAAACGCGATCTGATTCAGTTTTTTTCTGTTCCGGCAGAAAAAATTGAGGTAATCTATCAGGCGGTCAATCCTTTGTTTTTTGAGGTTTGTACCGAAGCGCAAAAGCTTGCCATCCGCAAAAAATACCAGCTTCCGGAGGAATTTATTTTAACGGTCGGAACCATTGAACCACGCAAAAACCTAATGAATTTGCTCAAAGGAATGGTTTCTGAAAAAATAAATATTCCGCTTGTTGTGGTCGGAAGATCAACTGGCTATCAGCAAAGAGCCCGGTCATTTATTGAGGAAAACCGGATGCAGGTAATTTTTTTACACGGAATAAAGGATGCAGAACTGGCAGTTTTGTACCAGTCAGCCACAGCAATGGTCTATCCATCGTTATTCGAGGGATTTGGTCTTCCTGTAGCGGAAGCACAGGCATCGGGTTGTCCGGTGATTACTTCGAATACCAGCAGTTTGCCTGAAGCTGGCAGTGATGCTGCGATTTACATTAATCCTGAGAAACCTGAAGAAATCGGCAAGGCAATAAAATCACTGCTTGCAAGTAAAAGTCAGCGGGAAACAATCATCGCCAAAGGCAAAATCAACGGGCAACGGTTTACTCCTGAAAAATATGCCATTCAATTGAGACAATTATATAAATCAATTATTCATGCATGACGATGTAAAAGCAGCGCTCGAAGTGCTGCAAAATGGCGGGGTAATTTTATATCCGACCGACACGATTTGGGGAATTGGCTGTGATGCTTGTAACGAAGAAGCAGTGAAACGAATTTATGCAATCAAAAACCGCGTTGACTCAAAAAGTATGCTTGTTCTTTTGGAGAATGCTGCTTTACTGGATCGATATATTGATGAAGTTCCTGAAATCGCTTTCGACCTGATTGAAGTAACCGACAAACCACTTACAATTATTTACGATGGAGCAAAAAATCTGGCCCGGAACCTGATTGCCGATGATGGAAGTATTGGAATAAGAATCACAACAGAAGCATTCAGCAGCGACCTGATACGGCGGTTTAAACGTCCGGTTGTCTCCACTTCAGCGAATATCAGCGACAAACCATCCCCTGCCTTTTTTGCCGAAATCGATCAGGAAATCATTGATTCTGTTGATTATGTAGTGAAATATCGACAGGAAGATACACACAAAGCTGTTCCGTCGGGCATCATAAAACTCGGACGAGGCGGTGGAATAAAAATAATAAGACCTTGAAAAAAGTGGTCAGTGTTCAGTCTCAGTATGCAGATGCTGAGTTAACTTTAAACAAAAATAAATTTAAACTCTCAAATGTTTCAACCAAATAGAAAATCAACTTTTCAGGCAGCGAATTTGAAGGAAATAGCCTTGAAGGTCACTGGCCCTTCTGAATTACTGCAATTCCTGATAGAGAAATTTCCGGAGAAAAGCAGGACAGCCATCAAGTCACTTTTGGCTCACAAGCAGATAACTGTTGACGATATGGTTACGACCAAATTCGACCATCCCCTAAAGCGGGGTCAAATGGTATTTCTCAACAAAAAAAGGTCGGATGAAAAACCCCGGTTCAGAGGATTACGAATTGTACATGAAGATGCTGATATCATTGTAATCGATAAAGCAAGTGGCATGTTATCAATGGCTTCGGAAACGGAAAAGCAAAAAACTGCTTACAGCATATTGAGTGAATATGTCAAAAGGTTCAATCCTAAGAACCTGATTTTCATTGTTCACCGGCTCGATCGCGATACTTCCGGCCTGATGATGTTTGCAAAAAGCAAACGCGTTCAGGAAGTATTACAACAGGACTGGAACAATGCCATTATTGAAAGATCTTACATCGCGGTGGTGGAGGGTTGTGTTGAAACTCCGGAAGGAACGGTCACTTCGTGGTTAAGGGAAAACAAAGCAATGGTGATGTATTCGAGCCAGACTCCGGATGACGGTCAAAAGGCAATTACCCATTACAAAGTACTGAAATCGAACAAATTTTTTTCGATGCTGGATGTGAAGCTTGAAACCGGACGTAAGAATCAGATCAGGGTTCACATGAAAGACATTGGGTTTCCGGTTACCGGCGACAAAAAATACGGAGGCAAATTGAATCCGATTGGCCAGATGGGACTTCATGCGCGGGTTTTGGCATTTAAACATCCGGTTACCGGCAAAGCGCTTCGGTTCGAAACACCTATCCCCGGTAAGTTTTTAAAATTATTCAAGATGTCCTGATTCAAGTATTGAAGTCCGGGCGCGACTTTGAGTCGCACCCGGACTGACTACAAATATTAATGGTAAAGCGTTCGAAAGAAAATTTCGAACGCTTTTTTCATGTGGGTTTTTTTATTGCCTGTGCGATTGGGTGAAGCGATTTTTAATCGCATTTTCTTTTGAAGTGTATAAAACCGGAAGTTAAAAACCTCCGCACCAGAGAGTAAAAATAAATACCCCAAAATTGTCTCAAAATAATATTAAGATATTTAGGTCTTTATTTCCTAACCTTTTAAAATTAATTGCGTAAAGCAAATTAAATTTTATTTAAAATGATTACTCCATCGATTAACAGATACTTTTCAGACAGATAATGGATTAATCCTCCTAAAATAATATTCTTCAAACTCCGGAAAGGGTTTATCCAAATAACAGTGCACATCACACTTCCATTTAATCAATCAAAACCACAATCAGACATGGACTGATTGAGCCATTAAAATCTTAGAGCTTAACATCGCGAATCAATTATTAACATTAAAAATCACACTATGAAAAAATTAATCGCATTATGCTTAGTCGTACTATTAACATTCAGCGCTAAATCACAGGAGAAAACGCCTCCTCAGTATTTACTATTTGAGTTTATGCGTGTGAAAGCAGACCAGGGATCTAACTACTGGCAGGTTGAAGAATTCTGGTCAGGCCTCCACAAACAACGCGTTGCCGACAAATCAATTATTGGTTGGGATCTCTGGTCCTTAACTCCTTCAGGAACAGAACAAGGGTCGCAATATTTAACGGTAACCATTTTTGCCAGCCTCAAAGATATGGTTCAGGCTATCGGATCGTTGGATGTAATGGCTTATGCAAAAAAAGCCTACCCCAAAATGACGGATAAAGAATTCACTGCCATGTATGATAAAACCGGTATGTCGAGAGACATGGCACATCAGGTGTTGATTAAAGTTGTTGACGGCACTAAAGGAGACTTTACGATGAAAGTTGGAACAATGATTACCATGGATATCATGAAGCAATTGGATGACAGCTATGAAAAAGTTGAATCAGAAATATTCAAACCCTGGCACCAACAAATGGTCGATGACGGTAAAAAAGGTAGCTGGCAATTGCTTCAGGCTATCTTGCCCGCCGGAAGCGAATCGTATGGAACGCACATTACCGTTAGCATGTACAACGATGTGGCACAGTTGGCCGCGTTTATGGAAGGATCTTTTGACGATATGGATTTAACGACTCAACTCGCAGTAAAAGAGGGCTTGAAAACCAGGGATTGGAAGGAAGTGAAAATTGGCAAACTGGAAATGATGGTGAGATGATAAATGGAAAAATTTCAGGTTTTTCCCAGGCAGTAGATAACGCAACAATGAATAGATCAAAAACTGAATCAATTGAAAAAATCATTAATCAGCCGGTTTCCAGCCCTTTCTGAAAATGCAGTGTTGCGTTATCTCGCTTTTTCCGCCTTGTATTTCGCGCAGGGAGTACCTGAAGGCTTGTTGTTATTTGGCTTACCTGCATGGATGGCTATGAATGGGTTAAGCCCTGCAGAAATAGGCAGTTACGTTGCGATCACGCTAATTCCATGGAGTTTCAAAATTTTAGCGGCTCCACTAATGGATAGATTTACGTTTCTCCCAATGGGGCGCAGACGGCCATGGATTATCTTCGGACAATTCGGTTTGATGGCCAGTTTTTTATCCATGGCATTTATTCCTGATCCGCTTAACAACTTGACCATGCTCATGGTTGCCGGCTTTACGGTAAGCTTGTTCACCATTTTTCAGGACATCGCCGTTGATGGAATGGCCATTGATATTTTACCCGTCGATCAGCAGGCAAGGGCGAACGGACTGATGTGGGGCTCCAAAACATTGGGAATATCTGCTTCAGTGGCAGCCGGAACTTATATCATAAATGCTTATAGTTTCTTTTATGCCGTTGCCTCATTCTCAAGCATTATTTTATTGATAATGTTGGTGCCGGTATTCCTCAGGGAAAGGCCCGGCGAAAAAATAATGCCATGGACCAAAGGGGAAGCCTCCGAGGTTTCAAACAAACTGCAATTACATAGTTGGAAAGCAATTTTAAAAAGTCTCTACCAGGTTTTCTTCTTAAGAGTAAGCATTATTATGGGTGTGGCGGTATTTAGTTATTCAATCGGCAGAGGACTGATTAGAGCAATATTGCCTGTTTTTACAGTGCTGGAACTCGGCTGGACTGACACGTTATATTCTCAAATATTTGCAACTACCAACCTAATTTCAGGAATCCTTGGAATGTTTGTGGCCGGCGCACTCATCGACTTTTTTGGTAAAATAAGAATGATGACCATTTATTTAATCTGCCTGATTGCACTCATTTCAGTGATGACTTTTATGAAAGATTATTGGCAATATGACGTATTTACTTATGGTCTTTTCGCAGGGTTCTTCATTCTCGATACCTTTATAACCATTGCCATTTTTGCAACAGCCATGCAGCTTTGCTGGAAAAGAATATCTGCCACGCAGTTCACCCTTTTTATGGCAATTGCAAACTTAGGGCTTGCCACCGGAGCAAAAATCTTGGGACCGCTTCGTGAAGTTTTGCCTTGGGAATACGTAATTTTTACTTTCACCGGATTTGCTGTTGTTATGCTGGTACTAATCAGACATATCCATTTCGACAATCATTTAATGAAAGTAACCCGGCTGGAAGCATTGCAGTTGGCTGATGATGATAAAGCAGTGTTGCTTGCTCCGGTTATAATTCCGGCAACAAGTGAGTAGCCCAAAAACTTCAAAAACTACTAATAATACGCAATATTTAGTTGCCAAAGTAAATTAAACGGGCAAGCCGAAAACCGACCAGAGTAGGCAAACTTAAAACTAATAAAATGATAAGAATAAATTATTCAGGAATAGCCGCAGTATGCGTTGCTTTATCCTTATTTGTTGGTGGATGCAGTGCACCTGCACCTAAAATAGCTGAGACACCCGTACAAGTGGTAGCCGAACCAGACATGGCTGCAATAAAAGCCGAAATACAGGCTTTGGAAAGCAGTTGGGCGGCGGCAGACAATGCGCGTGATGCAACTGCTATCGCGGCTTTTTATGCCGATGATGCGGTGAGTCTTTCGAATAATAAACTGATGTTGATGGGCAAAGCTGCAATTCAAACAGACATTGAAGCAGGTCTGGCAAAAAGACCCGAGGGTTCAACTGTTTCTTATGACGTTTTGGATGTATTTGGCGATGAAAAGCAAGTTACTGAAGTTGGAAAAGCAACTGTTACAGATGCATCCGGAAAAGTAATTTCTACGGGTAAGTACATGGCTGTTTGGGAAAAACGTAACGGAAAATATATCTGTATAAGGGACATTTACAATGATGATGTGAAGAAAAAGTAATTAAAGCATTGCTGTTAATGCTGAGGGAGAATGAAAAATCTCTCTCAGCATTAATTCTTTTTTTTTTAAATGGAACCCGGGCAGGAATGTAATGGTGATGCGATTTTTAATCGCATTTTTATTTCCCGATAAAATCGGAAGTTAAAAACTTCCACACCCGGAACGAAAAAAGCACCTTAGTTTCCTGAAGTGCTTCTAAAAAGAGCAAGAAACGAAACTTCCCGCCTGACAAGCTAAGTTGGCAATGTCAAAAAAAAAGATTTTGAAGAAATCTCTTTTAATTTTTGTCTCTTTTTGGAGAAAGAAAAAATAGTTCTATATTTGCAACGCTGTTTTCAAAAGCACTAAACAGTATGTTCAATCCAAATTATTGCGAGAATAGCTCAGTTGGTAGAGCACGACCTTGCCAAGGTCGGGGTCGCGAGTTCGAGTCTCGTTTCTCGCTCTTTTTAAGGAGGCCCGGATGGTGGAATCGGTAGACACGCAAGACTTAAAATCTTGTGACCATTGGTTGTGCGGGTTCAAGTCCCGCTCCGGGTACTTTTAAAAAATCAGGTTCAAAAATTTATTGCGAGAATAGCTCAGTTGGTAGAGCACGACCTTGCCAAGGTCGGGGTCGCGAGTTCGAGTCTCGTTTCTCGCTCAAAAAAAGCACTTCCGAAAACGGGGTGCTTTTTTATTTTCTATTAAAAATAGGAATTTCGGTACATTATTTTTTGAAAGGTCGATCCAGCCCGGTAATTTTCTTGATATCGTTCAGCTTATTCAGCGCTTCGAGCGGCGTAAGCTGATTGATGTCCAGGTTCTTAATCTCGTCGCGAATTTGTTTCAGCACCGGATCGTCGAGCTGGAAAAAACTCATCTGAAAGCCTTCCCGTTTCTCCGCCATACCCGCCAAAGGCTTCGATAATCCTTCTTTTCGGTGTGTATCTTCCAGTTGAAGCAGAATTTCGTCGGCACGGTGAACCACCGAAGGCGGCATTCCGGCCATTCTTGCCACATGAATCCCAAAACTGTGGTTACTTCCGCCCGGCATCAGCTTCCGGAGAAAAATGACTTTATTGCCAACCTCTTTTACGGTTACATTGAAGTTTTTCACTCTGCCAAACGATTTTTCCATCTCGTTTAGTTCGTGATAATGGGTGGCAAACATGGTTTTTGCCTTTGCTTTCGGATGTTCGTGAATGTATTCAACGATCGACCATGCAATCGAAATGCCGTCGTAGGTGGATGTCCCGCGTCCAAGTTCGTCGAGTAAAATCAGACTGCGATCCGAAAGATTGTTCAGGATGCTGGCTGCTTCGTTCATCTCGACCATAAAAGTGGATTCTCCCAGCGAAATATTATCAGACGCGCCTACCCTCGTGAATATTTTATCTACATAACCTATCTGAGCCGCTTCTGCCGGAACAAAGCTGCCAATCTGCGCCATCAGCACAATAAGGGCTGTTTGCCGAAGCAAAGCCGACTTGCCGGCCATGTTGGGTCCGGTAATAATGATCACCTGCTGATCGTCCTGATTCAGGGTCACATTGTTTGAAATATACGATTCGCCCATCGGTAGCTGGTGCTCGATTACCGGATGGCGGCCACCTGTGATGATGATGTCTTTCGAATCGTTTATTTCGGGCCGGGAATATTTGAATTCGATGGCAGTGGTGGCAAATGACAGCAGGCAGTCCAACTGCCCGACAATCGCGGCATTTAGCTGTATTGCCTGAATATATTCGGCCAATGCAACCACCAGTTCATTGAACAGCCGGACTTCGATGGCCAGAATTTTTTCTTCGGCGCCCAGAATTTTCGATTCGTATTCTTTCAACTCTTCCGTGATGTATCGTTCGGCTCCAACCAAAGTTTGTTTGCGGATCCATTCAGGCGGAACTTTGTCTTTGTGTGTATTCCTGACTTCAATGTAATAACCAAAAACATTGTTGAAAGCTATTTTCAGGCTTGTAATTCCTGTTCTTTCTGATTCGCGCTCCTGCATTTTCGCGAGGTAATCTTTTCCTGAAAATGCCAGCAAACGCAATTCATCCAATTCAGGAGAAACACCCGCAGCAATTACACTGCCCTTGTTGACCAAAGTTGGCGGATCGGGATGGATTTCCTTTTCGATTCGCTGACGAATGGATTCGCAGGGATTAAGTTGTTCGGCAAACCGCTGCAAATTGGGGCTGTCGGATTGACCGCACATTTGTTTGATCGGAACAATTGCCTGAAGTGCATTTTTCAACTGGACCACCTCGCGCGGGTTGATGCGAACAACAGCCACCTTTGAGATAATGCGTTCCAAATCGCCCACCTGACGAATGTGTTCTTCAAGATTTTCCTTCAGGCTTTCATCTTTTACCAGAAATTCCACCACATTCAGGCGGTTGTTAATGGCTGCAATTTCTTTCAGTGGAAGGGCAATCCAGCGTTTCAGCAAACGTGCGCCCATCGGTGAGATGGTTTTGTCAATCACCTGAACAAGCGTTTTTGCTCCTTCGTTGATCGAATTAAAAAGTTCGAGGTTGCGAATGGTAAAACGGTCGAGCCAAACGTATTTGTCTTCTTCGATGCGCGACAGGCTGACGATGTGCTTCGTCTGGTGATGCTGTGTCAAATCGAGGTAATGGAGAATAGCTCCTGAAGCGATGATCCCGTAATTCAGCTCGTGAACGCCAAAACCTTTGAGCGATTTGGTTTCGAAATGCCGCATCAGCCGGTCATTGGCTGCATCTTCGGTATAAACCCAGTCATCCTGAGAAAAAGTATAGTATTTTACACCGAACAAGGCAGTAAAATCGGCTCCTTTCCCTTTCTGAAACAAAACTTCCTTGGGCTGAAACGAACTTAGCAGTTTGTCGATGTATTCGAACGAACCTTCTGCTGTGAGGAATTCGCCGGTCGAAATATCCAGAAAGGCAATTCCGGCCAATTTTTTATCGAAATGTACTGAAGCTAAAAAATTGTTTTCGCGGTGCTCCAGAATGTTGTCGTTGTACGAAACACCGGGAGTTACCAACTCTGTAATACCCCGTTTGACAATGTTTTTGGTCAGCTTCGGATCTTCGAGCTGCTCGCAAATTGCAACACGCGCACCAGAGCGAACCAGTTTTGGCAGATAGGTATCGAGTGCATGATAAGGAAACCCGGCAAGTTCAACATAGCTGGCCGATCCATTTGCCCGTCGGGTGAGCGTAATGCCCAGAATACCCGATGCGCGAATGGCATCTTCGCCGAAAGTCTCGTAAAAATCGCCAACGCGGAACAATAAAATGGCATCAGGATGTACTGCCTTGACTGCATTGTACTGCTTCATCAAAGGAGTTTCAGCATATTTTGAAGTAGTGCTCAATGTTCTGAATTTTTTAAAGAAACACAAAGATAAGTTTTAAAGGCATGAATAAAACATCCAGGATATTTTTTGAAATTGGGATTACAGGCTATGGTAATTTTCAGGCTATTTAATGACTACAAAATGACAATTGAATGACTTTTATGACATTAGGTAAATTCGCGGATACTCATATTACAGACCTTTTTTGACCTTTTCTGAAAATAAAAAAAAGTGTACCTTTGAAAAAACGAATCAGGAAAATGAGCACCATTGAATTAAGACATATAATCACGGAACATCTATCTCATATAGATGATGCTTCGTTTTTGAACGCAATAAAGACAATTATAGAATCCAAAGCTTCTGAAGGAACTTATAAACTAAGTGATCATCAGAAAAAAAGGATTGATTTAGCCAGACAGCAACTCAAAAGTGGGCAAACAATTTCTAATGATGATCTTCAAAAAGAAGTTGACCAATGGTTAAATTCAAAATAGAATGGTCTGTTGAAGCAAGACTGGATTTAATAGATATACTTGAATTCTATATAAATCAGAATGATTCAGCCACTTATAGTATAAAGCTGAATTCAGAAATAAATAAAAGTGTAAAATTAATTTCCAGAAATCCTTTTATCGGCATTCCTACAGATTATGATTCTGTTAGAGCTTTTGTAAAAGGTGATTATCAGATTATATATGAGATTGTCGGCAAATTAATTTTGGTTATTATGATATGGGATTGTCGGAGAGATCCTGAAGATAGAGTAATTGAAAGAAGAATTAAATAGCTCAGGATAAACGGGTTCTGCAAATAAGAAAAATCGCCCAAATGCTTCTGCTAATCCAAAATAGTTAAATTTTCGGTCAGCCTTATCCCAACTTTCTTCCCTGCATCAAATTCACTGCAACCCGAACAAGCATTGTCATAATAATAAAGTAAACCGCGAAATTGAACTGCTGACCAATCACAAAAGAAAGAATTAATAATACTCCTGCAATCCAAAAATAGAAACGGGTTTTGGATCTCCATTTTTTATACTTCCAGATAAATGCAAAAAAAAGATTCGCTGGAAATGCCCACAACAAATTGAAATTTGGGCTCATAGCCGGATGTTCCGAATACAGCGTAAACCAGCCAATGATTAACCCGGCAAAGCCAGTCAGGCCAAACAACCAGTAATCGAGCCAGTCGGTTTTGGTTTTCCGGAGACACCCACGAACTGAAATTCCGGTAACCAACAGAAAAAGCAGACCAAAAAAAATTGCCGGCCATTGCAAATCCGATACAAGCTTGGTATTTGGATATTCAACAAGGGTGCGGGTTTCAAGAACCAAAGGTTTTACATTTCCATCGATTGTTATTTCCGCATTGGCAAACTGGGCTTGCAGATATTCAGGCAAAAACATTTGTCCGTAGGCCGAAACCGGCTGATCTGCTTTTTTGCCAACCAGTAAATCGATGCCCAGGTCAATCCAGCGAAATGAATGATGGAATTCCTTGATTAAATCGCGGTATGTTTTTGTTGGGTGATCATCTGTAAAACGAACGGTTCCTCCGGCATTTCGTTCAATCATATCACGCACGCGGGTGGCACAATTGTCCATGAAGAAATTGTAACGGTATTCGCGGTTTTCGGGTTTGGCATTCTCAAGCAACGCCTGAAAAAGTTTGATTTTTCCTTCCCGAGAAAGATTGAGCACCTGTTCGTAAACACTGCGTTTATCGGCTTCATATTCAGGAATAAAACTACTGAACCTCTGCCCAACCATCAGATAATCGGTTTGCCCTTTTGCAAAGCGGTAAATAAAATTGGGCGATTCGAAACTGAAAACTCCGTAATTAAACACAGCATCAAGTCCGGTTGACGGATCATTCACCCGGATGGCCGTGTGCCCGTACATCGAATAAACATCTGTCCCAGGATTACAGGTCAGGATACTTACAGTCGTCTCCGGACTCAGCGATTGCGAATGAACTTCAGGATTGAAAATCAGGATTGAAAGGAATATCAGGAGAAAAATACGCATTTGCATAACCGAATATTTTGGTTCTAAAGATAGCTGTTTTGCTTTTACTATTTCGGATGGGAATGTAATGTGTTTTGATTTACCTACAATGCAAAAAGCCCTCTTCCGGCGAACCGAAAGAGGGCTTTAAAATATATATTAAATTGAAGGGTATGCCGGATATTACATCATTCCGCCCATGCCGCCACCCATTCCACCGCCCATTGGTGGCATAGCTGATTTTTCTTCTTTTTCGTCAACCAATACACATTCGGTAGTCAGGAACATACCAGCAATTGAAGCTGCATTTTCCAACGCGATACGTGTTACTTTGGCAGGATCGATTACCCCAGCTTCGTAAAGGTTTTCGTAAACATCGGTGCGTGCATTGTAACCGAAATCGCCAGTTCCTTCCATTACTTTCTGAACAACTACTGCACCTTCTTTTCCTGAATTGAAAACGATCTGACGCAATGGTTCCTGAATGGCACGTTTTACGATTTCGATACCAGTGGTTTCGTCATCGTTTTCGCCGGTTAAACCTTCCAAAACTGCGATGCTACGGATGTAAGCAACACCACCTCCAGGAACGATACCTTCTTCAACAGCGGCACGGGTTGCGTGCAATGCATCGTCAACGCGGTCTTTTTTCTCTTTCATTTCAACTTCAGAAGAAGCGCCAACGTATAGAACAGCAACGCCACCGGCTAATTTAGCCAAACGTTCCTGAAGTTTTTCCTTATCGTAATCAGAAGTTGTAGTCTCGATCTGTTTTTTGATCTGGTTAACGCGTGTTTTGATAGTATCTTCAGCGCCTGCACCAGCAACAATAATGGTTGTTTCTTTGTCAACAGTAATTTTCTCAGCCTGACCCAACATTTCCAAAGTAGTGTCTTCCAGTTTCATACCTTTTTCTTCGGTAATTACTACACCACCGGTCAAAACTGCAAGATCTTCAAGCATTTCTTTGCGACGGTCGCCAAATCCCGGAGCTTTTACTGCACAAACTTTCAGTGAACCACGTAAACGGTTTACAACCAAAGTAGCAAGCGCTTCGCTGTCAACATCCTCAGCAACAATTAACAATGGACGACCTGTTTGTGCAGATTGTTCGAGAATTGGAAGCAGGTCTTTCATTGTGCTGATTTTCTTGTCGTGAATCAGGATGAAAGGACGTTCCAAATCAGCAGCCATTTTTTCGCCATCGGTAATGAAATATGGAGAAATATAACCACGGTCGAACTGCATACCTTCAACTACGTCAACATAAGTTTCGGTTCCTTTGGCAGCTTCAACAGTAATTACACCTTCTTTATTTACTTTTTCCATTGCTTCCGCAATCAAAGCGCCAATTTCGCTGTCGTTGTTTGCAGCAATTTTGGCAACCTGCTCAATTTTGCTGAAATCGTCACCAATTTTCTGAGCCTGATTTTTAATGCTTTCAACAACTTTCAATACAGCTTTGTCGATACCGCGTTTCAAGTCCATTGGATTTGCGCCTGCAGCAACGTTTTTCAAACCTACTGAAATCAATGATTGTGCAAGTACAGTTGCGGTTGTAGTTCCGTCACCTGCATCGTCGCCTGTTTTGCTGGCAACTTCTTTCACCATCTGAGCGCCGATATTTTCATAAGGGTTCGAGAATTCGATTTCTTTTGCAACAGTCACACCGTCTTTGGTGATTTGTGGTGCACCAAATTTCTTTTCGATCACCACGTTGCGGCCTTTTGGTCCGAGGGTTACTTTTACAGCGTCAGCCAATTTGTCAACACCTTTTTTCAGGAGGTCGCGGGCTTCGATATTGAATTTAATTTCTTTTGCCATTTTAATTTTCTTTTAATCGTTGTTAATCAATTACTCTGCAACAAATAATACATCGGTCTGAGACATCAACAGGTAATCAGTTCCGTCAATGTTTAACTCGATACCCGAATATTTTCCGTAGAATACCATATCGCCAACACTGATTTCCATTGGTTCATCTTTTTTAGGAGAACCAACCAGAACAACTTTACCAACTTGTGGTTTTTCCTTTGCCGAATCAGGAATGATGATTCCGCTTGCTGTTTTCTTTTCAGCTTCCTTGGGTTGTACAAGAACTTTACCTGCAAGGATTTTTCCTTTTAAATCTGTCATTTTTAAATTATTTAATTGGTTTGACTTTTAAACTTTATTTTTTTTTGACACCATTCGTTAGCAGATACTATGCCAAAGCCGATAGTGCCAAAATTCAGGAATGCCAATGGACATTTTTTCATTTTAATCCTGAACTATTGAATCCATATACAGTTAATTGCCTGAAATAAAAGCGTTTTGAAGTATTTTCGATTGCTGTCATTTTGCGTGTCAACCTGTCAGTTTTGTGCAAATCCGGCCTTCGACAGGCTCAGGCAGCTCCTTCGACGGGCATTCGACTGAGCTCACGCCGAAGGCTCAGGCAACTCCTTCGACAGGTGTTCGAATTCAGAAGCGCTAATCTTGTTTAACAATCAATTTCTCCATTCCTTCTGAAAAGAAAACGACATAGTCACCTTGTGCGTTGCTGTAAACAAAATAGACTTCAACATCCTTAAGTTTCGGCAATAATTCCATGCTTTTGTCAACACCAAGCACCATAAATGCAGTGGCATAAGCATCGGCAGTCATTGCGTCGTCGCAAACAACAGTTGCACTCAGCAGCGTATTCCTGGCCGGAAACCCAGTTTTAGGATCGATTGTGTGCGAATATTTTACACCGTCTTCCACAAAAAACTTGCGGTAATTTCCAGAAGTAGCCAGCGATTTATTGTTGATTTCGATGATTGCCTGAAGTTCATTTCCCGGCATCATATTTCCATCCGAAGGTTTATCGATGCCTATTCGCCAGAATATATTTTTTGCATTGGTGCCTTTTCCACGCACCTCGCCGCCAATTTCGACGAGGTAATTTTTGATGCCTTTACTTTTGAAAAAATCACACACAACATCAACAGAATAACCTTGTGCAATGGCATTTACGTCTATTTTCACGCCAGGGTATTTCTTGATAACCTTGCGCCCTTCGAGTTTAACTTTTTCCATACCTACATACTGCAACAGACTGTCGATGTGCGCCGAATCGTGTTTTGCCACCGGACCATCACCAAAACCCCAGGCTCGTGCAACAGGTCCAACGGTAATGTCAAAAGCTCCTCCTGAAATGGCATTCACTTCGGCGGACTTCTTGAATACTTCCACAAACCAATCGTCGGCTTCTACTGTTGGATCATTGTTATTGATTCTGGAAATAATCGAAGTGGAATCATACGATGAAAGGGATTTGTCAAACGCTTTCAGGATAGAATCAATTGCCTGACTGTAATATTCGTTGGTAGAGTTTTCGTAAGTGATGTTGTAGGTGGTACCTTGGGCAAACCCTGAGATTTTTACATACTCGCTTTTTTTTGTCTGACAGGAAGCAAGGATCAGAATGGAGACAAGTGATATTAGAATGAATTTCATTTAACTGTTGTGTTATGATATTTATACTGATATTTCAGAAACCGTAAAATTAAAACTTATAATTTAGTAAATTGCGGATAGGTTTTTAAACTGAACAATTATTTCCGTCATTCTCAAAAGGTTTAACTAAATTTGAATACCAAAATAGCTTAATTCATTCGAAGCAGATGAAACGGTCACGATTAGATATCAAGCGCTTGATCATTGTGTTGTTTTTCGCAACCGTTGCCATTACAATTGCCTCACTTACCATCGGAAGAGATATTTACAGACACAACGAGAGTGGTTTGTTATCTTTTGCCATTGTCAATTTTTCGGGGTATTTATTTTTCCTGTTTATGCCTGTCGAATTGATGTTTATCTTCTACCTGAGGTCTGGATTCGATCCGCTTTTTCTGAATCTGATTGCTATTGGAACCGCTCTTATTTCACAATCAATTGATTATTTGATCGGGTATTTTTTTAGTACCGGAATAATTGACCGATTGATTGGACGCCGCCGATACGAAAGAGCGGAAGCTGAAATCCGCAAATACGGCAAACTGGCATTGTTGGTTTTCAATTTTTTCCCATTGTCATCACCTGTAATTGCACTTGCCGCCGGAATGCTGAAATACCGCGTTAAAGATGCTTTACTGTACAGTATTATTGGACTGGTTGCCAAATATCTGGTGCTGACACTTTTTTTTGGATTATAACCCTCTGCACTGTTGAGAATTCCATCATAGCAGATAGTTCACTGCATTATTTTTTTCCGTAGAAAAAACTTTTGTTTAATTTTTCATGCCAGCCCATAACAATCAGCGAGCCGGTATGGTCGATGTATAATCCACCAACATTGGGCTCTGAAAGAACAGATTGAAACTGTTCAAAATTATTGGTTTTCAGTAATCCATTTCCGGGCACAAGCATGTAGTAAAAAGAACCGAATTTATGAAAGTAAGTCTGCATTGAACCTGTTCCGAAAGTTACCGGAACGGAATGCACCGGCTTGTAGGTCTGAGCTAAATCGGTTGATTTATAAATTCCAACAGCCATACCCTGTACACAAACAATAATTTCATCATTGCCGGTTACAAAGAAACAATAGGGATATTGTGGCGTAGGAAGTGAGGTCCAGGTTTTACCATCATCCTCCGATTTTATAATTTCAGATTTTAACCCAGTAGGGCTACCCAGAGACAATAGCCATCCGTTTTTTAGCCTGAAAGCGCCATTCATATTGAAATTTGCAACTGACACCTTCAACGGATTTAACCATGTTAGACCTCCGTCTTTTGAATGCCACAAGCCGCGCTCATAGTGAGTTGCCCATAAATCGCCATCGCTGGTTATCCAGAAATAGAAAAAGTAGGGCCGGTCGGGAATTGGGTTGGTACATTTAATCCACGATTGACCATGGTCGGCACTTTTATACAATTCACCATACCAGGTACCTATGTAAACGACCCCATTTTTGTCAATTTCAATTTCGCGCGCTCCATTCAACCTGGTGTCATTTATTTGCTGCCAATCCAGAAAATGGGCTCCCCTTTTGTACACTTTACTATGTGAGATTAGCCAGCTCACCTGATTTATCGTATCTGAAACCGCATCGGATACGGTTGCAAGCGGCTGAAAATTAACTTCGTTCCATGAATTGTACAACATGCCATAAGCGTTAAACCTGATTTCAGAAATAAAATTCCCATCAGGATGGTAAATTTTAGCTACTGCTGACTGGTTGAACGATTCAGTTCCAAGTTTCCAGCGGGTAGAGGCTTTTCCGTCTTTACGGGTCAATACTTTCGGGTTATCTACCGAACCTCCTCCTGTCAGGACTTCAAATTCCACCGAATAATTGTTCACCTCGAAAGGCTTAATCCGGTTCGTAACATCAACGAACAGACTGTCGTGCAGATACTCGCCGCCAACAGCAATATTGGTGATGTTAGTATAATCAAAATGGTAATCGGCCAGCACTTCGATGGATGGATCTTCCATGTTAAGGCACGAAGGCATCAACAAAACAATGGCGGCCAATAATTTAAGGTTCGCTTTCAAACTTTTTCCGACCAGATTAACCAGCCAGTTTTGCATTTCTCGGTATGGGTGCATGGTGAATAGTGTTTTTGGTTAGTTGGGTATGGGAATCTGAAGTCCAAATTTCAGCGAAAGGCTTCTGTTCTTAAATGATTGATCATCGTAATAGCCTTTGAAGTTGTATTCTCCGGGCTTCTTCAAAATATTTTTCGAGCCATTTGCATATTGAATACCCAGGTCGAACTTTATTTTATCCCGGAACGGAAACTGAATTCCCATCCCTCCCAAAAAACCAAAGTCCACCGGCTCATAGTAACCTTCCACTGCATCATGGAGGTTGTGTTTTTCCTTCCGGTAATCGCTTCCATTTCGGTATTCTTTAATTGTTGTGCCTGTACAATTTGCATTGAGCAAAAATTCGGCATATATCCCCAAATCAACATACAAGGCAATTTTTTCACCAAATGAAAAGTTAACATTCAATGGAACAGTCATATAATCAAGGTTAACATTCGAATCAACAAACTGGCCCGACTTTTTAAGGTCAGTCGCATAGCGGTGATTGTAATAACTTGAGTCGGAAAAAGCATATCCTTTCTGCTGAAACTGAAACCCGGTTTGCAGCGAGACCGTTTTATCCAGTCGATAGCCAAATATAAGTCCGGCATTTGCACCAAATTTTTCAGAATAATTACCCAACAGCTTCTTTACCGGGTTCCAGGCCATTGTAACACCAAGTCCAGATTTAAGGTAGCAGCGGCTGAATGAGGTGTCGGGCACCGAAATGTTATATTTTTCCTGAACTTTGGGGTCGCGCCTTTCGGGCGTAAATTTTATACCAAACAAAAGTTCGCTTGCGCCATTTTTCGCACTGTATCTTTCAATGAAAACCTTTTTCCCCGTTGATAACCTTCCGGCAAGGAAAAGCCGTAGCTCTTTGGTAACTGGATACGAAAGGTCGGCCACAAACAGATAGCCCCAGTCGTGAGTTGATGGGTAAACGGGATGTCCCGATTCTAAGCCTGACTTTCTCTCAGCCTTGGTACGCTCATCGTTCATCAATACTGAATAAAAAAGACCACCGCCAGCACCAAGCTGCAAACGGGTTGGAGTTTGGTATTTCAGGATAAGCGGGAAGCGCAAAAATGAGAAGTCCCAGTTGCTTAATTCGTAATAAGGAGGAGCAATTCTGCCTGAAATTGGCTGGTATGAGGATGAATAGTCATAAGGAATGCCCACCGGATAGTAGTTCTTCTGTTCATACGTTTTCATCTCGTAATACTGACTAATAAATCCAATTTCCGACTGAACGGCGAACAATCTTCCCAATTTGTATTCAATGAAAAATCCGGCAGAAGGACCCGCTTTTGATTCCCATTTATTTGAAGTAAGATTTCCGTGAAGGTTGGAGAAGTTTACCCCTGTATATTCGCCAAACGTAAATCTCTGGGCTTTCGTCTCGCGAGGATACATGAAAAGTGATACACCCAATAACAAAATGAAGATGGTTTTGGTCATGGCAAGTCGGTTTTTTCTTTTTAGGATGGAGTTGGCAGTTAAATGGTTGCGTTATGTTGAAAAAACAATAGCAAATAAACAAAAAAAACTCCGGAAAACCCTCTTTTCATAAGGCTTTCCGGAGTTCAGTGTTTTTTGGTTTAGTCAGCGGGTGACTTTGAGTCACCCGCTGACTATCCGCAGAAATCTTTATAACAAATCCGCTTCCAGCAGCAGTTCTTCCATTTCAACCTGAACGTTGATGGCTTCGTTGCGGGCTTTTTCGGCGAAATCTTCACCATCCGAAGCGTAAATAATCTGGCGCGACGAATTGACCAGTAATCCGCACATATCGTTCATGCCGTATTTGGCAACTTCCTGAAGGCTTCCGCCCTGTGCGCCAACTCCCGGAACCAACAAAAAGTGTTCGGGAACCAACTCGCGTATTTCTTCCAGCTTTTCGGCTTTGGTGGCACCCACCACATACATCATGTTATCGGTTGTTCCCCAGGTTTGTGAGGTTTTCAGCACGGTTTCAAAAAGCTGTTCTCCCGTTTCCGCATTTTTCAGGTACTGGAAATCGGCTGCTCCGTTGTTTGAAGTCAGAGCAAGCACAATTACCCAACGATCGAGGTAAGTCATGAACGGTTTGATGGAATCTTCGCCCATGTATGGGGCAACAGTCACAGCATCAAAATCCATGTGGTCGAAGAATGCACGGGCATACAAATTCGAAGTATTACCAATATCGCCGCGTTTGGCATCGGCAATAATGAATATTTCGGGGTAGTTTTTCCGAATATATTCAACTGTTCTTTCTAAAGAAATCCACCCTTTTGAACCTTCACATTCAAAAAATGCCACATTTATTTTATACGCAACACAAAGATCGGAAGTGCTGTCAATTATTTGTCTATTAAACTCAAACATTGGATCATCATGGCACTCCCTTAAATGCTTTGGTATCTTTAGGATATCGGTATCTAAACCTATTGAAAGAAAGGATCTTTTTCGCTTAATGTTTTCAAATAATTCTTGCTTATTCATGAGTATTTTTTGTAGGTGTTTGTTACTAAATTATCAGGTTAATCTTTCGAAAGAGATCGAATATGTTTTAGGTTCCTTTACGCATCTTAATATTTCAGCTTCAGGATACAGATTTTTCCCAATATCAATTATTTCAGCTACTCTTTTATCGTTCATTTTAAAACCAATCAAAATTTCACTAACACAATCTTTTGGGAACTGAACCAAAAGTTTATTTTTTGCAAAAGTTAAAATTCTAACTTCATCTTCGTATGACCAAAGACTGGATTTTGTTACAAGGGACTCAATAATTGCTTTAAACAGCAATGTTACGTCCCTATGTTTAAGAATGTCATATTCGAAGTTAATTTCAGGATACGTATCGGAATAGAATATCTCTTTAATAAATGATTCGAGTTTTAATTCCCCAATAGCTTTTGTGAGTTTTTGAGTGTCAAAGCCAACAGCAAAACCAGTATGTCCGTTTGCATAATGCGACCAAAGGAGAATGTTATTTTTTGATGAACTGAAACAGATTACTCCCGTGTTTTGTACTGAAATTTTTATTTGTGCGTTTAACTTCATGTCAAAATTCTTTATCGCTTTCTCAAGAATAATATCCAATGGGATTGATAAATTATCTTTTATCCCTAATAAATTTCTCAGATCTTTTTTTGAAACCGACTTAGAATTGAGGTTAACGACAATTGAGCCGTCAAATGGATCATTCAATGCCTCAACATTACTGATAAAAAGTTCTTGATGAGTTAGTAAATTTTGATGGTACGAATTATCCCAGTTTCTAAATTTATAGAGTATTGGTGGAAAATCTTCAATTCCTTTAAGGTTGAATTTTAAGTCTATGTTTTTATATGAACTCATATTCAATATTAAATCTCCGCTTCTTTCAGTCGTTCTGCGTTTTCTTCTACCTGCAGTTTGTCGATGATTTCATCCAGATCGCCGCCAATTACCGCCTGAAGGTTATAAATCGTAAGGTTGATGCGGTGGTCGGTGATGCGACCCTGCGGCCAATTATAAGTACGGATTTTCGCCGAACGGTCACCGGTTGAAACCATTGTTTTGCGTTTCGAAGCAATTACATCGAGGTATTTCTGGTGTTCTTGGTTGTAAATACGGGTACGCAACTCGATCATCGCTTTTGCAAGATTCTTGATCTGCGATTTTTGATCCTGACAAGTCACCACAATTCCGGTTGGAATATGGGTCAAACGAATGGCCGAATAGGTTGTGTTTACCGACTGTCCGCCGGGACCCGAAGAGCAATAAGTATCTTTCCTGATATCGCTGTCGCGCAGGTCGATGTCGAATTCTTCAGCTTCAGGCAAAACGGCAACAGTAGCTGCCGAAGTATGCACACGACCGGCAGTTTCTGTTTGCGGCACACGCTGTACACGGTGAACGCCCGATTCATATTTCATGATTCCGTAAACACCCTCTCCTGAAATGGTTGCAACAATTTCTTTATAACCTCCTGAAGTTCCTTCGCTGGTGTTGGTTACTTCCATTCTCCAGCCGCGACGTTCGCAAAATTTGGTGTACATGCGGAACAAATCGCCTGCAAAAATGCTGGCTTCGTCGCCACCTGTTCCGGCGCGGATTTCGAGAATGGCATTTTTACCGTCTTCAGGATCGGCAGGAATGAGCAGCAATTTGATATTTTGTTCTTTTTCAGGAATCAAAGCTTCCGAAGTTTCAACTTCTTCGCGGGCCATTTCGCGGATTTCCTCATCGGTTTCCTCGTCGAGCATTTGTTTGCCCGATTCGATGTTGTCGATCGTTGCTTTGTAATCCTTGAACGCGTTGGTCAGCAACTCCAACCGTTTGTATTCCTGATTTAATTTTACGTAACGTTTCATGTCGCTCATCACCGACGGATCGGTAATTTGTGAGCCAACTTCTTCGAATCGATACCTGATCGATTCGTATTTTTCCATTAATGAATAGTCTGCCATTTTTGAATGATGAATGAAGATTTTTGAATGATGAATGTTGCCTATGGTTAGTATTCGAATTCGCCAAACTGCGATTTGATGGTGAGTTTTTTGCCTTCAGCGGCTTCAACGCGCCCAACGATGCGGGCTTCGATGTTGTACTTTTCGGAAATAGCGATCACTTCAGCAGCAAATTCAGGAGCCAAATAAACCTCGAAACGGTGGCCCATGTTGAACACTTTGTACATTTCCTGCCAGCTGGTTCCCGATTCTTCCTGAATCATTTTAAACAGTGGTGGAACATCGAACAAATTGTCTTTAATCACATGAACGTTATCAACAAAATGCAGCACTTTGGTTTGTGCACCACCCGAACAATGGATCATTCCATGAATGTTTTTCCGAAGTTTTTCGAGCAATTCTTTTACCACCGGTGCATATGTACGTGTTGGCGAAAGTACCAGTTTCCCGGCATCCAAACCAACTTCGGCAATTGCATCGGTCAGTTTTTTGTTTCCTGAATAAATGAGATCAGCCGGAACTTCCGGATCGTAACTTTCAGGATATTTTTGAGCCAGGTAATTGGCAAATACGTCGTGACGCGCGGAAGTCAGGCCGTTGCTGCCCATGCCGCCGTTGTATTCTTTTTCGTAACTCGCTTGTCCGAAGGAGGCCAGACCAACAATTACATCGCCGGCCTGAATGTTGTCTGCAGAAATTACATCTTCGCGTTTTATGCGGCAGGTAACGGTTGAATCGACAATGATGGTGCGCACCACATCGCCCACGTCGGCAGTTTCGCCTCCCGTTGGGTAAATATTGACGCCCATTTCACGCAGTTCGGCACACAGTTCTTCGGTACCGTTGATGATGGCGGCAATCACTTCGCCCGGAATCCGGTTTTTATTGCGCCCAATGGTGGACGATAACAAAATGTTATCAGTTGCGCCCACGCATAGCAAGTCGTCGAGATTCATGATGATGGCATCCTGAGCAATGCCTTTCCAGACTGAAATATCGCCGGTTTCTTTCCAGTACAGGTAAGCCAGTGACGATTTGGTGCCAGCGCCATCGGCATGCATAATGTTGCACCAAGCCGGATCGCCGCCCAAAATATCGGGGATGATCTTGCAAAAAGCCTTTGGATACAAGCCTTTGTCTATGTTTTTAATGGCATTGTGCACGTCTTCCTTCGAAGCCGAAACACCACGCGCCATGTATCTGTTATCTGCTGACATATACTCTGAATTACCTGATCAATTTCAGGGGGCAAAGGTAATATTTTTGGGGAATTTTATAGAAGGCCGGGTTTTAGGTTTTACCGAAAGTGCTTCAATACAGGGCACGTTTCAACATCAAAAATCAGCTTAGTTTTTTTGATCTGCTGTCGAAGTGAAGCAGAAACGTCAATATCGCAAGTGAAGCACTCATGAACGCAGGAATATAATACATTTCACCTACCGTCAGGATCAGCCCAAGGGCCATTGCAACGATGGAAATGATTCCGGCAAAAATCGCATACCAACGGGTCTTGTAAAACCATGAGTAAGGAAAAAAATGTGCGCCGGTAATGATTGCATATACCATTACAAAATTTTCGGGGGATTTTATGAGTGTAAAAACTAAAAATGGAAAGTAGAACAATTGCGCGAAATTCAGCCAAAGGCCCAAGGGTTGCAAAGGGTTTTCCTTGTTGGTCCAATTCGTTTTAAAGAGTTTGGAAAATAAAAATGCCAGTGGCAGCACAAACCCACCAACAATAAAAGTAAAAACCGATTTGTCGTAAGGCTTAATCTCCAAAGTCCAGATGAAAGCAATCAAAAGCCAAACGATACAGGCCGAGGTTGTAAAATCAAGTCCATTTTTTGATTTGACCGATAACTCTATCCTAAGTTTATCAAAATTCTCTTTCGAAACCATATTCTATATTTTACTATTCATGAAAATCGTTGCTCAGCACCCTGAATTCTGTTCGGCGGTTGAGTGCTTTGGCAATTTCCTGCTGTTCAGGTGTGAGCTTCAGGATAAATTCTTCAGTAAGTTCATCGTTTCGTTTCAGGAAATCGTGTTGTTGGGCAATGGCACGGGTTACTTTCTTTGGCCAGGTTTCGCCGTATCCTTTGGCGACCAATCGTCCGGGGGTAATTCTTTTCGAAATCAGGTAATCGACCACCGACTGGGCACGTTTTTGCGAAAGTTCGGAGTTAAATTGTTCGCTGCCAATGTGGTCGGTGTGAGCCATCAATTCTATTTTAATGGTCGGATTTAATACAAGTAACTGAACCAGCGAATCGAGGGCAACTTTTGATTCTTCGGTGATTTCGTAACTTCCGAAGGCGTAATTGATATTGTTGACTTTAATTGGCGCATCGGTAGGCGAAAGTTTAAACTCAAATCTGAATTCCTTGCTGTCTTCAAGTCCTATGGTTGATGTTCTGGCTTTGTCGTTCAGGAAGCCGTCTCTGAAAGCGGCAAAAACGTATTCGGTTTCAGGTTTTAACTTGAACTGAAACCGTCCGCCATCAGCCCGCATTTTCAGGTTGGTGCCATCGGTACCAATGATGCGAATCATCGCACCATCAATTTTCTGATTGGTTTCTTTATTGAAAACTTCGCCTGTAGCATTGAAAATTTTCGGAGGAAGGTAAAAAGAATAGATATCGTCGCTTCGGGAGCCTTTGCGGTTTGATGAAAACAAACCTTTTTCAACTTCCCCTTTGATAAATGCTATACCAAAATCGTCGCCGGGCGAATTAACAGGTGTTTTCATGTTTTGGATTACCCACTTTCCTTTTTCATCTTTAACAGCTTTGAATATATCAAGGCCGCCAATGCCGGGATGGTAATTCGATGAAAAATACAAATCGCCGTTTTCACGAATGAAGGGAAACATTTCGTCGCCGGGAGTATTAATTTCTGGACCAAGATTTTCAGGTTTATCGAAATGACCACCACCTTTGTCTTTGGCCACCCAGATGTCTTTTCCGCCATATCCTCCGATTCTATCCGACACGAAATAAAGCAGAGTGCCATCATCGCTTAAAGATGGATGTGCTGCAATGATGCTGTCGCCTACCAGCTCGATCAATATTGGCTCAGACCATTCACCTCTCGATTGATTGGCCGAATACAATTCTGTTCCCAGATCTTTTGTTTTGTCGAACCGGGCGCGGGTAAAAATCATTTGATCGCCACGGGACGAGAGTGTTGCAGCACCCTCATCGTTTAGGGTATTGATTAACAGATTTTCTTCCAGAAGAACAGGTTTTTCCCATTTTTGCTTTTGTACGCCAAACTTGCTGGTGAACAAATCGGCATAGCGGGTTCCGGTAATATTGCTGGTACGTTTTCCGGTCACATTTTCGCGTGTGGAGGTGAAAATAATTTCATTGTCGCGGCCTCCAACGAAAACAGGACTAAAATCATTGTCCTTCGAATTCAGTTCCTTCACCGGATTTACCAAATATCTTCCAGGGTTTTCAAGCCATTCATTTACTACTTTGCTGGCTTCAAGTCCGTTTTTTGCGTACTGATCGTCGGGTTTTACTCCAAGATAGGTTTGATACCAGGTAATTGCTTCATCGTATTTTTGGGTAGCCCTCAGGCAATCGGCATAATGCAACATGCACATCGGATCATCATAATTTCGCTTGATGGCATTTTTGTACCAGATAGCAGCCTTGGCAAAATCGCTTAATTTGTAGTACGACTCGGCGATTTTGAAAGTAATTTCGGCTTTTTCCTTACTGAGTTTCTGTCCCCTGTATGCTTTTCGGTATTTTTCAATGGCATTGTAATGTTCACCAATGTCAAATGACACCTGACCAGTATTCATGTATTTGCGCGCAGAACAGGAACCAAGCAAGACAACCAGCAGAATCAGAAATATTTTGGGGAAAACCGTGTGCTTCATTTTAAATTATGACGTTTCGGGGTAAAAGTAACCAATTTAAATCCATTCTGAAAAACGGAAAAGGTTTATTTAAAGTATCGGAGATCGCATAAATCGCCAATTATTTTGCAGTAACGGTATTAATTACTTTGAATTCGGTTCGCCTGTTAAGTCCACGTGCCAAATCTTTCAGATTGTCGCTCCCAAGTTTTTCAATTGTGCCTGAATCTAAAACATCGCCTTCGTTCAGGAATTCGTATTGCTTGGCAAGTTTTGCATTTATCATCAGAGGTACAGATTCGCCGTAACCTTTGGCTTTCAGGTTTTTATCCTGAATACCTTTCCCAGCAAGGTATTGCATAACCGAAGCTGCACGTTTTTCGGAGAGTTCAAGGTTAAATTTTTCATCGCCAATGGCATCGGTGTGGGCTGAAAGTTCAATAATGGCTTCCGGGTTCAGTTTCAGAAGTTCAACCAACTTGTCGAGTGAAGTTTTTGCCTGCGGAAGTAAGTCCCATTTCCCCAATTCGTAGTTGATATTATCGATCCGGATGGGTTTATTGGTTGGGATTGGTTTGATATCGACCTCAAACTCCTTGGCTTCGCGAAGTCCGCGGGTCGATACTTTTGCCTGCGCGTTAAGGTAACCGTTGGCAAAAACCACAATTGCATAATCGCTTTCAGGATTTAAACTTGCCTGAAACCTGCCGTTTACCGATCTGATTTTTTGCGAACTACCATCGGAGCCAACAATCCGGATGTTTACATTAGGAAGGATTGAGTCGGTTTCGCTGTCGTGAATTTTACCAAAACACTGAAATAACTTTGGCGGGAGATAAAATGAATAAGCATCTGTCCCGCGGCTGCCTTTTCGGTTCGAGGTAAAAAAGCCCTTTTCAAGATTTCCGAAAAACTGAATGGAAAAATCGTCTCCAATTGAGTTTACTGGTGGTGGAAGTTGTTCGATTTGCCATTTTCCTCCTGATTTTTGTGCCTGAAAAATGTCGAATCCACCCAATCCCGGATGAAAATCAGAGGAAAAATAGAAATAGCCATTGGGCTTTTCGAAAGGATACAATTCATTTCCGGGTGTATTGATTTCAGGACCTACATTCGTGGGTTCTGAAAAAGTATCCAGACCACTTATTTCTGATTTCCAGATGTCAAACCCACCCAAACCTCCGGGCCGGTCAGACGAAAACCAAAGTGTTTTGCCGTTTTCGGTGATCATGGGTTGAAGATAGTTTGCTCCGTCGGCTGTAAACGGGAGCAGTGCAGGGCTTGTCCATTGCCCGTTTTTTTTCTGAATAAAAAGCAATTGGCTGGTTGCCTGTTGAGTTGGATTGGAAACTGATCTTGAAAAAACAACCAGTTCTTTTGATGGACTAAAATTCAGGAATAATTCCTCATCAGTTGAATTCAGTGAGGTTGGTTCTTTTAAAAGTTCAGGAAGATTCCATCTCATTTTGATTGTGTCGTACACTGAAAGAAAAAAATCGGAGAATTTTTGACCGGTAACCGGATTAATTTTTTTGTTTGGAACATCTTCCCGCGATGATTTTATGAAGATGGATTTTTCTGTGCCGGGCATGATTTGAACAACCATATCGTTGGCTGCTGAATTGATTGTTTTAAGGTTTTCTATGATGTAAAGTTCAGGTATTTCTTTCCATTCCTGAATTCGGCGAATGGATTCCAATCCATTGATTGCCTGCAAATTTTTACTGTTCTTTTTTATTTCCGATTCATAAATAAGTTTGGCTTCCTCAGGCTTTCCGGCGCCGCGCAGGACATCGGCATACCGTATTTCAAGCGTAGCATCCTTGTATCCGGAACGAATTGCATTTCGGTACCAAACAGCAGCTTTCGTGTAATCACCCGACTCCCGGTAACTTTCGGCAAGCTTGAAATAAATTGCAGGTTTGATTGTTTTGTCTTTTACTTTTTGATTGGCCAGCCTGAATTTTTCCGCGCCATCGAAATATTCTTTCCTTGAAAAAGAAGCATCCGCATCCGAAATCAGTTTGTTTACCGAACAGGCCGAACCGAAAAGCGCGACTGCAATCAATATCAGGAATTTAATTTTCATTTATCTAAAACTAAGAAAGTCCGAAATTACTCTTTTCGGCTTAACGAGAACGTAGCAGGCAAGGAAAAATTGTCGGATTGAGCCGGCGAGGGTTATTCAGGAAATAAAAAAAGGCTTCCGTAATGTTTGGAAGCCTTTAAATTTATCAGTTTGCAATAACTATTTAACGAATAGTAATTCACGGTATTTTGGCAATGGCCAAAGTTCATTGTCAACAATCAATTCGAGTTTGTCAATGTGATAACGAATATCATCCAGATAAGGTCTCACGCTTTTTTCATAAGCATAGGTTTTTTCCTTTTCCGACTCAATGATATTGGCAACTTTACGGGCTTCGATCATCTCTTTTACTTTGGCTTTGATAGATGAAACATGGCCACCAATTTCCCTGATCAACTCAATACGTCCTTCAGCCAATGATTTGTATTCTTCGTCGCTGAATACGATCTTCAGGTTCTTTACATTTTCGAGCAACATCGACTGATACTGAACCGCTGTTGGAACGATGTGGTTAATCGCCAAATCACCCAATACGCGTGATTCGATCTGAATTTTCTTGGTGTATTTTTCCAGTTCTACCTCGATACGGCCTTCGATTTCGCGTGGGGTTAAAACACCGGCTTTGCCGTACATTTCAATAACGCGTTTGTCATGCAAAGCTTCCAATGCAGTTGGTACGCTGGTAATATTTGTCAAACCGCGACGAGCAGCTTCAATTCTCCATTCTTCGCTGTAACCGTTTCCGTCGAATCGGATTGGTTTTGATTCGATGATCAGCTTTTTCAATACCTGGAAGATAGCTTCGTCTTTCTTAACTCCACCTTCAACCAATGCGTCAACTTCAATTTTGAATTTAACAAGCTGATCGGCAACGGCAGTATTCAGCGCAATCATTGCAGAAGCGCAGTTTGCAGATGAACCGACGGCGCGGAACTCGAAACGGTTTCCGGTAAATGCAAATGGTGAGGTGCGGTTACGGTCGGTGTTGTCAAGAATAATTTCAGGAATACGACCGATATTTAATTTTAAAGCAGTTTTTTCGTCCGGAGTCATCTTGCGGTCAACTACTGCAACTTCCATCAAATCGAGCATCTTGGAAATTTCAGTACCAAGGAAAGCTGAAATAATTGCCGGAGGAGCTTCGTTTGCACCCAAACGGTGTGTGTTTGGAGCTGTAAGAATGCTGGCACGCAACATATCCTGGTTTACATACAAGGCTTTCAGTGTGTTGATTACGAAAGTCAGGAACTGTAAATTCGATTTTGGATTTTTCCCCGGAGAAAACAAGTTTACACCGGTATCGGTTGACAATGACCAGTTGTTGTGTTTTCCTGAACCGTTAATTCCGGCGAATGGTTTTTCGTGAAAAAGAACCGCGAAATTATGACGACGGGCAATTTTTTTCATCAAGTCCATGATCATCTGATTGTGATCGTTCGCCAGGTTCAATTCTTCGTAAATTGGAGCAAGTTCAAACTGGTTTGGAGCAACCTCGTTGTGACGGGTTTTTACCGGAATTCCCAATTTAAAAGCTTCGTTTTCCAAATCTTCCATGAAACGAAAAACACGGGTTGGAATTGAACTGAAATAATGATCGTCCAACTGCTGATCTTTCGAAGCAGAGTGTCCCATCAAAGTACGTCCGGTAAGCATCAGGTCGGGGCGGGCCATGAACAAAGCTTCGTCAACCAAAAAGTATTCCTGTTCCCATCCAAGGTTTGCATTTACTTTCGAAACATTCTTGTCGAACATCTGGCAAACTTCGGTAGCAGCTTTGTCAACAGCAGCAATTGCCCTTAACAATGGAGTTTTATAATCGAGCGCTTCGCCGGTATATGAAATAAATATAGTTGGAATTGTCAATGTATTGTCAACAATGAAGGCAGGAGAAGAGGGATCCCATGCTGTATAACCACGTGCTTCGAAAGTTTGACGGATACCGCCACTTGGGAAAGAAGAAGCATCTGGTTCCTGCTGTGAAAGCATTGTTCCTGATAATGATTCAACAACGCCACCGTTTTCGCCATGAACAACAAATGCATCATGCTTTTCAGCGGTACCGTCGGTCAATGGATGAAACCAGTGGGTAATGTGTGTGGCGCCGTTTTCCAATGCCCACGATTTCATTCCCTGCGCAACCTGATCGGCCATTTTGCGATCAATTGGAGTTCCATTGTCAACTGCATCAATTACTGACTTGTATGCTTCCTTCGACAAGTATTTCTTCATTTTTGGACGATCGAAAACATTCATGCCGTAAAAGTCAGAAACAAGGTTCTCCTGTCGTTTAACTTCTACCGGTTTTCTTGTAAGAACTTCTTCAAGAGCTCTAAATCTGAATTGTGCCATAATTTTAAAAATTTAATCGTTTATGTGTTTGTTAATGTCTTTTTATTTTTGAAATAATCACATAGCAAAAATATACAAAAAATGAAATGCACATATAAAAACACAGGCATTTGATAAAATATTTACAATTAATTCAGAAATAGCCTTAATATTTCGTAGCAATTTTGAAATTACATACAAATATTCAGCAAAATACTATTTTCTGAACATTTTGCATTTTGAATGATTTGTATTGGCTGGCTGAAATAATAAAGCGATCGAAATAAAATTCGAACGATATGAACTAACTATAATATTGTTGATTTTTTGGCTGTATATCGCCCATGCCAGGCGAATAAACATAGGAGACGTTCGGGATAAACTCCGGACGTTTTGTCGTGATCAGAAATTGCCAGACTTATTTATCAATTCAGCTTGCTTAGTCTTTTGTTGAGCAAATAAACAGCTACCATGCAGAATTCAGGAAATTTACCTCCAAATTTTATAAGTAATTGTTCTTTCTCTGCTTCAAAAAAGCTACGAGGAATTTGTTTCCCTTTATATTCGTTTCCTTTTTGTTTGATCTTGTCATCAAACATCTTGTAATATCCAGCGCGGGTATCCCTCAAATCTTTTGTATTCAAATGAAGAATATTATCAAGCTCGTTATCAATTGCCGGATCAATTGATCGGATTTCTCCATTAGAAAGATATTTTATCAGCGGCTCAATATTGTGGGCGTTATCAGAAGGATTAAAACTTAAATCCTTTTCGCCTTTGGAGGTGTCACATGACCGCATAATTTTGGTTCCATTCTCATTGCCTGTACATGCGATCAATAAATTTCGATAGTTTAATTGTAATTCAAGATGCTTCTTTTGTGATTTTACATGCTCAATTTTACTATGAGGCCAATCTTTCTCTGGAATCCGTTTCATACAATAACAACAAATGTAACCTTGTTCTTCCAAAAGCTGTTGCCGCAATTCACTATTATCCCAACCTTTATATGTACCCCCACTCGCCCGATGTTCGGTCAATGATCTTGGCTCCCTGCCTTTATTAATCTGCTTCATCTTCTTTCAGGTAGTTGAGTTGAATTGCAGCATTTTGTATATCGGCATCGGTTTCTCCAAGTATTTCAGTCAATCGTTCCAATTCTTTCTCTGCTACTTCAATTTCTTCATCTTCAATCAACATAAACAGTTTGCTTAAATCTTTTCGGATGGTTTCGTTTCGTTCTTCAACTCCCATTAGGTTGTAGAGAATAGAACTTATTTCGCGCCCGTAGTGCTTCGGGGTTTGTTCTACCAATTGTCCGTCTTCGATAATCTTTACAAAGGTTTTTTCTGGCTTGGCATTCGAAAGTATTTGAGGTGAATGGGTGGCAATTAAATAGCTGATTTCGTTTGCGTGGTTCAATTCAACATTCTCTTCAATTTCGCTGATAAAACTGCGTTGCCATTTGGGATGTAAAAAAGTATCCGGTTCGTCGAATAGGAACAACGTGTTTTCACCTGCCAGTAATTCGGTAAGCCCTTTAATGGTGATGGATTGCTGTTCACCTTCACTTAAAATGCTGAATGTTTTTTGCTCTTCATTTTCCTCTTTTATCAATTTTATTTGAATTTCATCCAAAAGATCATCAAAATACATGGTTCGAAGAACTTCAAATATAGCTCGTTCTTCCTCTAAAAACTCTTTAACTACGAAAAGAGTTTCCAGTCCATTGATGCTAATTAAAAGCCCGTCATAACCTATTTCTTCGACGGAAACATTTGATTTAATTAAGCTATAGTCCAAAAACTTATAATCTCCTTCAGTTCCTGAATAGTCAGGACATAAGAAATCCAAGAATCGTCTTACATCTCCGGTAGCTCCCCAAAAATCGTTAACTATACTTCCAGAATCGGCCCAACGTGGTTCCTTCAATTTGATCTTAATACTCTCGACACCATTAATTTTGGCTTTCTCTTTCAAAAACTCCGGTACATCACCGTATTCGTAAGACAATAGGCACAGCAAAATGACATTAAATTGTTTAGGTTCATGGTAGTAAAACTTAACCGGTGAACTTTCACCTTTGCGCAGGTTCTCTGATAAAATCTTGTTATGAGGGGTGCAAATACTCTTCATAATTTCAGAATTCCCAGAATAATATATCACAATGCTTTTTGGTAAAAAATCCTGATATTTACTGAAACTCGGAGCCTTATAAAAAACTTCCTCACCTTCTGACAGAATTAACAACTCTGGCTTATAATCTTGGTCACTATTAATAATTATATCTAAAGGATGTGGTATGAAACCCTTGTAATCAGGAGGAAATTCTGAGAAATTTTGCTTAAAACGATATTCTAATTCAAATCCAAACTTTGATTTCTCGCCTAGCACAACACAGCTAAATATCTCGGCAATGGCTTCCAGTATGGTTGATTTACCTGAACCATTAATGCCAATCAAGACATTAATAAAATGCTTATCATCAGCTGGAAATTCGTAAGTGAAATCCTTAAATAGCTTGTATTCTTTGATGTATAACCGTTTTAGTTGCATGGCATAAATATTTTGCTTTCAAATTCGGAGATGGCAAGTTGGCGATTGGTTCCAGCTTGATTTTTTTTGTTGGCAACTTCGTTTCTAATAGATTGTATCTGGGCTGAGATTATTCTCTGGGTTTCAATTGGTGGAATTATCACCGGAATTTCCAGAAATTCATAGGTATTAATACTTTCAACTGTAACTCCTTCTTTTTGGGATCGTTCTAAAATCATTTTCTGAAAGACGTTCAAAAAATTCAAAAAATATTCTTTCAGTACTAATTCCTCATTTATACCCATGGCTTTCAAATCTTGATTGATTGCCGTTTCTACTTCGGTTAGTGCGACAGGAAAAGAATGTCTTAAAATTCCGCTTCTGAAAACACCTAGCAAAGTCCCTTTGGGATAAACTTTCAATCCTCCTTCTTTTACGGCAAGGTTTGTAATTCTATCCTGTGCATTTTTTAGATACAGCTCTTTCATATCTTTTGCGGATGTCCAGTAAATATCTCCTCCCCAAAAATCATTTCTTGATGTTGATGGAGTTTTCCCACCTTCAAAAAAGGTCAACAATGTTTTTATAGGTAGGATTGGATGTTTGACATTTTTAAATGAATACAATCTTCGCTTTAAAAGATGACTTAAAGCCCATCGCTCAATTTCCTTATATGCCAGAAAACTTAACCCATTAATGGCAATTGAACAATTATTTTTAACCACACCTAATTGATCAAACAAATACTTTTTAATCCCTTTCTCCAAGCTTTTCGCCACATCTTCGAGCCTTTTTGCTTCGGCTATTCGATTGTTATAGGCTTGAACCAAAATATTTTGCTCTTCGAGCGAGGGAAGTGGAATTAAATAGCCTAACACATGATATGGCCGAATGGCGGAATAATTTGTACTTCCAGTGGATTTCACCTGTTTTGAAAAATCGTTGCATTTGACAACTATTTCCAGAAACTCAGAAAGCAATTGTGTTGTATCAATCTCAAAAAGAAAGTAATGGCTGCTAACAATCGCGCCATTCAGTTCTGTTGGAACAATACCATATCCACCAAATTTGGCGTCAATTTCAGCTACAAGAAAATCATTCGTTTTACAAACCTGCTGCCTTTTTGTTTTAATTTCTTTTCCTTCAATTCCATCGGGGTCTCGCAAAACCACGCCATTACCATAAAGCTTTACACGACAACGCTTGTAGATTTTAGCATCATCAATCACAATCGATTCTTTTCGTTGTTTGATCACCGTCCCCAATTCAACAAGCGGGAAGTTCGAAAATATGCTGGCTTTATTGCTTAATGTATAATAATCCCAAAAGTTTAACTTTCGAAAACTTGAAAGATTGATAAATTGATATGGTGATTTGGTAGTTACAGTCATCTTAGTTGTAAAAAACTTCTGGTTCGCCTGCTATAGGTATTCTGTAAATTTGTTGGTTGTCGAGAATTGTGTATGAAATGCTAGTAAATTTATTTTCCCAAAGTTTATTGGCAAGTCTGTATTGGGTAAATTCTTTGGCCAAGGGTTCCAATTCGTTTTCAATTACTGCACCAGTCGAGCTAATCCCTGCTTTTTCAACCTGGGCAATAGGTATTTGGTAATCAAAATCAATTTTAATCCGTGCTTTTATCTCTGCTGCAATTTGTTCTTCCAATTGTTTCAATTCTGCCTTTAACTTCTTTTTATCATCAGCAGATTCCGCGCCTGCACCTCTTTTATCTAATTTGCTTTTTATCAGGATTAGCTGATCAGCATATTTTAGGTCAATTTCCCTTTTTGCCTTTGCAGTAATCTTTCTCCACTTTGCGGCTTCTTCGTCGGTAAATTTTTTAAAGAACAAAAGACTTGGTTTCACCGTTGCTCCCGATTTCATAAAAACATCCTGGGGAATGGAAGTAATCAGGATAATTTTTGCCTTGCTTTCCACAAAATCGCGCACTTTTTGCAGGTTGGTGTTATTCAGAACGCCTTCGGGTAATACAATTCCCATACGGCCCCCGGGTTTCAACAGGTTTAGGCAGCGCTCGATGAACAGCACTTCGGTGAGTGTGCTAAATTCTCCGGTTTTGTAAAGGCTCAGCAACGATTTATTGATATTGTCGTTCACTTGCCTTAGGGCATTTTTATATGCCGGGCCGTAACGTTCCAAATATTTTTTAATGCGATCTTCATCGGTATATTTATCAGTCTCGGTTATTCTAAAACTTTTCTCCACCCGCGAACCAAAGGGTGGATTTGTAAGGATGATGTCAAAGCGGTTTTCAAAAATACCGTTTACGTTCAGCAGTCCATCGTTGTGATGAACCCCACCATGACCGTCGCCATGCATAATCATGTTCATTTTGGCCGTCCGGCTCATTCGCGGATTGGCATCGGTGCCAAAAACGCAATCGTAACTCAGCACCCTTATGCGGCTTTTCTCATTGTTGATGTCCAGTTCCTGGTTCAAAGTGGAAAAAAGGTTGTTTACTCTTTCGTCAACCTGCGCTTTTCCTTCGTCCGAAAGCGTACCGTACTCTTCATTATAATGTTCTGTTTTGATTTTCTCTTTGGCTTCGTGTATTTCCTTTTCTATCTTAGAACGGACATATTCAAAAGCTTTGATCAGAAAACCACCGCTACCGCAACACGGATCACAGATTTTTTCATCCTCCTGAGGGTCTAGAATTTCCACCATAAAATCGACAATGGTACGAGGTGTAAAAAACTGACCAAGCTCGCCCCTGAATGTTTTACCCAAAAATTGTTCAAACGCAATTCCTTTTACATCATCGGAAGTGGTTGAAAGATTGTACTTTTCCAGTTCTTTTACTATTGCCTCAAAACTGTTTTCACGTATCCGGATGGTCTCATTTTCATCAAAAAGATCGTCGTTTTTGAAATCTTTTTTAGTTTGCTCAAACAGAAATTGATAAAATTCAACACCACCACTTGGTTTGTATTTTTCGTAACTCTCGCGGGCCTTCTTAAATTCTTCTTTCGAAAAAACCTGTGTCCCGGTATTTGATCGTTCATACCTGATTTTAATAAACAGGATTTTGCTTATTTCATCAAAAGCGGCCTCGGGCGAAAGTTTGTCGTTATTTCGTATAATATTGTGGCATTTAAACAACAGCTTCGAGAATTCGTCGCGGGTAAATGCCTTTGTTTGCTTCAACAACTCATCAATTTTTTTTGAGTTGTTAATTACTGAAGCATCCGGAATATCAATTACTTCGTCATCGATATCCTGTGGAAAACCTTCCATATTTATTTTAAAAACCTTGGTTTGTTTCAGGTTTGTGGTTACAAAAAAAGGCGCTTTCACATACCGGGCATAATGCGATCCCTGAAAATAATCATCCGGAATAATCGTTAGGTTATCAGCTTTGCACTCAACAACAATTACAGGCGGTTTTTTATAGACTTCTTCTTTCGATTTCCAAACTACAATATCGGCGCTTGCTCTTCCAGTACCTCGTTTATTACCTTCGGCAACAGTTACTTCTTGTTGCATTTGATCCAATGAATAACCATAATTGGTCACCAATCGGCAAATATATGTTTGCCTAACTTTTTCCTCCGGTGTATATACTAACCATTTATTTTTCAACGGCGCAAATATTCTGTTGCCGTCTAATTTGACTTCCATTTCCATGTTGGTGATTTTTACTCCTATCATTTGACTGGTTTGTCAAAAATACGAAAACTCATGGTTATTGTCTCTGTCAAAAAGATAATCCGACTAAATAACATTGATTTTTACGCTATTTAGAAGAATGATGGTTATACCGTACTTGAAGAATGATGGTTCTGCCTAATAATTAAAACAAAGTCGTTTTATTTGGATAATGATACATTGCCACTTGTATCCAATAAAAAAGGGATTCCATCCTTTTCAAAGACGAAATCCCTTCTTGCAATATCTTCAATAAACTCAGCCCAAATTTCCGGAATCAATTCTCACGACCAAAAATAAAGCGCTGAACTTTAAACTTTAATATGCCCTTCCGTCTATTCCTTCAATGTAGTTGATAAACGAAGTGTTGACCACCTTGTTCCCGCCGGGAGTTGGATAATTTCCGGTGAAATACCAGTCGCCGGTATCGTTGGGACAGGCAACATGCAGGTTTTCGATGGTTTGGTAAATGATTTCGACCTCCGCTTTACAGTCGTCTGGTTTCAGCATTTCAGCAATTTTGGCCGACACTTCTTCTGCCTTAAACGGTTTGTATATTTCCTTCACGTAATTGACAATCTCCTCCTTGGGCAGGTTTTGCTGTTCTTTGCATTTGCGGTAAACATCATCAATGACCTGTTGCAGACCGGTGTCTTTCAGTAACTGAATGGCTGCGGTGAAAGCGATGAATTTTTCGAGTACAGCCATGTCGATTCCGTAACAATCGGGATAGCGAATCTGCGGAGCCGACGAAACCACGATGATTTTCTTCGGATTTAGCCGATCCAATATTTTCAGGATACTTTTTTTCAGGGTTGTTCCACGCACAATCGAATCGTCGATAATGACCAGCGTATCGGTATTTTCCTTTATGATTCCGTAAGTAACGTCGTAAACGTGGGCAACCAAATCGTCGCGACTGGCATCGTCGGCAATAAAAGTGCGCAGTTTGACATCTTTGATCGCCAGTTTCTCAACCCTGGGCTCTACCGAAAGCACTGCTACCATCTCTTCATAGGTGATGCTGCCGTTGCGCTCTTTCAGTTCTTTTATTTTCCAATCGACGCAATATTGCCGCACCCCCTGCACCAATCCGTAGAAAGCCGTTTCAGAAGTATTCGGGATAAAAGAGAATACAGTATTTTCAATGTCGTAGTCAATCGATTTCAGGATGGCAGGCGAAAGCAAATTGCCCAGTTTTTTGCGTTCCTGATAAATATCTTTGTCGCTTCCGCGTGAAAAATAGATTCGCTCGAACGAACACGATCTACGGGTATGAGGCACCCTGATCATTTTACTGGAAACCGATCCATCTTTCTTAATGATCAAGGCATCGCCCGGTTTTATTTCATTGACACTTTCAGCTTTTACATTCATCACGGTCTGAATTACCGGCCGTTCTGATGCCACTACCACGATTTCGTCGTCGTAGTAATAAAATGCAGGACGGATGCCTGAAGGATCGCGCATCACAAAAGCATCGCCATGACCGAACATTCCGGCAATGGCGTATCCGCCGTCCCAATCTTTACTGGCATTTTCGAGTACTTTTTGCACATCAAGATTTTTCTCGATCAGCGGCGAAATTTCACGGTTCGAATAGTTTGAGTTTTTGTATTGCCTGAAATGCAGCTGGTTCTCTTCGTCCAAAAAATGACCTACTTTTTCAAGAACAGTTACGGTATCGGTGTATGCTTTTGGATGTTGCCCCAAAGCAATCAACCTTTCAAAAAGCTCATCGGTATTGGTCAGGTTGAAATTACCTGCCATTACCAGAGTTCTCGATTTCCAGTTGTTCTGGCGCATTACAGGGTGTACAAATTCGATGCTGTTGCGGCCAAAAGTTCCGTAGCGCAGGTGTCCGAGGTAAACTTCGCCCGAAAACGGAACATTTTCATAAATCCAGCGAACATCGGCATCTGCAGGTTTATTTTTTTCGGCCTTTTTGATACCCTTTGCAACCTTTTCGAAAATATTTTTGATTGGATTTTGTTCAATCGACCGATGGCGGTTGATGTATTCCTGACCAGGGCTGAGTTCCATTTTGATATTTACAATTCCGGCTCCGTCTTGTCCGCGATTGTGTTGCTTCTCCATCAGCAGGTACAGTTTGTTCAGGCCATATTGCCAGGTGCCGTATTTTTCCTTGTAATATTCAAGTGGCTTTCTCAACCGTATCAATGCTATCCCACACTCATGCTTAATCAATTCGCTCATTGTTCTTCGGGTTCTTCTATTTGTTGAAAACTTTCAGTGAATAATTCAGGAAACCTGATGATATCTTTTACAATAAATGCATTCGGGTATTTATACGAGATAGTCGATTTTGCTTTCAAAGCTTCGCTCTTGTTGCGGAAATCGCCAACCCTCAGTTTGAAATTAGGTGTCTGGAAAATTAGATAGGTAGGAATGTTTGGAAAAGTGAGGTTAAAATCATTTCGTACCCGTTCAGCCTGTTCCCGGGCTTTGTTTCCGGAGCTGAAGAATATTTCGAGACGAAAACCATCGGTTCCGCGTTTGCGCTGATTGATTTGGGAATGTCTGACAAGCAGATCGGTGATTCGCGGGTCTTGCCTGATGGGTAATTTCCCCAATAGTTCCTCCATTTTTGCGGTTTGGCTGGAGATCCCCGGGTACAGCGCAAGTGTATCAGTTTGAGCATAAACCGAAGCGCTCAATAGTCCAAGAAATAAGATGACACTACACAAATACCTCATACGATCAGTTTTTGAGTTTGCAAATATAAGATTTTAATGGAACAAGTATTCAACGGTATCTAACAGCGATTGGTATAAATTCTTCCGATTTAAGATGCAAAAATCTGCTAACCAGACAATTTTACTACAAATCGACCTTGGGTAACCGCATAAATTGAAAGTGTCGAACGCAGATTTTTTTCTGAATGTTAATTTTTTGATGTGAAGCTATCAAAATCACATGTTTCATTTTTCTGATTACTGAGACTTACCACTGTAAACTTCCGCCTCTTGCTTATTCCTGAAAATTAGTGAAATTTGCGGGCTTGAAAATGTATAGGATCGAAAGTACCCAGCATATATTTTAGTTGAACTCACAACTTGAAACCTTAAACTTGAAACTCTCTTTATTATGGGAAAACTAATCAACGATTTCAACGATTACCGCGCCAAAATGAACGAAAAGATTCTGGCAAGCGATAACAAAGTAATGAAACGCATTTACAGTATCGATACTTTGACCTATCAGGAAGGAGCATTGAGCACCAAAACCAAGGAAATGCTTGGACTGGTTTCTTCAATGGTGCTTCGCTGCGACGATTGTGTAAAGTATCATCTGGGCAAATGTTACGAGCTGGGAGTAACTACTGACGAGGTTTTCGAGATTTTTTCGGTTGCCAATCTGGTAGGCGGAACCATCGTAATTCCGCATACCCGAAGAGCGGTTGAATACTGGGAAGAATTGCAAAACCAGTAAGGAAATGGGTGCGGAAGTTTTTAACTTCCGTTATTTTCTTACCTAAAAAATGCGGTTAAAAACCGCTTCACCCTCAATGCTATTCATTATTTTTGAAATTTCGAGCTCAAAAAATTATCCGTCAGATAATTGTGGAAATAATTATATTTGAAGATGATTACAAAGACTGACATATTATCAAGACTTAAGGAATTAAAACCAGAACTTCACAAAAACTATTCTGTTAGTGAGATTGGACTCTTTGGCTCTTTTTTGGATAATTCATACACAGAGGATAGTGATATTGACATTCTTGTAGTATTGGAAAAACCAATTGGCTGGAAAATCTTCACGCTTGAAATTTATCTTGAAAAAATCTTTGGGCGGAAAATTGATTTGGTTACCAAAAATGCTCTTAAGGAACAACTTAAAGACAGTATTCTAAAGCAGGTAAACTATGTTTAGGTGAAAAAAGAGAACAGAACATATCTGATGTATCTTATTGACATTCAAACAGCAATGTCTCGGATTGCTGAATACATCGATGATTACACCTTCCCCGAATTTAAAAAAGATTACAAAACAGTTGATGCCGTAATTCGCAACTTTGAAGTTATTGGTGAGGCTTCAAAGAACTTACCAACAAAAATAAAGGCCAGATACCCTGAAGTGCCATGGGATGAAATGTATTTATTACGAAATAAAGTTTCTCATGAATATTTTGGTGTAGATTATGAAATAATCTGGGACGTTGCAACGAATTATCTACCTGAAAATAAAAATCAGATAGATACAATTTTAGACAAGGAAAAATAAACACTGGCAGTTAGGTGACCACCGTTTAAAGTTTTTTAGTTCCATTTTTGAAAAATGCGGTTAAAAACCGCATCACCCTCCATACAATTCAGGATTCAAAAACGGAATAAAAGCCAATTGAACGGCAGGTAAATAGAGCAATTTTCGGGTAATTGCATCGTTGGTGAGCAAACCTACTGCACCATTTTGTTGCTTCGAATTCATTTTCTCGAAAACAATATCGTCGGCATCGCCCAATTCATAGCCTTGATGAACCAATTCGGCAACACGTGGCGGAAGTGTAAAAGTGGCTGTACGGGCCTTCCCAATTTTCGTTCCGTCGCTGATTACCACCCAGGCAAAAGCCATTAATCCTGATTCAGTTTCTTCTACCCCACCTTCAATCCCAACATAGTAATCGAATCCTGAAAACAGATCATGTGCATTTTTCACCCGGCTTTCGGCTCCCAGCAAAGTTTCAACATCACTCATTGGCTGATCAGAAACACCGCTTTCAACCGATCCGCCAAGTACTGTAACCTCCTGTTTCAAAAAAACAGACAATCCCTCATTTACAGCATCCAGTTTTACCGGATTTTTAGAAGCTACAAAGATTTTTATCATCGAAGGGTAAATTTTAATTGCCGTCTAAAATACGAAAAACAATGCTTTCAGTACAATATTTCTTGTATTTGATATTTTCATATCTTTGATTTCAAATCTGAAATATCATGGAACTAAGATTAGACCTCGAATTCAACCAACTCTCTATTAAATAATCCTTGCCTTACCGAACAATAAATACATTTCATCACCCGAAGCTATTTTTCTTAATTTTGATCCTTCGAAAAACCAACCATAAATGATTATCAGACAAGCAAACATTTCAGATTCGGCTAGTATTGTTGAATTCCAACTTGCAATGGCATTGGAAACAGAACAACTTCAATTACACGAACCTACCGTAGTAAAAGGTGTGGATGCTGTTTTTGCAGATTCATCGAAAGGCATTTATTACGTTGCCGAAACAAATGGTAAAGTTGTTGGTTCGCTGCTAACTACTTTTGAATGGAGCGACTGGCGCAACGGAACAGTTCTCTGGATTCAATCGGTTTATGTCAGGACTGAATTCAGGAAGAAAAGTATTTTTAGCCGTTTGTACAAACACATTCAGGAGAAAGTCGCTACTAACGCTAATTTGCGGGGTATTCGTTTATATGCTGACAAAACCAACACTTCGGCTCACGGTGTTTACGAACATCTGGGAATGACCGCAGAACATTATCAGATGTTTGAATGGATGAAGGGTTAAGTGTTCAGTCGCAGTCTCAGTTTTCAGAAAAGCACACAACATTATTTAAATCAGTAATTCAGTTTATCAATTCATTTTGCCATGATTAGAAAGCCCATATCTACCGAAATCCGTCAGCAATTAATTCACGCTCAGCGCGAGGAGATTACCGAATACCACATTTATACCAAACTGGCAAATCAAGCCCGCGATCCAGAAAACAAAAAGGTTCTGACCCGGATTGCTGCGGATGAACTGAAACATTACAAAATCTGGTCGGCATATACCAATAAAGAAGTTTCGCCCAGCCAATGGGAAATCAGAAAGTATTATTGGATTTCGAAAATATTCGGATTAACCTTTGGCCTGAAGCTAATGGAGAAAGGCGAAGAAAAAGCGCAGGTCAATTACGCTTTGATTGCCACAGAAGTGCCCGAAGCGCTGATTGTTGCTGAAGACGAAAATAACCACGAAAAGGAATTGCTTGGGCTCATTCAGGAAGAACACCTGAAATACATGGGTTCAATTGTGCTGGGACTGAACGATGCGCTGGTTGAAATTCTGGGAACACTGGCCGGATTGACATTTGCGCTTCAAAATACAAAACTGGTCGCTTTGGCCGGAATCATTACCGGAATTGCAGGCGCTTTGTCGATGTCGTCGTCGGAATATTTGTCGAACAGAGCCGATGGAAAAAATGATCTGGCCATTAAATCGGCTGTATTCACAGGCATAGCTTATGTGATTGCAGTGATTTTTCTGGTAGCGCCATTTCTGATCTTCACCTCGCCATTCGTTGCATTGCTGGTGGCCTTGTTCGATTCAATCCTGATTGTATTTCTGTTTACCTATTACATTTCTGTGGCCAACGATCAGCCTTTCAGGAAACGATTTACCGAAATGGTCGTTTTGAGTACAGTCGTTGGCCTCATTTCTTTCGGGTTAGGATATTTAGTAAGGATTTTCTTCGGAATTGAAGTGTAAAGTTAGCTCCCTTCACGTTCCTCCAAGGGGGAAAGCTTTGGAAAAAGAAGATGCTGAACATTTATCTTTCAGAAAATGACTGAAATTCGCTTAGGCAAACAAAATGGATTACAACACTATAATTTATGAATTCAGGTTCTTTGTTCCCCTCCTTCGGAGGGGTTAGGGGAGGCTCTTTATTAAAACTCATTCAGCAGGGCGAGCATCAGACACAGGACTTTAAATACTGCATCAGCGATTCAAAAAAGATTGCACGGTCGCTGGTGGCTTTTGCCAATACCGATGGCGGACGACTTCTGGTTGGGGTAAAAGACAATGGCCGGATTGCAGGTGTCCGGTCAGAAGAAGAATATTACATGGTTGAATCGGCTGCTAAAATGTATTCAAACCCGCCTATCGCTTTCACTACGAAACAGTATTTGGTTGAAGGCAAAACTGTTCTGGAAGTTATTATCGAACCCAGTTCCGAAAAACCTCATTTTGCGCGCGACGACGAAGGCAAGTGGTGGGCTTATTTCAGGAAAGACGACGAAAACCGGCTGGCAAACAAAGTCATGCTCGAAGTTTGGAAAAAGCAAAAAAGTACGGATGGAATCCTGATCAACTATTCCGACAGCGAAAAAATACTACTCGATTACCTCGAAAACCACGAAAAAATTTCGGTCAGTAAATTCGCCCGCATTGCCCACATCACCTATAAACAAGCGGAGCAAATCATCATCAATTTCAGGGCGCTGGATATTCTGCAGGATTGCGCTGGCGATACCAGGATTGATTACTCCATAAATGAAACTTTCGACCGAAAAAAATGGGACTACCGATAAGCCGATTGTCCCCAATTCAGATTAAAGTTCCAGTTTCAGCTTGTCAAGTTCAGCGTTGATAAATTTTATTTCTTCAGAACTTAGTTTCAGTTCGGCTGCTTTTGCATTTTGAACAGCTTGTGCAGCATTTCGGGCGCCAACCAATGCAACGGTAATTCCGGGCTGGTTGATTGTCCATTGTATTACCAACTGGCTTAATGTTGCATTCTTATCATCGGCCAGCGGTTTATTTTTTTCAAGAAAAGCGTTGGTCAACTGTATATTTTTATCCGAATAATAAGGCAGGTCGGCTCTTGTATCGCCATCGGCAAACTGATGCCCCGGTTTTAATTTTCCGGTAAGTATTCCGCGCTGCAAAGGGCTGTAGGCCAAAACCGATTTATTGTTTTCGACCAGATAAGGGACGAGTTCCTGCTCTATTCCCCGGTTAAGCATACTGTACGAAACCTGATCTGAAACCAGATCGATGTACTTTGCAGCTTCTTTCATCAGCAAAACATCGTAATTGCAAACACCTGCATACCTTACTTTTCCTTCCTTTATCAACTGGGCAACAGCTTCCATTGTTTCCTGAACAGGTGTGGTCGGGTCGGCCCAGTGAATCTGGTAAAGATCAATGTAATCGGTACCGAGCAAACGCAGGCTGTTCTCACATTCTCTTATGATGCCATCCTTCCCGGCATATCTGTAAATATCAATCGGTTTTCCTTCATTGTTTTTGCTGTGAAAGAAGAATTCACCCTTTGTTCCACTCCAGCCCAATCCGAATTTAGTCAGGATCTGAACCTTATCGCGGGGAATACCTTTAATGGCTTCACCCACAATTTCTTCACTTGTTCCCTGTCCGTAAGCAGGGGCAGTATCGATGGAGGTCACTCCGCAATCGTACGAAGCCTGAATTGCCTTGACCGATTCTTTGCGTTCCGTTCCGCCCCACATCCAGCCTCCGGCAGCCCAAGCTCCAAATGTAACCACTGATAAATTCAAATCTGATTGTCCCAATTTTCTGTATTCCATAATTCTATATTTTAGGTTTTTCCATTTTTGAACAAGGGAATTTCGATGTAAAAAGTCGTTCCCTTCTCTAATTCTGTTTCGTACCAGACTTTTCCGCCAAAATTATTGACAATATTTTTAACGATCGATAATCCAAGCCCCATTCCACTTGATTTTGTGGTAAAATTAGGCTCGAACATGTGTCCAATCGCTTCTTCGCTAATTCCTGAACCGTTGTCGCTGATGGCAATAAGTGCGACCGATTCATCCTTTTTTACCGCAATGCGTATTTCTCCATTTCTGTCTGATGGAATCGCCTGAATCGAATTTTTTATCAGGTTAAGAAATGCCCTTGAAAGTTGTTCTTTGTCAGCAAAAATAATTACTTCCTTCAGGTTGTTCAGGTCAAATGAAAAGTGAAGGTTTTGATTGGGTTCAAACAAATCGCATACTTTTCGAAGTACCTCAAGAAGGTTGAAAACTTCGTTTTTCGCTTTCGGTATTTGGGCAAAATTAGAAAACTCAGTTGCAATTCCGGAAAGTGTGTCAATTTGTTCGATAAGGTTTTTTGTGACACGTTCAAAAAAGTCATCGTAATGCTCCCTGCCTTCGGCTTTGGCCCGCTGCAAATACTGAATGTTCAGTTTCATCGGGGTAAGCGGGTTTTTAATTTCGTGGGCAACCTGTTTGGCCATTTCGCGCCATGCCGATTCACGTTCCGATTTGGCCAGCAATTCGGCACTTTCGGCCAGCTCGACAACTTTGTGGTTGTATTCCTTTACCAGCGCTCCAATTTCGTCTTCAGCTTCATAATTAATCTGCTCATTCTTTTTACCAAGTTGAATACCTTTTAACTTTTCGCGGATCAGGCTCAATGGTAAAGTGATTTTGTTCGATAAAATAACCGCCACAATCACACTGGCCAGAAATAAAATAAGGTACAGGTTGATAAACGCTACTACGAAAGTGGAAATACCCTGTTTCAATTCATCCTCTCTGGTAAAATAAGGCAGATTCAGGTATGCCAGATAATCGCCCCGGTTATTCATAATTGGCTCGTAGGCTGAAAGATATGATAGATTTCCAATTGTTTCGGGCTGAAAATAGTTAAGCTGATACTTTTCCGACAATTCATAAAAAGCTTTTGCATTTATCCTTTCAGAAGTAATTCCCTTGCGAAATATTTCGGGTCGCGAGGAGGCTAGCAGTTCGCCGTTAACATCGTAAATATTGATGTCGGTTCTGAATATGTTGGATAATTTATACAGTTCGATAAAAAGCCATTGCTGTATTTCAGGAGTAATTGAATTCACATTTCCCAGCATATTGTCGATTTCAACAGAAATGGACGACATTTTTTCCTGAAGATCGGTTTGATGTCTGATTTTGTATTCCTGAAGGTTGTAATAAATGGTTCCGGCGGCAACGAAAATTAACGAAATCAAAACCACAGAAATGATCGCTGCCTGAATCCGGAAGCGCAAATCCCTCGGAATCATCAGCTTCCTGAAGGTTGGATTGCCCACCATTGAAACAAACAGCACAAATACAAAGAAGAAAACAAATATGTACGGAAATGATATAAGGTAATCAACCAATCGAACCGACTGTTTGCTGACGATAATATGATTTATTTCATCGTAGTTGTAAATAACGTGGTCGTAACCATCCCAATGTTTGAACTCGAATTCTGAATTATAGTTTTCGAGATCGTAAGCCTGATAGTAATAATTGTAGTCGTACTCTCCCGACTTGTTCACAAGCTCTTCGTCGAAATATTTGGCGTACGAGAGGTATTTGTACCTGAATGGTTTGATCAAAGTCCGGTCCATAAGCAATTCCGGGAATCCGATGCCTTCCGAAATAGTTTTCGAATTTAGTTCAATGTAAACCGATATTCCATTTGAATCCTCACCCAACGGATAATAAAGCCTCCCCATATAAGAAACCCTTCCGTTCATATTGTCCATAAAATAAAAACTACTCCCCGGAATTGCGATTCCTGACGTTTTGATCATTTTTTCAAAAAATGGGAAACACGGCTCTGAAACGTTTTCAGGATGAATAATTACACTGTCGTTACCGGCGCAAAAAGTAAACTGGATATCGTATTTTCTGAAATAGCCATCAAAATAGTTACGGTTAAGGTAGTTTTCCAGATCCTTATACGGCGGTACCAATAGCTTGTGAATAATCGAATCTATATTGAATTGATGCTGCATGTTGTCCAAAAATACTTCAGCGACAGGATCCTGTTCGGAACTTAAATTCACAGCCATCAGCTTTTGTATCTGAACATCGCGTTTCTCAATTGTTTTATATACAACTACCAATGTGGTTATTGAAAATAGTGAGATAAACAAAATGGCATACGAAAGCGAAAACTTAGGGATGTGCATTTTCTTTACCTGACTTTGAAGCAAATTGACAGCTAAAAACAATGTTAAAAGATATAATTCACCGGAATTAATAATGATGCACAACAAGATAGAAACCGCCAATGCAAGCAAATGGAAATTCCGAAAGTACTTCTTGTTGATAATGTTCTCCGATCTTTCAATAACCTTCAGGTTGATCAGGAAAACGGAGAATAGCAACATCGCGATGGCCAGATAGCTGCTAATACTGATAAGGTCGATATCGGTAATGCGGTTTAATTTATACGTAATGTTACTGTTGCCGATCAAATTCCCAATCATCAATCCCACGATCTGGTATAGCAAACCAGCAAAAATGAACGAGGGAATGACCATTTGTTTTCCGAATTTGCCGTGTAACGAGAATTCCCTGACAAAAACCAGGCTCCAGAAAAAGAACAAGACGGTAATCAGGTAAAAATCGCCCAACGACGGAAGCCATGTTGATATCGCGTAATATTTGGGGCCAAAAATTTCCAGATGGTTCAGAATGTCTGGAATTCCGAAAATGATATGGATCCAGTAAATCACGAAAAGAACCACCATTAACAGCAGCATTTTTGCCACAAAGTTCTCTTCGCGGTAATCGTCCATTTTCCGGTAAAGCGCCAGAAGCAGAAATAGTAAACCAAGCAAATACAAAAAAGCCGAAAAGTAGAGTTGCGATGCATTCACCAATAATTTGCCGGTTGGCATCACCGAAAAAAGATATTGATTGGTCAGATCCCTTATTTCGTATGAACTTTTACTTTTTTCGGCAGTAATATTAAAATTGGCAGGTAATTCGAACGGCGCAATAAAGCTATTTATCAGGAACTGATTTTCATACGAATAATTGTTTTTGATGTGGATCAGTCCCATCAGCTGAAAATCTCCCACCACCCTTTTCCGGGCCTCGAAAATCCCGTTTGGCAAAATTACCAATCCATTTTCACCCGTAAATTTCGATTGCAAATTTGGAAAAGAAAAATGGTTGCTCGACCAGTAAACCATCTTCTGATTTTGAAAAATAACAAACCCAAGACCTTCTTTTTCAAACAATTCATTTAGGTCTGAGAAAATGGTGGCGTAATTTTCAGACGTCGGGTTTTCGGTTATTCTCTTCGCAGCAATGTTCAGGTATTCCGAAAGCTCCAGTTCCTGACGGTGCAAAGTATGTTGAAAAGCCTGAATAATTTTCTTTTCGGGCTGATGCTTTAAAGTCTGATGTTCCTGAATGGATGCCAGTGTAAAGAACAGAATCGAAAGTACAGGGAATAAATATTTTCGGATTTCATACATGCCACAAAATAATTAAATTTAAGGTTCAATCCCGAATTTCGCCGGATTAAATTTATTGATGATGATAAGGTTCCCCTTTCAGGATGGTAAACGCGCGGTACAATTGTTCCGCAAAAATGAGCCTGACCATTTGATGAGAAAAAGTCATTTTTGACAAACTTATCTTCCCGATCGCCCTTGAATAAACACTTCCTGAAAATCCGTATGGACCTCCAATCACGAATACCAGACGTTTTATTCCTGAAAGCATTTTTTTCTCCAAAAACCGTGCAAAATCAACCGATGATGCTTCAAGGCCATTTTCATCGAGCAGAATCAATTCGTCGGATGAGAGGATTTGCTGTAAAATCAGTTCTCCTTCTTTGTCTTTTTGCTGTTCCTCGCTCATGTTTTTGGCATTTTTAATATCCGGAATTACTTTCATTTCAAACGGAACATAATGAGGAATTCGCTTCATAAATATTTCCAATCCTTTTTGGAGATACGCTTCGTCTGTTTTACCAATTACAATAAGGCTGATTTTCATCTGTTTGTAATTTGTTTTTTAATTGCCAGATGGAACTCGCCAGCAATTATTCTCCTATATTAGAATTAATTCTCATGGCTCGTTTCATCTTAAATTTGTTACTTTTGCAAAGGTATTTGTTTAATGAAAAAATTGCACGGTTTTTGGTAATGTTTCCCGTTGAAAGAAGTCTGAACAAAAATTATTAAGATGAAGAATCTAAAATTTAAGCTGGTATTATTATTTTTCGCCCTGTTTGCAACTGTTTCCCCGTCTTTTTCACAAATTCCCGATGAAATTGTTTTGAGCATTCAGAGTGGCAATGACGTAATGTTGGCAAGCTATTTTAATCAGAATGTTGAGTTGGTGGTTCAATCGCACGACGATGTTTTCAGCAAATCTCAGGCCCAGCAAATTGTAGCCGAATTTTTCAAGGCCAACAAACCCAAACAATTCAGTATTATTCATCAGGGCGGAAAAGACGGCGCCCGTTATGCAATCGGAAGTTTAGTTACCAATACCGGCACTTTCCGGGTTTATTTTTTGTTAAAAAACAAAGACAACAACTCCTACATTCACCAGTTAAGAATTGAAAAACAGGGTTAATGCCTGAAAGAATCACAAAAAAGTTTATCAGCCTATGGGAACGAATTCTGGAAAAGGCAAAAAAGATAACCTTACCGGGGTTTGACGAGATGCCTCTTTATGATGTGATGGTATTTTTCTGGCGCAGTCTGGTCGATGGTTCGCTTACAACCCGTGCTTCTGCCATATCATTCAGTTTTTTCATGGCTTTGTTTCCCGCCATTATATTTCTTTTCACTCTCATACCATACATTCCGATCGACAACTTTCAGGTTGAATTGTTTTTGCTTATCAGGGACGTGGTGCCGGAGACTGCCTTTTTGGCCATCGAAGAAACAGTTCAGGATATCCTTACACAGCAACGTGGCGATTTACTTTCTTTTGGTTTTTTTATGGCGCTTATTTTTTCAACAAATGGATTGTCGTCGATGATGAGTGCATTTGATGCCTCGCTTCACACATTTGAACGCCGGACCTGGATAGGACAGCACATTATTGCATTGTTGTTACTGGTAATTCTTTCAGTTTTAATAACCCTCGCGATTGGCTTAATCACTTTTGGACAGCATTTTATCAACTACATGGTTGCCAATGATTATCTGCGGGATAATTTCACAATTTATACTTTAATCATTGGAAAATGGCTGGTGATATTGTTTTTGTTCTTTATGGCCAATTCATTCCTGTACTATCTGGCTCCTGCAAAAAAAACAAAATGGCGGTTTATCTCGGCAGGAAGTACGCTTTCCACAGTTCTGATTATTATAACATTTATCGGATTTTCATACTATATCAACCGCTTCGGACAATACAACAAGTTGTACGGATCAATAGGTACTTTACTGGTAATTATGCTTCTGATGTATTTACTTTCGCTGATCCTTTTAATCGGGTTCGAATTAAATGCCAGCATTAACGAAGCAGTAAAACACTCGAAGAGAGAAACTTTGCACAAGCCTCCCTCTAATTCCCCATCCTGAATAAAATTTCTTTTTCCTCTTTGGTGAGTGAACCATAGCCTGATTTGCTGATCTTTTCCAGAATTTCATTCATTCGCACCTGATCCTGATTTTTCTTGCGGTTGTATTCAATATCGTTCACAGGTTTGCGGTAAGTTACTTTTACTTTTGGTTTGGGCGAGAATAGCTTTTTCAAACTATTCATCATCCAGGTCACTCCTTTAGCCGGATCAATTCCCCGACGCAGCTGAAGTACATAAATTACGCCCCAGGCAGCGCCTCCCAAATGAGCAAGGTTACCTCCTGCATTGCTCGATGAAATGCCAATTACATACATCAATACAGAAAAAAGTGCAATGTACTTCATCTTTACCGGCCCGATAAACATGAGATGGATAGCGTGATTGGGAGCATGCATTGCCAATGCGGTTATAACTGCAATTACAGAAGCTGACGCGCCCAATAGCCTCGAACCTGCCACCATTCCGGCGAAAACAGGAAATGAATTGTACCCCAAAACATAAAACAAACCACCAAATATACCTCCAAGCAGATAGATTGCAATCAGTTTTCCCTGATCGAAATAACCAAGAAATATTTGTCCCATCCAATACAACCAAAGCAAGTTGAACAGGATGTGAAGAAAATCGAAATGGAGGAACATATAGGTGATCAATGTCCAGGGCCTGCTTGCCAGCGTAGCAAAATCTGCCGGAAGGGCCAGCCAGTCAAGAAATGGAAATTCAACCCCTGCCAAAAAATAAAATACATTGACGATACGGATCACCAAAAACAAACCCAGATTGATGTAGATAAGCCTGGTCAAGGCTGATCCTTCCTTAAATGATTCTTTTATTTCGTCCCAGAGGTTCATTGTTACACTTTTTTTTTGTTCTTTCTCCCCTCCTTTGGAGGGGTTGGGGGAGGCCTCTAATAAAAATGTTTGGTGTTTTTGTTCCAGTATTTAATCATGAAAAAGCCGAAGAGCATACCGCCAAGATGTGCAAAATGCGCAATGTTGCTACCCGATTGGGTGAGTCCAAGGTAAAGTTCGATGGCTCCGTAACCCATCACAAAATATTTGGCTTTGATTGGTATTGGCGGAAAAAGCAGCATCAACTGAGTATTGGGAAACAACATTCCAAAGCCGAGGAGAATACCGAAAACAGCGCCTGATGCACCAACAGTCGGAATATTCAGCAAAAGATTCAGCTTGCCTGCTATTGGATCGGAGAAATTTTTCCCCTGATTGAATATTTCTGTTCCCTGTGTCATCACCATTTCGACTGCTTCAGGTGTCATTTTAGAGGCAACACTCTGGAACTCTAAAAAATTAACAAAGGTGTGAAGCAATGCAGCTCCCAGCCCGGTAACAAAATAGTAAATAAAGAAACGCTTTGGTCCCCAAACACCTTCCAGCACACGCCCAAACATCCAGAGTGCAAACATGTTGAACAAAAGATGGGTAAATCCGCCATGCATAAACATGTGTGTCACAAGTTGATAGGGCCTAAATTCAGGAGACTGAAAATAGCGCAGTCCTAAAATACTGGTAAGGTCTATTCCACGCATACTCAAAATGTATGTTGCGAGCAGCATGATAATATTAATGATAATCAGGTTTTTAACAACCGGAGGTATGGCATTGAAACCAGATCTTGTATTTTGCATCATAGTCTTTCTTTTTATAGGTTTTCCGTTAAAATGTCATTTCAATAGTTTCTCAAAATCTTCCAATGGCATGATAGACAGTATCTTTTTTCCCTTTGGCGAAAAATTGGGTGTTTTGCATGCAAACAGATTGTCAATCAATTCGCTAATTTCTGCTGGCTTTAATGCCTGCCCGTACTGAATAGATGATGCCTGTGCCAACGATATCGCAACTGTTTCGCGGGCTTTCTCCTGAAGGTTGACAGGCGAATTTTTAAATTCTTCCAGTAAACTTTCAATGATTTCGACCGGAGAAGAGGTATGCAGCACTCCCGGTGTTCCGTTGATAATGAAACTGTTCTTGCCAAAATCGCGCACATCAAAACCCAGGGCTCTTAATTCCGGAAGAATGCTGGTCAGCAAAGTAGCATCGGAGGCATTTAGCTCAAAGGTTTCCGGGAAAAGTTGCTGCTGACTGGCCACCTCATGGGTTTCAATCACCTGCATCAACCGTTCGTACAAAATACGTTCGTGAGCCCGCTTTTGGTCAATCACCATCAAACCCGATTTAACAGGTGTCAGTATGTATTTGTTTTTGAATTGTACCGAACTTTTTGCAGTTTGCTGTTCTTCTATCCTGAATTGCACCGGTTCAACAGCGGGAGTTTCCGGTTGCGACCCCGAGTACTCGGGGGGTTCGAGGCCTTTGTAAAGCGATTGCCAACTCGAAAGGTTGGTACGTTGTGTTGGTGTGGAAGCAAAACTACGATCAGTTCCCGAATAACTTTTTGTTGAAGCAGGCTGTTCAAAAGGATTATAGGCCGGATTTACTTTTATTTCAGGAGTTTGCACGTCGGCATAATCCCTGAGCGGCATCGGAATATCTACACTTCCGGCCTGATCGAAGTCGATGGATGGCACAATGTTGAACTTTCCGAGCGCTTCACGAACCGAAGCTTGCAGAATTTGCCAGACCGCCTGTTCGTTCTCGAATTTGATTTCTGTTTTGGTCGGATGAATATTCACATCGATGTCGGCAGGGTTCATATCGAAATAAATAAAATACGACGGGATGGCATCGGGTGGCAATATTTTTTCGTAGGCCTGCATAATGGCGCGGTGAAAATACGGATGTTTGATATACCGCTGGTTGACGAAAAAAAACTGTTCGCCAAACATTTTTCGCGCGTGTTTTGGTTGCCCGATGAAGCCGCTTATTTTAACCAGTGAAGTCTCCGTTTCGATCGGGATCAGGTTTTGATTGATGTTTTTTCCGAAAATTGAAACGATCCGGACTCGTTTGTTCGAGCCGTTCAATTCATAAATGGCCGACCCGTTGTGGTAAAGCGAAATGGAAATTTCTGAATTGGCAAGTGCAATGCGCTGAATTTCGTTGATGATGTGTTTCAGTTCTGCCGGGTTCGACTTCAGGAATTTGCGCCTTGCCGGAACATTGAAAAACAGGTTCTTTATCTGGAAATTAGTACCGCTGTCGCAACTCACAGGTTCCTGAGCAATAATATTTGAGCCTGAAATGTGAATAAAAGTTCCCAAATCCTGATCGTGTTCTTTGGTTCGAAGTTCAACTTCGGCAATGGCAGCAACCGAGGCAAGCGCTTCGCCCCTGAAACCCATGGTGCGAATGGCAAATATATCGCTGGCCGATTTGATTTTGGAAGTCGCGTGACGCTCGAAGGCCATGCGCGCATCGGTATCCGACATGCCGCAACCATTGTCGGTAATCTGAATAAGGGTGCGACCCGCATCTTTAATGTTCACCTTTATTTGGGTCGCCCCGGCATCAATGGCGTTTTCCACCAATTCTTTCACCACCGAAGCAGGTCTCTGAATGACCTCTCCGGCAGCTATCTGGTTGGCAACCGAGTCTGGAAGTAGTTGAATGATATCTGGCACAGAAGTTTTTTGGCTATTTCAGTAATAAATAAAATAAAGCGACTAAAAGGATCACAATTACAAGCAAACGCATGTTCGATTTTCTACGGGCATCGGCAATTGTTTTGCTGTGCGTAAACTTCCCCGAATTCCGGAACTGACCTTTAATTCCTGATCGGTACAACGAACTTATTTCTTCTTCATTGTTCTGAGCCAGCTCTCGCTTAATCCTTTCCTCACGCTCCTTCATCGCCTCTTTTTGAGGATCGTAAAAGCGGGTGGTTATATTAAACTGCTTTGCCCTTGGTAGATGCAAAAATTTCATTCCCATTGTAAATCATTTTAGTAGTGCGAAATTAACAATTCTGATTGACTCTGAAATTTAATTGATACAATTATCTGTGGTCGGAATGATTGGTTAAAGTGATGATCTTAGCTCCCATCTGGCAATTCAAACATTTTTTGTGGTCGCAATAGTTATTTTTCAACTGAAGCAAAGCCTGTGTTTCAAAAGCGGTGCGGCTTTCAATTCCCAGTTCTTTCCATTTCCTGATGATCTGATTTTCTTCCGGAGCCAGCTTTTCGAGCAGAAACAAAGCGCGGTCTTTCATGGCCTGATCGAGGTGTTGGTCGCCGTAAACGAACAACAAAGGAACAATCGTATTGATCACCAAATTATTAAAGGCAGTTTCTCCAAGTACTTTTGTCCTGTTTTCTTCGGAAGGTTTGTTAAAACGGTAGTGCGTATCCCAGTATCCGGAAGCTTTTACATCAAAAAGTTTGCGTAGCTCTTCGGGATTTTCGGTTTCCAGAATCTGCGAAAACAAAGCCGACGAATGGTGTACAAGCATGGCCAGTTGCGCGATTCGAACAGTTGGAAAGTTGATGGGTCGTAACCGCATAAACTTCCACAAATGCGCTTCGATGCCCGATAAGCTATATTTTTTGTACAGATAGGAATACTCTTTCCGGAGCGATAGGTAATAATCGTCGCCAAGTAAAGTTTCGTTCAGCAAGCCCGATTGCCCGAAAAGCAAAGCCTCGATCTGAAAAAGATCGTTTTTGTGTTTCGACAATATTTGTAACGGAAGTGATTTGGCAAGCAGTTCGAATGGTAATGCGTTGGTTTTCATGCCAAAGTTTCGTGCAAGCAACTGGTAAAAGGTTTCGTTCCAATTGTTTTTATTTCGTTCCAGAATATTCAGGATATCGCCGGTTTTCGATTGAAGCCGTTCGATCATGAGTGAACTGAACCAAAACCGCAGAATGAACGGATCAACTTCTGACAGCCTTTCTTCGCAGGCAATCCAGCGTTCCGATTTCAGGAGTTGTTCGTAGTTTCCCAAAATTTCTGGCGGAAAACAGATTTCGAGCGTTGGCAGTTCGTGGTTTTTTACCTGAACGGGTTTGTCGTGCAGTTCGACCACATGCAGGATAACATTGTCGTAAGCCCCGTCAATATCATGTTTGTGGTTGTACCAATGCGACGATTTCTGGTGGACTTCGATATTTCCTGCCCAAATGGTTTCGCCAATCCTGATTTTAGCATTGAAAAAGTCAGGTCCCGAATCGGTGTTTGGTCGTCCCGACGAAATGATTTCGATGGGTTTCCCATCAGTGGTTTTCAGGTCGTCCTTCAGATACAACCCGTGTTTCCAGATAAACTGCAAAAACTCTTCTTTCATTATATTGGAGATGTTATTTCTGATTGGCTTTGCGTATTTTAATCGTAAACGCCTGTGCCGGATTTATCACCAAAAGCTGGTTAATTTCCTTTTCAGAATAGTTTTCACTCAGCAACAATGGAATCAGCTTTTCAAAAAGTGTGGCATAGCCCCGGTATTCACCGCCATTTTCTTTGCCCGGATCGTACCAACCCGCATCATGTGATAACAAAATTCGGTTTAGCAAATTATTATCTTTCAGGTTATTAATCATCGTTAAATAATTCTGAAGGTTATTTTCTCCCAAGCCATCAAGGCTAATCCATGCGCCCGACTTTGCTGCTTTTATGTGGTTCTCCAGATCTTTTTCCGACTGGGCATGAACCCAGATAAACGCATCGGGCGATACTCCCTCCTGTTTTAGTATCTCAATTTGTTCGAATGCGGGGATAGCCGGTCCGGTATGCGATGCGATTACAAGTCCGGTTTGTAAATGTGTAATGGCGGCTGCTGTAATAAGCTTTTTGTGCATTTCGGATAAATTGCCGTTGTCAACACCAATTTTTATGAATCCGGGTTTAATACCGGTGCAGTCAATTCCTTCGTCCCATTCCGTAATCCATCGTCTGGCGAGCTCACCGGCAGTTTCGCTGTAAGCATATCCGGGAATAAATTTATTATCTCTTGCGCCATAAAGTCCGGTGTTAGTAATGATATTTAATCCGGTAGAATCAGACAGGCTTTTCAGCAATAACGGATCTCGGCCAAGAAAAGCCGGCGTACATTCAACAAAGGTCTGACAACCTAAATCCTTTATCTGCTGAAGGTACGGGAATGCCTTTTCAAATACTTCCGGCTTTTTCCATCTGTCATTTCTGATCGAATCGGCGCCAATAAAATCGACCAGAATATGCTCGTGTGTGAGCCAGGTTCCCATTGTTTCGGCAGCAACCGGTCCGTTTACGGTCATAATAATTCCTTTTTCAGGATTGGTTTTACATTGACAAAATGCCAGTAAAACCGGAATGGTAAAAAGTAGGATCTTCTTCATCTGTTTTGCTTTTTTTATTTTTGAGGGTTTTATCTAAAAAACGACTCAATAAATTTAACAAAACGAATTCAGAAAACAGGTATTTTTGCTTGAATTTTAGAAAGATACAATATCTTTAGTGCAATAAAAAAAACAAAACCTGACATGAAAAAGAAACTATTGCCATTTATGCTCGTTATCCTTTTTGTTTTCAATGGATTTGCCCAGAATTTACAGGATTTCCAGAAGGACCTTGAAAAGTTGCAACAATACAATTCTGGACTCGATCATCGCTTGGACCAACTTTCGAAACAGATGGACGACCTGATGTGGTTCCAGAAGGTCGGTGATATTGCCTTTGTTGACAAACTCTATATTTGTGGGCCTGCAAAATGGAAAGAAAAGAATCCGGATGCAATGGGCGCAGGCAATCCGCTAAAATTCTGGACGTACGTTTTTATTCCACTAAATATTGATGTCAACAAAAAATACCCGTTAATCGTGTTGCCCCACGGTGGTGTCCATGCCGATTTCACAACTTATTACGCACACATTATCAGAGAATTGATCAGCCAGGGATATGTGGTGGTTGCAGCTGAATACCGCGGCAGTACAGGATACGGGAAATCGTACTTCGAGAACATTGATTACGGCGGACTTGAAGTGGAGGACGTGTATGAAAGTAGAAATTCCATATTGGAAAACTATTCTTTTGTTGATAAAAACAGGGTTGGCATTATGGGCTGGAGCCATGGCGGGCTGATTGCTTTGATGAATATTTTCGATCACCCAAACGATTTTCAATGTGCTTTTGCAGGTGTTCCGGTGAGCGATTTGATTGCCCGAATGGGATATTACAACCAAAGTTACAGGGATTTATTTGAGGCAGATTATCACATTGGACAATCGGCCAATCAAAATGTAGCCGAATACCGTCGGCGTTCACCCGCCTGGAATACCCATAAAATGAAAGATACTCCATTGCTGATTCACACCAATACCAATGACGACGACGTAAATGTGCTGGAGGTGGAGCACCTGATTAAATCGTTGAAGGCAGATGGGAAAAAATTTGAACATGAAATTTTCCAAAATATTCCGGGAGGTCATTCATTCGACCGGATCGACACGAAAACGGCACAGGAAATCAGGTTTAAAATCCATCGTTTTATGGCAAAAACGCTAAAGCCTGAAAGACCTTTCAAATCGCAGGAAGACATGCGAAAAGCTGCTTACAGATATTAAAATATCAATGCAAATCCCTCTTTTTCAATCAGCTTCCAGGCGTGAACAAAACTATTTTCATCCATAATTTTGATTCGGTTTTTCCGGAGAAGTTTTTTAATGGCTTTTTGTGAGACCTTGTCGAATTTTGACAGCAAAGCGCCCAAATTCATTCTTACCGAAGAATATCCCTTTTCCGGTGAGTAAAAATAGTATAGGTAATTTTGGCTATAAGAAAGGTTTTTCAATATATTCTGTTGATCCTTATACGGTGAAACCGTGATCAGAATTACTTTTCGGTAAGCCAGCAAATCAATTTCCCCATCCGACAGGACTTCAAAATAGCGTTCACCTTTCATAAAACCGTCGAAATACAATCTCCGGAAAACCCGGTTTATTCCGTCCTTTTCAGTAAATGAAAAACCATTCAAACTGGCTTTGTCAATTACAATCTGAGTGGTGATGGCTTTGTTGTAATACAAAATTTCATCTTTAAACGAGCTGTATCGCAAGTATAAACTATCTGCAATTTCACCACTGGCAAATTCAATTTTTCCGGGCAGCCACGAGTCGTTCAGAAAAGGAACCCCATCGTATATGGGGTAAGTTATATAGCGGGTGCCTTTAATTTTTTCGGCATCCCAGTTCGGGTTCATCGGTTCCTGTGCGAAAACAGTGGTGGCAAAACCTGCTGCATGAAAAAGAATGACTAGAAGAATTATCCTGATGTTCATATGCCTATAAGCTCTTTTCACATTATTTTACTTCAAATTGTTTTTCTGCAAAAATCAGCGTTCCGTTTTTCAACCGGCCTCTTACGATCAGCTTAAACTGGCCTGCAATTGCAGAAGTATTACATTTAATAAAAATCGTACTTTTTGGTTCAGCCAAAGGATTCCAATAAATAAGCTGTCTCAAATCAGGAATATTTGACTCTGAAATTACATTTTCGGCAGTAATTGCCTTCAACTGAATGGTTTCAAGATCCATTCGGATGAGTTGATCGGAGGTGGGAAGCAGTGAATAATCGGCTTTGGTGGTGTAAATTGCTACCACGCCCGGAAACCGGAGGTCGCCATAATACCGTTCGTATTGGCAAATCTCAATACGATCGATGTCGGTTGTTCCCATATCTTTAATTACATTCAGATCCCTGATTGGTATTCCATCGATCAGGATCAGCGGGTTCTCTCTGAAATAGTCGTGCATGTTGTTATTGATTACCTGAAGGGTCGGCTCGTTGTTGTAATTCCTGAATTTTACGCCAGGCAAAAGTTCTCTTGATATTTCGGTAAAATTCGGAAGATCAATGAAGAGCTGCGGATCGACCGTTCGGGTAGGATTTCCGTAATAGGGCGATATTTCGTTTTGTCTTATGGCAACCTGTTCCAACTTTAATTTATCCTGACTGAAAATTTTCCTGAAAGTCAATACATCAATATTCCTGCTGATATTGTGTTTAAATTCTTCAGAAATAGGCTGTTGCCTGAATTCGGGCAATGTGCCTGCGTCTGCGAAAAGTCCATCCAGTGTAATTTTTAATCGTTGTGCCGGCGTATTGCCAAAACATTGAACGACTGCCTGAACCGCTCCGAAATAATCTTTCAGCAGAAAATAAAAGCGGCCATCTTTACGGGTTTGGTAGTACTGAAATCCGGGTACAGAATCAGGAATTGTGAGGTAAACGGTGATTCCCGTGACAGGTTCAAGGGTTTTCCTATCGGTTACTGTTCCTGAAAGTGTGATCCCTTTATTTTCGGTTATTCCTTCTTTGCCCTGATCAGCACTCCAAATAAACGAGGCAGCATCGAACGACGGTTCTGTTTGAGCCACGCTAACAAGCAAATTCCCGTCAATTTCATTCAGTAGAGTTTCTTCGATTTTGATAACAGCCTCAATATTACTATTTGTTTGATAGGTAGTTTCAAGGTTTTCAATTTCAATTCGTCCGGTTATTTTATCCTGATTTTTTCCCAGGCCGGTTACCCGTTTCAACTGGCTTGTTTTTTCCAGACCGTCGAACCTGTTCGAAATCCAGATTTCGCGTAAAATTTTAAGTTTTCCTGAGGTATTTTTCAGGTAAGCTCTTGCCAGATAATTTCCGGAGCCAAGCGAATCGGGCAACATCAGAAAACCATCAGCCTGATTTATTTTGACTCCCAGCGAAACACCAGCAACCCTGGCACCATATTTATTGACCAGATCGAGATAGACGATCCGCGCCGGATTACCTTCCGGCGTAAATATCTTGGCAAACAAAGTTTCGCCGCTTACATATACATCACGGTCGGTGTAAAAGCCGAACCCCGATTTTTCCTGAGTGTTCCCAGTCATCGCAACGACCATCAGGAATAGAAATATGATTATTTTTTTCTTCATTTAATAATTGGTTTCCCAAAATGACGGACGGGTTCCGATCTGATAACCTCTGTCAGGAATTTCAGGATAGCTGTTTAACCGACGTTGAATAACCTGATTGTCAGGACCGGTTCCCAAACTCAGATAATACCTGTATTGCCGGTGCGAATTCAGATCAAAAAATCCGAGGACGATCTTTTCAGGAGATGTTGTGCATCTTATGTTTCCGTAAATCTGAGTTAAAACCGGTTCGAAAAGACTCCCTTCCGCAGAAAACTGCTGGTTCAGCTTCTCATGAAAATCGTAAGATGCCTTTGAAATTCCATATTCGTCGATAATGAGGATCCAGCCTGATGGCGACTGCGCTGAAGAGTCGAGATAAAACTGACCATTGTAATCAAGCGAAACAACCGGATGCTGGCGAACCTTGTTTGATTGACTATAAACTTTTGGCCCTGCCAGATTAAACAAGCCTCTGTCGTAAACCGAAAGCCATCCGTACCAGGGAGGCGGCGGAGGCCCGATTAAAGGGGCAGGAGAATATATCCACTGCAAAATTGCCCTTGTGTTAAAACGGTAATATCCGAGTTGAGCGGTTATGGGTGCATCAATGCAAATTTCGCGCACTGGGGTTTCAATAAGTTCAGGAACCCCAAATGAATTGGTTCGGAATGATTTTCTAATCTTGTGCACAGTATAAAGCGAATCAATTGCCGGAATGGGCGGCATAACAACAAGTTCAGAAACAAAGATGTCGTTCTGATAAGTAATCTGAATTTTGTATTGCCTGCCCGGAACGGGTGTTGACGGAAAGGTAAAATATCCGTCACTGTTCTCAAGTCCGCTCATAATCTGGCCACCCAATTCAATAAGATCAACTTTTGCGCCTATGATTTTTTCTTCCTGAACAGTGCTGTAAAAATCCTGCGTCATCGAAAGTTTTACAAAATTCTGCTTTGGGTCGTTGGTGATATGCGATTCAACCACCAACATCCCCGGAACAACTTCGAGTTCGGGTTTGTAATACTCTTCGCACGAAGCGAATAGCACTGCTAATAAAGCCATGTATATTAGTCGTTTTTGCATCAGAATTTAAAATTATAGGTAATTGATGGCACAGGCACACCAATAACCGAGAGTTTATAAATGGCATATTGGCTTTTATCTGCCTGCTGGATGGACGGATCTTTGCGGTAAAATACTGAATATGGATTTTTCCGGCCATACAAATTATACACCGAGAAAGTCCAGCTTCCTTTCCACATGCGTTTTCGCCGCAGGTTTTCGTCGATCGTTATGCTCACATCAGCGCGGTGATAGGGTGGCATCCGGTATTTGTTGCGGTCGGAATAATAAACCACCTGACGGCCATCAAACATGTATTTCTGTTCGGGCAAGGTAATTGGCCTTCCGGAGGAAAGCACAAAATTGCCTGAAAACCGCCAGCGACGGCTAATGTGATAGTTTAGAACGGTTGATAAATCGTGTGGCTTGTCATATACCGAAGGGTAATATTTCCGGTTATTGATCACTTCTTCATCCAACTCGCTGTCAGTTTGCCGCATGGTTCGCGAGTAGGTATAGCTGACCCAACCTTTGAGCCTTCCAATATTCTTCTTCAGGTACAACTCAAGTCCGTAGGAATGGCCATCTGCGTTGATGATGTCATCCTCAATGTGATGGTTCATCACCAGAACAGCGCCATTTTTATATTCGAGCAGGTTTTGCAGGTTTTTGTAATATACTTCTGCCGATGTTTCGTACAATCCCTTCTTCGGACTTTTAAATAACCCGATGGCAACCTGATCGCTAATGAGCGGGGCGATATTGGCATCGGACGATTTCCAGAAGTCAGCAGGAGAAATCACCGAGGTATTCGAAATCTGGTTCATAAACTGATGGATGCGCTGGTAGCTCAACCTGAACGAAGCGCCGTTGTTTAGTTCGTATTTCAACGCCAGGCGTGGTTCGATGCCATGGTACATTTGAGTTGTTTCCCAGGAATCGGAACCCGAGCCATTCACCGTGCCCGGATATATGGGCAAAGTCGGGTTGAAGTCCGATTCTGTTGTTTGACCTTTACTCATGAAACGAGCATATCGAACGCCCACATTGAGCGCAGTTTTTTCTGTCAAATCGAAATCATCATCAATGAAAGCCCCAAGTTCAATCGACTGTTCATTGGCTACTTTTTCAGGAATTACATTCGACGGATCACCTGCCGGAAGAATTTCTCCGGGGGAAACTTTGTATCCGATGGCCTGAAAGCCAGTATTTACGCGGTGCCGATCGTTGGGCAGCCAAGAAAGTATGTATTTCATACTGCCATACTCCAGACCTGTAGCCAAAGAATAATCGTCTTCTGAAAGATTCGGATCTTTTTGATCGAGCTGAAAATTGTACTTGCTATATGCCAGGGTCAGGTTTGAAATCAGGCTTTTTGAAACATTCACTTTCCAGTTGGCCGAACCAATAGAATTTCCGTAGGTATAAAGTGAGTTGGAATTCAGGTTGAAAACATCGTTGCTGTGGTAGCCCGTAAGTTTCAGATTGCTTTTTTCGCCCAGAACAAGGTTGACGGTTCCGTTTACATCATAGAAGTGAGCCACACTGTTCATAAACTGCGCATTCCGCGATTGCCTCATCAACCAGTCGGAATAAGTTGAGCGGCCACCAATCAGGAACGTGCTTTTCTTTTTCTTTACGAACGGACCTTCCAGCGTAAAACGACTGTTGATAAGGCCAATTCCGCCATAGAACTGAATATTTTTGGTATTGCCTTCCTTGAGCTGCACGTCCATTATGGATGAAACGCGCTCGCCATACGAAGCCGGAATTCCACCCTTGAAAAGTATCACATCTTTCACAGCATCAGGATTGATCATAGAGAAAAAACCAAACAAATGCGATGTGTTGAAAACCGGCGCACCATCTATCATTATCAGGTTTTGGTCGGTATTGCCACCCCGGACATTGATGCCCGACGACATTTCGCCAACACTCTGCACACCGGGCATCATGATCATGCTTTTTATCACATCGGCTTCGCCCATCATCACCGGAAGTTCTTTCAGTATTCTTGAATTTACCCTCACCATGCTCATTTGTGCTTTCGATGCTTTGCTGTCGTCGCCCATAATGGTCACTTCTTCGAGGCTATGCGTTTCTTCAAAAATTTCGAAATCGGCTTTCCCGTTTTCAATCAGTTTTATTTTCTGGTGTAAAACTTCGTATCCCATAAATGAAACCTGAAGCGTGTGGTCGCCTGTTGGTAAATCCATTTCATAGGTTCCTCTCGGACTGGTTGAGGTTCCGGTTCCGGTCTGAGCATGAAAAATGATTGCTCCGGCCAATGGTTCGCTGTTTTTGCCATCAATTACTTTCCCCTTTATTTTTGCAATTGAATATCTGCCCTCGTTGAGCGGGTCGCCAATAACCAGTATCTGAGGTTCGTCTGAGCCGATTATTTGCCGCCCATCAGTTCCTTTTGGGAAGATCACCACCGAATTGTTCTGGAAAAAGCGAAAAGAAAGTGGTTGCCGGTCGAACAACAGATTGAGAACCTGAATCAACGGCATTTCTTTAAATTCCTGATTCACCTGATAAGATTTTATCCATTCCGGCCTGTAATAAAACCTGATATGATGTTCCTTTTCGATGGTATTAAAAAATTCCTGGAGGCTCATCTGCTGATATTTTCCGCTGATTATTTTCTCCTGAATATTCTGGGCTGAAAGCGCAAAATTCAGAAAAAGAAAGCAAAAGAAGGTGAAAATTACTTTCAGGAGGGTTCGATTAGGAGGATTCTTCACGGATTGGTATGTTCAGAGTTTGTTTGGTTTTTTTGCATCTGTAAAATTATAACTTTATTATAAGGAAATGCTGCCAAATTGTGCATTTTACAAAAAAATATTAAAATGATATAATTAAACAGATGAACAAAAGATGAAATTGGTTGCGTGTGGATCATCCGATTCGGTATAATTCACCTATTTTTGGTTACTCAATTATAAATGAGCCAGATCGCCTTATGGAAACAGATCCAATCAATCCATCAGAACTTATCAAAGCAAAAGCCAGGGAACTCGGATTTCAGGATTGTGGCATTTCACGGGCAAAATTTCTGGATGCGGAGAAAGATCGGTTGCTGAACTGGCTGGCAGATGAAATGCATGGCGAAATGAATTACATGGCAAACAACCTTGACAAACGCCTCGATCCGCGATTGCTGGTTGAAAATGCCCGATCTGTTATTTCCGTTCTGCTGAATTATTTTCCGGCTGAAAAACAAACCGATCCGGCAGCTCCGGTACTTTCGAAATATGCTTATGGTACCGATTATCATTTTGTGATGAAAGACAAACTTGGCGAATTACTCAGATTTATTCAGGAAGAAATTGCGCCTTGCGAAAGCCGCTGTTTTGTTGATTCGGCACCGGTTCTGGATCGGGCATGGGCTGCGCGTGCAGGTTTGGGCTGGATTGGAAAAAATACGAACCTGATTTCGCCTGAACATGGAAGCTTCTTTTTTATTGGCGAACTGATCATTGATCTGGAATTACCTGCTGACAATAAAGTTGTGCGCGACCACTGTGGAAATTGTACGCGTTGCATTGACGCTTGCCCGACACAGGCAATTGTTGCTCCTTATATTTTGGATGCACGGCGCTGCATCTCTTATCAAACCATTGAAAACCACGGCGAAATTGACCCGGAGTTGAAAGGCAAATTTAAAAACCGGGTATTTGGCTGCGACATTTGTCAGGATGTTTGTCCCTGGAATTTAAAATCGGAAATCCACCACGAACCGGCATTTTCTCCGGATTTCAAATTGATGAACCTGCGAAAAAGCGATTGGGATGAAATGGACAAACCTTTGTTTAATGAGCTATTTCGCAATTCGGCAGTGAAGCGTACACGGTTTGAGGGGCTGAAACGAAATTTGAGGTTTTTGGGGGAGTAATCTTGTTCATCGCCTAAGCCACCGCCAATATTCCGCTGCAGCTTCAAATTCAAACTCGTTCCTATATGGAAATTTCAAAGCACACCAGAACAGAATGATCAAAAAGTATCTAAATTTGCTTAACCATTAAAAATAGAACTCATGGCAACTGTTACGATTAAAATAAACACTAGCACCAAGAAAACTCAGCATTTATTCGGACTTATTAGTGAAATTGCTAAAAACGATAAAAATGTTGTCATAATTGAAGGTGACGAAAGCCCTTATAATGAGGAATTTGTAACTGAAATTATAAAATCGAGGGCAAGTAAGGGAAAGGTTATTAAAACCGAAGATTTATGGAAATAGTTTTTAAAGACAAAGCCCTTGAAGATATAAAGTTTTGGAAGAAAAGCGGACAAAAAATAATCCAGAATAAAATCACAATGCTTATCGAAGATATTCTACTTCACCCATACACCGGACTAGGAAAGCCAGAAGGTTTAAAATATGAACTCAGCGGCTTATGGTCCCGTGAAATTGATAAAGGAAACCGGCTTGTGTATGAGGTTGTAGGTCTACAACTCCATATTATCTCAATGCGTGGACATTATTACGACAAATAATCTTTTCTTTTTTGCAATGGTTGCGACTTGAACCATTTGCTTCTTCAAGCAATGATTGTATTGGTATTATTAAAAAACAAAGGGAAGCAATTTGCTTCCCTTTGTGGTGCCACCTGGAACATTTTTAAAATTCTTATACATTTATCATTCAGTCAATTAGGTTATAAAATAATCATTTTCGGAATGAAACAAGGAACTTATTTTGTCAGTAATTCAGAATATTCGATCCCATCCAGTTCTATATTTTCGTGACCAGTACCGGCAATTGCTACCTGTTCAATCTGTCCATGTTTGTTAATGTATTGCGCCAGGCACAGCGGCATCGTTTTTGTTTCAAATTTCAAGTTATAATATTTCAGGCTCAAAACTTCCCGGCTTTTTTCATCATATAAGATATAAAGCGGCTTTGATGGAATATATAAACTTTCAAAAATTATTGCCGTCGGATGGTCTGTTTTACGTTCATCCTTCCAGGTTACATTTTCAATTGATAGCATAAATTTATATTTAAAGGTTAATTATTTATTTAGCAACCCGCGCAAAAATTCTATTTCCTTCTCCTGCTTAAAATTGATCCGCTTCAACATTTCATTTTCAGTTTTCAATACTTCAATTAAAATTTTGTCATCAGGAACAACCGATTTTTTATACAGTCCTGTTTGTTCTTTCACCTGATTTTCATTAACAATTGGTTTAGGTTGTGGTTGTGTAATATCTTCAATTGAACAATTTAGAAATAAAGCCAAATCGTGTACGTGACGGCTATAATTAAAGTTACCAGATTGCAATCTTTTATCAAACCCCGGAAGGCTTATATTCCAATAGCTTAAAATGTCATTTAAATATTTTCCCTGAAGCTTTGCAAGGCTTTTAATTCGCTCTTTTGTCTGTTTCCATTCAGAATTCATGATACAGTTAGTTTTAATTTATAAACTAATAGTTTTCAATAGAAAATATTCACTAAACTTTCTATTGCTTTTATTTGGATTAATCAAAACTTATGGTTTATATTTGTGCCTATCAAGTTATATAAACAAATCAATAAGTTTAATTTAAAACCTCAAAACTATGTTTTTATCTTCAAGAAACCATCAAAGTATTTCTGTTTTATCGGCAGATGCTTTAAAAAAACGGGTAGCCGAAAAGGTTATTCAGCTTCGCAAGCTAAAGGGATTTACACAGGCTGATATGGCTGCTAAATTCAATATGTCGCAGGTGGCATACGCCAAAATCGAGAATTGCAAAACAGACATTAATCTCGAAAAGACGTTTCTATTTTGCGAAATCCTTGAAATTACCCTGATTGAATTGTTCGGCTTAGATCAGGTTATGAGCGTACACGAACACAATTTAGTTTCAGAACTTACCGAAAGGATTATAAGACAGGAAAATAGCCAAAAGGAAAAAGAAATGTTGAATAGCCTTTTAGTTGAAAAAATCAAGCGGCTTGAAACCAGTCTTAATCAAATTTCAGGAGAATTTAACCAGGCTAATAACCTGATTGAAAGTATTGAATTTGATCCAAAACAATCAGGCATTAAAGCAATGATAACCGATATTTTTAAAAGAATATCAAAACTCTTACAGCCATGACCGAACGCCAGTTAATCATTGTTAGAATTATTATCGAAGCGGTAAAAGACAAAAGCGTATTTAATTCTAAGGTGCCATGTTATGAACAACCAGGCTTTAACGTGCCGATGGAATTATCTGAATTTCTCGAACTCGGTAACATTAAAAACTATCTGGATGATTTACTGGCAGATTTACCGGCAATGGTTGGTTAAGCTAATCAAACAAAGGATCTACCTATCTAAAGAAGGTTTTAAGCCTGAATTGCTTGAAACGGCAAAGCAACTTAAAAACCTGATTGAATTCAACAGCTACCGGAACAATGACACGCTGGCCGGTTTACTACTACGAAAACAAGAACTGATTTTACGACTAATACCCAAAAATAAAGCGTATGAAAAACAGGTTTCCACTTTTGAAATGGCTATTCGCAAGGCTTCAGCGCGCGACTTTTAAAATACCTCCCGGCGGTTATGCAATTATTCTACAAAATCATGCCGATTTTGAGCAAATAAGCGACGGTTTAAGCGATGCCGAAAGCTGGACAGGTGTAAAATATTCTGACATTCTTACAAAATCTGAAACACAAATCTTATACAACTAACAAAATGAGAGCAAAAATATTTACCGGAAAGGGCAGGGTTGGAAAAACAAGGGTAGCCAATATGATTTCTGAATATGTTGGGAAAAATAAAACGTTTTTTTTATGCGCCCGAAGCAAAACCCGAAGCTTTAAGGATAACCCATTTTTATTTGCAGGGATGCCAGACGATACAGAACTGTTAATTGTAGATGATTGCCCTTTAAACTTTGATTATTCCTTCTTTTTCCCGGTAGAAGATCAACGTTATGCCGGTGGTGATTTAAGATACAGATTGACAATAAATGAGCAATGTAAACCGAAACGTGAAATTTTAATCCCTCAAATAATTTTCACAACCTCTCATCTTCACAAAAAATGGTTTAAGGCCGGGGCTTCTTTTCATGCCAGATTTGAAATAGTAGAATTCCCATTATCGAAAAAGAGTACTGTTTTAAATGAATTAATCTAAAAACTACTAACCATGAAAAATCAAAAAATACATGATAAACTTCAAACAGCTTTTTCTAAAGCTGAAGTTTTGATTACTCCAAATGAAATGTTTCCAACACATGTTACAATGATAATTGAAAAAATTAGCAGTAATGATATTGGTTTCTGCATGAAGATAGTAAAACAATTTAACGTCTGTTTTATAATAAGACCAACACAATCAGATACGTTAAATATTCAATTTTTCAGTATAAAATAAAACCTGAACACTAACTCATGATACCAGAAACTACAATCGACAAAATCAAAGCAGTCGCCACAATTACCCAATTTATAAAAGATACTGCCCAGGCATACGGCAAAAACAAGCTTTATGCAACTTGCCCGGCTTGCCAGTATCGCAACGATAAGAAAAAACAGGGTCTTACCATTGATACGGTAAAGCAACAGGCCAAATGTTTTAATTGTGGCGTAGGTTATGGCGGTGCCATCGACTTTATAATGAAAACTGAGAAACTTGATTACCCTGCCGCGCTCCGTTACATTGCGAAAGACTGTAATATTTTTATTGAAGAAACAGCCGACCAGATACCAGCTAAAAAGCCCAAAAAGGCAAAAACAGCTACTTTGCCAAAAATTGAAAAACTGCCAGTTGTACCGGGTGCCGCTGAAGTTATTCCGGTAACAAAACCCGCCGGAACTTCACAGAAAACTTTTTGTGATACCCAATTAGCCGATTCAGGGCTAACTTACGACAATATCAGGATTGAAACAGTTGATGAAACCGGAACGATCCGCTTTATATCTCCATTCGTTCAGGGTACACGCGACCAGTATCAGAATATCATTGAACATAAAGGCGACGATGTTTTAATACGTTATTACGATCTGGAAGCAAAGCCGGTAATGTACAAACCTGAAAAGGCAAATGTAATGCGGCCGCTGGTCCGTTTGCGCTGGCAGAATCCAGCCGCACACACCGACAAAGACGGAAACCCGATAAAATACCAGTCACCCGCCGGATCAGGTTCACATGTTTACATTCCTGAAATGCTCCGGAGAATGTACAAACATGCCCGGAAAATCAAACGTTTGTACATTCAGGAAGGCGAAAAGAAAGCCGAAAAATCGTGCAAACATGGTATGTTATCTGTTGGCATCATGGGAATAAACAACCTGGGAACTAACGGACGGCTCCCGGATGAAATTCAACTGATTGTACAGCGGTGCGAAGTGGAAGAGGTTATTTTTGTACTTGATTCTGACTGGCAAAACCTATCCGAAACGCTTAAAAATGGTCAGGCCGTTGATACAAGGCCGCGCCAATTCTTTCCAGCGGTGCGAAACTTTAAAGAATACCTTCGGACACTTTCAAATTTAGGTAGCCCGGTAGAAATTTACTTCGGATACATTAAAACCAACGAAGCCACCGCAAAGGGGATTGATGATTTATTGTGTATGGTACTTCCTGAACGTGAAACAGAATTACCCGCCGATTTTGATTTTGCAGTAAACGACAAAAACGGAACCGGAACCTTTGTACAGGTAAATAAAATTACCATGCTACCGGATGATCGTATAGCAGATTTTTGGTTGCTGAATGATGCTGAAAAGTTTGCAGAACACCACAAAGCCCGGTTAAAAGAACTGAAGGAATTCAAGATAAAAGGTTTTCTTAGAAAGTTTTCGGAACAAGGCAAACTTGAAATGTGCCAGCAACTTTTTAAAGAGGAACAATTTTAGGACGAACAGCAGAAGGAAACCAAAGACGGCGACATAAAAAAGACACTGGTTTTTGACTATGTAAATGCCATGAACTTTTTACAGCGGCGCGGCTTTTTCCGTTACGAAATGCGAAGCGGCGAAAAGGTTTTAATACACGTTGAAAACCGGATACTAAAAGCAATCGACCACACCGACGTAAAAGACTATGTAAAAAACTTTTGCCGCGAAATTAAACGGCTCGATGTGCTAAATATGCTCATGCGCGGCGGTCCACAATATTTAGGACCCGAAAAACTTTCAAACCTCGATATTAACCGGCCACCGGTGGAGCGTGCCACACCCGAAAAACAATGTTTGTTCTTTAAAGACAAAATTTGGGAAATTACAGCCGATGGGATCAAAGAATTGAATTACGGTCAGTTTACGGAATATGTTTGGTCTGAAAAGGTAATTAAACACAATGGCAAAGCCCTCGCGCCTATGCTCGATGTATCAGTAATGAACGACGAAATAAGGCCAAAGCTGGGCGAAGGTTACGACACAATTTCAAACGGTGAATTCTTTATTGATTATTCCGAAGATGCTTTAAAAAGTCACTTTTTGCAGTTTCTATGCAATGTTTCAAATTTTGGCTGGCGTAAATCGTCGCTCACACTGGAAGATCAGTTTTTAAATTCCCGGCACCTGATTAACAAGCTCACCGCAATTGGTTACATGTTGCACGATTACAAAGACGATAACGAACTAAAAGCAGTTATTGCAGTAGATGGCAAACTTTCGAAAGTTGGCAGCAGTAACGGACGAAGCGGAAAATCTTTAATCGGCGTAGCACTTTCGCAAATGATACCGCAAACCATTATCGACGGTAAAAACAAAAAGCTGGATGATGATAATTTCAGGTACCACGAAGTTTCAGAAAAAATCAAAAACGTGTTTTTCGACGATGTCCGGGCAAATTTTGATTTTGAAAGTCTATTTCAGGTTATCACCGGAGCTATGACGGTAAACCAAAAGTCAGGCTTACGCTTTACGCTTCGTAAGGAAGAAAGCCCTAAGATTTTCGTTTCAACCAACCACGCGCTAAACGGCACCGGTGCAAGTTTTTCAGACCGTCAGGCATACATGGTATTTTACGACTTCTATAACGACGATCATAAGCCAGTACATGATTTTGGTTGTGCTTTTTTCAGTGAATGGGATGCTGACCAGTGGAATTTATTTTACAACCTGATGGCAACCTGTTTAGTGATGTACTTCAGAAGCAAACAAAACGGCTGGTCAGGCACCAAACGCCTGGGCATTGTGCCGCCGCCTATGGACGATGTAGAACTACGGAAATTACGGCAAACAATGGGCGAAAACTTTTTAACCTGGGCAGAATCGTTTTTCTATTGGAATGATACAAACAAAACCGGAAACCTGAACGAACAGCACGTAAGAAAAGATTTATTTGATCTTTTTATGAACGAAAACCCGATTGAACGGAAGTATTGCAACGCTCACCGGTTTAAAGAAAAAATGTTGGCTTACTGCCATTACAAAAACTTCGATTTTAACCCGACAAAACGCAACAAAAACGGCTTGGATATTCAGCAATATTACAAATCGTATCCGGCTGGCCACTTTGTAGGCGAAGATGATAAAACCGGAGGTAAGGAATATTTTACACTTGCAAACAAGGATTTTAATACAAATATTTTCAAATAATGGAACGCTTAAACTTTTCAACAAACTGGAATAAAAAGCTAGATTGTGACACCTTCAGCACAATAAGACTATGGAACCCGGAGAAACACCACGAAGGCCGCGAAGTTGACATTTACGACAAAACAACCAACCCACCACGCTTTAAAGGCCGGGGCAAATATGAGCTTGTAAGTAAATTCAAGCTTCACCAGCTTAAACCCGCCGCCGCAATGCTCGATACCGGTTACAGCCTTGAAGAAACCCTAACGACTTTACGGACAATGTATTTTAAAACTATTCCAGACCTCGAAAATCAGCCGTTTGCCTACATCATTGTAAAAAAGATCAAACAAGTTAACACACAAAACACATTAGGGCTATGATTATAAACTTTTATACCGACAACGAGCAACACGCCGCCACGGTTGAAAATTACCTATTCAGTGAAAGTAAAATCACAGAACTAATGAACGGCCAGAAAATTGAAACCGAAAACGGCGATCGGTATCAGGTAAACTATCAGGAATTTACCGACGATACCCGGAAGGATTTAAACGCTTTTTTGTGGAAGTTTCAGACACCGGCAGAATACACATTTTAAACCCTAACCTTTGCCGTCTGGCTTTAGCCGACGGTTTTAATAAAAAAAACATTAAATTTGTAATACTAAAAACCAATAAAACACATGCCTAAAATTTCACAAAAAATAGATAAATTAACCAATTCGATTTTAAACCGTATATCAGGAGAAAGTTTTGCAACCGATGTGCTTGAACTAAAAAGGGAAGAACTTAAAAATCTGAAACGAGGTTGGAGATTTGAATGGAAAAAGGAATTTCAAAACGGAAAAGTTTATAAATTAGTAAACAGATATGCGCCTGAAGTAATTCAGGGACTTATTAGCCTTGTAAATGGAAACGATCATATTTATATTAATCTAATTGAAACGGCACCTCACAATTTTGGCAGCAATAAAATATACGAAGGTGTCGCCGGTAATTTAGTAGCCTTTGCCTGTAAATTATCATTAGATTGTGGGTTTGATGGATATGTTTCTTTTGAGGCAAAAACAAAACTTATAGGGCATTATGAGAAAACCTTAAAAGCAAAATTACTCACACACAATAGGATGTATATTGATAAAAATGCTGCTGAAAATTTAATTGATAAATATTTTAATTCTTAAAATCATGGGATACATTAAAGAACCTAAAGGGATTGATTTCACCGTAATACCACGAACAAAACCCGACATAGAAGCCGATAGAATGTTGAGTGAAATTATTAGAGCCGATAAATTAAAACGTACTGCTAAAAACAGTAAAAAAAAGGCATCAAAAGAAACCAGTCAGCAATAACACAACTGACACAACCCACCACAAAACCCGACCAATCAGGCCGGGTTTTGTTCGTTTGGTACCTGAGTTTATCGAAGGTTGGCCGGAGCATTAAAGCCGGGCGTACCATTGTGGCCGGAGTATTTAGCTGGGTTTATTTACAGGCGAAGCCAGACGGCGGCCAGCCGTCTTAAAACACAGTGAAGCAACGCGAACACCTTATAAATAACATTTTTCCAAATTGCGCCCCCTCTTTCTTTTAAATAGAAATGTGCAAAAGTACGAAAGCGTTCAAAGGAAGGGAGAAGCGCGGCAAATTAAGCGGGTATCATTAAAACCGTGATTGTCAGCCTTATATAATACTCTTCTTTTTTTTAAAGTCTTTTTTTAAAAAAGGGTTATCAAAATTTAGTTAATTAATTAGTGCTTTAGTGCGCACTAATTATAATCGTTTGATTGTCAGATTGTAATAAGCGCACTAAATGCGCACTTTTGCGCACTATTGCACGAAGTACGGTTTTAAAAAGTCTTAAATTATTATCATTCAAGTTTTTACAACTTTTTGCGCACGTTTGCACACTTGCACGGTGTTTTTACTTCTTTTCAACAGGGGTTATTTAGTAATTTGTTGCATACGTCAGGTTAAAGATGGAAGGATACCCGAATTTTATAATTTTTTAATTGGTGTAAACATTTGGTTGTTATTTGTTTGCATATTATTAACTATTAGTTTATATTTGTATCTATTCACTAATCAATCGTTTACATGAGCCGTATATTTATCAAAACCAATGACATCGCCACTTTGGAAGGTATTTCGATTAAACGCGCTTCCGAAATAATGAGAATTATTTGCGATTGTTTTCAAAAGGAGAAAACACATAAATTATTGATTGCCGAATACTGCCAGTACCGCGGAATACCAGAAAATATCATTAGTAAACAGATAAAATCATAATGGACCAGGTATTTCAATTTTTTAAAAATGTTGTTTCGGGCATGATGGGCATTTTTTCTGAACAAAAACCAGCTTCAATGATCCGGTTTTTATCATTCTTAATGTTCGGAATTGCTACCGACTTAACCTATAAGTTGATTTTAACCCGTACCGGCGAACTTGGGCAATACGATTTTTATACAATTCTAAGTTTATATTCGCTTGCATTTTTCCCAAAAGTGATCCAAAAATATTTTGAAAAAAGAATTACACCAACCAATACAGATATTCAACCATGACCAGAACTATTTATTCATCCATTCTTTGGGTTGTAATGTTCGTTTCGTTAATTGTTACTCTTAACCTGTATTTTAGCGAAAAAGCGAACAGTAACCGCCTATTTTCAAACCTGAAAGCCGTAAACGAACAGGCAGAAACATACACCACGCGCGACGGGTACCCAGCCACAAAAAAGACCATTCAGGAATTAAGTACGAAGGAATTAAAACAGGCTTTCCCTGAAGCGACTGCAATAATCAAAAACATGAGGATAGAGCCGCGCCGGGTGCAAAGCTTCACACAATTAAGCCAGGGGTTAACTATTAAGGTAAAAGCTCCGGTAACCGATTCTGTTTTATTTGATACCAGGCTAAATGATTCACTTCAGGTTAAAAAACTGAATTACTCGGATAAATGGATTTCGATACAGGCCGAAATTAAACCAGATACCGGATTGATTACCATTGCGGCAATTGATACCATTTACACCAGTATTTACAAAGGAAAACGCCGCCGCCCTGCCTTATGGATATTCAGCCGCCGGAACTACGAAGCCGCCGCCACCAACCGAAGCCCATACATTAAAATTCAAGTTGTTCAAGGTATAACCATTAAAAAATAAAAGCAATGAAATTTTTATTTGATGCTCTCAAAGAAGTGTATAAAAATGCAATCGTAGCTTTTTCTGATCAGGTTGATTTGATAATGTTTATGGGTGCCGCCGTATTATCTTATTTTGATATAACAGGTACCCATTTTAAGGGTGCAATTGGTTTCTTTACCTTCTACCTGTTTTTTGTTTTTGTACGGATGGCATATTTTAAACGGGTGATTGCTGAAACTAAGAAAAAGGCCAATTCTCAACCCTACGATAAAACTGTAATTTTTTAACTGAAATATTGATTGAATTTTAAAGCCCGGCGTGAACTTCCGGGCTTTTTTATATCTTCGCTTATCAAAAAATCAATTATTTTTAAACAAAAACCCACAAAATGAAAAATTTACTTATTGCATTAGTCCTGATTGTTACAGTTATTTCCGGTTGTAAAAAAGATGATCCGGTACCTGAACGTGACAAATTTTTAGGCCACTGGACAGGTACAGTAATTCAGGTTATTACCGCTAATGGTGATTTTCTGCAATCAAATACATTTGTTGGTACAGAAGATATTACAAATGGTAGTTTAAACGATCAAATTTTAATTAATGCAAATACATCTAACTTTTTAAATGCTGATATTATTGGTTCTATATACACTGTTTCAGAACAAAATTCATTTGCGCCTGTTTCTGATGGTTCAAAAATTGCGGTTGTTGTTTCAGGATCAGGCTCGTTATCTGATGGAAATACTGTATTAAAATCGTCATATACAATGAAGGGAAAGTATAACAATATAAATCTGGTATGGCATATATCTAAAACCCTGAATAAAGACTAAAAAATCAATAAATGTCTGAATACTTCTATTTTAGATCAAATAAAAAGGATATAAACCGTTTAATAGATTACTTAAAAGCATTGGCCGAAAAGCCGGAAAGCGGTGTATTTGTTACTGATTTTGAAGATGAAGAAATTAAAGAGCTTCGAAAGAAAATAAGTAATGAGTTAATGAAAGATTATCAAAAAAGGCAATTGCAAAACCCTGCAAATGCCGATGATATTATAGTATATCCAAAAGAAAACAAAAAATAATAAAAAACCCGCTACTCGGCGGGTTTTTCTTTTTCTTTTCAGAATTTAATTCAAATTCCTTTTAAAACCTCAATCTGCTTTCTAAGCTTAGCAATATATTCTTTCATTGCTACCTCAATCGCTTCTTGCCTTACTGATTTCATGCCTGTTACTTCTCTAAACTCATTAAGAGTTTTATCAAAATCAGCTATTACATCTGAATCAATTTTGAAACTAATCTGTTGTTTTTCTCCCATTTTTATAATTTTTATAATACAAATTTATATATAAATATTAAGACCGTAAAACAAATATTAAAAAAGATTAAGAAAGATTTGGAAATATAAAGAAATATGATTTATATTTGTGGCATACAATTTAAATCATTTCGAAATGGAAAAATTATTTCAGTACAATGAAAGTAAAGTGAGAACCGAAATTGACGAAAACGATGATTTTTGGTTTGCCGGTATTGATGTTTGCAATATTCTTGAATATGCGAACTCAACTCAAGTAATTGAAAAATTAGATGAAGATGAACGTAAGCTGGACTATCTCACAGATAGTTCAGGTCAGAGAAGAAAGACCTGGACTATAAACGAATCTGGTTTGTATTCTTTGATGCTAAGTAGCGAGAAACCAGAGGCTAAAAGCTTCAAACGGTGGATTACACACGATGTTCTTCCAGCTCTCCGAAAAGCTGGAATATATAGCACTGATGTACTGAACCGCAAAAACGCTATGATTCAGGAACTTGTAAAAAACATTGAAGGCAAAAATACTGCCATAACTAACAGTAAGACAACAACTAAGAGGCTGGAAAAGGAGCGTAACACAATGCAGATTGAATTTATTCAATTATTGAAGTCTAATCCAGATCAAACAACTGTTTATCCGGATGAAATTTGGGATGGAATTAAAAAGGAAATTAACAAACAAATTAAAGAGGAGGAGTAAAAATGAAAACTTGTAAAACATGTGGTTTTTTTATCAGATATGAGAATACTGCCGTCGGAGATTGCGCAATGTTTGGAGATAAAAATTCAATTGCAAATAACAGTGCCGTTTTCGATCAAGTTCAGGAAAACGGAATTCCGATGTGTGATGTAGGCGAAAACTTTGGATGCATTCACTGGACAGCCGACACTTCAGAGTAAAAACAACAATTCCCCGGTTCTCAGGTGTTAGTATCACCCGCCGGGGAATTCATTTTAAAAGTATGGAAAATTTTAAAACACTTCAAAAGTATGGAAAATATTAATAAACTGACCAATACCATAGGCGGTAACTTTGTAGCCTGGGCAGATGCTAATTTTAAAGCCGAAAAAAGAAGGTTATTTGATGATTTTCTTGAACAGTATCCCGATGATCGTAAGTATTGTAATTTTAACCGCTTTAACGAAAATATTGAAGCGTACCTTTTGTACAAATACAATATTCAAAAAAATGAACAACCCGACAAAACGATAGAATCAAGTGCAATAACCATAACCCAGCAAGCCAATGATAGAATTGAATGTCTTCAGGAAGATAATTCGCAGGGTTTTAAAGATCAGAAAGAAACATTGTCGCTACTATTGATTGAAGTGGTTCAGCAAAACGTTGGAGACGATAAATGGACACAATTTGCAAAGGCTTTGGCTGATCAAATAGACTTTATTAATCTTTTACAATAAACAAAGCCCGGAACTATCCGGGCTTTTTGTTTTCCTTATTTTTCCCTGTTTTCGCCCATTTTCGCCCATTGTTTTACATTGCACAAACAAACGTTTGCAAGTGTATATACATTTAGAAAACAAATGTAAAAACACTGTAAACATGAAAATTCCAATTGAAAGCCAGCAATTTGCCGCACGTTTAACCAGCGAAGATTTAACCCTCATTAATGAAATTCTTCCCGAACTTTTACCCGACCGCGATTTAACAGATTCGACCATTACAGGCCGTGAAATTTTAATGGCTATGGCCGAAACTGCCAGTTTGAAACTTCGCAAACAGAACCAGGCGCGCCCGGAAGATTCCGAAAAAATTAACCAGTTTATTGCCGAAAATAACCGTCTGTCAGAAGAAACGGTTACACTTACCCGGAAGCTAAAAGAAGAAAACGAGGAATTAGCCGTAAACATTCAGTTGATTGATCAACTTACCCAATTGGTTGCTGAAACCCGTACTGAATTAACCGAACTTCAGCAAGAGACTGAACAGATAAAAGAAAAAGCCAGCAAGCTTGAAAAGTATGTACCTGTTACCAACGAAATGCGAATTGTGTTGGAGCCGTTAACCTCTAAGGTATTGGTTTTATATGCCGAAAAAATACGGCTCAAAAACCGTTCAGAAATACAACCGGGCGACATACTTACAAGCCTGTTCATCCGCTACATTACCAAGCGCGAAACAGAATTTCCCGGCTTCCCTTTTTTAATCAGCAAACAGGAAATTGCAAACCTTGCAAATGAGCAATAAAATTTTAAACAATCCACTGGTTAAAAATCTGGTTAAATCTTATTTGCCTGATATGATCGGTAGCCTGGGCGAAGGTGAAAAAGCATTGATTGAATACATTGAATTATTGCCGCTACTGGAAGGAGAAACCCACGCCGTACTTTTTACCGAAATAGAAACCGACACGGACACAGGCCACAAAACACTTTACCTGGTTGTTGGCGCTTTCAGTGGGCGTACCTTCTCCCGGCTTATAGAAGCCAAACCAGCGCGCGAATTTTTAAAAACAATGATCGAAACCTTTTTTAAAAAATAATCAATGGGAATGCTCCAAAGTACAGAACTTAAAAACTCATCCGCCGAATTTATACCGGCTGGCGACGATTTTTTAAGCGATTATATCAGCGAAATCAACCAGCCAAAACAGGCACAATCTGCGCCGGAAATTCCAGACGATTCAGAGTTTACCGATCTGGAACAAATGATACCCGAAAGCGAACCAAGCCAGTACGCTCATAAGCGCGGCCAGAGAACGGCTAAATTTGCAGTTGGTACCCTTGATAAAATTATTGCCTCAATGGTGGCCGTTTATGCCCACAGTGATAAGGTGGAAGATTTTCAGGCAGACGACGACGATTTAGACGATATGGCCGAACAGTGGGGCGTTTACTTTACTGAAAGTAATTTAGACCTTCCCCCATGGGTGTTCGCGCTGATTACAACTGGTTTTGTAATGATGAAGAAATTCAAAACCGCCGGGCCGTTACGAATTGCAAACATGGAACGGGCAAAGAACAGGAAAGAAATTGCAGGGCTTAAAAATCAGGTTGAATTACTCACCGAAGAAAAAAAGCTTTTGGAACTACGAAAACAGGTTGAAGAAATGAAACCGCAAACCGTTTAATCATGACAACATACGGATGGATTATTGTTGGTGTTATTTGGCTGGTTGCCATTGTTTTAATATTTATTTTCAATTATGGCGCGCACTCAAAAAAAAATAGTAAACAGTCGCAGTAATCAGTCACAATTAAACCCATTGCCGCCGATACTTGCAAAACTTGAAACCTGAAACTTTGAACTTGAAACTTATTTTATGGAACGCGAAACAAAACAAACCATTGTTTTAGGCTATAACGGAACCGGAAAAAGTACACTGGTCCGCAAAATCATGGAAGCGCACACTTCTAAGCCAGACCGCCGGGCTTTAATCATTACTCCTGATGCTTCAGAATGGCAAGACATTGAAGAAACCGCGCTTTTGTTGCCTTCAGATTTTCAGTTTACCGGTGCGCGCCGCTTTATCTGGTCATTTATCCGTAAAGAAGATTTGGCCGCAATGGAACGGCTAAGAAAGTGGTATTTTGATGGTATGCTGATTTTCGACGATTGCCGTTCGTACCTTCAGGCCAATACAAACGACTGGTTGAAATATTTGTACATACGCCGCCGCCAGAAAATGATTGATTTAATGCTGGTAACTCATGGTTTTACCGATGTACCGCCACAGGCTTTTACAAACTGTTCCGATTTATTTCTATTTAAAACAGTTGACAACATCGACCGCCGTAAAAATGAACTCATAAATTTTGATGAAATACTAAAAGCACAGGCGCGGGTAAATAAAAAAGCCGAAGAAAATAAACATTATTACGAGCGTATAATCTTTAAACCCTGACCATGTACCTAAAAACAATTGATCTGAACGGAAATTACAAGTATTTTGATCGTTACGGTTACGAAATAAGGATAATTCGGGAAACTGGCAGACACCAGGGCAAAATTCCTGATTATGCTTTTGGTTTTTTGTCGCCAAAGATCGAGGCAAAAAGGGGTTTTAATGATAAAGACTCGCAATTGCACGTCTCTACAACGCGCGGGCAACGTAAAGACACGATTAATCACGTCTCTACATGGTGGCAACGGTTAAAAAATTGGTTTAACTCACTTTTCAGCAATGGAAACAGAAACTAAGACGATGGGAATGTTAAAATCTGAATATTCGCGCCGGGTAGGTATCCCGGTTTCAACAATGCGCAATTACATGAATAAACTTTACTATGCCGAACTGAAAGAAATGGATTACAACCGTTGCCAAAATTACCTTACTCCTAAACAGGTAGATTTTTTAAACCGAAAGCTGGTAATTACTGATTGACTTCTTGTTTTATTTTTCCAATATGTTACCAAACCCTGTCCGGCCTCTCCCGGATGGGGTTTTTAGTTCAAAAAAAAACCGCTATTCTGCGGTTTTTTCTTTTTCTTCCTGTTCATTCATGTGTTTTTGTAGAATCATTTCAATATAGTTATTGACTGATCTAAAATCTCCCTTTGCCTCCTTTTTAAGAAAGTCTAAAAGCTCTGAATCCAAACGTAATGATATATTTTCTTTCATAGTAAAAGTATTTGATTGCAAAGATATGCAAAATATTTAAAAAATAATATTATTTTGTGATACATTGCATTGATATATAATATATCTTTGTCACAAATAAATTTATCTACTATGAAATACGAAATGGTACAATTAAGAAAGGGAGTTTTTGAACTCGACTTCGTAAAGAAGGAAGATGGTAATAATTACACGTGTGCAACCAGCCTTGCAAATAAGCTTGGAATGAGCTTTAAAAATGTGAACAGAATAATTAATGGGAATAAAATTCTCAAAGATGCATCCTCAAAATTGAGGATGCATGACACAAAAAACCGTAATCAAAGTATGGTTTTTATCCATTCTGATCACTTTTTATACTTCATGAGTAAGATAGAAGGGCTAAAAGGTGCAGAAATGGCACCAGATTTTGTGCAAAATCTCATTGTTATGTATCCTTTATTCTTAAAAGAATTACAACGTAGGGCACAATTCCTGTTCTACCGCATGGAAAAGAACCATATTGATCAAACACGAATCAATAAAATGGAGAGGATTCGCAATTCTTTCACAACAGAAATTAGCCGATTAAAGAAAGAAATCAGCTTACGGAACATTGAAGATGTTATTTACGACCAATATGCAGATGGAAGCGTACAGCCAACGCTCGAACTCGAAGATCACTTCTACCGAAATATTGTTGAAGTTGAATTTGAAATTGTAAATGAATTTGATTAGTAGATAAATCAAACAACAATTCCCCGGTGCTCAGGTGCTCTAACATCTGCCGGGGAATTTATTAAAACTAAAATTAACACTTCAAAAATATGGAAAATATTAATAAGTTGACCAATACCATCGGCGGTAACTTCGTAGCCTGGGCAGATGCCAATTTTAAAGCCGAAAAAAGACGGTTATTCGATGATTTTCTTAACCAATATCCCGACGATCGTAAATACTGTAATTCACATCGTTTTAACAAAAATATCAGGGCATATCTTCAGTATAAATACGATATTTCAAAAACAGAACAATCATCCGAAAACACCGAAGTAACCGATATCTCTTTAAGTGATGCAGCACTCAACACAATAGAATGTCTCCGGGAAGATAATTCACAGGGCTTTAAAAATTTGAAAGAAACTTTGTCGCTCCTACTGGTTGAAATTGTCCAACAAAATGTTGGTGACGACAATTGGACGCAATTTGCAAAGGCCTTGGCCGACCAAATAGATTTTATCAATAGCTTACAGTAAAAACAAAAGCATTTTACAGTAAAACCAAAAGCCCGGAACTCTCCGGGCTTTTTTTGCACTATTTCAGCCCAAAAAACACTCCTTTTTCAAACTATTTTTAAAAATAGGCTTCATTTTAATTAATCTGATTGATTAAAATAACTTACCTAAAGTATTCGCTAAGTGCTATTTACAGCCGTTCTATCTTCGGTCAGAAATAAAAAACAATAACAATTAAAAATTACATGAAAATGCTTAATCAAACAAAAACTGTTGCATGGATTGCAGTCGCAATTCTGGTTTTAGTGGGCTACGTTGCTTACGACCTTTACAAAAAAAACAACCCGGCAGTTTAATTTCTGCTGAAGTAATCACAAAAAAAAAATAGAGAAATGACAAAAAATGAAATTATTGCTTTGGCAGAAAAAGGACTAACCAGCTCAGTAATGGGTTACGAAGGTGACAAACGCAGTGGCGGCTATGTAGGCCAATATGATTTAGGCCTGTCCTTCATGGGCGGTGCATCTTCATTTGTTGACGAATCGAAAAACGGTATTCAGTATTCAATGAATATTGCCAATTTGGGAATCGCCGCCGTTGATCGTGTTTTAGCACTTCACCCAGGATCAATGACCATTCCGGATGAAATTACCAACGCCGCGGGTGTTGCTGCTGCTGCAATTGTTACCGATGGTACCATTATTGCCACTGTTGATGCTGTTGTAGTATGTTCTGGAAAACCAAAACCAATCAAACAACTTCAGGCGTTTGTAAACCGCAACCCTACCCGTTTTACCGGGCTGAAAATGTTGGTTAACAACAGCGATCAGTTTGAAGAGGAATTGTACGTTAAAAAATTGTCTCCTTTCAAAAACATGGAAGATCAGACAATCAATCCTTCCGCTTTCAAAAATTCAAACCAGACCGACGACAAACGCGTTGAAATTCCACTGGAAGATTTTCAGTTGGACGATCAGACCGTTGTAGTTTTCACTTTGAAAGCTGGCCGTTCGGTTACCTTCACATTCTTTGCCGGTGCAATTGCAAACTCAGCCGGAGAACTGAACGCAAAAGCTGTTTTAGCCCGCGCTAACATGCAGCGTACTTATTAGGAAACCACAAATTACCTTATCCTATCTTAAGATGATAAAAAAAGCCTTGAGGATAGGCCAATTAATCACAAACGCGCATCCTTCAGATGTGCGTTTGTTGTTTAAAGCCTACAACATAAAAGCCGAACCGACCGGAAAAAGCATTGTTGATGCTTACCTGGTATATGGTAAGCCGTTTCTAATGGAGTTGTTCAATATTGGTTACAAATCGGTTAACCCTGTTTCTTCACTCGATGGAGCCACAGTATTAACCACATTGGAATACAATAAACTTAGTGCCTCCGAAAAAGCAGCATATGATAAGGCTGCAAGTGATACCGCAAAGGCCAAAGCTTCGACCTGGACATCTATATCAGGTTGGTTTGATTCAGCCGGTGGAATTTTAACAGGTGCCAAAAGCGTATATGAAGGTATTGCCTCAATTTTCTCAGGAAATAAGGCAATTGATACCGGGACCACGAACGCAGATGCAGCCATTCAAGCCGCATTTATGCAGGCGAAACTTGATGCTATTGCCGCCGAAAATGCAAACAATACAAAAACATATCTTTTAATCGGTGCCGGTTTACTGGTGGCTGTATTGGTAGGTATCATGTTTTTGAAACGTAAATAAACTTACACTGATGGTTAATTCATTCCCGATTACAAGTTTTTCAAATCATATTTATTACCGTGCCGTTTTAAATTGTAACGTCAAATATGCCGACGTTTCAGCGGGCGACATGGCCGAAATATGGACAAATAAACGTGGTTATCTGGGTACATTCAAAATAGCACAGGTAAGCCGGAATATTGAAACTGCTAAAATTGTGTTTGAGGGTACAAAAGCATGGGACGCGCTTTATGGAAATCAAGCTTCACCAGTTCCAGCCGATAGCCAGACCGGGACCCTGAAAATTGTAACCAAAAATACACTTCGTCCAAAATTTGAACGGTATTACGACGAATACGCAACGCCTATTTTTACATCATTGTACAACAGTGTGAAAAGCGTAAACGGAAAAGCCGTATTCATTATGCCGCAGGGAATACAGTTTCCAAAAAATATCAGTGTAGGATTGATAAGTTCAGCAGGGAAGTATTCAGGTGTGTTTTTGCCAGCAAAACAGGAACAATGGGCAGGAATGGACGGATACACCATGTTATTTTTTGATATTCCTTTTGCCGGTGACGATAGTGGGGTTTTAGTTTATACTGAAGTTCCGGTAACAGTTCAACCAACGTATGATAAACCATACATCGACACTACGCAGGTAATTCAAACGGTTGTTAATCCAACAACAAAGGCAATAACTGTAACCAGTACCGATAATTCAGGCCAGACCTTTACACAGGTTGTACAACCCGGAGAAACCCAGGCCTTAAAAGTACAGGTTGAAAAAACACCCGATCCGCCGTTTATCATTACCGATTCACAACCTCAATTAAAAATTGCAACAATCCCAACAATGACAACACAAGAGTATAAATTACTGATTACTGCCGAAATGCAGCGCATACAGGCCGACCCGGTATTTCACAAGCTTATTATTGATGCTTACAAAAATAGTATGATGGGTTACACCCAGGCAGTAGCCACCAATGCAGTAAAAGAACTAAAGGGCCGGGGAATTATTCCAATGGATCAGTTTGGGGCTGGAATATGGGGACAAGGCGACTGGATACGGGCAAATTATCCGAAAGATGATTATACGCCTCCGGATTGGAATTCTGCTATGCCTCCGGTAATTGAACCAACTAATCCAAATCCCGGAGCAACACCAACACCCGGCGGAAACCCCGCAAACAATGATGTAATACCACCAACAACGGTAACGCCGCCAACAACGACAAACCAAAACCCGATAATTCAAATTGATCAGGTTGTTGATGCAAAAACATCATTTTTCGACAATACAATTGTCCGTATCTCTTTTGCTGCTGTTGTAATTTTTTTATTAATCAAAATCATTAAAAAAAATAAATAAAATTTAACTCATGAAATCGAATAAAAAAGTATTGATGATAGGGGCTGGCATACTGCTGGCACTTGGTTTATTGGTATGGTATTTAGGCCGCGAAAAAACAACTCCGGTAATTTCTGGTAACATTACTACTGCCGCTGATATTGAAACCAACCGGCACATAACCGAGGCAATTGATTATATCAAAAGCAATACGGAATGGTACAACAATATTGTATCAAGTGCAACCGCTGCCGGGCTTACAGTTAATCAGGCCGTAGCATATCATGCTATTTGGGCGGTAAAAACTTCAGGTAAAGTACCTATGGCTTTTGGTGGTTCCGGCGAATGGGGACACAAAGAATATGTAAAGGCAAATTTCTAAACCATGCCAAAAGCAATCTATATTATTGCCGCCGCTATTATTGCCTGGATACTATTTTCAGGCAAGAAAGCGGGCGCGGTAATAGCTGACAGCGTTTTGAAAAATGCGCTGATACCGGAAAGCGAAGGAGCACCAACCACTGAAGCACCGGCCACGGATAGGCCGCCAGTAATTACAGCATCACCGCCAGTTATTGAACCGGTAAACCCAAACCCAGGGGCAACAACGCAGCCGGTTTATACTCTGCCTGCTGCTATTGCGCCTGTTGTAGTACCGCCGCCGGTTTATACTCCTCCGGCTGTTACGGCTCCAATTGTGGGCGTTTCGGTGGTTGTTCCTCCGGCTGTTACGGCTCCTATTGTGCTGCCTCCGGTTGATAATACACCGACAATTTACACGCCTCCGATACCAAGTGAACTCATAAGGGTTAAACCGTATGAAGGAACTGAAGTTTTTGATACGTATTCAGAAGGAAACCTAACAAGGCCGGTATCAGAATATTATCAGAAACAAATAAACGATAAGGTTTTATTTGCCATGTATGCGATTTTCGACAATCACAATTACCCGACTTATAAACTGGTTGATGCAATTAATGAATCAATTGCAACAAATAAACCCGTCTGGCTGGTTGTGTTGCTCCGGGCGCGAGAACAGGTTGAAACCGGAAAAGCTGAAAAAATAGGCGGATATATAAACGGCGCAAACGGGGCTTTTGGTTCAATTTCGCAAGTTTTTAGATGCAATCTGACTGAAAAAGTAGTAAAGGCAAACGCAAACATTTATTTAACCCGCGAAACAAACGGCTTATATATCAAGGCGCAATATTCAGCCGGGGCAAATGGTGTTCCACTTTGGCGCGAAATTTATAATCTGGCTCTTAAAATTGCCAATCCGTAACGAAATGAAAATAACGTTCTCTGAAAATATTGGAAGTACTCCGGCGATTGTCCGGCGCGATACCGGCGAAATATTTTTAAACCGCAAAATATGGTTTAATCTTCCACAGGCCTACCGCCGCTTTATACTCTATCATGAGATGGGGCATTATACCCTACAAACGACTAACGAACTGGAAGCCGACCATTACGCTTTTAACCAGATCGCCGGAACGCAAAAAGAAAGCCTGAAAAATACAGTCAGGACATTGTACGGGGTACTTCCTTTTAATACCGAATTGCAGGGCTTACGGCTGCTAAATATGTACAGGCTTGCACTTACATACGATCAGAAAAAAACACCAACAGCAGCCAGGCAAACGGAAATCAGACGAATTGAAAACGACATTTTAAAAAATTATTCACAAAATCAACAATTTCAGGAATATATGTACTCTACTAAAGGAAAAACAACCGACTACGAATTTCCGGGCTATGACAACAGTCAGTTTAACCCCTCAATAGGGTTAAGGTTCCGCGACGTTCTTATTAATTCATCTGCCAACACGCCAGGAACGAATACGCCATGGCCGACAAATCAAACGCAATTTGTACCGAAGTACACCGCGCCAGTTCAGACAGCACAAACCGAAGCCAAACCGCTAACGGTCCCGCTCGATCTGGTACCCGATTATAAAACACCTTTTAGAATCGACTGGCAGGGAATTGCTACGGGAATACTGGTTTTATTGGCAATAATGGGACTTAAAAAATTGTAATTATGTGGTTAAAACTTATTTCAAAATACAAAAAGCCGTTGATATGGCTGGTTGTTATTCTCGGAATTGCCGGGGCTGTATATTTCTGGAAAAGAAAAACCGACAGCCAAAAGGCCATAGGTGATTTAACAGTTGATAAAACAAACCTCACAATTACCAACAACCAGGCTATTATTATTGCTGAAAACATTTTGGGAGCGATGAATAGATACGGTACGGATGAAAAGGTAATCATTGACAACCTGAAAACACTTCGCAAAAATGATTTATTGCTGGTAATGAAACAGTTTGGCGTTCGCCCGTACAACGGAGCCGGTTTAGCTACACGCGGATATGAAAAACAATTTTTTTCCACAGATTTAAACCTTATTGGCTGGCTTCAGGAAGAATTAAGCGGGGATTCTTTGGACCAGGTAGCAAACATTTTTTTAAACAACCAAATACCATTTTAAGCCATGAAACAAAAAACTATTATAACGCTTGTCGCTATCCTGGCAATTGCCGGCGCAATCAGTTACGGTATTATCTGGTACCGGAATAAAAAAGCACTTGCAAGCATTGCACCTGTTACCCCTGCAACCGGCACGCAAACAACCGGCACACCTGTAACCGGAACGGGTTACGGCTTACCGCCTATCAATTCTTACGCATGGTGGCTGAATAAGCTTGGACATGCCAGTTTCCCACTTGGCCGCGGCTCGGTTGGCGTTGAAGTTTACAAAGTTCAGGAGGAAATGAACAAAATGGTTATTGCCCGCAAACTTACCGCCGGAGCAATTACCGAAGATGGAATTTTTGGAAGCAAAACAGAAGGCCGCTTTGCCTTATTGTTTCCCGGCTATTCTGTAATAACGCAATTCATGTTTATCAATGAATTCGACAAAAACAAAGAAATTCTAAAATAATGGCAGGCGTAGCTGCTGATCCGGTAACAGCAATAGCACAGGCTGCCGGTTCAATGTTTGAAACATGGGGCAAAGGGCTGGACGTTATCAATACTTTTTTTCAAAAGGGAATTGTACGCGAACAAAACAAAGGGCTGGCACTGCTGAATGAAAATGAGCGGATACGTTACGACCAGCTTATTACTAACGGAAATTACGCAATGGCCAGTAATTTACTGGCCGTAAGAGAAGGTGAAGAAAATTCAAAACGAATGAACACCTACATCATCATAGGTTTTACCTTCCTGATTGTGATGGTTATAATTATTGTAAAAAGTAAGAAAAAATGAAAGTAACATACTCTGTATTTTCCAGCTACGACGGCAACGATTTGGCAGATTTAGACCTTCAGATAAAAAACGCGCTTGCAATTTATCAGCAATTTGTTGATGAATACAATTCAGGAATGATGAACGGCAGTTCAAGCTATGCCAAAAGGGTACGACTTCCGCGGGTAAATGCTGCAACGGCTGTACTGGATACCCTTAACGCTCAGAAAAAAGCAATGTTATCAGATATTGGTCAGATACAAGGTATTGATTTGGTAAACACTACTACCGATTTAGCACAAACAGAACCGGAAAACGAAATACCATGGACAACCATTGGTTTAGTGATTGGAGCACTGGTGGTAATTGTAATAATTGTAAAACTGGTATAAAATGACACGCAAAAAACGGCCAATTGTCGAAATAAAAAAGGGTCAAAACTATGTTTCAGGCCGAATGGTAACCGCTGAACTGAACAAAGAAATTATTGCAATCGCTAAAAAGCTGAAACGATGAACGCACTGGAATACGCAAAGGGAAACCCGCACGAACTGGAAGTAAAAAAGCGACTGGATACGCAAATGACCGACGATAAATTTTTACGATCAAATGTTACTATCTTCTGGCTAAAACAACTATTTCAGCACCTATGGACAGAGTTCAGGCCGGGATTTATAAAGGTTCTGCCTAAAAACTTTGATCCGTTTGATCAAACCGGATTAATCAAAAAATTTAAGCTGAACGGCTTGGAATATGGCAATTGGTTAAGTCAGGAGGACAGGTATAATTATTTTCTATCCTTCCAGATTGCGCTTTTCGATTTACAAAGTATTCTGCAATTCGGGTATAATTTAGGGTTGAATAAAACAATTGGCGTTGCTTTTGGTGCCAGGGGAAAAAGCCGGGCATCTGGTCATTTTGAACCTGATACTTTCATGATCAATTTGCCCAGGTACAAAGAAGCAAGCAAATTTAAAAACATTGACGGGAATCCTGTTTTTAGCAAGATAAAAGTAATTAAGGGAATGCCCGTTGTTGTATCAAAAACAACCGCTGAAGTAAAACACATTCTATTCACCAAAACCGGAGGAGTTGGAACCTTTGGGCACGAATACGGCCACAGCCTTGATTACTATTTCGGCACCTACATTGAACAGGACGTAAAACATGGCAAATACCGCACACTTACCCAGGGTTGGAGTACAAGCGACACGCCCGATATTGGTTACCGTGAAATGTCGATGCGTTACGATGTAAGCATGATTATTCATAAACTGATCTGGAAAAATGAGAAAGAATATACGAAGTATTACGCGGTGATTAAAAAAGGTGTTCAGAATAAAACCCTTCCCGATTACTGGATTCGTCACGTTGAACTTTTCGCCCGTGCTTTTGAAGTTTACATTAACCATAAACTAACCGAAAAAGGAATTAAAAACGGTTTTCTGGTACAAAACAAGTATGCCGGTCAATGGCCGTATGCCGATGGCGAAACCCTAAAGGCTATTATTCCTCACTTTGATTCACTAATTGCTAAAATGCGCAAAAAACTATAAAAACATGAACGAATTTTTCAGCTCAACACTTTGGGCACAACTTAAAAGCGGAAAAACGCCGGAGGTGGTAATAGCCCGCGAAGTTTACATTTATTTCTCTCTTACCGCAGTTATCAGCGGTTTATTGATCATTGTGGCCGCACATTACTACGGAAAACGATAAACAATTTACAATTATGAAAAAAGTAAAGAAAAGCAAATCAGTATCTAAGGTTTTACAACTTATGGATAAAGATTATTCATATCAAAAAGCTTTGAATTCAGTTTTAAAATCTGATAAAAGACTTAGTAAAACAAAACTTGAAAAGGAATTGAATTTATATATCTAAAAAAGTAAGAAAATGAAAAAAGTAAAGAAAAGCCGGAAAACCGGTAAAGCCAACGCCGGAGCTGCAAAGCTGAAAAAGATTATTGCCCGCGCAAAAGTGATTTACAAAGCGCATCCTTCCAGAAAATGGACCAGTTGCATTAAAGAGGCCGCAAAGAAATAGGAACCAGTAGAGCCGCGATTAATCGCGGCTTTACCTAACAAATCCATATGAACAAATTTTCAGAAAAAAAGCAAATTACACGGGCAGAAATTACGACCGATCCCAAAACGTTTCAGGGACGGCAAACCGCATTTTCCGACGATACAGTTAAAAAGATTGTACGCGAAGGTTTCGACCTTACCGACGATCCTATTATTGTATGGAAGGATACAAAGCGAAAAAAATACATCGTTATTTCCGGTCATTCCCGCTGGGCTGCATCTGAAATTTTGTTCAAAAAAGGTGACAAGCGACTGGCAAAAATGCCGGTGAAGGTATTCCAGGGTACCAAAGAACAGGCCGCCGATTTTGCTTTATTGGAAAGCAACCGTTCAGGCTCGAAAGAGGGGTTAAAATCAGACCTTACAGCATACAAACGCGCCGTAAGCAAAGGATACAACCGCCAGTATCTTTTAGGCATATTTAAGCCTGAAAGCTATTTGAATTTACTGCAAAAACTTTCGTATCTGAACGTGAACGGCTCGTTTCTGGAATTCATTGATTCCGATTCTGAAAAGTCATTCCCGTATTTGCGCCGAAATGCCGAATGGACCGGCTCACTTCGGAAGGAATACCCCGCGCTGACCGCCGCACACGAAACGGAACTTTTTAATTATTTCTACAAAACAAACAAGGGCCTGAAGATCACAAAGCAGAAATTTACCGATTTGATGTACAAAAAAGTATCAAACATGTATTTCGATGCTTCAAAACCTTTGAATCTTGACAATGTAGTTTCCACCAGCGCGGTAACTTCTCCGGGTAAAGCGGCCATCAAAGAAATTGAAAATGAAATTGAAGCTTTACAGCGCGACCGGTCAAAGAAAGAAGAATTGATTATTTCGGCCAAACAGCAAAGCAAAACGGCACTGGTTGAAAAGTTCAAAGCCGAAGTAACCGGAATTAACGCGCTGATACTTCGCAAAATTGAACGGAAACGACAATTAGAATCTGAATTTTCGAGCCTTGAACGGCAAACCGGTTTCGATCTGTTCAGCGCGCCACAAGCGGCATCAGCAAAAACAGAAACAAATGGTTTATACTGGACTGAAAACGGCTATTTTAAAAACCAAAACGCCGAAATATCAGCAAAAACAAAACCCTCGGTTGCTATCCTGAAACAATTATCGAAAGCCGGTTTTAAATGGTCTGCCTGGGCTGGTAAATGGGTAAAATCTAACATTACCGCCGCCGACCGCGAATTTTGCCGCAACCTGACCGGGCGCGCTTCAGAAAAAAATACAAACAAAAAACCAATAAAAATAAAACCATGAATTTAATCCATTCCAGCCGCGTAACGTCACAATTTACCGACAAAGTACGCTATATATCCGACCTGCTGAATATTGACCCTAACTGGTTGATGTGGGTAATGTACTTTGAAAGCACATTGAACCACCGGGCGGTAAATAAAACTTCAGGAGCCACCGGGCTTATACAGTTTATGCCATCGACCGCCCGTGGTTTGGGTACCACCACCGCCAGCCTTTTACAAATGACAGCGGTAGAACAACTCGACTATGTTTATGCCTACCTGAAGCCATACAAAAACCGTATGAACGCAATGGTTGACGTTTATTTGGCGGTTTTCTTCCCGCTTGCAATGAATAAGCCACCAGAATACGTTTTGCAGACTTCTACCCTTTCAGCCTCGAAAATTGCCAGCCAAAACGCCGGTTTAGACCTGAACAAAAACGGCCAGATTACGCGCACCGAAGTTGAAGCAAAAGTTTCAGTTGGTTTACCGTCGGAATACCAGGCAATCATGAAAAAAAAAACACAATGAATTTTTTAAGCACAAAAAACCTGATCCTTACAGCCAGTTTTATACTGCTTTTACTTTCAATACATACAATTTACAAACAACTTAAAGGTTAACAAATGAGCCTACTATCAACAGCCTTAGAACAGGGGTTAATCCTTGACATTATGGACGATACCAACCCGGACGATATGTATTTAGGGTTTTTTAAATACAACAGCGTAACGGCTCCAAACCATTGCCTGATCAAAAGGGTAACACAGGCCGCCGGTATTACTTCAATCAAGTTTCCGAATGGTCGCTTTGATTTTGTTTTTGATTGGGACCAGCGCACAAACTATACCGATTGGCGGTTTCGGGATTTTCCGGCTTTAGGCACTGGTTTGTTATTAACATGGGATAGTATAGCAAACGTACCGGTTGCAGATGCTACGAGTGTAAGCGATTGGAATACGTTTTTTGATTTACCCGTTAATGGTGGAGCTTTTACAAATGTTTCAATTACTGAAAATACAGTTAAATTAATAGGTGGCAGTAATATTACATTAAAACCGTATTTGTTTGGTGATAGTATTAATGGAATTAATTTATTAGGAATAGTTGATCATGAAAATTGTGTTGTTGGTTGTGGTGAAGGGGTGTTTAGTGATTATGGTACCGGTCCCGGTTGTCCAAACATTACAAAGATTCATTTACCCGATGCTACTTTAATATCAAGATTTACGTTTGCAGATGCTTACTTATTATCAGATTTGATATTACCATTTAGTAGTTATGCATCTTTACCTGAAGAATGTTTTTCTTATTGTAATAGCTTGCCATATATAGATTTTCCAAATGTAACCACGGTAGGGGTTGGGTGTTTCAAACGTTGTACCTCTGCAACTTATATTAACATACCATTATTGGTAAATGCCGATCATGGCGCGTTTCATGGTTGTAGCCTAATACCAATATTTAATTTTCCACAATTAACAACTTGTGGAAGGGGTGGGGTGTACGACAAAATTCCCTTTTTTCTGAATCATGCAACTTTTTGATAATTTGTTATTAGTTTATGCAACATTCTGCTTTGTCCACTTTTATAACATACTCTCAAATTGAGCATTTGCTGTGCACCTGATAGTGTCCAG